>DCZN01000102.1:8978-23054 GCA_002331625.1 Nitrospira sp. UBA2083 | reverse complement strand
AGTCGTAGGACACCACCTCGATGGTGACGACTCGCTCTACCTTGTTCCGCATGTCCCCCTGTGCGAGCCGCACAGCGAGAGCCGCATTCTCTCGGACATCTTCCACCCGCGCATGACCGAGGATCTTCAGCCGTTCCCGGTTCTTGTAGTCCATGAGAAACAGCGCCACCCGGTCGTTCACGTGGAGGTTCCCCGTGCTGAGGAGCTGTCGGTTCCCCCGGTAATCGGCGAACGCGAGCGTGGTGGGATCAAGGATTTTTAGAAAGCCTTTCGGCCCGCCCCGGTGCTGGATATACGGCCAACCCTGTTCGCTGACTGAGCCCAGATAGAAACTGTCACGATCCGCGATAAAGCGAGCCTCGGCTTCGCCGAGCGGGTCCCGGTCAGGAACATCAGTGATCGTCAACGCACGCCCGTAGTACCGTTGCTGCGCCCGTCGCACCGACTCGGTCATCGTCATCTGCAGATATTTTCCAGCCATCGTCTTGCCCTCCGTCAGGCGGGTGGGAAGATGGTGTCACACCGTCTTCCACCTGCCTGCTCGACTACTCAAAAAATCACCAGCCTCCATCCGTCTTCCAGGTAGCGCCTGAGGCTCAAGAGCCCCGACGTTCCCGGTAAGGCGTTGTCGTTTACGGTCGTCACTCCACAAGACCGCACGCTGTCCGTCGCCCCGAACACCTCGGCGCAGGCGCACGATGCGCCCTGGACCACATCGCGTACGGATTGATAGAGCGCATGAGCCGGGTGCGTCAGCTTGGTCAGCTCCGCCGGCCACCTGGTCCCGGGCCCGTTAAAGACCACGGCGACCTCGTCGCCTTTCTGCTTGGATTCCGCGGCCAGCGCGAGCGCGTTGAACACACGTCCCAGTGCCTCCTCCGCGCCGCTCTTGGGGTCAGAGAGTATGACGATTGCTGTCTTCATAGTTCCTCCTGTTTCATCTGATCATGAGTGAATAAGAACGTATCCCTTAAAGCTCCTCGACTCCTCAGGCCCTAGCCGCAAGCGCAGGACGAGGCGGCGCACCCGGTGGTGAGTGTGACCTCCGGAAAATCAATAACGGTCCCCGCGATATGATTGATGTAATTACTGAAGATGTTCAGGGCGACATGGGCGACCGTTTCCACGATCTCGCCGTCGGTCAGGCCGGCCTGGCGCGCTTGTTCGAGCCCTGTTTCCCCGAGTTCTCCGCGCTGCTCGACAATGCCGCGCGCCAACTTCAAAATGGCATCGATTCGAGGATCAACCGCGGTGGCTTGCCGGGCATCGGCGAGGTCCTGTTGGGTCAGGCCGAGCTTGCCGCCAATGAACGAATGGGCGCTGAGGCAATAGGCGCAGTGATTGGTCTCGGCGACGGTGAGCGCAATCTGTTCGCGGAGCTTCGGGGAAAAGCTTCCGTCCGCAAGAGCCGCGCTGAAGCTCAGGTAACTTTGGAGCGCAGCCGGCGCATTGCCCAAGACACGGAAGAGATTCGGAACCACACCCAATTTTTTCTGCACGCCCTCGAAGAGCGTCTTGGCTGGTCCGGTGGCTGTCTGCGGATCGAGTTGTGCGATACGAGTCATGGTGCCTCCTTGGGTGATTGATATTTTTGTCCGCGTCCAGATTGTCGCGGTTGACATGGACTTGAGCAGATAAGATGCCATGATGATCTACATCGATAAGTCATTGATAAAATAGAATACATATGTTTCACACCCGGCATTGAGTCGTTACGAGTATTCGTAATCTACGAATGCTCGTTGCTTCTTCTGTTGAGATTTCGTAGTGTGTACGACGTGAATCCTGATCAACTTCCTCAGTTAATGGTCGCGACGGCTCAGCAGCGCGGCCTTCAAGACGTGCTCCGAACCATCACTCACGGTATCGCCCAATGCCCCAACACGGTTCTGACGCGCATCTGGCTGGTCGAACCGGACACTCTCTGCGACATGTGCCAACGTCGGGAGGATGCCTCCGAAAGCAACCGATCCCTGCACCTCGTCGCCAGTGCCGGCATTCCCCGTGATCCGCAGTCCGACTACGGCCGCCTCGACGGTTCCTTTCACCGGTTTCCATTGGGAGAACGCAAAATCGGGCGTGTGGCTGCGACCGGAGAGCCCATTTGGCTGGCCGGGCTGCAAGGCAACGAAGAGTGGATGGCGCACCCGGCTTGGTTTACACGCGAGGAAGTGAGGTCCTTCGCCGCGCAGCCCTTGACCTACCGGGACGAGATTCTCGGAGTCCTGGGGCTCTTCGACCGGGGCTTGCTCAACGAGGAAGCCTTCGAATGGTTGCGGATCTTCGCGGATTACGCGGCGGTGAGCATTGCGAATGCCAAAGCGTATGAAGAGATCGATCTCCTTCGTGCTCGCTTGGAAGAAGAGAACCTCTATCTGCGAGAAGAAGTCACCGCTGCCCTGGGGATGGGAGAATTCGTCGGCGAGAGCCAGGCGCTGCAGCATGTCCTGCGGCAGGTGGAATTGGTCGCTCCGACCGACGCGGCAGTCTTGATTACCGGTGAAAGCGGGACGGGCAAGGAACTGGTTGCTCGCGCAATTCATGACCGGAGCGCGCGCAAGGGGCGAGCGTTGATCAAGGTGAACTGCAGTGCCGTACCAGATACCTTGTTCGAGAGCGAATTTTTCGGGCATGTGAAAGGTGCCTTTACCGGAGCGCTGGCTGAGCGCCCGGGCCGTTTCGAAATGGCCGATCATGGCACTCTCTTTCTCGATGAGATCGGTGAGATCCCCCTCCCGATGCAGGCCAAATTACTGCGTGTGCTCCAGGAAGGAGAGTTCGAGCGTGTCGGTGACACCCGCACACGCCACGTGGACGTTCGGATCCTCGCGGCAACCAATCGAGACCTGAAACAGGAAGTCGAAGCCGGTCGCTTTCGCGAAGATCTCTACTATCGACTCAGTGTCTTCCCTCTTCACATCCCCCCGCTGCGAGAGCGCCCAGAAGACATTCCGAAGCTGGCGTCCCATTTTATCGCTCAGAGCGCTACGCGAATGAACCGCCGGGCCCCGCGCTTGACACAAGCGGCCTTGAGCCAACTGGCAGCCCATCACTGGCCGGGAAATGTGCGCGAGCTCCAAAACGTCGTTGAGCGCGCCGTCATTCTCTCCCAAGGCCGGACCCTGGACATTCATCTTCAGCCCTCGCCCTCCCGTGACCCGATGGCGCCATCTTCATCAGCTCCCCCAACCTCGCGGGTAGCGACTCGACAAGATTGGAGACGTCAAGAACGGGAAAATATCGCGCAAGCCTTGCGACTCACCAAGGGGAAGATATTCGGCGCAAACGGTGCCGCTGTCTTGTTGGGCATGAAGCCGACCACGCTCGCATCACGCATGAAAGCACTGGGGATCAAGAAAACGAAAGCAGATCTCTGATCTGCACCATCTTCCGACCGGCGCAGCAACGCTCCGCACAGGTCGGTCTCATTTGCGCTGGTACCTGGTCTTTGCACAGCAATGTATGCTTCTCAGCCGACGGTCTTGGCCTGGGCCTTCCATACTTGCGCTGAAAATTGCGGATCAAGCGGCGTGTGCGCGAGGTAATTCACATAATTGCTCAAAGGCTTGAGCGCCACGATCGTCACCACATCCGACAGATGCCGCTGTCCATATCCTACTGCCACAAAGAGCGTCAGATCGTCCTCCGCTACACAGCCGCGATGATGCAGAAGGACAGTACCCCCAGTCACTGTCGCGCCATGACCTGACGCCCTAGAGAACGGGCGGCTGCAAAATGGCTTTGCAGATTCAGTCGGATTTCCTGGAGGTGCTGTTGTAGATGCGAACTACTGACTGACTGTTCCGTATCCTGGACAAGGTCGGCCACTTGGCCATGCATTTTGGTTTGATACGTGATGTACGCCCTATCGAAATCCAGCCCGGAGGTATTCCGTAATCCCTCCATCACATCCTGATGCTCGTTCTCTAACGCCGATGCCAACGCCGGCTTTTTCGGCTGCACCTTCATCTGCAACGCTAACCGGCCGGTATCGTCCATCATCCTCTGATGTTCGGTCATGAGGCGAGAAGCGAAAGACCGCACATCTTCGGAGGATGCCCTCTGCAGCGCGAGCCGGCCGGTATCAATCTCGCCTTGATTAATGGTGTTGAGCAGCGAGAAAACATTCGCATCGGTCAATAGTGCAGGCATCACTGTCTGCATTAACGAACAACCTGAAAAGACACTGAATGCGGCAATTATCGGTATGAAGGTCATGGTTCGCCTCATTTTCAACCTCCTTGGGCCATGCGTGTAGTGGTCATGCGGATGAGAGACAACGACCAGCCAGGAGTGGTAAGAGGGAACACCTCAAGAAACTGAAATCGACCTGCTTGGTTTCACACCTATCCACTCGCCGGCATCATCACGTCGTCTTTCTCCATCCCTCGCTGTGTTCGATGAGGATCCCTGATCTCGCGCGCAGGCAAAACCGTTGCCGTATGTGATCGGCAAAAACTTGAGCGCCCCTATTTCGCTGACGGCTTACGACTCAGTTCCCTGATCATCGGGTCACCTTCCACACGCCGTCCCCACCATGGGTCGGGGTGAT
The DNA here is from genome assembly GCA_002331625.1 of Nitrospira sp. UBA2083. Lineage (GTDB taxonomy): Bacteria > Nitrospirota > Nitrospiria > Nitrospirales > Nitrospiraceae > Nitrospira_D. The sequence goes on along the minus strand of DCZN01000102.1, from coordinate 18,502 downwards.
GAGAGGGGCTGTGCACAGTGTCGTATGAACGATCGAGTACATTGCTGGACGACCGAGCGGTATTGTCGGAGCGCTCTGACTCGTGAGACCTCTCACGGTCGGTTTCGGCTGTCGCCCCGCTCTCCTTGGTCTCTCTTGAGCTTCGAGCACGTTCGTCCATGCTAAAGTGGTCATCGCGACCCAGCCGAGTGTCGGCCACGGTCTGAGTCACGGAGTCGTGTTCGAACCAGTGTTGGGTGACCCTGTCATGATCACTCCACCTCGCTCAGAACTCAGGCCACGTATTGGCCGAGACTGGAGCAGGGACAGTGAACCACACAACCGACAGCAGACACGCATATATGTTTTGCATCACAAACCTCCTCTCTCACGAAAGAAGTGGCTTCCTGTTCTCTTTCCATCTCAAGCAGGCTACTCCATCCGTCAACTAACATGGTGGTGCACGATAAGGAGAGGAATGTTGCTCCCACCATGCTTCCTCTCGTACATCAGCGCATATGCGACAGAACCCATGGCGTCCGTGACGTTCCGGATCAGCTCGTCTTCTGTTCCGGACACAAACTCGCTGAGCCTGTTCCGTTCACAACAGAATCTGACAATGATCGCCGCCCCGCCAGGTGGTACGGAGTCCGACAACTCGTGCACCGCACAACCCAGAGACATCCATCCGGGTAGTAATCACATTGGAGCATCGGTATCAGGTCAGATTTGCCGCACGTGGGGCAGGACAGTTGATGGAGTTGGATGCGAAGAGCCGTGATCGATTCATCGTGGCGCGTCATGGGCCAGCTCCTTCCTCGATCATCCCCAATCCTCGATGAGGAGGGCATGATCACATCGATTCCCCCTCTCGCTCTATGCTGCCGCCAACCCCATGGCTCGATCGCTGAAGCCTGAAACCGCCTGGAATGCCTCAACTGATCGCTTCCGGTTTTCGAGAATCATCGCGTCGACGACATTGCCGCAGAGCAAACAGCGGTACCCGTCGACGCACAGATCGCTGCTCAGCCCCTGAAGATCGCTAATCCGTTCACTGACCATCAAACCATCGCATCGCTGGCAAGTCATGACGCACCTCCTTGTGATCCAGCTATATCCTTGCATCCTGGCCGCGATCCTACCCGCTCGCGTGCGTTCCATCTGTAAGGCAGCTCACGAGTCACGAAAGAACAGGTCATCGTGAATGTTTGTAAGCCAGATCACAGACGGCTTGTAGAAGAATGCGCTAGCGTACCGATTCGTCGGCCCTCGAACGAGGCGGAAAGAGATTTGTTATTTACCCATTGCCTTCTGAAAGGAGTAGGTCATGACCAAAGTCGCGATCGTTGTGCTGGCTGATACCGAGACCCATGAAGGGCTCGGGCGTGTCGTGAACGCGCTGGAAGCCGTGAAGGAGTTCAAGGACGGCCATGACGACGTGCAACTGATTTTTGACGGCGCCGGAGCAAAATGGATCCCCGAACTGGAGAAGGGCGATCATAAGCTACACGGTCTTTATGCAGCTGTGAAAGATCGAATCGGTGGAGTCTGCGAGTTCTGTGCCGGTGCCTTCGAAGTCAAGGATGCGGTCGTTGCTTGCGGAGTCAAGCTGGCGGGGGAATTCGAGGGCCATCCGAGCTTCAAGAACCTCGTCACGCAGGGGTATCAGGTCATCACGTTCTAGCCTCCTCCGTGAGTGGACTGATCCACCGGTTGAGGAAGGTGTTGCCTCAACTGCTGCATGGTCAAAAGATGCAGGAGAGAGGATGCAGCCTGATAGCGGGGGAACCTCAATCAAAATGCTCCCGGACCATCGGATTTCCACCTGCGTGCTCGTGTTGATCAATCCGGAAACAGAGCGCTCAGTGCAAACGTGAATGAATCAGACGTTCCCTAGGTTTGGTCGTCCAGCTCCTCGAGAGACGGCCCCACGGTCGTGGGTGGGTGAAAAAGGAGGCTGCTTATGTTTCTCACGTCCAGATACCATTTCGTGGCGACGATGGGGTTGCTCCTGTCCCTGACGAGTTGTGCTGATACCGAGTTTGTCCTACGCCCACCCGCGCCGCAGAGGCTTCCGCCTGCAGCAGCGCCGCCGCCGCAGATCACGGAGTCCGTCATTAACGTACCGATTCAGCTGGACCTTTCAGACTTTCTCCATGCCGTAAACGATCCGAGCGTGATCGCCAAGAAGTTTGATCAGTGGGGAAGCTTGATCAAGCACCCGAAAGGCGGGGACTACAAATACTATGCGGAACGGGATGACTTTTCGATCGAGCGGTCGGCTCACTCGGTTAGGAGTACGGAGCCGAGGCTGTCGATTGGAGACTGGTGGAAGGAAATCGAACTCTCGGGAGGCACCCTCTTCGTGAGTGCGCCACTCCGTTATAAAATCGGGGTGCGTCCACATTCGCAGGGTACTGATTCAGCGGCACAGTGTGGCGATGGGAACGAATGGCCGAAACAAGCCACACTCAATGGAAGCATTGCGATTGGGATGACACCGAATTACGGTGTGTCAGGCTCCCTCCGCAGTGTGACAGTGCATTCCGCGGAGCCATGCAAGTTCCGCAGCGCGGATCTGGATCTGCAGCAGGCCGTCAACACCGCACTCTCGGATCAGGTCAAGGGAGGTCTCAACAACGCCGTCTCGCGTCTCAACACGCTGAATGTCAAACCTCGCGCAGAGGATGTCTGGACGGCGCTACGTAATCCCATCCAGTTAGAGCCGGACACCTGGCTCCTGCTCAATCTCGACAAGGTGAGGCATGCCGGATTTTCAAAAGATGGCCACGTCGTCAAAGACACCCTTCGCATCACCGCGCAGCCCGTGATCGTTCGTGGAGCTGAGCCACCAGCATCGTCCACAGCACTTCCTCAGCTCGAGACGGAAGCGTCTTCTCCGGATTTTCGCGGCGTGGCTGATGTCCAGGATGCCTATCCCGATAAGCGACCCGTGTCTGAGAAATTTCACGTCTTGGCCGATATCCAGGTCGACTACGGCACACTTTCCCAGACGCTCTCGAACCGGCTGAGAGGGAGACGCGTTGAAAATAATGGGCATTTCATCACGATTACCAATGCAGGAATTTTTGGTCTAGGCGATAACCAAGTGCTCCTACGCGTGGAGTTCACTGGAGATGCGCGGGGCTACGTGTATTTGATCGGGAAGCCGGAAATCAACGCGATGACACGGGCGGTCTATCTCAGTGGCCTTCGGTATGATCTCGGAACCACACATCTGCTTCAGACAACGGCCCCAGCCTGGTTCAACAACGCGCCGCTCCGAGAAACTCTTGCTCCCGAAATCGTGCTTGGGGTGACGCCGATGATCGATCGGATACGCGACTCTCTGAGAACCGGGTTGAATCGAACGCTGACCCCAACCGTTTCGATGCAGGGAACGGTGACGTCGATGCAAGGGATCGCCGTGTTCGCCGATATCGATGTGCTCCATATTCGAGCGATGAGCAACGGAGCGCTCAATGTGATCGCCAGCAACGAGCCCTAAATCGGCGATCCAGAGACCTTCTCGGCACACAGGCGGTCCGCGAGACGCACAAGACAGACGGCCCACGTCGAGGCCGACCGCCGCAGTCCCCCAGCCCGGTGCCCCATCCGAAGGCCCAGCGCAACTTCACCGACTCGGAGAGCCGGCTCATGCCGGATGCCGGGGCCAAGGGGAGTGTCGTCCAAGGGAACAACTGGCAAGCGGCGGTCGATGCGCGGGCACAGATCATTGTTGCCGCGGATGTCATCGATGAAACCAATGACAAGCAGCCAGCCCAGCCGATGCTGACCCAGGTATTGGCCCACACCGGCCAGGTCCCCCGGACCGTGAGCAGGGAAGCGGGGTATCTCAGCGAGTGGACTTATGGGACGATGAGCCTAAAGCATAAGGGATGATGGGACCAGAAGGCGGGATGCTTGAATCAGATCCGTTGCCCCTTATCGTAGCGGCCTATCTTGTCATGGCGGTCGTCATGGCCGTGTTGTGGGCTGTGCAGCAAAGGACAAGGAATGCCGCAATCGGGGACATCGGATGGTGCGTGGGGCTTATTGTCGTCGTGCTGTGGTATGCCACGCAAGCTCGCACCGGCCTCGAGCGGATACTCCTGACCGTGATGTTAGTGACCCTCTATGCGGGACGACTAGGGCTCTACATTCTTTTCAATCGCGTGAATGGGAAACCGGAAGACGCTCGGTATCGCCGATTACGGGAGGAATGGGGTGATACAGAGCCATCCAGAATGTTCGCGTACTTTCAGCTGCAAGCCCTTGCCGTGGCAGCTTTTTCGCTCCCGTTTTTGGTGGTGCTTTCGAATCCATGGCCTCCGACCGCGGTGGTCGAGTTGGTCGGTTTACTGATCTGGGGCGTGGCCGTGGCCGGCGAAGCGAGGGCCGACCGGCAACTCGCCCAGTTCCGCGCCGATCCGAGAAATCAGGGTCGGGTCTGTCGCGAGGGCCTCTGGAATTACTCACGCCATCCGAACTATTTTTTTGAATGGCTGCACTGGTGCTCCTATGTCGTGATGGCGTTGGGAGCACCCGGCTGGGTGTTTACCTGGATCGGACCGATCGTGATGGGGGTCGCGCTGCTTAAGGTAACAGGCATTCCGCGAGCAGAAGAGCAGGCCCTTTTAAGTCGAGGAGAAGAATATAAAGCCTATCAGGCTACGACCAACGCGTTTTTCCCGTGGTTTCCTCGGGCGAGGCCAGACACGTCTCCTCATTCCTAACGTAGCTGGCCCAAAAAACAATAAACGGGGTCACCCATCCCAAGGCTCCGGTCAAGAGGGGGCAGCACATCGTCCCCCCCTTACTCTGTGAACGGGACGAGATCTCAAACGACGACGTCCCCCTCGCCGTGCTAGTTGCGTGACTCAGTCGCATCCCGGTTGGGAAGGGAAATGGTGCCAGGAACCGCTTCTCACCCAGACTTGCCCACAAAGAGTTCAGTGCATACAGCACATGTTGCTCTCGTTTGGCTCTGTTCCGCTCACATGTTCCTTATAGACTTGGTACGCCTTCAACGCCCACGATGGAAAAGTCGCGGCCACGGAGATGTCGTCATGATCGGTAAAGAGGTCAATTCGGTGGCTCAAGCATTGACAGAACATGGGATAAGGGTAACGGCTCTTCATAATCATGACGCTCCGGATCTGTTTTCATGCACTTCTGGGCACATGATTCCTTTGAGAATGTGGCGCAAGGCCTGACAGCTGGACTTGATGCAATGGAGAAAACAATAGCTTCGGGAACTGAGGCATCTGGACATCTTGGTTAACACGATGAACCGCGCAGCCAGAAAGGCGGAGGGCCTAAACGTCTGGAACTGCCCTTTTCATTCCGATGTTACTTGAGGAGAGTGAGTGAGGCCTCGGGGCAGACCAAACCCACGCCACAAGGCATACAGCCCAGGAATGACCAGTAACGTTAGCACTGTGGAGGACACCATGCCACCGATCATCGGCGCGGCAATCCGCTTCATCACATCTGCCCCGGTGCCGGTCGTCCACATGATGGGGAGCAACCCACCCATGATCGCCGCCACCGTCATCATCTTGGGTCGCACTCGTTGGACTGCTCCCTCCATGATGACATCGCGCAGATCCTTCGCCGTGGTCATGCGACCTTCGTGCACGCGCCGTTCATACACTTCATCGAGATAGACGAGCATGACCACGCCCGTCTCCGCCGCCACGCCAGCCAGCGCGATGATGCCCACCCAGACCGTGACGCTGAGGTTGTAACCTAAGTAATGGAGGTACCAGATGGCGCCGATCGCGGCGAAGGGAACGGACAAGAGCACGATCAGTGATTTCGCGAGCGATCGAAAATTGAGGTACAGGAGCAACAGAATCACGGCTAGAGTCACCGGGACCACCAGCTTCAATCTTTCTTCCGCCCGCACCAGATGTTCGTATTGACCGGTCCAGATCAGCCGGTAGCCGGACGGGATCGTGACCTTCTCGCGGACTGCTCGTTGGGCATCTTGAACATAGCCGCGCAAGTCTCGTCCGCTGACCGACACCGAGACTAGACCGGCGAGCGATCCCGCCTCATCCGCGATCGACGGAGGACCCTGCGTGATTACCATCTCCGCGATTTGTCCAAGGGGGATCTGTGCCCCGCTCGGTGTGGGAATCAACACCCGTTTGAGCCGGTCCGGATCGTCGCGCAACTCACGTTTGTAGCGCACATTGACCGGATACCGTTCCCGTCCCTCGACCGTAGTCGTGACGGTCTCGCCGCCAATGGCCGAGGTGATGACAGCCTGCACGTCTCCCACCGTCAGACCGTAGCGGGCAGCTTCACGTCGATTGACGGTCAAATCCAGGTAATAGCCCTCGTTGAGCCGTTCCGCAAAGGCGCTCTTGGTGCCAGGCACAGTGGCCAAGACTTGCTCGATCTCCAAACCGATTCTCTCGATGGTCTTCAGATCCGGTCCCAGGACTTTGATGCCGACCGGGCTGCGCACCCCGGTGGTGATCATCTCGGTGCGAGTCTGAATCGGCATCCACCAGATGTTCGGAAATCCGGGAATGCGCAGCTTGGCATCCATCTCATCCAATAACCGGTCCCATGTCATGCCGGGACGCCATTGCGATTCAGGTTTGAGGGTGGCTGTAATTTCCGCCATGCCGACGAAGGCCGGATCAGTCGCAGTTGGGGCTTTCCCCATTTTGCCGAATACCCGTTCTACTTCGGGGAAGGTGCTGAGCAACTGATCCTGAACCTGCAAGATCTTCGTCGCTTCGGGGATCGAGAGGCCTGGGACGGTGGTTGGCATGTAGAGGATCGTGCCCTCGTTCAGCGGCGGCATAAATTCCGCGCCGAGTCGGAAAAATACCGGTGCTGTGACGCCCACCGCCGCGATTGCGATCCCCACGGTCAGCCACCGGGTTCGAAGTGCGCCTGACAGGATGGGCCGATACAGGGCAATGAGCCACCGGTTCAGCGGATTCTTGGCTTCAGCTCGTACCTTGCCACGAATCAACAGCACCATCAGCACGGGTGCTAAGGTTACCGAGAGCGCTGTGGCGAACAGCATCGAGAAGGTTTTGGTGTAGGCCAAGGGCGTAAATAACCGGCCCTCCTGCGCCTCTAGTGCGAAGATCGGCAGGAACGACACGGCGATCACCAGGAGCGAAAAGAACAAGGGGCGGCCGACCTCTTTGGCTGCTGCGATGATGGTTTCAATCCGATCCGCATTCGGTGCTTGTTCCAAGCGCTTGTGCGCGTTCTCCACCATCACGATGGCTGCATCCACCATCGCGCCGATGGCAATGGCAATTCCTCCGAGCGACATAATGCTGGAGGTGATGTTCAGGTAAGCCATCGGAATGAAAGCGAGCAGCACTGCTACAGGCAGGATGAGAATCGCCACCAGGGCGCTACGCAGGTGAAACAGAAAGACGACCGCGACCAGGCTGACGATACTACTCTCCTCCAGGAGTTTCTCGCGCAGGACAGCAATGGCCCGATAAATGAGATCAGACCGGTCATAGGTGGGGACGATGCGGACACCGTTGGGCAGAGCCGGTGTGATCTCTGCCAGCCTGGCTTTGACCCGCTCGATCACGGCAAGCGCATTTTCCCCGGCCCTCATGATCACGATCCCGCCGACTGTTTGACCCTTGCCGTCCAATTCGGCTACGCCCCGCCGCTGGTCCGGCCCAATCTGGACATGGGCAATATCCCGGATCAAGATAGGTGTGCCCCGCCCATCCGTCCCGACAGGGATCAGCTCGATATCATCAATAGAATGCAGGTAGCCACGCCCACGAATGATGTATTCCGTGCCGGCCATTTCCAAGACGCGGCCGCTCACCTCAGCATTGCTGTTCCGAACCGCTTCGATAATCGTCTTAATCGGCAACCGGTAGGCAGCCAACGTGTTCGGGTCCACTTCGATTTGATACTGCTTGACGAATCCGCCGACTGCCGACACTTCTGCCACGCCCGGCACACTTTCCAGTTGGTAGCGCAGGTGCCAGTCTTGAAGACTGCGGAGCTGCGCCAGATCGTGCGCGCCAGACTCGTCGGCCAATGCATACTGATAGACCCACCCGACTCCGGTCGCGTCGGGACCTAGAGTCGGTGCGACTCCGGCTGGTAACTTCCCGGTCAGCTTCTGCAGGTATTCCAGCACACGACTGCGTGCCCAATACAAGTCCGTCCGGTCTTCGAAGATCACGTAGACGTATGAGACCCCGTATTCTGAGACCCCCCGCACCCGTTTGACTTTCGGCCCAGCCAGCAGGGAGGTGACGATGGGATAGGTGACCTGGTCTTCAATCAACGTCGGGCTGCGCCCCTGCCACTCGGTATAGATGGTCACCTGGACATCGGACTGGTCCGGCACCGCATCCAGAGGAACCTTAAAAGCCGCCCACAGGCCCCAACCTGCCAGCAGCAACACACAGAGGATGACGAGGACTGGATTGCGTGCACTCCCTTCGATGAGTCGTGCGATCATTGTTTTTCACCCCTCCCATCCCGCGGGTGCCGAGACGCCCGCTTTTCCCAACTACAGGCCTACCCCTGCGACCGAAAACTGAAACTTCTCGGCAATGGGCGACCGTCCTGGCACTGTCACATTGACCGTTACTATCCATGTCCCGCCCATGCCGAACATCACCGTGCTTTCATAGAGTCCGTCTTTGGTATGGTGCGCCGTCACCTTGGAATCAGTCATGCCTGGCATCGGCATGGTATAGACGAACAAGACTTGCGCAGTGGTCACCGGCTGGCCGGTCTGATCTGTGACCTTGAGCCTGAGGAGAACCTCACCGGCCTTGGGTGTTTCGGGAAGGGTCGTGAAGGTCAGAACATATCCTGCTACCTTGCGAGCTTCGGAGGTGGCTTTGGCTGAGTCCGAAGCCATGCCAGACATTCCGCTCATACCTTCCATGCCCTCCATCCCTTTCATGCCTTGCATGCCTTCCATCCCTTCCATCTTGCCTTCATGGGCACCACGCATCTGCCAGTCAGCCATGCCAATTTGGCCCATCATGACCTGCATACTCCCAGCCGAGGCCAGCTTGCTCTCGGCGTCCAACAAGAAATTGGCCGAGGTCACAACACGATCTCCTTCTTTGAGACCTTCAAGAACTTCCACGCGATCCTGGCTCTGTCGGCCAAGCTTGACCGGATAGGGCTGATAGATCCCTTGGTCTCGATCGAGAAACACCAGTTGCCGGAGGCCGGTATCCAGCACCGCCTCCTTCGGCACGACCAACGTCTTGACCGCAGCCGTCTGCAAGATCACGTTCCCATACATGCCAGGCTTTAGCTTCAGTTCAGGATTCTGAAATTCAGACCGTACCCGCACGGTGCGGGCTTCGGTATTCAGGGTCGGATAGACATAGGCGACCTTGCCGTGGAACGCCTTTCCCGGATAGGCGGCAAAGGTAACCGTTGCCGGCTGACCGACCTTTGTGGCCGCCACTTCTGATTCATAAATATCGGCGGAGATCCAGACCGTGGAGAGATCCGCGATCTCGTACAGTATTGTGCCCCGCTCCACATATTTCCCCGGCAAG
>DCZN01000102.1:0-8803 GCA_002331625.1 Nitrospira sp. UBA2083 | reverse complement strand
GACTGGCAGCCAATTGAGCCTGCGTCCTGACTGCCAACAGGTATTCCTCCTGGGTTGTAAGGAGATCTGGCGAGTAGATGGTAAAGAGCGGTTCGCCCTTGCGCACCGGCCGACCGATCGAATCAACAAAGACCTTGCGGATCCATCCTGAAATTTTGAGAGTGACTTGAGTAAACCCACGTTCATCGTAGTCGACCGTCCCGACCGTGCGAATCTCTTGCTCCAATGTCGCGTAGCTCACCGGAGCACTGCGGACGCCGATCAACTGTCTCGCCACAGCCGGAACAGCCACAGCCCCGGACGGAGCGTCGGACATGCCTGGCATCGGTTCCAAGTCTCTCGTGGGCGTTGCGCCTTCCATCGACATCCCCTTCATGGACATATCTTCCATCTCATGGCCCTTCATCTCCCCACTTCCCTTTATCCCCAACATATCGTTCATCGTCCGATGCGCGGCGAAGAACCCGGCGACGACTCCGACGAACAGGCTGGCTACTGCGACACCGACAACAAGACTGTTTCTGCCGATGTTTTGGCTCATGGTCTTGTCCTCCCTGTTTAGCTGTTTTCTTTCAGATCAGTTCCGATCACTTGTTCAAGTTCCGCGAGACGATGTTCCCGCTCGACCAGCGCTTGGTAGTACTCAAACTGAAATCCCCGCCAGGCCCGCTGAGTATCAATGAGATCCAGGAACCCTCCCTTTCCCACACGATACCCCGAACGCGCTGCTTCAAGGCTCTGCAGGGCCTGGGGCAGGATCGTCGTGTGATACAACTGGGCAACCTGTTCACTTGCCCGGACTTTGGCCAAGAGATCGTTGATCTGAAACCGAGTCAGGTTTTCTACCGTATGCTGTTGCGCCCGCGCGGCCGAGACCGCTGCCGCGGCTTCCTGCACGCCTGCGTCATACTTCGGCTTGGTCCAGAACGCGAATGGGATGCTCATTGCCACGTAGGCGCCGAATCCGTCGTTGGCCTGAAAGTTCTGGAAGCGCTGAAACGTCACATTGAAGTCCGGGTAGTACTGACGCTGGGCCAGCTCGTGGGACTGCTCGTTCCGTTGTACCGTCAGTTCAGCGACTTTCAGCTCCGGCCTGTCGTTCAGCGCGAGGCGGTGCAGTTCCTTGATGGTCTTGTCGAACGGCTTCTGAGACGGCTCTGGAGCAATCCCCAAAGGTGATGCAGGATCCCGATCCAAGAGCGTATTCAGCAACGCTTCGGCGGTTTCGCGGCGCTGTTCCAGGACAGGAAGCTGCTGGTGGAGCAGGGACAGTTCGACGTGGGCCTTGAGGACATCGGCCTGGCTTCCTTTCCCTGCACGGAACTTCGCGTTGGCAATCTCTGCGAATTGTCTGACCAGCTCCACCTGTTCATGATGAATCTGAACCGCTTTCTGCGCGAGAAACAGATCGTAGTAAGCCTGCTTCAGGCGGGCGACCAGTTCTCGTTCCTTCGCACGGATCGCCTGCGCGGTCATGTCGGCCGAACGGCTTGCCACGTCGCCTTTGAGCGCGAGTTTGCCGGGGAATGGGAGATTCTGCGAAAAACCGAAGATCGTGTTGCCCGTCTGCGTGACGTTGAAGGTCTGCGGGAAATTCCACAAGTGGACTGACAGGGTGGGGTCGTCCAGCGACCGGGCCTGGGCAATCCGATTCGTGGCAGCTTCCCATTGCTTGCGCGCCGCCACAAGTTCTGGATTTCTCGCCAGGGCTTCATGGATCAAATCCAGTAACACCAAGGACGGTCGTGCGCCTTGCTCGACGGCATGAGCGACATAGCGCCCACCTGTCCCGACGGTCAGGATCACACCTGTTATGGCAAACAACACCCAAATTGATCGAGTCATGGGATGGTCCTCCCCAAGAGCTTTCCTGCCCACGCCTGTCGCGGATCTCGGACCCCGTCTTGCTACAGAAGAAGCGACGGGATGGACCAAGGTCCAGTGCTGGACAGATCATGCGATGATGAAACGGTAGAAGGAAGAACCGGAGAGATCAGATACGAAGCACTGTGCTCGTGAGAGACTGATGAGGAGGAGAACTCGATTCGAGAGACTGATATGAGTGGAAGATATGCTGGAACTGGCGGCTCACCGTTGGAAGCGTAGGCAACGCATGGTCTGCCGGCCAATGATGGTTCATGTGCACGGAAGACGACTGTGGAGAGGACTCCACCCCCAGAATTTTGAAGGCATCGCACAACTGCCGAACCGGCTGCTCCCCGGGAGTTGAACAGCCGTTTGTCATCGTGGCATCGGTGGTCCCCGACAACGGCAGGAGACAGGCGTACGCATTGAAACTGAACGCCAGCAGAAACACCACGATCGTTGCGGCAAGAAATGATCGGGATTGATAGGAACCTAATCGCATTAGCGTCAGTCTATCCCTCGTCCAGGTCAAGCGTCAACGGTATCTCTAATAAACGATCACTCGGTCAGCGGATGCGAACAACTCCACCATCTTGGTCAGTGGAACGGGGGTCACTGAAGAGGCAACTCGCGCCGGATCGATCTTGTAGAGCAGCATCATCGTCTGATTTCCGTAGATTTCAACGCCCAGCTTGTTCTTTAGAACATCAAAGTACTCGCCGTAGTTGTGCGGCACCTGTTCGAGCGGAATGCCCATTTGCTCCGACAAACTCTGCCGTTCCCGCTCCGGTAGCCCCGCACGATCGAGCGCTGTTGAGTCAGATCCAATCAACCCTCTGAACCAACCAAAGCCCTTTGTCACTGACGTCACGGCGCTCGCATCCACCAGAATCGTGACCGCGTAGCCCGCCTTGACCGCCGCCCAGGCCACATTCGGCACCGCGCAGATCTGAGCATCGTCCAGCGTGAGCGACGTTTTCATGTGGATCAGGATTCGCGCCGGCGTTGCCTGTTGCGCTTGGACGAAGTTGGGTGTAAACAAAGTAATGACGGCAAGAAATACTAAACTGCTGATCGTGCGCCACATGATTTGCGACCTCCTTGTTGAAAGAAAATTTCCGTCTGCGCTGCGCCGAAAAGATATACCTAGACCTGCAAGTCCTGTCGCATTTCCTCAAACTCTTGCTTGTTGATTTCACCACGGGCATACCGTTTTTTGAGGATATCGAGGCTTGATTCAGGCCGGCCGGCTATTCCTTGCCCCATCAACCATCGGACGAGGTAGACGACGCCGACGATCACAAACACCCAGAACAGCACCATCAACAGCAGACCCGGTCCCATCATGGGCATCCATCCACAATCCGTCATCCTTCACCTCCCTGCCGGGTTGTTCCCTCACAACCCAATTCCGCTACCCGGCGCAACAGGACAGCTTGCTTACATCCTTCTTAAACGTCAGCGCGGCCAGCTTGAGCCCTTCCACCATCGTCAGGTAGGGATGAAATGTGTCAGCCACGTCCCGCACAGTCAGCCCAAACCGGATGGCGAGGGTGGCCTCCTGGATCACTTCACCCGCTTCGGCTGCGAGAACGTGTGCGCCCACCAATCGCCCGGTTTCTTCCTCAGCGACCAGCTTAATAAGGCCTTTGGTATTCCGGGAGGCCAGCGCCCTCGGAACATGCTCAAGCGAGAACCGCGAGGTTTGCACGCGGAGCCCTTTCTCCCTCGCTTGTCGCTCGGTCAGACCAACGCTCGCGATCTGAGGGTCGGTGAAGGTGACGTGCGGCAACGCTGTGAGATCGAACACCTTGCCGATACCACTGAGCGCATTCACGACGGCCAGACCGCCTGCATAAGCGGCCACATACACGTACATCGGATCGCCAATGCAGTCGCCGGCTGCATAGATATCGGGGTTGCTCGTCTGTAAGTGCTCGTTCACTGTGATCTCGCCTTTTGATCCTAACGTGACTCCGGCGTCTTTCAATCCGAGCCCGCTCGTGTTCGGACGGCGACCGGTCGCAACCAGCAAGCGCTCAGCCCGGCAGACTTCTGGCTTTCCGTCGGTCTGGGTGTGCACGAGGTATCCTCCGTCTCGGCGCTCGACCCGGCTGATGGTGACGTTGGTGCAGATCCTGACTTTTTCATCCTCCAGGTAGCGCACCAGCGCCTCTCCGATCTCCGGCTCCTCTGCTCGCATCACATGTGGTCCGCTTTCCAGCACCATCACTTGGACGCCGAATCGAGCAAAGAGCTGGGCGAACTCCAAGCCGATGCTGCCTCCGCCAATGATGATCATCGACGCCGGGAGCGCCTCAAGACTGAGCGCCTGCTCGCTATTGAGAAAACCGGCTTCTTGAAGTCCTGGTATCGACGGCACCCAGGGCGAAGAGCCCGTCGCGACCACGATCTTTTCCGGCTCATACACGGTGTCATTGACGCGCACCTGGCGTCCGCCCAGAAGCGTGGCGTCTCCTTTCAGAATGGTGATGGTGGGATAGATAGCCGCCACGTCCACATACTTACCTTGACGTAACGCGGCCACGAGTTCGTCCTTCTGCTGCACCACCCTCCGCCAGTCCGAGGGCGGGGGACAGGCGGTCAATCCTTCAAACTGTGTATAGGCGGCGTGATAGCAGAGTTCCGCGGCCTTAATGAGGGTCTTCGATGGCACACAGCCGATGTTGACGCAGGTCCCGCCGATCGTGCCTTTTTCCACAATGGCCGCCCGAGCCCCTAGCTCGGCAGCTTTGATAGCCGCGGCAAAGGCAGCAGACCCGCCGCCAATAGTCATCAGATCGTAATCGATACGCTGGGACATCGGTGGTCCTCCTACAAACGAATGAGTGGCTCGACCTTTCCCGTGCAGCTCTCAGTGAGTGCAGCAGATTGCTTCAGTGGCCGGCTTAGCCACGTTGGTACATTCCTTGTAACCGCATACGCCTTCAGCGCTTGTCTTCCCCTGGACAGCCTTGATGGTCATCGCAACTTCGGGAGATTCGAACAGTTCGTCCTGGCATGGCACCCTTTGCATACGCCATCTTGACGTAAGCCCGGAGGCAAGGTTCACACCGAACCGCGATCGAGACAGCCATGCTTGAGATGAATCGCTTCTCGGCCCCTGATGGAATTAGAATCCCTCGTAGCCTCCTCTCGTCAAACTAAGGAGCACACAACCGTCAATAGGGACAGAAGAGACGCTACTTAAACAAGTTCCCGAACCACTTCCATCCCACACTCTTTTCACCGGCCTGGGCCGAAAGTGTGCCGTTCGGAACCACAGTGGCCCGGTACGAGGAGAGAATATTTCCCGCGCTCGCGACCGCTTTTACCAACTGCTCCTGACTCACTCGGTTGGGTTCAATCGCGACAACGGCGCCGCCAAGGGCATAACGGACATCAACTTGTTTCACCCCCGGCACTGCGAGGAGCGCACGGCGAATGTCTTTTTCACAACTGGCGCACGTCCAGCCTTCGATTTTGAGTGTGGTGATCTCTCCTGGCTGTTCTGTTGCTGCGCCGGCCTCTTGAAGAAGGGCCCCCGCAGAAATTCCGACCCAGAGCATGCCGGCAATCACAACACAGCTTCTGAGAAATCTTGTCGTCTTCATGAGATTCACCTCTTCCTTTGGTGTCAGGTTCTACCTGTTCATCACCCTGTCGTGAACTCCAACCAATAGGGCGCGAGCATTAACGCTACCGCGAGACTGGTGATGATCCAGAGCAACCATCGATTCGGTCGAACGCCTGACGCTGGCACGCAGGCCTGACAGGATACGTCACCGACCATCGGCTTTCGGTAGGCCAGATAGATGCTGATGCCCAATAAGATCATGGTAAGCCCAATGAACAGGGGTCGATAGGGCAACAGCGCTTTGAGGACCCCGGCCGTATTGGCCAGGAATCCCGTGGCCCCCACACCCACTCCCAGGGCGGCGAAGGCGACCGGTCCGATGCAGCAGATCGACGCGAGAAACGCTGTGAGCAGTCCCCCAGCCGTGCTGGCCGTCGCCGCGGCTTTTGCCGTCTCGGGTAGAGATGCCGCTGTGCTGGCGGACGACACTGTACCAGTGTGCGGCCTCAGAAGATCCTCAAATATCCCCTTTCCGACATACAGTGCCTCTCCCAGACTCAAGACATGTCCGGTGGCATCCCGCTGCCGTTGCCGCCAGGCGATGGCATGATCTGGTGCACAGAAGAAATTGATGGTGGGACACACTGAGTCCGCTGCATGGCCGGTCCGCGTCGTTCCAGCCCATACGACCGTCGTGGGAGGAGAGACGGTGTCGATCACTCTACCCTCAATCTTGATGGCGACAGACTCAGCGCAATGCGAGCACGAGGATGCGATAGACACGTCTTGTCGTACCATGAACGGAATACCCAGCGCATCGACCGCGCACTGCGCATACACCGGTGCTGCGTCGTCCCAACCTGGGAAGTGCACCAGGTGTCTGGTCGGCACACTCGAGAAGGGGTACACTACACGTATCTCCTGACTCTCAGAATCCAGGCACAGCATATCCAGTTCGTGCAGTCGTGCTAACGTTGCTTGAATCTCCTCCGCACTGCCGCAGTCGAGTGCGGTGGCCACCTCTTGGCGTGTCGGAGCACGTCCCAACAGTGGGTACTGCGTGAGCACGTACCTCCGGACCGTTTCTGCCTTCCGATTGAGTTGAGCGTTGTCCCACCCCAGCATGGACTTCGCGAGGCTGAGGAGTTGCATCGCCGTCTCGGTCTCGAGCGGCCCAATGGATCCGATCGATCCGATCCTGTCCAGATTTTTGAGAGCTGGCTCCATGCTCGATCTCCTTCCTTCACGAACGGGCGAGGTCTTGACTGCGCCCTGAGCGCTCGGCAGCTGCCAGTTTTTCAGCCTGGAGTATTTCCCCCAGGCAGCACCGACCGGATGGATTTTCCACCTCGCAGCGACAGTTCCCGGCCTTGACCTCGGCTCGAATCCGAGCGGAGGCTGTCGAGCGCCCGGTTTGCGCAACCTCCTCGCGGATCATGCGCTCGGTCACGTTGAAGCAATAGCATACAGGGATCGGATCCTCTGTCTCCTTGAATCCCACCCGCACCCGAACCTGGTTCTTCTTGAACTCAGTTCCATCGGCGGCGTAGTACACGACCAGGCAATCTGGAGTCTCACAGAACGCATACTCGCTGCCATTCACCTGACTCAGCGACTCGGGTTTGAGCAAGGCATCAATGGTGGTTCGATCGACCGGCTGGCCTTCGCGGCCACAGTGGCGACACACAATTCGACTCCTGTGCTTCTGTGGCCCTGTCGGTATGTGGCAGCAGTCAGACATCGCGCCCCCCTCCCACATTCATCGCTTCTGATCATTGGGCTCATGACTCGCGCAGCATGTGCCCGTCGTCGCTTGTTTTTGTCGATACACTCCGTAGGCCGTGAGCCCCAGAAAGCCCGCCAGGGCCGGCAACAGCACATAGTCCAAATACCCGGTAATGGCCCCCAGACCGATCGCTCCCAACAGGACCACCAGAATCGGGGTGAAGCAGCAAATGGCTACGATCACCGAACCGATCAGGCCCGTCCTGAGCAGTCGTGTGGTCCGCCGATCCTCCATATCGTCCTCCTTTTTAGACTTGGCCGACGCCTGCAGCCCGGAGCATAGCGGCATCGATTGGACCACGGCGACAGCAATCCAGCAGTGTGCCATTCACCAGGACAGCCGGGAGAGCCGTGATGCCGTAGCGGGCCGCCTTCTCTCGACATTCATTTGTCGCGCAACCTTCCCGGAGATCATAGACCTGCACCTTGCAACTGGGGCAGGCCAAGGATGTGACGAGTCTGACCGCGTCCTCACAGAGCGGGCAGCCCGCGGTAAATACGTCAACGCGTCGTTTTTCGGTTGTCATTGTTGACCCGCCTTTCTGTTTTCTCCAAGCTCTGCAAAATCGGACAACGATCCGTCGGCCGTCTGGCCCGGCAGGTTCGGATCAAGCGTCGCAGCGCCGTCGCCAGCGCTTGCAGATCCCGCACTTTCGCCTTCACGTGTTTCAACTTGGCCTCGGCTTTTCGTTGAACATCACCACAGCGGGCTTTCGAGCTGACCTGAAGATCAAGCAGTTCCTTGATCTCATGGAGCGTGAAGCCCAACGCCTGCGCATTCTTGATGAACCGCAGCCGCCTTTGGGCTTCTCTGTTGTAGAGCCTGTAGCCGGATGGCAGCCGAGAGGTGGGGCCGAGTATGTGGCGTCGTTCGTAGTAGCGAATCGTTTCGATATTCACCGCAGCAGCTTTTGCGAGCTGTCCAATTGTGAGTTCGGTCGGCATGTCCACCTCATCAATGACGATACACCCTGTACCATAGTACTGAGTCAAGAAGGCTGTGTGTCTGGTCATCCTCTTCCAAGCCATAAGGATCTCTTTTACGTGTGATTTTCCTCAACCGCCTGCACGGGCCAGTCTCTGTCAGTGGGGTGACTGTAAGCCAGCTCACAGAAGTGAGAGGCCTTTCCCTGTATATTGACCTATGCACTTATCTAGATAGACGTAGGAGCGATATAAAAAGAACGGATCTTTCACGAAAAACAGTGTCACAAGAGGAGACTATGCCGATCGACGAAATCACCCAGAAAGTCAGTGACCGGTACGCGCGGGCGGCCGCGACAGGCGAGCAGATGTGTTGTCCGACGAGTTACGACCTCGCAGACCTGAAATCATTTATCCCGGACGAGGTGCTCAAGATTTCCTATGGGTGCGGCACCCCAGCCGGTTTAAAGACCGTCCGTTCCGGCGAGACAGTCCTTGATATTGGTTCCGGTGGAGGAATCGACTGCTTCGAGGCCTCACGACTGGTTGGCCCATCTGGACACGTGATCGGCCTCGACATGACCGACACGATGTTGGAAATCGCGCGTCGTAATGCGCCGATCGTCGCGGCGAATCTGGGCTATGCCTCCT
>DCZN01000082.1:3260-4350 GCA_002331625.1 Nitrospira sp. UBA2083 | reverse complement strand
CCGGCGGGGGGGGGGCGGGGGGAGCCGGGGGGGGGGGGGGGGGGCCCGTTGCCCCCACCCCCCTTGCCGAGAGTACGCCAGACGAGACGAAATTGAGCCAGTTGAGCAATCATCGATTTAGTGCTGTGCTTGAATCGGAAGCGGCGTATGGGATTGCACGAGATCCTGCCGATAAAATGGAGATGGTGCTTGATCCGCAGTGGGAATATCGATGGAGTGACGATACCCGTATCACCGGGATCGCTCGGCTGTATACGGAAGGGTTCGACCATCTCGAACCTGGTCGACTGAGCCAAGGGGAGGTTTCGCCGAATTCCCGACGCCTCCAACTAGGGGACCGAACCGACGTAGAACTGCGCGAGTTCTACCTGAGGACGCGACTCTGGGGGATGCATCTTACGCTTGGCAAACAGCAGGTCGTCTGGGGGAAGGCCGATGGTCTGAAACTGCTCGACGTCGTGAATCCACAAAACTTCAGGGAATTCATTCTGGATAATTTTGACGATTCTCGTATTCCGTTGTGGACATTGAATGCCGAATTGCCTCTTGGAGGCGGCAACTTGCAATTTCTATGGATACCGGATCGCACCTATCATCGGCTGCCTCAAGCGGGTGCCACATTTGCCTTTAGCTCACCGCTGGTAGTTCCCCAAGCGCCTCCTGGTGTTGCTGTGAACCTTCGGCCTCTTGAACGTCCTAACAATATCGTGATGGATTCCGACATCGGCATGCGGTTTTCAAAGTTTTGGCATGGCTGGGACCTCACAGTGAACTATCTCTACCACTATGCGGATTTTCCTGTGTTTTTTCAGTCTGTGCTGTTGGCCCCCGGCGGAGCCACGGTTACGGTGAATCCTCGTTATGAGCGCAACCATCTCATCGGGGGGTCGGTCAGCAATGGCTTCGGCAACCTGACCGTGCGTGGAGAAGCGATTTACAATACCGATCGATTCGTGCTGACCATGAACCGAAGGGACGGTGATGGTGTGATCAAGAGTGGTGAAATAGCCTATGTTCTAGGGCTGGATTGGTCCGGCATTCAGGATACGTTGGTGAGTTTCCAGCTGTTTCAAAGTTGGTTGCTTCATCC
>DCZN01000082.1:0-3202 GCA_002331625.1 Nitrospira sp. UBA2083 | reverse complement strand
TGAATGAAACGTTAGAAACTGAAGTGCTCTGGCTGCAAAGCGTAAGCCAAGGCGATGGACTCATCCGGCCGAAAATCAGTTATGAGTTGCGGGATAATTTAAAAATTTGGACAGGATTTGATCTGTTCTATGGCGACCGCAACGGCTTGTTTGGACAATTTGACCGGAACGATAGGCTCGTGATCGGAATGGAACTGGGGCTTTGAGTCGTGGTTGTTCAATGCGGGGATCATCTCAATCCTAACGGATCACCTGAATCTGTCTCCACCGTTCCGACCGATACCGCCAGAGGAGTAGGCCCATCCGTACGCTCCAGTCCACGATCATCGCTGCCCAGATTAATGAGATGGACTGCCGTAGCCAGAGGGCTGCGACCAGTGCCAAGGGTACACGAACGCCCCACATGCCGATCATGGTGGTGCCCATGATGAAACGGGTGTCGCCCGCACCGCGTAATGAGCCAGCGAGGACCATGGTGAGGGCTAATGGGATTTGCAAGAGCGCCACGATTCTCAAGAACATGGTTCCCAGTTCAATCACGGCTTCATCGGTCGTGAACGCACGAAGTAACGGGTCGGGGAGGAAGAAAAAAAGGAGGCCCATTGCGGCCATGATCACAATGGCTAGCCGATTTGCTTCCCAGTTCTCCAATTTTGCTCTCGTGTACTTCCCGGCTCCGATGCTCTGCCCGACCATGGTGGCGGCAGCGATCGCCAGCCCATAGCCTGGCAAGAATGAAAACGATTCAATTGAGAGGCCGACTTGATGGGCGGCATAAGCGACGGTGCCGTAGAGGAGGACGAGCTTGGTATAGATGAAAATGCCGGCTTGTTGAACGATGCGTTCACCGGACACTGATGCTCCCACCTCCCAGATCGATCGAAGCAGGTCCTGGCGCAGAGTGGCCGACTTCTTCAAGATAGGGCGACATCGCAGGAAGAGATAGAATAGCCCGGTCGCTTCAGCGAGGCCGACAGCAATCGCCGCACCTCTCAGTCCCACTGCGGGAGCTCCCCAATGTCCGTAGATGAGCGGGTAGGCGAGGAACACATGGATGAGGTTGACCCCGATCAGGCCGTACATGGGCGTCTTGGTGTCGCCGGTGCCTTGAAGGATGGACGACAAGACTTGGATGAGTACGGTGCAAGGAATGATAAGAAAAATGAGTGTGGAATAGGGGAGGGCCAGCTCGATGACGGAGGGTTCTGCACCGAGTTGCTGCATAACGAATCGATTCCCAGCGATCCCCACGCCGGCCAAGAGGAGTGAGACACCGATCGACAGCCCTAAGAAGTGACGGGCCGCTTCGCCCGCGTCATGCTGGCGCCTGGCGCCCCACAGCTGGGCCACGATCACATTGCTCCCAACCGAAATCCCAGAGACCAGGGTTGTAGCCACAAACGCCAGCAGCTGCCCCAGGCCGACTGCGGCAATAGCAGTGGCGCCCAATCCACCGACCAGAAATATGGCAACGATGCCTTCGGCCCGTTGGAGCAGGGTGGTGAGGGTGACAGGGAGCGCCAACGTCATGACGGATCGCCTGATCTGGGTGACACCGTTGCCCATCGGGCGCTATCCTAGCAGAGTTCCGGCTCATGCCATGCGAGAAATCGTTGATTGCCGCGGGAACAACACCATGCCAAACGACAGGCACGACGGATCCTCCAGGACGGTGCTCCGACCACGTCTCTCAAAATCAAAATTTCTCTCAGGGGTGCAATGCCACAAACGGCTCTATCTGGAGATTCATCAGCCCAGCTTGGCCACGCCACCGGATGCCTCGACCCAAGCGATGCTCACTATGGGGACCGAAATCGGTGTCCTGGCCCAGCAATGCTTTCCTGGTGGTGTCCTCGTGAAGGCAGGATTTCGTCAGCGAGAAGCGGCGATCGTCGAGACGGCTGTCTTACTTCACGATCCTACGATTCCAGCCATCTTCGAAGGCGCGTTTGAATATAACGGAGTTCTGGTCCGCGTCGATATTTTAGAGCGCGTGTCGAAGGTTGAGGAAGGCACATCCTCCTGGCGTGTGATCGAGGTGAAATCATCGACCAGAGTGAAAGATATCCACCTAGATGACCTCGCCATCCAAAGCTACGTCGTGCAAGGGGCTGGGGTGAGGCTCGAAGCGACCTGTTTAATGCATATCAACACGGGGTATCTCTATCAAGGAGGCGAGGTTGATCTGCAGGCGCTCTTTACGATTGACGATGTGTCAGAGCCAGTGGCCACTCGCCGGGAGCAGGTCGTGCAACGGTTGGCTGCGATGACTACGGTACTGGTGCAGCCGCACCCGCCGGAGATCGAGCCCGATCAGCATTGCCACAGACCCTATGAATGCCCATTCTGGGCGCATTGCACGAAGGACAAGTCACCACGTTGGATCCATCATCTACCGGGGAAGAAAGAGATTGTCGGTCAGCTGGTCCGACAGGGGATCACAACGATCGACGACATCCCAGAGGAAACACGGCTGTCGGATGTTCAACGAAAGGTCAAAGACAACGTTGAATGGATATCGTCTGAATTAGAATCGCGTCTTCGTTCCATCACCTACCCGATCCACCATCTTGATGCCGAAACGGTGATGTTGGCTTTGCCGCGATTTCCCTCTACGAGGCCCTATCAGTCTCTGCCGGTGCAGTGGTCCAATCACATTGAACTCGAAAGCGGAGAGGTGCTGCATCAGGAATTTCTTCACGGTGAGGCGTCGGATCCTCGCAGGCCATGGGCCGAGGCGTTGATCGAGTCACTCGGTGAGAAAGGCAGCATTGTGGTCTACTCAGCCTATGAGGAAGCGATCCTCCGCCAACTGGCTGAGGATTTTCCGGAGTTCAGACCGGCCCTCAAGTCGATTGTGACACGCTTGTGGGACCTGCTCCCTGTGATGAAGAGTCATTACTACCATCCTGCCTTTCATGGGTCGTACTCGATCAAGTCTGTGTTGCCGGCAGTGGTGCCATCGCTCGGCTATGGTGATCTTGCGATTCAAGAAGGAGGTCACGCGGCGGCAGAGTACTACCGCATGGTCTTCGTCGAAACCGATTGGGTGGAACGGGACACCATACGAGAGGCGCTGCTGCGCTATTGTGCACGAGATACGTTAGCGATGGTGGAACTGCGGCGAGTATTGCAACAGAAGGTTGCACATCGGGCCTGAGCGCAAGACAAGCTGATACGAACCTGCTTAGAAAATGCCGCC
>DCZN01000133.1:22836-23005 GCA_002331625.1 Nitrospira sp. UBA2083 | reverse complement strand
GATTCCTCTCGCCAGCTCCAAACCGTACTTCGTATATGCCGACGCCTCATCAGGCGTAGCCTTCTTCTTTGGCGGAGCCGGATAAACCCCTTCGACTTTCCCCTACTCCATACCAAATACCAAGATTGCTCGACCCGGAGCACGTCCAATTTGTGCGACGGGAAAAACC
>DCZN01000133.1:20601-22625 GCA_002331625.1 Nitrospira sp. UBA2083 | reverse complement strand
CCCCGGTTTCTTATCTTCTGCCGAGTTATACTTCGCCCATACAACAGTTAACCACGACGCACCGACACATCACCCACGACCGGTGCGTGTGGCAACGTGTGACTTCTCCCAAGCGATGTGTTCAGCTGCTACTGACTTTTCTTGTAGACGAAGAGGCCACCCACAAAAATTGCGAGCATAACGGATGCGAACATAAGCAAGGTACTGTCCATGGCCAGCTCCTTTCATTCATTCCACGAACCAAATTGACGCTCTCACCCCTGCTAGTGCTCTCGCAATACTCCACAACCTTTCAGGAACAGGATTGATCGCTTCCCCGCATTCAAACCCCCGACGAGCCGTTGCGGGCGACTCCTTCCCTTCATCTGGGGAGCCGCCCGTGTACGGCGCTTAGGACGCCACAAACTTCTTCTGTTGTACTGAGAAAGACCCGCGCGAGGAGTGGGCTAAGACGTGTTTCTTCGGGACGAGAAAAAGCTGCCAGCAATTGAGAACCTGCGCTTACCTATGCCCTCTCTCAAGGCCTATTGATATCATGCATCAGCTTCCCTACGCGGGAAGACGATGGCCAACGGAGAGGTTGGTTAGCGTGACTGACAGGACACCCGCCCAGAACTCGGCGGGCCGACGTGATCCGGTGGACTAAGGTCTTCCATCTCCACCTCCTCCTGATTCAGGAATGACTCGAAGCCTTTTTGACTGCGACAAGTCACTGGACTATTTTCTCAATACTCCTATTCAACTTACTCTGTCAACCAAAAATATCCTGGCCCGCTCATGTGGATGTATGCATAAGCTACGCCACTCCCATCACAGGAACGACATGGGCAGCATACGCTTGTTTGTTCAATAGATTTGAGGTGAATCAACGCCGAGCTGTACGGCTACCGCTGCACACGAAGGATAGGACCAAGCGTCAGCCATTTCGTCGGACCCAAGGCAGCCATGTGCGGCAAGTGGGCCACGTACCAGAACACGATATCTTGTTCCTGTACGCTTTGATTGTCTTCGTCGTAACCCAGCTGACCTCGCGCTCCAAAACTCCATGGAACGTCTTCACTTGCATTGGCACGGCGAATCGCCACATCGATATCCGCAAACGTGTCTCGTTCCCCATCATCCTTCAGCGGAACGTACCCACTACCGGGGAAAATCCAGACTCCGTGGCCGTTCAGTTGGTCTCGAACCAACCAGGTTTTCTTGAGGGCCGGAATTTTGATGTCGTTCCGTTCGTTCGTATATTTCCGCCACCCTGGCCCCCAGCCACGATTTGATCCACCCTCTTCGCGGACGAAGACCTGATCCATGCCGTTCCCATTGAGATCGAAATCGAATCGCCAATAGGGATGATGATCGTGGTTGGTGTTGCACGAGAGTCCTCGACTGTGTAGGACGGGACGGAGCTCGCCATCATCCGACAGATGCCACGCTTGATAGAGATGGTACTCGCCGATCCTGGCGTAGATGCCCAACTCAAGCCACTTCACATTATTTTGGGTGGCGGTTTCCATGCAGACTTTCTGGTCGCCACAGTTCACCATCGGCACAAGATCCTGCCACCGCAATCGATCTTGGAACGGGCCACAACGCCCATTTTCGGCGCGTGAGCCAAACCAGGTGAAGGGATTCCACCAAATCATCTCCTTCACATATTTGACACGTACGACGGGCATACTGGCCTTGGCGAGAATCAACTCATCGGCATACTTCACATTTCGCAGCGCCAAGCCTGTGTTGTCTCGAACTTCCCAATCAAAACTCCACGGTCCCCACTCCACATGTTCGGATTGTGTTTCGGCCGAAACAGGCCCAGACCAGACAAGAAGACCGAGCACGAGACAGCCAATCCATCGCAACCGTTTCATTGCACGTCCTTCATAAGCGAGGCGGCTCCTCTCCGGCCTCCAGAACCTTGTCCTCGGTCAAATCGACCACCGCCCAGTACTTCGGATCACCATCCTCACCCTGTGAAAACGTGATCCAAATCGTACGATGGCCGTAGCCAGGGTCGTTCCTGAAAAAAC
>DCZN01000133.1:467-20579 GCA_002331625.1 Nitrospira sp. UBA2083 | reverse complement strand
CTCCATGCCCCTTCAGCTGATCCACTTTACCGGTCAAACGAGGGTCGCCTTTGGCCAATTCGATCCCTCGAAGTACGTCTTGTTGCCCTTCGGGAGGAAGATAGCCTTCCAGGGACGAGGCGCTGAGCAGATTGTCCTCTTTCATGCGGACATCTACGGCAACATTTCGGCTGTAACTGTAGTACAGGAGCCTCGTCAGGCGGGTAGCCTCGCGACAACAGCCAAACGAGATTTTGCCCTCCTGTGGCATGCGATCGGCATCGATAAAGGCCCATCGGCTGCCGAGCAGTTTCATGACGCGCGGATCGCGTTCAGCCGCTTGCCGTAAGGCCACGACCTCGCTCGCAGTCAACACGACGGAAACATTCGTAGACCGCTTCGGAGCCGCATCTTGAACAACACCAACCATTTTGGGTTTAGCGTGGCCAGGAATATCGTCTCCCGTGAATTGGAGAACGTGCAGGGCTGGTATCTGACCCGGTAATGTCGCCTTCTGCACGGCGGTCTCCGAATCCTCTGGACCGAATGGACCGCGGGAACCTGCATCAAGGCTGCAGCCCCAGCCGATGCCGAGCAACAGGAAGAGCGCCTGTCTTGTGGGTCGGTAAATCACGGTTTCACACTGCCAATTTCGCGGCAACCCCCAACGCCAGCTTCGAGATCCGCGCAGCAGCCTTGAGGACTGCCGCCCGTTTTTTCCTCGACGCGGCATCAAGTACGGCCTCTTCCATCAGGTCCTTGTAGGACTTGATCTCATCCTGACTGAATGGAACAATCTGAGCCACGGTCTCGTTATTGAACGTATTGGCAAGTTGTAGGTAGAGATTCGAGATCTCCGCCGCATAAATCCCGCGGCGAAGCGGGTCGTTCCGATAGGTTTCAAATTTCTTCCGCAGGGTGGCCACCGCTTCCAAGAGTGCCTTCTGCCGGACCTTAGTTTCATCCTGTTTTCCGACCACAAATTCGATGGCGCCCAACTGATCGACAAGTACCGTGGCTTCCTCACGAGCATGGTCGACGTGAACCGCGAGATCGGAGATCTCCTGATGTGCGCTCTCGGCCGTTTCCATCAACTGCTTGATCAGGCTATCATTGTCACTCAGGAAACTGACGACCCCTCTGATGCTGGTCTCCATAGAGGCCTCCTCTATCAGGCGGATGAAAACCTACTTCGACCTGGCAGCAATACCCACACCCATGGAACGTCTCGAATCGAATGACGATCACCGGCGGGATGGTCAAAAAGGCCATCCAGCAAAACTGCGGCGAGCGAAGAGGTGAGGCATACCCTATGCCGCATGTTGAACCTCTGAGGAAGCGAGAACGAAGCTGGTGGACTTTTTCAACATTTTGCTATTGCCCGTCGTCTCTCTTCAGCTTATCCAGAAGGTCGACCAAATCAGTGGTTAAGGTATGGGCACGTTGCAGAGCGCCTATGCGAACGATACGTGCACCCGTGACCTCTTCCAAGGCGTCATTGACAGTCCGTGAGTGATTCACGATGTCCATGATGCGATCCGACGGTCCCGGAGCCTGCTCGATCAACGCCGACACAAACTCGGGGTCGACGGATGCCAAGGCCGATTTGTCCGCATAGCGCTTCAGTTGCGCATGGAGCCCGGCGGTTTGCTTCCACGAGTCGTTCAAGGCATTCGCCACATCGCGTAGGCCGCAGAAATCTTCTTCAAATTGATTCCACACGGCCTTTTCCAATCCCTGATAATCCGCCAGGTAAATCAGACCGACCAGATAGGCAGCGGCATAGGCCGCCTCACCCTTCTTACTCGCGATATTTCGATACGACGAGAGAACAAATTGATGCTTGGTCTCCTGCACCCGCAGCGACTTAAAGGCTTCGTTCAATTCGGCGCGAGCCTTCTCCAAGAACGTGATGCGTTCTTCCGTTTCTTTCTGGAACAGGTCGATGTTCGTCTGAGCCGCATCAATCTTGGTGCCTTCTTTTTGGAGAAGCTCGCGGACCGCATCGCTATGAATCGAATGGCAGCCCACAAGGCTCAGAAGCATGAGCCCGACGCTCACAACTGTGACTGGTCGTCCGATCATGCCGCTCTCCTTCCGCTTCACACGTCCGGATATCTCACCGGCGCAACGTCCGCACGGCTTCCGCAATCGACTCCACCTCATTGCGGGGCAAGGTGACGTCAATATCCAAGTATTGCTTGATGATGGCGTTGATTCGTCGAAGGGCTCCAACGTTGGTGCGATACTGATCAAATGCCGTGAGGTCGACTGAGGACGCCTGCGAATCTGATGCGACACGTCGTTCGACTCTCCCGATCAGCTCAGGGAGTTTCTGGAGGAGATTATTCATATCCCCCACACCTGCTTGAAAGATAACCTGTCCCGTCGGTCCCCTTCGTTCAGGAAGATGCTTCAGCCGGATCTCATTAATGAGCGCGATAATCTCGTCTCCTAGTAACCCGGCGTCGTCCTTCGCCAACTCGGCATCACCAACGTCGGTCAGTTTTGGATTTGTGGTGGCCCATTGCAGCGCCAGATTGAGCTTGAGCCGAGTTTGGACATAGCGATACCAGTGCTGATGCCGTTCAGTCACGTTGTGAACCAATTCTCGGTACTGCCCCATCAACCGCTCATTCTCCGAATAGGCCTGGTCCTTGGCAATCAACGCCTGTTTGACTTCCGGAGGAGTGGCGCAACCGGCACAAACCAGACCCAGGGCGACCATGCAGATGTGCGCCGCTTTCATGGTGATTCCTCCTTCCGATTCACACACGGAACGACCACGGCGAGAAAGCAACCGGCCTACCGAATTCGATTGACTGAAGAGTAGCCCAAGGGTAGCGAGACCCAAAAACGATTGCAAGGACAATATCGGGTATTTTATGAATTTGAAGGCTGTTCGGTGATCAGTGCCAGTAGAAACCAGTAGCTTCCCTAGGCGAGCCCACGTAGGATCTCTTGGTAGTACGAATCAAGCAGCACGGCACGTGCTTCTTCCATCATGACCAGTTGCCGCTGGTCGTAGGTGTTCGCACAGTACAGATAGTGCGTGTCATCCACCATCCCGCGCTCGACATGCACTTGTCGGCCGTCCGGTTTCTCACGCGTCAGTTCGCGGATAACTGTTCGTTCGGTCAACTCCTCCCAGACCACCTGCGCTGAGGGTCCGTGATTCTCATACAGTGGTTCATTGGCATCACGACACTTCTCCAGCATCGCATTGAGATTGACAAGCGTCCCGTCATCCAGCTCGGGCAATTCATCCCACGCCACCGAGGCCTGATCCCCTTTGCTCAACACATAGAACGGTCCATCTTCTACCACTTCTTCAATGATTCGGTAGCGAATCGGGTCTGCAGGCTGCACCAGTTGTAGCCCCCTGCCGGCCAACGCGCGCTGGAAAGGAACGCGCCGAGCCAACTGCCGCGTTTTCTCACTCACAATCATGCGGCCCTGTGGGTGCAGGAGCTGGCACAGGCGGTCCAGTCTGACCGCCAACCCTGTCCGCTGTTCAAAAGCCATCTGCCGTGATGGATCATCTCCGCGATCAAACGTCCGCCAACTCTCGCTGGGTATCCCCGGATCCTGTTCTGCCTGGAGCAGGGCGTGCGTTGCCACGATCATAT
This sequence comes from Nitrospira sp. UBA2083, assembly GCA_002331625.1. Taxonomy (GTDB): domain Bacteria; phylum Nitrospirota; class Nitrospiria; order Nitrospirales; family Nitrospiraceae; genus Nitrospira_D. Next base: position 16,971 of record DCZN01000133.1, on the reverse strand, counting down.
CGAAGGAGCCTGAGAGCGATTCGGTCTCAACATCCATACACAGAAACCGAAGATTACGCAGACCCAATTTCTTCGCCTGTTGTTGTGCGAGCGCAATGGATGCCGGCGAGCGATCGATCCCGACCAGATTCAGATCAGGGAAGCAACGGGCATACAACGTCGTCAGGATGCCGAGGCCACACCCGAAATCGAGAAGGTCCCGAGCCGTGCCGAAGTGAGCCATCGTTCGCAACCCGATCGCCTCATAATATTCATACCGTTGACTATAAAGAACCGGATAGATCCTCGAATGTGCAGTGCGATCATAAAACGCAATCTCATCGCGACGATCGCCGTTGCGTTTTTGTTCAGCCAAGAATGCGAGCTGCTTCAGCTCATCCGGTGACAGTTGTTGTCGCTGCCATGCGAAATACTCCTGGTCGGATGTGACGTGCGTGAGCCCCCACCAGGCGAGATGTTCGTGGAGCAATTGTCGAAGTGAATCCTTGTCCATTCGTCACGCGCCTGCTCAAAACGGTTCCCAGCAAGGCCGCAAGGAGTGAGGACCACGAGGCGTACGCGGCGAGGGTACGTTGAGTGGTTCGAACGACTGAGAACGAAGCTGGGGAACGTTTTCAGCAGGCGCTTACGGCCGTTTCAGCATGATGGCATCAAAGTATGTGTCCGGCACCGGATGGGGCAATCGAAGCTGCCCCAACCCAAACGCCACATACTTCTCGCAGGTCAGCTGCTCCAAACCGATCGGACCCTTTGCATGCAGGTTGCCCGCGCTCAGTCCCACGTCACTCCCCATCCCGAAACTCTCGCCGGCATGCAGCCTGGTGGACGCGTTCACCAACACCGCGCTCGCATCGACTTCCCTCGTAAATCGCATGGCGGATTCATAGCGGTTGGTCGCGATCCCGGCGGTCAGACAGGGACGATGTGCGGCAATATGGGTCAGCGCTTCATCCAAATCTTCCACCATCTTGATGGCCAGCATCGGACCGGTAAACTGGGTCTGCCAATCCGTTTCCGTCGCGGGTACGATGGCCGTATGTCCCGTCATGGCCATCTGCCCCATGAGCGCAACGGTCTTGGGGCAGGCGTGCACTTCGACCTTAAATTGGTCCAGCAAGCGATTGATCAACGGAGGCAAGACCTGTCGTGCAATTACCTGCTGTACCAGCAACGTATCCAAGGCATTGGAGGCTCCCACCTGTTGAATCTTCGAATTGATCACCAGATTTTGTGCCATGGGAATATCGGCATCTTCGTCGATATACAGATGCGTTAACCCTCCGTCATCGCACAACACAGGAACTTTCGCGTGTTCCGCCACGACTTTTCGCAAGCCGACTCCGCCGCGCACGATCAACGCCTCCAGTCCTTTCCCGGACCGCATCAACTCCAAGGCCACCTCTTTTTCTTGGCGGTCGATCAGGACCCAGGCTCCAACCGGGATACCGTGCTCCGTTGCCGCCTCACGACATCGCGCATCGATCGCCTGATGCGTCCACTTCCATTCCGGCGCCCCACGAAAGACACAGAGATTGCCCGATTTCAGGCAGAGCGCGATCGATTCCACGGTCACAAGTGGACTCTGTTCGGAGATGACGCCGATCACTCCGATCGGCACCCGTACCCTGGAAACCTGTAACCCGTCCGGACGTTCGTGCCGTGCCGTCACGGCGCCGACGGGGTCCGGCAGATCGGCAAGGACATGCAGCCGCTCGACGATCACCTTTATATGGTCGCCCGTCAGACGGAGGCGAGCCACAGCGGTCTTCATCCGATCTTTCGAGCCTGCAGCCTCAAATGATTTTCCTATGGCCTCGACATCTTTGGCATTTTCCGCCAGAATGGCGGGCGCATCCGCCGCGAGGCGATCCCCCATCGCACGGAGCGCCTTGGACTTCATAGGGCCCGGCAGCAGAGGGAGATCATCAGATACTTTCCTGCAATCTTTCAATAACTTATCGATGTATAACCTGACCGGAACTTCAATAGCCATGGAGCCCCTGTTTCATGAATCGTTGCAATCGAACGACCTCCCTGACACAATGCGAGCCCGTAAGGGCGACGGACTATACCACGCGTTTTTTTCATGAGTAAATAACCTGAAAGCCTCGCCGTTTAACCTGCTACAATTAGCCATGAGAAGGTCTCCAGACACGTGGTCTGCCGGCATCCGTTGGCGCAAGAGAAAGGAGCAGCGATGCGCGCACTAGTTCAGGTCAACCAACAGGGTTTCCGAATGGCTCTTTCCCTGGTCCTCGCAACCATGATGGGAGCCTGTGCACAGCTGAAACCCTCGAGCACGCTCTTGCCCCCGACCCAGGCCACACCCGAACAAGCGGCCGAACGAGACCGAGAGAGCCCAACACCCAAAGTCGTGCAGACACGCCACAGCGGGAATACTCCTCAACAGTGTCTGGTCACTTTCGACGATGAGGGCGCGCTCGGGCAGATCTACGCGCAAGCCCGATCCACCCTTGCCTTCAAGACCAGCCGCGCAGCGAACGGACAACTCCAGATCTGCGATCCGTCCAAGCACAGCGATTGCTGGACCTATCGCCAACGTTGTGCGCGCGGCGACGTGAACCTCGATACCATCGGCGCGACACATTATCACCTGAGCATGGAAACAGGTATCGAGTGCTACACCCTGCCGGATGCAGGAGACGGACTCGGCAGAGGGTTCGGGAAGTTGGTGGAATGGAAGTGTACTGACGTGGAGTGGGGCAAAACTCCCCGTGTCCTGTCCTCTCATGATCAAAACCAGTGGGTCAAAATCTGGGTCAGCACGACGGATACCCGTGTGCCGATGTATTTCGACATGGAGTCGATGCAGGTTCTGCCCGACACCTCGATTCAATTCTGGTTCCGGAAACGCGACGGTACCTGGTGGTATTGGCCTGAATTGAAGGCCGGCAATACCTGGAACGTCCGCGAGCACGTGCGCGATGTATCGGAGGTGCGGATCCGGGGATCCAAATCAGGCCGAACGAGTTCCTACATAATCGGCTCCGTGACCATCCGAGATTAAACGAGACGTGCATCCGCTGCCTAAATTGAGGGGCTGTACAGCGAGCCCACCCAAGGCTGATTCAGCCACGTCCTTTATCAGACCTTCCGCATCTCACGAGCTGCTTCTCCAGGCGAAAACTACTTCGCTGCTTCCGTCGCTACACGAGAGACCTCCCCCCCTCCAGCAATACGCACCTCCCACGCTGAGACAATCCACAAAGTACTCTGGGTCGGGTCGGCCTCCCTGGCAAAAACTATCGTGTAGGTCCTGTCGGACATCTGCTTATATGTGCTCTTTCTGACGGACGAGTATCGTCGCCAGCCAGGCCCAGGCGAGCATCAGTGGCACTAATGCCAGCGCGATGTGCGTGGTCGTGGCACCGAGTGCTTTCACGCCCGTGACCAACCATCCTGTCGATGCATCGCCGCCGCGAGAGATGGCCGTGTCGATGAAGTTTTTCGCCTTGTACTTTTCTTCCCGGCTGACAACGGTAAACAGGACTTCGCGCGCCGGTTTCGAGAGCGCATACTCCCCCACCCTTCGCAATACGGAAAAGACAACATAGAGCGCGAGAGTCGGCCACAAGGCGATTCCCACAAACCCCACAAGACTCACCGCTGGAAGAACTATCAACGGTACGACCAACCCGAACCGGCGGATGACTCGCTGAGTGAGGAACACCTGAGTCAACCACGTCAACAGACCGGTCGTAAAGTCCAAACTGGAGAACAGGCGTGTGCGGGCTTCGGGCTGATCGAGATATTCAGATACCAAGCGAGTCTGCTCCAGATACAGAAATGTGGCGGTCATGGTCAGACAGGCCAGATAGCCGCAGATCCCCAGCAAATAGGGTGAGGACAGGGTCAGCCGAATACCGGCCAGGAAGCTGCCGTGAAGCGGCTCACCAGGTCGTGGCTGGTGATGTTCGGACCGTTCACGTCCCCATCGCTCGAGACGATAGATACATCCCAGACACAGGAGCAGAAATCCCGCCGAGGCCAGCATGAGCACCGGTACCTGGAAGACAAACGTCAGCCCCGTAGTGATCAACGGGCCGACCAACGCCCCGCTGCTCCCGCCTGCCGCAATCACCCCAAACAGTCTCGTCCCCTGCTCGGTGGTAAAGAGGTCGGCCATGAAGCTCCAGAACACCGATACGATGAACAGATTGATCACGGACAGCCACACAAAAAAGCTGCGGGCCACCCACTCCGGATATGCATGGCTCGTCATCAACACGTAGTACGTCAGCAGGTTCGCAATAATGAACCCATAGACAGTCAGCAGCAATCGATAGCGTGAGCACCGCGCAGAGAGCCATCCGAACAACGGCGTGGCGGCAAGCATGGTGAGGAACGTCGCGGTCATCATCCAGGGAAGATGCTTCAGTCCTCCTTCAATGGCCATCTCGTCACGTACGGGACGGAGAATGGAGTAGCCGCACAATAAACAGAAGAAATACGCGAAGGCCCAGGCCAAAGGAAGAAGCTCTTCCCGTTTGGCCCCTAGGAAATCAGCCCACCGCTGTAGCAAGGAGTGACGTACATCGCCCATAGGCCCGCAGTGTACCAGGTGTGCTTTCGCCTGTAAGTAGAAGATCTGCTACAATGCCCCGACCCCTAAGGAATGGGAGGCAGTACGCATGATCGACCTTCGTAGCGACACCGTCACCACACCGACCGAGGATATGCGGAAGGCCATGGCGCGTGCCGAGGTCGGTGACGACGTCTATGGAGAAGATCCGACCGTCAATCGTCTCCAAGAGACGGCTGCGACGATGCTCGGAAAACGGTTCGGGCTCTTCGTTCCATCCGGCACCATGGCCAACCAGCTCGCGATTCGGGCCCAGACCCAACCCGGACAAGAGGTGATCGTCGAGAGCAAGAGTCATATTGTCCGGTATGAGCAGGGCGCAGCCGGGGCGCTGGCCGGCGTGCAACTGCATTGGGTGACAGGAGAACGGGGGATCATCACGGCCGAGCAGGTGGAAGCCGCCATCAGACCGAACGATCCGCATAGCATCTCCACGGCCCTGATCTGCCTCGAGAATACCCACAATGCCGGTGGTGGAACGATTTACCCCCTTTCGACGATCGAACGCATCCGCGCCGTCGCCGTGAAGCACGGGATTCCCATGCATCTGGACGGCGCCCGGCTCTTCAACGCCGTGGCCGCGACGACCCTGCCTCCGACTGCCTACGCCCAACACTTTGAAACCGTCTCCCTCTGTCTCTCCAAGGGACTCGGTGCGCCCGTCGGATCACTGCTCCTCTCGAACGATCAACGACTCATCGACCGGGCGCGTCGATTTCGTCGGATGTATGGAGGGGCCATGCGCCAAGCGGGCATTTTGGCCGCCGCGGGAATCTATGCCTTGGAGCGACATCTCGCCCGTCTCAAGACCGACCATGACCATGCGAAGAAACTGGCTCGACTGCTCCAGCAGATTCCCTCAATTCAGATCGCCCCTCAGCATGTGGAAACGAATATCGTCATATTCGACATCACCGACCAACAGCGCACACCGGCGCAACTGATCGCAGCACTCAAAGAACAGGGCGTGCTCATCAACTCGGTCGGAGGAACAAGCTATCGAGCCGTCACGCACTTGAATATTGGAGAGCAAAACATCGATGACGCGGCTGCGGCCTTCGCGCGCGTGCTGGCCAGTTGACCGTTCGACATTGACACGATATTCCGAGACCCATAGAATGCAGCCACAGTGCGTCGCGCCCGTTTTCTCACAATTCACAACAACGGTGGCCTGCGAAAAGGTGAGGCGATCGGTCACAATTTGGTGCAGCACAGTGAGAGCATGACGATATGAACTCCGACACCGCAACCAGTACACCCACCCGTGAAGAACTGAATGCCGAGCTGCTGCAAGTTCCCGAACCACCGGAACAGCCGGAACTCCCTCCTCCACCAGGATTTGAAGAAAGTGTGGAAGTCGCCGTACGGCATGTGAAAGGCCGGCGTGGCGGCGATTTGGTCGGCATCATTCTTATTGGGTCAGCGGCACGGCGAGCGCTCACGCCCCATAGTGATATCGACCTCCTTGCACTGGTCAAAGGAGAGGCCGACAGCCATGAAATTCTCCGAGTCGGCGAGCGTCTAGCAGATATTCGCTATCATGGCTATCAAACCGTCGAAGAAGACCTGCGCTACTCACTCCGGCTCCCGTCGTTGCTCCGCAAAGGCCGTATTCTGTACGATCATGACAGCATCTGTGCGAACCTGATCGAAAAAGTCCACCAACGATTCCGCCAAGGCCCGCCAGCGGCTTCGATCAACGAACAAATTCGACTCAAAGCGGAATGCTATCATCTATTAGGGAAGGCCCAGGATCTCGTAGAGAAACCGGGAACAGCCCACTACCTATTGACATTGTTTTACGAAGAGTGCATAGCCGCATTCTTTCGATTGCGCGGGTTCTGGTTGGTCTCCCCAGTAGACATTCATCGCTTTATGCATTCGCGTGAGCCGGCTCTTGCCGACCTGGCCGGGCAGTTCCTGACGGCCACCACCCTCACCGACCAGCTCAACTTTGGCCGACAATTTGCCGATCTCCTCTTTAAGGATGTCCCGAACCCTGCGCGCATCGACTGACTGCAGGCGATCATTCATTCGTCGGCATCTGCACAAACTGGTTGTTTACTACACGATAGGAGAGGAACGGTACCTGTCCATAGACCGATCGACAGGCCTACAGTCTCTGTTACCGACCTACATACCAAGGAGCCCTTATGGAACTGGGATTTATTGGGTTAGGCAAGATGGGCATGAACATGGTCATCCGGCTGCGACGCGATCAACACCGCGTGGTCGTCTATGACCGTTCCAGCGACCTGGTCAAACAGGCGGAAGGCCACGGATGTGTGAGTGCCACGTCACTCGCCGATCTTGTGGGCAAGCTCAGTGCACCGCGCGCCGTCTGGATCATGGTGCCCTCCGGCGCTCCCACCGAAGAAACCGTGCATGCGGTCGCCGCGCTCTTGAAACCGGGCGACACGATCATCGACGGTGGCAATACCCGGTTTCATGACGATGTACGACGCGCTGCTGAACTGAAGAAACTGGGTCTTCACTATGTCGATGCCGGGACCAGTGGTGGCATCTGGGGGCTCACGATCGGCTACTGTCTGATGGTCGGCGGCGACGAGGCAGCGGTCCAACGGCTTGCCCCGGTGTTCAAGACCCTCGCTCCGGAAAACGGGTGGGCGCATGTCGGTGCCGTTGGGGCCGGCCACTATGTCAAGATGGTTCACAACGGCATCGAATACAGCATGATGCAAGGATATGCCGAAGGATTTGAGTTGATGGCCAAGAGCGAATACAAGCTGGACCTCGCACGTGTCGCCGATCTCTGGATGCATGGGAGCGTAGTCCGATCATGGCTCCTGGAACTCGCTGCTGGCGCACTGAAACAGGATCCAAAACTGGAGCAATTGAAGGGCTATGTGCAGGACTCCGGCGAAGGCCGCTGGATGATTGCCGATGCGATCGAGAAGGATGTGCCGGTCCCTACGTTAACGACCGCGCTGTTTACGCGGTTTCGGTCGAGACAAGACGAATCGTTTGCCGAAAAGATGTTGGCGGCCCTTCGCAATGCCTTTGGTGGCCACACGGTACGGCGATAAGGATGTGTTACCACTGAGGAGGACGTGATGGCGCCGACGACTAGTCAACGGATCGATATCAGCCCTGCACAAGAGCCGCTGCCCCCCGTCGAACCTTGCACGTTGGTTATCTTCGGGGGATCGGGCGACCTGGCCCGTCGGCGACTAATTCCCGCGGTGTACAACCTCCTCCTTGATGGATTACTGCCGTCCAACTACGTCGTGCTTGGCCTCGGCCGCACCCCGATGAGCGATGAAGAATTCCGAGCCACCGTCCGCGATGGTGTCGTCAAACATTCCCGCCAAGCGTTAATCGAAGATACCTGGAACACCTTTTCTCAACACCTGTTCTATATGGCAGGAGGAAACGACGACGCGCAGACCTATGTCCAGCTAAAGCAGCGAGTAGAAGAACTCGAAGGGAAGTTCAAACTACCCGGGAACCGCATCTTCTACCTCAGCATCCCACCCAGCTCCTTCACTGACGTCTGCGAGGGATTGTCCCGTAGCGGGTTGGCAGGTACTCCCGGTGCCCCGTCGCCCTATACGCGTATCATCGTGGAAAAACCGGTCGGACGCGACTTGGCCTCGGCACAGGCTATCAACGAAGTCACGGGGCGCGTGTTCGACGAGTCACAGATTTTCCGCATCGACCACTATCTCGGCAAAGAGACGGTTCAAAATCTCATGGTCGTTCGTTTCGCAAACAGCATCTTTGAGCCGATTTGGAACCACAAGTACGTCGACCACGTCCAGATCACCGTCAGCGAGGCCGAAGGCGTCGGGACCCGAGCGACGTATTACGAAGAAGCCGGCGCGCTGCGCGACATGATCCAGAACCATTTACTTCAATTGCTCTGTCTCGTGGCCATGGAGCCACCCTACTCGCTCGATCCAAACGTCGTGCGGAATGCCAAGATGGAAGTGCTTCGCTGTTTGCGGCCGATCACGGCTAAAGACGTGGACAAGTGCACGGTGCGAGCGCAGTACACTGAAGGGAAGGTCCATGGCACCCCAGTGCCAGGCTATCGACGAGAAAAAGGTGTCAAGCCCGACTCGACCACCGAGACCTACGTGGCGATAAAGTGCTTTGTGGAAAACTGGCGCTGGTCCGGCGTCCCGTTTTACTTGCGGACGGGCAAAGCATTGCCCCTGAGAGCCAGCGAAGTCGCTGTGCAATTCAAAGAGATCCCACAGATTCTCTTTAATGCCAATGCGCAAAATCCTCAGGCCCCAAATGTGTTGGCGTTGAAAATACAGCCGGAAGAAGGTCTCTCGCTCCGCATCGTCTCCCGCGTGCCGGGCACCCGGGCCCAAACCCATCCGGTGGAAATGAACTTCAAATACGGAGAGGTCTTTGGTCGACCATCACCGGAAGCCTACGAGCGCCTGCTACTCGATGTCATGGCGGGCGATGCCTCCCGCTTCATGCGCCGCGATGCCGTGGAGGCCTCTTGGGCCTGGATCACCCAAATCCTCGAAGCGTGGGACAAGTCAGGACAACGCTGGCTCCCCGAATACCAAGCCGGCACCTGGGGACCGGTCGAAGCCGACCGCCTGATCCAAAACGACGGCCGCACCTGGCGGGTGCTGTAGGCACCGCTAGTACTCTATGAAGGTAACGGCTAAAGACTTACTCTTTTCTTCTGGCACACCTACAGGCAATTGATCAGCTCCTTCATACCTATTCTCATCCATATCTATACTGTATCTAATTCGATTCATGGGGAATGGAATTGGATACACTTTCTGCTATCTTTCTTCCATTAAACATCCCAAGATCAAATATTTCTCACTAACTCCTGCGAAACTACCTTGGCCTACCCTTTGCTGTGCTCTCGAGAGCAGGCTATGTTCACGAATCATGGCCTTGCGATTGTGCGTTGAGTCTCTGCATTGTGAGCGATGGGTCTATTTTTATATATGGCACATGCATTAATGGCTAGCCCAAATATCCCTAACCAAAAGAAGGATTGTGCGATATTTTTGCGAGAACTAGAGTCGCAGCCATCATATATAGAACGGAAACAACGATTTTGTGAGGCGCTGACGGATCGGAATTCTGAGGTGATCACACAAGCCACCCCAATAGTGCCATTATCCTCTCCTGCTGTACTTAGCTCACGGCCAGCGGGTTGGACAAGCGAGAATCCAGGAGTGCTGACCAACGCGCCGAGCCCACAGACTGAGAACCAAAGGGCATCTTCTCTGTTGCGCACCTCAGGAACAAGGGGGGGGAAGAAGCTATGTTGTGGACTCGCACATTCTCATTTCGCAGACGAACGTCGCTGCCATTGGAATCAATTAGCATGCAGACAATCGTAATAATGTAGCATTGCAAGACCCGACTCCACATCAGTATGGGGGGAACATGGACCGAGCGGAAGCATTCCAGGCCTACCTTAATGAGCACGCACGCGATCGTGCAATTCTAGCGAAGGGGGGTGAAGGCCCGCTGTTCGTCAACACTAGCTCAACCAACATAAGCGCTGTGACAATTGATCATGAGGTGCTGCCACTCGCACGTGTCCTTCAGCGGCTCTTGCATTTTGCCGAACTCTCGCTGAAAAACGCGGACGGCATAGTCGATCCACGCTGGACACATGTGAATGAAGATCTGGTGGTCAAAGAGGTGGGTTGGGCGCGAAGATCTGGTCATGATGCAGCGCTTGTGCTTGACCGTGCTCTCGCAGCTATCAATGGAGGTAGTGCGGGTCTCAAGGGTGTTGAGCGGCTCGTCACACGGTTAATGTTCGACGCAGCACCATTGGCTGACCTTTACCGCACTCTTCTGCTCGGTCGACTACTACCAGAGGAAGTCACGCCCGGCATTATGCTTCCTAAGCCACCCTCAGGAATACCGTTTGAGCGGTTCGAGTCCCTTAAGTGCGTAACGGAGTTCAGCAAGGCGCTTGGTCAGCTTGCAAACGGTGTCGTGCAGCTCAACAGGCCTCGCCCCTTGGCCAGTGCCCGAATCAGTGCTGTCAACCCTGCCCGCGCCTGCCCGAACGACATACTCACAATTCTGGGCACTGGGTTCGGTGACTCGCGCCGGCATGACGTTGGCGTCTACTTTAACACCACCCTTACTGAGGTGGTAGTCAATGACACCGGCCAGGACCCATTCACACGGGTGGGCGTGCGCCATGAACGCTGGAGCGATACTGAAATCCAGGTCTACGTTCCGGCCGGAACTACAGGCCGTGTGTGCGTCGATGTGCTCGAAGACACACTCACTTCACCCGGGGCCGACGCGGACGCACGCGAAGGCGGGATGCGTCTCGATGGCGTGATTGGCGAGTGCTTCCCGGCCGTGGCCGCAGGACTAGGTGACTTCCGATTTGGCAACGCCGGATTCACCGCATCTACCCCGCGCGCCCAGTGCCGCGACGCCAACCAGGTGTGGATTGGCCAGCCTGAGATTCGCAGCTTCACGCTCAACGGCAAGAGCGGGCCGAGCGTCGTGGTACGCGCACGCGACGGGTTCCGGCTTGCATGGGATGTCCTAGAGGGCAACACCGTAGAGATTGTACGCCACACAATGGATACGTCGGCAATCCAGCATGCCCCTCTCCCACCAGCGGGCGCGCAGCCGCTCACTGGCACGCTTGACCTGCCGTTCGTGCGCGTGCGCACCCGATGGTCGGCTATCTACACGATCCGTGCGACCAACGCCTGCGGCACGGCCACTCGGAATCTCCCGGTGACATTCAGCTACGCAATCGGCTTCGTCTTCGCGGGCGTGGGAACAGGCTCCATATACCATGTAGGTGCGCTTCAGTACATCGAAACGCGCCCCACACTGGCTCCAGCGGTTTGCGGCGGCACGGGACTTGGAAGCTTGGCGGCGTTCGCGGCAAGTCGCGAGCCGACGACAAGCAGGCATCTCGCGGCGTTCTACATGGCGATTCGCGGCACAGGACTCTGGACCCGCGACGCCACGATCGAGAGCGCGTTCGAAGCCTACAAGACCGGCGCGTATACCCAACTCTTGTCAGCGGTGTACGCGTTCGCGAACGACGTCATGCAGCGCTACTACGCCGTACCGGAAGTGCCAACAGCGAGTATCAAGTTCTCGACGGATGCGGAGATTGCCCGCAAGCAGGCTCTCAAGGCTATCGGAAAGGTACTGCCTTACGGTCCAAAGCTCCTTGGCGAGCTCGCCTCACCGTCGCCTGGAGACTCGCAGCTCGAACGGATGGATCGCGACTCCCTCCACAAAGTGCTCAAGGCAGAGAAGGTCGATTCACAGCTGAGCGGGTTCGGAAATGCGACTTTCGATAGCGTCGTGGACCTCACGGGGTCCAGCGACGTCGAGATTGCGTTCGCCCGGAGCGCCGTTTCGACCGTGTCTGCCGTGGTCGCGCTCGTCCCAGGTGGCAAGTTCGTGTCGATTGCCATCGGCATGGTCTCCGCCATCGTGTTCTCAATCATCGAGGGAGTGACGGACGCAGCCAAGCGCGATGCGATCAGGAAAGCGCTCGCAAAACGGGGGCTCGTTGATCCGACACCGCTCTTCACCGCGATTGACACGTTCATTAGAGCCACCACGATGGGGAGTGCCGACCGGGCGCTCCTGCGCGTTGCGACGGCAGTGCTCGAGACCGGCGAGACTGCGTATATCACCGAACGCGGGACCGTTGACGGCGCGCGGGACGAGCAGCTCGTGCCCGGACGAGCGCTCAGCACACTACTGCGCGGTGCTGTGGCAATGCCGGGCCTCGTCGCACCACTCGCGGTTCCCACGAGGATTCCTACAACGGTCGAGCCGATGCCCGATCCGGTGCATCTTGTCGATGGTGCCACGAACGACCCCGCGCCGGTCGAAGAGCTGATTCATGCCGGTGCGGATGACGTGTTTCTGTTCTTGCCTTCCCCCCGAACGATTCCACAAGCAGGACCCTATGGCGTGCCGGGGTTCTATTCCATCATGCAGCGCGCCCGGGCCATGCGAGATGCATCGATGACGCAGGCCTCTATCGACACATTTGAAGACTGGCGCGACCCGAACACTCGCGTCGCCGAGGTCGGGGCGTATCGTGGTAGCATCTTCGTGGTGGATGCTACGCTGCCGCTGCCGTGGATTGGGCCCTACGACACACACGAAGACATCCTCAGTATTTGGCGCGACTACGGATACCTCCGCGCATTCGACGTGTTCGCTGCGCTTGCACGCTATCCCGATCCTGCCGACACGGGCAAGCGCATCGTCTACGAGATGGTGTTGCGTGAGAATACCGATGCGCTGATCGGCGAGCGCCTGAAGATGTTGGAGCTCGAATACATGGCAAGCGGCCAGCGGCTTCCCGGCGCGCGCCTGGTTCCACGCCGCGGGGACCGCCTCACAGGTGTTGTCACTCTTTCGAACATCGCGGAGCTCCGCACGCGCAAGCGCGCCATGCGCGACGCCATCGTCGTCCGTCTTGAGCTGGTCAAAGCTCGGCACACGGCGGCCAATTGGCCCGGTCGTGCCATGCCGCCAAACTTCGCTGACTGGTACCTCCAATTCGAGCGACCGCTCGGCGATCACGTCTTCGGCATCGACCCCACCTTCAACCCGGGCGTTCCTGCTGGTCCATGGTCCAGGCTGGGCGACGGTGGTCGCCAGCAGGACCCACAGGCGTTCCAGGCAGAGGAGGCGCCACCGTCGCCCATCCCTGCCATGCTCTTTCAGCCATGAATGCTCACCGCCCCAACCTCGCTAGCGCTGCGGCGCAAGAACAAGGCGTATTAGGGCGTTGGAGGTACAGCTTGACCTTCAGCACTAGCCCCATCAATGTGGTGCGAGGGCAATCACCTAGCCGACCATAAACGCGCTATAAGAATGCATGATGGTGCGGTAAGAATAACCGAACTTGCGCGCTGCGCCTCCGGGCGCTATCACATCGAAGACTTACTGACCGGTACATGATGACTGGGAACTGCGTACTAGTGCAAGAAATGCGGGGATGACGTGAATGTGTCGATAGGACTATGTGTTAAGTCTAGCTGTGTGAGCAGCATCATAACGGCCATTCCCATTACCCTCTTGTTCTGGTCCGAGAATGGTAGTAGGTGGTACTGCATAGAGAGGTAAGAGATGCCTAATCTACGGACGCGAGGAAGACTGGTAGACACGGTCGGTCAGCCCGTCGCTGGCGCGATCGTCACCGTATACGACAACGATGTGTGGCCATTTCGTGACCGGCTTGGAAGTGCCGTAACCGACGCCGGCGGTGCATTTGTCGTCGCCTATCCGGCATCCGCATATGGCCCGCTAGAGCGGCAGCCGGACATAAAGATCGAGGTCACTCAGAGTGGCGATACGATATTTGTTGGGAGTGAGATCGGCGACGTTCAAGTGGAGGATCTCGACCTTGGCACGTTGGTTGTTACTGGTACCAATGTTGCTGTTCAGGGCCGCGTCGTTAATCCTAGCGGTCAGGGGATTGGAGGGCTAATCGTGACCGCCACCGACATCGACATCACTAGTGCAAACGATCTGCTAGGCAGTGCCGTCACTGACACCGCGGGACGATTCCGTATCTCGTACTCGGCACAGACCTACCGTGAGATCAACGACCGCAACCCAGACGTCGTCGTCACCGTCAGCGACTCACTCGGCCTTCGCATCCTCGCCAAAACCGCCGAGATTGGCGACGTCACCACCTCAACGCTTGATCTGCCTGATATCGTGGTGTCGAACCACCTCACGGCCGGATGGGCCACAACACTTGGGCTCCTGTCGCCTACGCAACTTTCAGAAGGCAACACGATCACGATCCACATTGACAACGAAGTCTTATTTGCCGAACTAATCCAGGCCATCGACTCGGCCCGCTCGACCGTTTCCCTGCTCGAACTAAGCTTCGACCCGACCTTGATTGCGACCTTCAGCGGTGGCACGTTACCTAGCAATGCGACCGCCCCAGAACGTGTGCTCGCCAATGCGCTGCTTTCAGCCGATGCCCGAGGTGTGACGGTGCGAATCCTAGTAAGCACCTTCCTCACAGAGAACCCTATCTCACGCAGCTTCGGCAAGCTGCGCGACTTTTTCCGCAGTCGGATGCCCAATGGCGTGCGTTTGCGCGGAATCAACCTTCAGCAGCCTGTGCATGCAAAGGCCCTATTGATCGACGAAGACAATCCACAGCAGGCGCGTGGCTTTATCCTCGGTTCTCCGCTGGAACAGGGCTATTGGGACACTACTTTCCATTTGCACGACGATCCGCGTCGCGGCGAGGGAGCAACTGGCATTGAACGACCGATACATGAGGTGTCACTGGCTATGCGAGGGCCGGCACTGGCTGACGTGTCGAACCTGTTCAGACAGTTGTGGAACCACCTGTCCGATACCGACTTTCGCGGTGCCGACAAGCTCACCGTACCGGCGCCAATACCGGCTAGGACAGGTCGCCAAGCAATCCAGGTGAACCGGTCGATACCTCGCTCGACTGTGATGCCGTCGGGTGAGGCCGGCATACTCGAGGCGTACCTCCGTGCTATGGCCAACGCGACCGACTTTCTCTACCTGGAGAACCAGTACTTTTCGAGTCGCGTGTTTATCGACACCCTAACCCGTGTATTGCGTAGTAAACCAAGCTTACAGGTCATCGCATTGATCAACGAACACCCAGATATCCCAACCTACCGGAGCTGGCAAAACCAGCGCATTACAACACTAATGCAGGCCAGCACCCAAGTGGGGGTCTTCTCGCTATGGGGAACCGGCTTAGCTGCGGGGCGGGTCTCCGTGCGCAACCTGTATGTTCACAGCAAGGTTGCAGTGGCTGATGATCGCTGGGCGACCGTAGGCACGGCTAATCTCGACGGCATCTCGCTTCAGAGTTCCGAAGAACTGGCTAATGCCGGTGCGGTGGTCGGTGCGGTGGCCGGTGGTGTCGCCGGGCTTGCGTTGTTCGGTGCACTTGTGCCACCGGTACTATTAGCGGGAGCCATCGGCAGCATGGTAGCAACCAAACAGTCGGGGACCAGGCGAATGGTAGAGATTAACGCAATGATTCTGGACGGAATCGACGGACATCCTGCTACCGGTACGGCGCGGCAATTGCGCGAGGCTTTATGGACTGAACACCTAGGGACAGCACCTGGATCACGCCCACCTGGTGGATGGTTGCAGCGTTGGCGCGACTTGGCGGCGCAGAATATTGCTCTCCTTTCTGGCTCACAGGGGTCCNNTCGCCGCGCATGATCGGCCGAATCCTGCCCTATCGCCCTGAAGCCAAAGCACGGGATCAGCTTACAGCGATGGGGGTTAACACGAGTCGGTTGACGGTCCTCGACTGAAACCCGTGTGCTTTACCAACACTGTAAACACAATTCAAGCGTCGCGCTTGACTTCCTTGCTTTGAGTCCAGCAAAGGAAGCTAGCAGTGTGTTGACAAACTGTCGTGTACGACGTGTGTCTGTCCCGACAGGACTCGCTGGGGATACTGATTGTGGGCCCCTCTTCGGCTGAGAGGGAGAGCGTCGTCTGTTCTTCGCATTGGCCCACTGCCCACGCCCACCACTCGGCAACCTCCGCTCCTAGACCGGCACCGGCAGGAGGGTCGCCAGCCGTTTCAGATTCAGCAACCATCCCATCAGATAGGCTTCATCTCGCACCTGTCCCAACCCTCGACGCTGAAAACGTCGGAATCCGTGCCAGCATTTCGCTTCCCCCCACAACTCTTCAATCTTCTTTCGGGCCCGTTGTGAGAGCTGATAGCCGAGAGTGCGACTCAGGCGGCGCACACGCTGATGGATGGGCTCCCGGCCTGTCGTCTTGGCCGCTACATGGGGCGTGATCCGTCGCCGCACAAGTGCCGTCAGAAATGAGTTCGCAAAGTACCCCTTATCCGTACCGACCGTCTGAATCCGCACGGCATGCTTCTGA
>DCZN01000133.1:0-317 GCA_002331625.1 Nitrospira sp. UBA2083 | reverse complement strand
GCCAGCTTCGCATCGGGATCGGTCGTCGAGACATGGGTGCGGTTGGACCGTCGTTCCCCACGAAAGGTGACGGTGGGATTACCGGGATCTGACGCCTCCTCTCCGCTCTGATCGAGCGAGCGTATTCGCCGCTTGTACTCGTCTGGTTTCAGAAACACTTCCATCGGCACAAAGCTCTTGTGAGAGGCATTGGCTTGCACCAGGGTGCCATCCAGTGTCGTATGGGGAGAGACCAGCTTCTGTTTGATCGCGAGCGCCACCGTCTCATCAAACAACCGCTCGAGCAGCCCGCTCTTCGTAAACCGCCGCTTCCGATT
>DCZN01000055.1:979-3167 GCA_002331625.1 Nitrospira sp. UBA2083 | reverse complement strand
ATTGCCTTCGTAGTCTTCAACCGTGTAGATCTCGACCTTGATGTGTTTGAGCGTTCCACCGATGGTCTTCCATGCCGGACCCGGCTTACGCTCCAACGCGTCGGTTGGGGAAGGGGAGGTGATGGGTGGTGTTGACACTCCTAACTCTGTTGCGGCTGCGGCCGACGAAGACGCACCGGACTTCTTCCCGTCCTTTGAGCCGGCGGTGGCCATATGCGGTGTAGCCATTGAGAGCACTGCGACACCTCCGAGGATGATCAACAGGAAGTTCTTGCGAGTGATGGTCATCACATACCTCCTCATAGAAAGCCATAGATGGTGAACCAGAGTTCGTTCAGCAAAGGATGTGCCGGTCTACATGGGGAATGACCATATGACTTTCAAGGGGTTATGAAACAAGTCTGATAGAACACGCGGACCCTTCAGGCTCTAGGGTGAAAAAACGGCCAGTCACTGATCAGAACTGCACAGCGACGGCGAAACAGGCAACTCATGCTGATACAGATTGAACGATCCCGGCAGTGTGGGGATGAGCAGAATGGTGAACCGCTTCCTGGAAAGAGTGACCGACCGTCTCTCTCCCAAACACTCTGGGGAGGTGTGGTGAATCTGGTTCGGAGGCGTCCGCTGCTAGCGGTGTTTCAGGTGAACCTTCGCTGCAATTCTTCCTGTGGTTACTGCAACCTCCCATTGAATGTTGGCCGGTATGAGATGTCCCGACAGCAGATCCGAACGGTCTTTGCTGATCTCCACAAGAGCGGACTCCGGTTTGTGTTTCTGCAAGGAGGAGAGCCTCTCCTACGTCGAGATCTCGTGCCTATTCTTGAAGATCTCACGGAGATTGGATTTCAGCTCACCCTGATTACCAACGGAACCAAACTGACCCCACGCCTCGTCCAACAATTCGACGATCTTTCGATATCGCTTTCGATCAGCCTCGACTCATTAGACCGCAACAGGTACAAGCAGATCAGAGGTGCCGATCAGCTCGATGGCGTGCTGGCCGGCCTGGATCTGCTCCGAAACTATCGCCATCCGAAGTTTCTGACCTGCATCGTCAGTGAGGTAAATCGCGATGAAGTCCCCACGGTAGCGGCATTCGCTCGGCAGCACGGGTTCTTGCCGGTAGTCGGTGCGTACCATTGGGATGTCGGACTGTATGGGAAGCAGGATCTTTCGTTGATGTATGACCGTCAACAGGCCCGTCTGGTCTTCGAACGATTGCTCGAAGAGGAGGCACTCCCTCCCGGCTACTTTCGGCAATATGCAAAGGACAATGTGACATGGCTTCGTGGAGAAGGCCTCGCGCCCTGCGATGCAGGACTGTATAGTATTGCGATCGATGCCTCGGGAAATGTCTCGCCCTGCTTGTCGCTTCCAGAAGCCGGGAATCTTCTCCATTCATCGCTCAGTGAGATCCTTGAGCGGTTCGATCGACGAGAGATTCAGCATTGTTCCGATCGGTCGTCCTGTAACAGACTGGATGGGCGCGTCATCGGGTCGGTGCTTCGACATCCCATCGCAGCCTGGCAAACACCGGTGACATGGTAAGTCGAAAGCAGGTTCTGATGCGATGGATCATACTGAGCGTGGCATTCCTGATCGGGGGCTGTTCAACTGTTCCGACAACATTCACACCTACTGAACCGATTCCCGCCGGTGCATTCTCGCACAGACTCTTGAGTCGCGTGTTGGAGACACATGTGAGTCAGGGCGTCGTTGATTATCCGGCGATTCATCTGGATAATCGCCTGACGGCGTATCTTGCTCAGCTGGATCGAGTGGATCCCAATGCGCTGGCTACACGCAATGAGCGGCTAGCCTTCTGGATCAATGCCTACAACGCCTTTGCCATCAAGGGTATTCTCGACCACTATTCACCAGAAAGTTATATCGGACGCTATCGCTACTTCATCGGGCATGACTATCGGGTCGGAGGCACCACCATCAATCTGTATGACCTCGAACGGCAGGTCTTGATTAAACAGTTTCAGGAACCGTTGATCCATTTTGCCATTGTGTGTGCTTCGAGCTCCTGCCCAAAGCTTCAGCCTTGGACCTACGATCCGGATCAACTCGATAGGCAGTTGGATCGAGTCGCCAGGGAGTTCATCAACGATCCCACACGCAATCGCTTCGATCGTGCGCGCAGGGTGGCGTCGCTCTCGATGATCTTCAAGTGGTTTGA
>DCZN01000055.1:0-940 GCA_002331625.1 Nitrospira sp. UBA2083 | reverse complement strand
TACATCACTCGCTATGTGAACGATCCCGAACTGATCCAAGACTTGATGCAGTCGGAATATCGTATTGAATATCTCGACTACGACTGGACCTTGAACGGAGTCCCACCCAAGGAGTCTGCCCATGCTGGTTCGTCCTGATGAGAAAGTCCCGATCGCACGACTCCTGACCTTTCTGGCATACGGAGAGCGGATGGCGCATGACTGTGCACAGGCCCAAGCTGAATTGTCTGTGGATTCCGGGATCCGGCGATTTCTTCTGAGCCAGGCAAAGCAGGAGGCCATGCACGCAGTTGTCTTCCAAGGAGCGATTGCCTGGCTGGCGCCCAAGCATCTGGGGGACGCGCCGTTTCTTCCTGCTTTGGAAGACTATCGCAGGATGCTGGATGATGCGCTGGCTCGTCATGATCTCTTGGAAACGTTTCTCGCTGAACAAGTGGTCCTCGAGGGGTTGGGCGAAGCCATTCTCACCAGGATCGAACAAGGATTAGTGAAACGAGCTGCCCCGTTCGGACGGCTCCGGAGGATTCTCCTCCATCAGGAGGAAGCCCACCATGGGTTCGGCCGTCGTCAGCTCGAGCGGGCCATCGAACGAGATGAGACCGATGCCGAAGCACTTGGCCGACAGGCACAGCGATATCTCGCGTTGACCGATGCGATGGTTCTGACGTTGTGCGATCTATTTGAGAGTATCGACGAAGATGCGACCGCGTGGGCCCACAATGTGCGCACATTCCTGCCCGAGTGGTGTATGGCATGATCAGCGTGGTCATTCCCGCCTACAACGAAGAGAAGGTGTTGCCCAACACGCTACAGGCGTTGTTCGCTCAGCCCGGTGAATTCGAGACGATTGCGGTAGATGGCGGAAGTTCTGACGGGACACAGGTCGTCTTATCCACATTTGGTTTTCAGTGCTCCTCACCCCTCACCCCTTACCCCTCAC
>DCZN01000024.1:406-35725 GCA_002331625.1 Nitrospira sp. UBA2083 | reverse complement strand
TCCGGGTTAGGTACTGCCCGCCGCCGCGAGGAGTTCGCGTGGAGGCAGGACCCGTTTCCGCCACGGATGCGTCCTCGCCTGTTTGACGGGTCGGTGCCGATGTGACACCGTCCGTGGTTCTACCGGGCGGATCGGACGTTCAGCGATCGGATGATACGTGAGCACGTGGCCTCGATGCGTCATGCGCAACGTCCCATCCAGCCGGTCCTCGATGACCACCTGCCTCGCTCGCACATTGGTGTGCACTTGATAGAGGCGCCCGTTGTGGGCCACCGTCCAATCACGCCGCAGCACTCGCGTCGTCTTGATACAGAGGATACGATCCAGTGCTCCGCGGGCCGGACACGGCCGATGCAAGTCGGTGCGCTGGGCAGGCGGAACCGTAAAGCGCCGGTTGTACCGCGATAGATAGTCGTCCAGAAAACGGTTCGCCGCCGCGAGCGTGGCAATCCTCGCCAGGCGTAGCTCTTTGACCAGCCGATCTTGAAACGTTTTAAACAGGCGCTCCACTCGTCCCTTTGCCTGTGGGGAATGGGCCGTGATCCGCTCGACCCCCAGCTCGTGAAGCGCCCGTCCAAACTGACTCACGGGCACCACACCGGCGAGCTGCTCCTCGATCGTGGGTTCGGCCGACGACTGGTAGGTCGTGTGCTTGTCCGTATAGATGGCCAGTGGCAGCCCATACTGCCGGAGATAGTGCCCGAAGCTGTCCATGGCCGGGATCGTGCCCTCATAGTCGTAGAACCGCGCGAAGACGCGGCTGCTAGCATCATCGATGTATGCCAGCAAGACACACTGTGGCCCACGTCCTTCGAACCAGTCATGGTGTGAGCCATCTAACTGCACCAACTCACCCACGTGGGCTTTCCGCTCTCGCCACGCGCGGTGCGGTCGCTTCCGACGGGCGAAATGCTCAATCCCCCGTTCCTGCAACCAGCGCCGGAGCGTTTCATCACTGAGCGTAAGCCGGTGGCGCTCGGTCAACTTCTCGATCGCCAAGGTCGGCCCGAAATCCCCATACCGCGTCTCGTAGAGCTGGAGGATCTTCGCCTTGCGCCCCTCGGGGATTCGCCGGTTCGAGGGACGGCCTCGGGCCCGATGCACCAGGCCGTGCTCGCCTTCCTGTTCCATCCGGCGCCTCAGACGCCGGATCTGCCGATCCGTCAAACCCAACAGCATGCCGGCTTCCTTCTGCGTGAGACGGTGCTCTAGCACCTGCCGAATCACATGCACTCGCCGCAATTCCTTTCCACTCATCGTGACTCTGTCCTCTCTGACCATCCCGCCCTCCTTCTGAGAGTCGGGAGTCTACCCATGCAGAGGACATTTCTATTGTGGCGAAACCGGACATTATCACTTTGGGATTACACCTTACTCTCCGACACGAACCAGGAGTCCTTGATCCTTACAATACGCAATGGTCCAGTAGAACCAGGTTATCACACCGATCAACAATACCCCGTTCAGGCCGACAGCCCAGGCCAGGTTCCCAAGCGGAGCCTCTCCGGTACTGAGCACAACACGCATTCCCTCAAAGATATGGGCGGCCGGGTTTGCCCACGCAATCCCCTTCAGCCATACGGGGAGGACCTCCATGGGATAGAAGACACAGGAGATCGGCTGGAATAAAAACACCATGCTCCAGGCGAGGACTTCCGCTTCCTGTCCGAATCGCATAATGAGCGACGTCGTGAATACGCCGATAATCCAGCCGGTCACGACAAGGTTCAGCACAAAGGGGAGAAGCCACAAACCGATCACTAAAACGTTATAGGAATAGAAGACCAGGGCGCATCCCCCCATAACGATCGAAACCATCGTGACCTTCATCACACTCATGACCATGGTAGCTGCCAGAAATTCGCTCGGCTTCAGGGGACTGGCAAATAAGTTCATGAGATTGCGCGCCCAGAGTTCTTCAAGAAACGTGATCGTGATCCCCTGCTGCGCACGGAATAACATGTCCCAGAGAATGAGCGCTCCCAGAAAAAATGTCACAAACCCTGGAACCTGGGTTTGATAACGTGCGAGATAGAGCGTGATAAATCCCCAGATCACGAGATCCAGAAACGGCCAGTAAAAAATCTCCATGATCCTCGGCAAACTTCTCCGATAGAGATACAGATGCCTGAGGACCAGTGCCGTGACTCTGTACAATTTCATGGGCACGTCTCATGATCATGGTGACATCCGCCGCATCCTTGATGGGAGCCCAGGATCTCCGACATGAGATGTCGGACCCCCGCCGCCAGATGCGCCCCCGCCCGTCGTCCATCCGGCATCCGCCGTACCCACATCCCCGAGAGCACCGTCGGCACCCCTACCAGGCCTACTCCAAACCAGAGCGTGATCTGTTCGATTCCGCCGATCCACCACATGAGCGCGGCGACCAGTGAAAACGGCACAACTCCGCCGACCAGACTCTTCAGCACAATACTCCCGCGACAGGTCCCTCGGTGAAACCCTACCAGACTAATCACAAGCCAGAAGAGCCCCCAGGCGGTGCTGATGAGCAGTCCGCCCGTAAGAAATCCTCCACCCAGATCGAGAACGAGCTTCATCATCATGACAACGGGGTGTCCGACTCCCGAGCAAGCTTCAGGAAGACTTCCTCTAAGTCCGCTTTGCCAAACTGTTCGACAATCGCCTGCGCAGTCCCCTCAGCCACCAGACGACCACGCTGAAGAAAGATGATCCGATCGGACATTTCTTCCATTTCACGCATGTTGTGTGACGTATAGAGGATGCTCAGTCCGGAGGATTGTCGCTCCTCTTTCAGCAAGGATCGGATCTTGTACGCAATGTCGGGATCCAGACTCGCAGTCGGTTCGTCAAGGAATAGAATGCGCGGCTCCGTAAGAAACGCCTTTGCTAATGTCAGTCTCGTCATCTGACCGGAGGACAACTTCCTCGTGACCTTATGTCGGAATTCATCCATCTCCAATTTCTTCACCACCCGATCGATCCGTTGAGCAATATCGGACACTCCATAGAGCCTCGCCACCACCCACAGATTTTCTTCGACGGTCAGCGATTGTGGCATGGCGATGTAGGTGGAGGAAAAATTGACCTGTTGCAGAATGGTCTCCCGACTGGTTGAGAGATTGAGGCCAAACACTTCGATGGATCCCGAAGTTGGCGTGACCAGCCCCAACAGCATCTGAATGGTCGTTGTCTTGCCGGCTCCGTTGGGTCCCAATAATCCGAGAATTTCCCCGGGCCTGATCTCGAACGACACGCCGTCCACCGCCGTAAACTCACCAAACCGCTTCGTCAGTTGTGATGCTTTCAGAACGGGGCTCGTCATCAGGCCTATCACGCCGCTTGATCAGTTGAACAACAGAGCGCCGCTGACCTTGTCGGGAAGGTGGCACGTCTCACATTTTCGGTCTAACACCTTCCCGCCATGTTGAGTCTTTCCATCATGGCAGCGAAAACAATCGCTGAGCGCTCTGGTGCGAAGATAGGACCCTTCTGGATGGGCCGGATACCAGGGCATGCTGTCGGCGGACACATGACCTCGTGGAATCACGATGGGATAACCCTTGATGGGTGCATCATGCACCACGCCGGAATGACAGGTGGTACAGCCTTCTGCTTGTCCACGAACCAGAAAAGCCTCCATATGCTGCCGATGCGGCACGACCAGACCCACTTCCTTCACGGGTACCGGAAGATCGCGCGGGGCGATTTCTGAGACACGAAGGATATGGCGATGACAGCTCAGACATGTTGCTGAATCCACTTTCGCGACCAGATTGTGGGCATCCGTCGGTGTTCCCATCAGATAAATGGCCGCATCCTTCGCGCCCGCCCAGACCTTATCGGTCAGCCACCCATGGAGACCCGGTCTCACATGGCAGGCAACACAACTCACATCTTTGTGAGTGGATCGTGCCCAACTCTCGTAGGAAGGAGCGATGGTATGGCACCCGGCACAGAACTCCGGCTGATCCGTCAGCGGAATCGCAACCCCAATCAGAGCGACTGCTCCGACACCGAGACTCAACGCTAGCGTGGCCTTAGACGTCCAGCTCATGCTCCCGGCGTCGCAGGGGGAATTGCCTCATCAAGAGACCAGCCACACCGTCCACATCGTCCAGATGCAACACCGGCACCGGAAGGTCGATCGGCTTATCGGACACCACCGCGAGCAGCCCATCGGACGAGTAGGAGATTTCCCCCAACTGATCCCGAACCACGATGATCTTCGGATAGCCTTCACTTTTCCAGCCCTCGGCGATGATCAGATCATACGAACTATCCAAGAATTGGTCACGAACCTCTTCGACCTTGAGCTGCGCTGAAACATCGGCAAACAAGGCGAGACTCCCCTTGGACACGACGACGACACTGCTGGCGCCGGCGCGTTTATGACGCCAACTATCTTTTCCTTCCGTATCAAGATCAAATCCGTGGCCCGTGTGCTTGACGGTCGCGACACGATATCCAGCCCGCACGAGCGCAGGAATGACACGCTCGATTAACGTCGTCTTGCCGCTGTTCGACCGGCCGATAAAAGAAACGATTGGAATGGACATACTGTGACCGTGGAGTTCTTTCATTTAACAACAGGAGAGACGATGGGTTCCGGAATGGATCTGTTCGGTTTTGCTCAGCCAGGCCTCGCCACTTAAGAGCTGGACCGTGATCTCGTCACCGGGATTCAGCCGTTCGACTTCCACGGGCACATCGATCAGACAATTGGCTTTGACCATCGAGGTGAGAATACCGGAACCCTGATCTCCGGTCGTTCGGACCTTGAAGACCCCGTCTTCCCTCGTCAGAATCCCTCGCAGGAAATGCCGACGATCGCGACGTTTGGAAAACGTTTCCTGAAAGATGGCTTGCACCACCGGGCGTCCATAGCTCCGACATCCGCTCATCTTCAATAGCGCTGGTCGCACCAGTTGTTCAAACGTCACCATCGATGACACCGGGTTACCCGGGAGACCGAACGCGAGCTTGCCCTGAATTTTCCCGAAGGCCAACGGCTGACCAGGCCGGATGGCGAGTTTCCAAAAATTCATCTCAGCGCCGAGTTCCCGAAAGACGGCTTTGGTAAAGTCATAGTCACCCATCGACACCCCGCCCGATAGGACAAGGATATCCGCATGTAAGCCATGGGAGATCTTCTCTTTCAGCGCCGCAGGGGTATCCCGCGCGATACCGAGCAAGAGCGGAACCCCACCCGCTTCCTGCACCGCCGCGGCAATCCCATAACTGTTCGAATTAATAATCTTCTCCTCACTGAACCGCTCATCCAAATCAGCCAATTCGTCGCCGGTCGACAGGATCGCGACGCGTGGCCGCTGGTACACAAAGACGAACGACTTTGCCAGAATCGCCAACATTCCAGCTTCGCTTGGACGTATCCTGGTCCCCTTTTCGATGATGCAGTCGCCCTTCGTCACGTCCTCGCCTTGCGGCCTGATATTGGCTCCCTTTGGTTCCACTTTAAACACACGCACCGACTCCTGGGTATGTTCCGTGTCTTCAACCTTAAGGACAGTATCGGCCCCTCGAGGAATCGGCGCACCGGTCATGATACGGATCGCTTGTCCGGGACCGACAGCCTTTGACGGCATCGTACCGGCAGGAACGTCTTCGATAACCGAGAGTGTCACTGGTTTCTGAATATCCCGTTCCTGTTTGATGTCCTCCCACCGTACAGCAAACCCATCCATCGCTGAATTGTCCCACGGGGGATTGTCGCGCTCAGCAATAATATCCTCGCCCAGCACACGGCCCAAGACATCCAGGATGGAGATTTTTTCAAGTCCTAGGACGGGTGCCGCTTCAAGTACCACGCGTTGCGCATCGTGCAGGAGGGTCAATCCGGTCAGGGCATCGGCGGTTTTCACTGAGAGACTCCTCTCATCGGTCCGGTCGTCTGCTTCCCGACCTTCAGGAGCGATGCCCCCTTCTTGCAAAAGGCTTCGACCTGATTGGCAATCTGATGATAGGCCTCCGCCGTGGGTGTATCAGAATTGAAGAGGGCAAAAGGTTCCCCTGCATCTGACTGGGTGACGACATCCGGGTCGAGCGGAATTCGCCCCAAGAACGGAACTCCCATATCACTCGCCGAGGCTTCCCCGCCGCCCTTCCGGAATACATCGATATGCGTATGGCAGTGTGGACACTCAAGCCCACTCATGTTTTCGACGATCCCGATGATCGGCACCTCACTATCCTTGCAAAACGTCACCGACTTGCGCGAGTCGAGTAACGCCACTTCCTGAGGAGTGGTGACAATGACGGCACCGCTGACCTGACCGAGCAAATCGATCGTCGTGACTGACTCGTTCCCGGTGCCGGGCGGAAGATCGATCAGGAGAAAATTCAGATCCTGCCAGTCCACTCCGCCGAGCAGTTGATTGATGAATTCATACTTATAGGCATCCCGCCAGATGATGGGATCATCCGAGTTCTGCAGCAGAAATGACATCGAGGCGATCTTCAAATTATAGGCCTGAAAGGGAATAATTCCACCGGAGGTGCTGATCTTGAGCTTCTGTCCTTCGGCTCCGACCATTTTAGGAATATTCGGACCGTGGATATCCATGTCGCAGATCCCGACATGCCATCCCTTGAGAGCAAGGCTCACGGCGATGTTGGTGGTACAGGTACTCTTGCCCACACCGCCCTTGTTGCTCATGATGAGCACTTTGTATTCGATCCGCTCCATCCGCTTCGCGACAAGCCAGCGACTATGCCCTTCCTTATCTTTTTGACACCGCTCGGTTTCATCACAGATGGCGCAGGCCCACATATACGTACAGGCATCCCCGTTTCCGCTGTTGCTGATGACGTTCAGTTCACGTGCCATTGTGTTTCTTTCCGGCAAACAGACTGCCTCTTGCCCCGATCACACAGGAGGTTATTCAAAAGCGAAATTTCTCGCATGAGCCATACCGTATCAGCATATGGCACGGGCCAACATCAGTGAGGTCGCCCTCCGGGAACACCAACATACTCATCACCCGATGATTTCGGCATCGACATCCCTGCAGCACTGCCCCCGGCTGTTGCCATCGCTACGGCGGGAACTCCAGGTTGGCCGGTTTCCGCTGATGCTTTCTTCCCAAACACTTTCGCGCCGAAGATGCCGACCCAGTAGAGCAGGAACATGGGGCCCGCCATCAATGTTTGATTAAATGGGTCCGGTGTAGGGGTCAAGATGGCAGAAATAACAAATGATCCTAACAGTGCCCACTTCCAGTATTGAATCAAGAACGGGGCGTCGACCCAGCCCAGCTTTGCCATCAGCGTGAGCGCCAACGGCACTTCAAAGATCAGGCCGAAGACCATCAAGAACCAAAGCGCAAACCCGACATACTGCGCGATGGAAATCTGGGGCATAAATCCGGAGTTCACTCCGTACGAAATCAAAAAATTCAAGGCAAACGGCAGCACGAAAAAAAATGAAAAGCCGGCTCCGGCGTAGAATGCTCCTGCACTCGCAGACACGAACGGCCCCACAAACCGTCGCTCCTGGGCGTGCAGTCCTGGGACGACGAATCGCCACACCTCAAACAACAAATACGGCATGGCCAACACGATGGCGCACAACCCTGCCACCTTCACGTTCTGCCAGAGGGCTTCCGCCGGGGCAAGAAATACGAACGGAACGGTCGGGAGATCGGTGGGCTCCCACGTCAATGTACTGGGAACGAACATGTTCTGGAGCGGAACGCGCAGCCATTTGACCAAGGCTTCGGCATAGAAGAAGGTCCCCATGAAGATGATTGCCAGCACGATCACCGCACGGGTCAGCCGGACCTGGAATTCCACCAGGTGTTCCATCACCGGCATTTTTTTATCTTCCAGCGGCTTAAAGATCGAATCTTGCAGCCACTGGTGCAACTGGTTCAGCACTGGCCCTCGCAAGTTCCGGAATCTGTCGACCCGACGATCCGACGATTGGGCTTCCAATAATCAACAGATCGAGCGAGCGAGCGACAGAGTCCTCTGTGCTTCTTACTTGGGATTGATCGCCACGAACAGGCTGTTCCCCTGCCGATTCACCAGCAACACCGCAAGTTCATCCTTTTTGATCTTCTCCGCCGCCTTCTGGTAATCGCTGAGCGTCTTGACCGTTTCGTGATTCACTTCTTGAATCACATCCCCACGCTGTAAGCCGGCCGCTTCTGCCTGCCCTCCGGGCTCCACCGACGTGATCGCCACACCGACTGTCTTCGACGGGATATTCAATTGACTCATCAGCGCGTTATCCAACGCCTGGACGCGCAACGACGCCAGCACGTTGTCCGGCGGCTTAATCGTGCTCTCCGGTTCCTTGGGTGGCCCCGGCTCCTTCTTTGCCAACATCTCATCGGACGGGCGTTCCGCGACCTTCACGGAGATGACCTGCTCCTTCCCTTCGCGTACAACCTTCACGTGTGCATCTTTCCCGACGACCGTTCTGGCCACGAGGTTGCGCAGCTGACTGACGGTCTGGACTTCTTTACCGTTGAACGCGACCACCACGTCACCACGTTTGATACCTGCCGCATAGGAAGGACCATTTTCATTCACGTCGCTGATCAACACACCTTTTCGCTGATCCGGAAGCTTGAACGATTTTGCCAAAGCCGGCGTTATNNGCCGGCGTGATCTCCTGAATCGCGACCCCCATCCACCCACGAACCACCTTGCCTGTTTTTTGGAGGCTATCGACAATATCCAGCGCGATGCTGCTCGGAATGGCAAACCCAATCCCTTCGGACCCACCTGTACGCGAGAAGATCGCGGTATTGATCCCGATCAGATCCCCGTTCATATTGACGAGCGCACCACCAGAATTTCCGGGATTGATGGCGGCATCAGTCTGGATAAAATCCTCATAGTCCGCAATCCCGACATTGCCACGCCCCAAGGCGCTGATAATGCCGAGTGTCACCGTCGAGCTGAGGCCAAACGGGCTCCCGACCGCCAACACGAGATCTCCAACTTGGAGTTTCTCGTACTCAGCCCACTTGAGCGACGGCAAATCCTTGACCTCTATTTTGATCACCGCCAAATCAGTCTTGGGATCGGTGCCAATGACCTTGGCAGAAAACTCGCGCCGATCACTCAGTGTCACGGTAATTTGAGTCGCTCCTTCAACGACATGATTGTTCGTCACAATGAACCCATTCGCATCCACAATGACCCCGGAACCGGCACTCTGATCAGGACGGCCGTGTGGTGTCGGTGGACCGTGTGGAATCGGAGGCGGGGTCGGTGACTCTCCTCCCGGCTCATCCCCAGGAGGAACTCCAAACGGCGGTGGGGACGGAGGAATTCCACCGCGGCGTCGACCACCTTCTCCACCGCCGGTCACGGCGATATTCACCACGGCCGGGGTGGTCTTTTTGACGATATCCGAAAACCCTTGGGCCCATGCTGGAGGAACTCCTGCGGCCGAGACGGGTGACGCGCATCCGCTTCCGACAAGAGCACACGCGGCTAATCCACAACCCATGAGCACGTTCGTCGCTTGCTGAGTCCACTTGAGCATATCTGAATTCCTCCAGGGTGTGACTCTCTTCCAGAGTCCTATTGGACATGATAACCGTAAGAATAATCCATTCTACACTACTCATCCGATAGGCTTCAAAGAGGAAAAGGGCGGCCTCGCTTCTTGTCATGAGACGTCATGGGCGTCACCTCCTCCTCATACAGGAAACCCGTCTCTCGGTTCATCGTACCGCTACCGAGCCGGTTGCATTCGTGTGAGGTTTCCAGTACCGTGGCTGACGCGAGAAACAGCCGATTAGCATAGGCCAGGCAGTGATCCCAGGTACACGACTCACTCGTATCGGTGCGATGTCGGGGGTGTGGATTGGCAGCACGCTGCTCCTTCTCACCGCCTGCGCCCAACATCTTGAGTTTCCCCCCATGGGAACTCCCCTCCCGGCCAGCGCCAAACTGGAAACGTCATCTTCGCTCAAGGATCTCACGCTGCGCTATACGGATTCCTGTGGCCAAATCCAAGAACTCCCCCTAGGAACACAACTGATCGAGGCCTTACAAGCAGGCATGCGTCACACCTTCGATCGGGTGGTTTCGGAAGGCGATCAGAGCGCCATCTCGCCCGATCATGTCGTTCAAGTCGATCTGGTCGACTCGTCGTTTAACCTGAATAAAGAGGCGCTGTACGACCGAGCCCCGGCGGTCTTGCAGCTCAACGCAATCGCGCGTGTCCACGACCGAACAGGAGCGTTGCTCCGCCAAACTGACATTACGGTTGCTCGCCAGGAACGGCTGCGACTCGAACAGCTGTCGAAGAATTGCAACTATGTCATCGATCCTTTTATCCGTGACGCCGCCGTCGAATTTGCGACCCGCATCGCCTTCCATGCACGACAGGCGGCTGAAGGACACAGCAACTTCGGCTCGACCGAGGCCACTCCAGGATCACCGGCAGTCCCGATCATCGCTTCAGCCTCCGGCTCCACAACTGGATCGCAGGAACACAGATCCCCTTCCCCTCCGAGCTCTCTCCGATTCAAGGCGATGTTGCTCGACGAGAATAGCGATCTCATTTTTGAGGGTGGCGAGCATATCCGGGTACGGGTTGATATCGTCAATACGGGAACTGTCCCCGTGGAGCATGCGTCGGCCACAGTGTCCGGAACCCCAGCAGCGATCGAGCGGTTCCCCACCACCGTGTTGAGAGTCCCTCCGCTGATGGCGGGCCAGACGAAATCCCTGGAGTTTGTCGCGACCTTGCCGCTCCTTGTCCAGGCCCTGCAGGCCCAGATTCGTATCGATGTGTCCGAACTCACTGGATCAGCCGCTCCGCCTCAAACGCTCTCATTTACGATCGCCCCAACCGGATCCAGAGGTGACAATATCGTTCACGTCCCGGCACCGGCATCCAACGTGCGACACCCAGATATTTCCGTCGTTGCCATTGGTCTCAGTTCCTACGCTGATCAGCACATCCCATCCCGCAAGTATGCTTCGCAAGATGCGGAGACGGTGGCCCAGTATTTTCAGACCCTCGGGGGCATTCCGTCGTCCAACATTTCTCTCTTGACGGACCGCAAGGCGACCCATTCGAAAATTCAAAAGGCGCTCCTCGAATGGCTCCCGACACGTCCCATGAAAAATGGCGTCGTCCTCATCTATTTTTCCGGTCACGCCATGGTGTCCCCAGCAGGAGAGATCTTTCTGGTCCCTTATGATGGGACAAGGGGTGTCACTACGCTCTACCGGCTGAAGTCGATCGAGTCCGTCCTCGCAAGACTCAACCCGCAACAAGCCATCTTTGTCTTCGACGGGAACATCTCCCCGATTCAAGACAACGCCAAGACACCGATCACCCCACAATGGGATTTGCACGGCGACAGTGCCATCCGCTTGATTGCCGTGGAGGGGATCGGAAAAGGAATCGAGGACGAGGGACATCAGCACGGACTGTTCACGTACTA
The DNA here is from genome assembly GCA_002331625.1 of Nitrospira sp. UBA2083. Classification (GTDB taxonomy): domain Bacteria; phylum Nitrospirota; class Nitrospiria; order Nitrospirales; family Nitrospiraceae; genus Nitrospira_D. The sequence goes on along the minus strand of DCZN01000024.1, from coordinate 24,305 downwards.
CTTGTTGCGCGGCCTTCGCGGTGAGGCGGACACGAATCACAATGGGAAGGTGACCCTCGGGGAGATCAGCGCATACGTGCGGCAAAAAGTTGCGTGGGCGTCAAAATCGCAGTTTGGAGCTGCGCAGCATCCCCAGATCATCCCCCTGCTAAAGCCCGACGACAAAGCGGCCGATGTGGTCCTCACCACCCTGCCTTCCCTGCCCGCTTCAGAAACGCCCTAAGCTACCCCTCCTCACGGGAGAGAGCCATGGCCCATCTGCCAGCCAGTAAAGCACGGCAGGGATTTGCAGATACGATCAATCGTGCCGCATATGGGAAAGAGCGTATGGTGGTGCGTCGAAGGGGAAAAGACATCGCCGCAGTGGTACCGATTGATGATTTGCGACTCCTTGAAGAACTAGGAGATCGGATTGACCTCATCGATGCACGTGCCGCTCTGGCTGAGACGAAGAAAAAGGGGGCGAAATCCCTCGATGTGGTACTGAAAGACCTTGGCCTCTAGTTCTTCCCAATGCCCTATTCCATTCTCCTCGCCCCACCTGCCGAACGACAACTCACGTCTCTGATCGACTCGGCTCAGAAACGCATGGTCAAACGGCTCACGTCACTCCATGAAAATCCTCGGCCGCAGGGCGTGAAGAAACTGGCCGGAGAAGAGGACTCTATCGAATCCGAGAAGGTGATTACCGGATCATCTACACGATTCGAGGCAAGGCGCTCATTGTCCTTGTCGTCAAGATCGGAAACCGTAGAGATGTCTACCGCTGAAAATGGCACGAGGGACCGGGCTTCTCCTTCTCCCCTCCCCCCGTGGCTGACTCTGAAGCACCCTTCTACAGACTCCGTCGATACTTCACAACAAAAGAGGGTGAGGAGTTACCTCCCCACCCTCTTAGGATCTGTCACGGTTTGAGTCGAGGCGATGACTCGCCTCCGCTCACGCACGGCTGCTATTGGCTCATGACCTGCAGCTGAATGCTCCCCGTGTCCGTCATCGCGGGGTTGATGGTAATCGTATACGTATCCGTTGTCGCCAGCGTCACAGTATTGAGGGAAAAGCTGGACGCGGAGCTCGTGGCCCCGGCTTGCAGAACCCCGCTCGGCGTATAGAGATTTACCGTCACGTTGCCGAACTTATTATTGGTGGCCTTAATCGTGACCTGCTGATTGGCGGTGCCTGCAAACGTATACCGACCGCTCTGACCGGCTCGGCTGATCATGATCGGCCTGGGCGCCGCATTCATCTTCAACGAGTCCGACACCTCCGTCGAGAGAGTCATGGTCAGGTTACCGGTGTAGGGTCCGCCTGGGCGAACCAGGACAGTATAGGTCCCGGTGACAGGCAACGGGTTGGGGATTTCCAGTGCCCCACCCGCCGTACCCACGGAAGTGGATGCAAGGGAGGTTCCGTCTTGGCTCAGGAGCGAAATACTGCTCGAGGTGAGCCCCACCGAGGTCAGACCGAGCGTCACCCACTGTCCCGCATTGCCAGTGAAGGTATACCGCGCCGTCTTGCCTGGTTTGTTGAGACTGACCGTCGCCGGTGCCCCATCGAGGGCGATCGTCCCTGTGGCTGGAGCAGAAAGGGCGAGCGTCATACTCCCGGTGTGATTGCTCACCGGATCCACCACGATGGTATACGCTCCCGTTTCAGGCAAGGCCATACTTGGGTCGAGGCTACCGCCGCTAGGACCAATCGTCGTCGACGCCAAGGTGCTGCCATCCGGTTTCAAGATCGAGAGCGTACTTGAGGCAATCGAGACCCCTGTGAGGCCGAGATTCACCCATTGGCCGGCCGATGCATTGAACGTATAGAGCGCTCGTTGACCCGGTACGGTTAAGGTCGGGGTCACCGCCATTTGGTCGATCATGATGTTGCCGAGCAGATCCGGGGCGTTGTAGAGCGCAAGCTTCACATTGCCCGTATAGCTCAACTCCGGATCGATCAGGACCGCATACGTGCCGGACGTCGGAAGGACTTGCGCATCGAGCACCGCCCCCGCATGCGCAAACGAAATCGGCTTACCCAAAAGGGTTCCGTCTGGTTTGACGATGGAGACATATCCGCTTCTGATCGTCACATCACTCAGTTGCAAACTCACGGCTTGACCGGCGCTGCCTGAAAATGAATAGCGAGCATTCTGACCAGCCCGGCTGATGGATACCGGCACCGATGAACCCTGAGGGGTAATCGTGCCTCCCACCTCATTGGAAACCGTGATCGTGACGCTCCCGGTGTAGGTACTGCTCGGATCAATAAAGATCGCATACGTTCCTGTCGTGGGCAGCTCCACAAGATCCAGACTGCTGCCGTTCATCTCACTCGAAGAGATCCAGGCACCTGATGTATCGTCGGCAAGGAGATAGGAGGTCGTGGATGTTTGAACCTGGGTGATTGAGGACGGGGCACGATACATGGTCGCATAGTACTGCTTCACCGCGGAGGGCTGAGTCGCCACGACCCCACCATCCGGTCCAAACACCGAGACCTTGAACTGCGTGAGACTCACGCCGCTGAAGCCGATATTGATTCGCTGGCCTGCGGTACCTTCGAAGAGGACGACACCATTCTTGTTCGGTGTGGTAATCGACGCCGTGACGGGGGCTCCACCAACAGCGATCCGGCCGTTGTATTCGAGGTCGGCTGCCGCCACAGCCGAAGGTAGACCACTCTCTCCGGCGTAACTCGTTTCGGTAACAACACTGGAAAGAATTCCCGCTGAGACAAGCGCGAGCGATGCTGTTACAACTGCTCCTCGGCACTTCACCCACGGACATAGGCTGTGCATAGTCGCCCTCCTATTTGTTCCAATAAGAAACCCGACGGCTCGTTGTGGTAATCACCTCGTGTGAGCGTTATCCCTGTCCTAGATTGCTTGGCGGACTGTACTCTTTTTTGTATGCAACGCGCAATCCCCTTATGCGGTTGTGGACGGTATTTCCCAGGGTCCCCTCCAATGGGGGGGCCACACTTCGAGCCGGTCAGACATCGCAACTCCATCGCGAAAGGATGAGAATCGTTGAGGTTTCACAGGCACTATCGAACAGAGTCACAGAAACCCAACTCATGACCGCAGGCTGATAATAAAAAAGGGGCGGGAAGTTCCCTTCCCGCCCCTATCTCGCTCGTCACCCTTGTAAAGCTCTTCCTGAGCGATTACTCGCCCTTGCAGAAGCTCCGCTCATAATTGATGATCGTCCAAGCTTCTTCTTCCGTAATGGCAGCCGGGATCAACGACACCATTCCCGTTCCGGGGCTGCCGTTCTTGATCACCCAGAAGAGCTCGCCATCTTTCCGCTTCTTGTGGAACTTGCAGTTCGTAAAATCTCGTGGGCTTGGGTTCAGAATCTTTCCGGCTTCACCCTGGCCATCGCCGGCCTTACCATGGCAATTGAAGCAGGTCCCCTTCCCTTCATAGAGCGCCTTCCCCTTCGCAATGCTCTCCGGAGTCGAGGCGACCGGATTCTTCAGCGCCTTCGCATCCGCAATCTGATCCGGAGGAACGCGAGGCTTGGTTGGCTCTTTTTCCTCTGCTCCCACGACTGATACCGAGAGGAGCATAATTGCCGCACTGATTCCCAAAAACTTGGACAGATACCCCATCACACGTCCTCCTTTGTGTTAAACCCACCGAGCCTGAATGGAACCTCAGGCCGCCGACTCGTCTTCGCAATTCTCAAATGCCAGGTAAAACGTTCGGACTATACCAATGGCTCTAAATTCCTGTCAAGAAAACATCCTCTACCCCACACGGCTCACGTTCCTACATGACTTCAGGAGTTCAAACCTTGTGCCAATATCTACAAAAATGAAGCGAAAAAATCTCGGCATTTATGTGGCTTAGACAACTCTAATCCCCTATCTTTAGCTTTTTCGTGACACCTTTGTGCCTCACCGACGCCATCCATGCCTCATGAGCAGCGGTGCAGCACCGTTAGTATTGCGTATTGCCGTATTGCCGACCACATCCGCCACGCTGCTGATTGAGACGTTCACCGTCGCCACCGGCGGCAAGGGACTGTCCGGAATAAAGGTAATGGTCTGATTCAGGTTTGATAAAAGATAGACCCCGGCGATCGGCGTCCCCCCGCTCGTCACCCGGAAGCTGGTCGGGGTAATCGTGTTGGGATTCACCGATTCACTAAACGTGGCAATGATCGTCGTGCGTGGGCTGATGCCCGTCGCCGCGTTGATCGGCAAGAGTTGCAGCACCACCGGCGGCAAGCGATCAGCCACACTGCTCGTGGTGAAAGTGGAGATGACGCTCGTGCCCACCCCACCAGTGCCTTGCAGTTGGTTCCCCGCCATGTCGGTCACCTGGCCCAGCACGGTCACCGTGGCCGAGGCAGTCGGGAAGAAGGGCGAGGCTGGGGTAAAGACGGCGAAGGTATTCTGTTGACCAAATGTAATGGTGCCGACGCGCGTCTCCCCTTGGCTCGTGACGATCACGGTGGCGGCATTGACTGTGTTTGGATTGATCGGTTCAGAGAAGGTCAGGACAATCGAGGTATTGAACGGCACGTTCGTCGCGCCATTCGCTGGGGTGATGGTCACCGTCGGCGAGACGGTGTCGCTGCCGCTGCCGGTCGTAAAGGAGCCGGTGAAGGGGCCATCCAACGGCACGCCGTCCACACTCTTGATCCCCTGCGTGAGCGACAGCGTATAGGCTGTTGTCGCTGCTAAGGCCGTGGCCGATGGCCTGAAGGTCACGACGGTATCGCCAAACGCAAAGCCAAAGGTGCCTGCTACGGGCGTCGCCCCTTGGGTGAAGGCAAAGGTGCTCGTGGTGACCGTCGCGCGATCGACCGGACGGGAGAAGGAGACGGTGACCGGTGTGTTGCGCGGAATATTGATCAATCCCATGGTCGGCGTGATGAACCCGATCTTCTGCGGCGCGCCGGAGAGATAGGTATAGCTGTTCTGGAGGACCGCATCACCATTCGAGTTCGTCACTACCACATCGGCCGGACCGGACACCGAGGCCGGGACTTGCACGATCATTGTGGTTGCCGACACCAACGTGAGCACGCTCGCCGGCTTGTTGCCGATCTTGACCGTCGTCCCGGACACGAAGTTCGTGCCGGTCAAGGTGGTTTGTTGGCCGCCTTGCACGGAGCCGACATTCGGTGAGACCGCCGTCAACGTCGGGGGTGGACCCGCATTGGCGACGGTAAAATTGACTCCGTTTGATGTCAATCCACCGATGGTCACCGTCACGGGACCGGTCGTCGCACCTGCCGGCACCTGCGTGGTGAGTGTCGTCGCCGTAGCCGACAGAGTCGTCGCGGTGAGTCCATTGAACTTAATCTGATTTAGCCCAGGTGTCGCACTAAACCCGTTGCCGGTGATCGTGACCATGCGGGTGACCGGACCGGAGGTCGGCGTCACGGCCGTCAGCACGGGAGCGGACGCATTCACCGAGAAGGAGGTCGTGGCGGAGCCGGTGGTCGTTGTCACAGTCACGGTTGCAGCACCAGGCGCGGCGCTGAACGCAATTTGAAACGTGGCCGCAATCGAGGTTGGCGTCGTGACCACATTGCGGACGAGAATGCCAGGATTATTCGTGGCGAGTGACGCGCCGGTGAGGTTCGTGCCGGTGAGCGAGACGTTGACGGAGGTGCCGGCATTGCCGGTGTTCGGCGTGAAGGCCGTGATCGTCGGCGCGCCCACGCCACCGGTATTGCGCGTGATGGACAGCAAATTCCCGACGGCGTCGTACGTATACGTCGCGACATTTCCCTGCCCATCGATCACTTGCGAGAGCCGACCCAGGTCGTCGTAGATGTATTGAGCTTGGTCAGCCAAAGTCACCACCGGGCTGATAAGCAGCACTGCTGCAACGAACCAAAGAGCAAAAGGATTTGTCATCTCACGCATCAGTTTCCTCAGTCGTCAGGTATCACAGAGTGATGTGGTCTTCACATCTGCCCATCATAGGTCCACAGTTGGGCACTACCATAAATCCAGCTCAGCCTCTCCCCGTTCAACTTCCTGTCGCGCTCCCTCACACAAGTAGAACCGGTACTTGCCCGAGCGTCCTTTCACGATCTTCGCGCGCTGCTTGATGTGCTTAACTAACATTTGATAGTAAGCTTTCAGCTCCGGCGAGGCTTTTACCGGCGGGTCACCGGGTTGATAGGCCCGAAGCCAATACGAGGCGTAGTGGCTAAGACACCCGACCCGAAGGATCTTGCGACCATCCGTATGCGAGGCATTCGTTTGGGAAAACCGAATCTCCGGGCCTCCCTCTTTCTGTGCAATGAAATAATGACGTTCTCCGCTCTTTTCAAAATAATCCATGCACAACTTTGTCTTTTGAAATCGCTTAGAAACGATAAAATACTGCACGGTCTCTTTCCGGGATGCGAGATACTCTTTCTCCGTTACCAGCTCCACATACTGCGAGCTTTGGTAATGCAATCCTGGAATCAAGCGGCCAGTTAGCGCAAAAATGATCCGTATGAACTCCAGCTCGTCCTCACGGTTCATGATGAATCTCAGTTCAGGCATTACCTCTCCTTAATTGCCAAGACCGTGGGTCTCATTTTCAATCCCGAGCCTGTTGTACTCGTCTTCACGCAAGCGGTTACGCTGTCGATTAGGATGCCGCTCGGCCTCAAAGATTTTTCTCGCACATCAGGCTGTCTGGATGAGTCATGCCTCCTTATCTTCTCCCAATGTTTTGCTTTTCCCCTACTATTCGATGGTGTCCTCCCCCATCCACTTAGGCTTATGCTTCGGAGCACCAAAATATCCCCAATCACGCAAAGCATCTTTGAAGACGTCCTTCTTGTACTCTTCATACGCTTCAGCATTTATGAATGAAACGTACTTGCCTGCAATGTCAGCGGCGTGTTTAGCACTTTCGTCAAGCTCATGCTCTGGAGGGAAAAGCACTCCTACTAGCATTCCGTTCTTACCCCCAAAATCAGGAAGAGCCGCTGCGTAGGTAATCACCTTTGAGCCAGATCGTATATCAAATGGCGCCATCACCTTTACACCAAGATCTAGTCCGGCAAGTTTCCACGCTGTGATTACTTTCAGAAAGATCTGTCTTTGTTTATCATTTTTTGCCATATGTACAGACATTTGTGTCTTCCTTCACTGAATTGCAATCGTTCCCTTCTTGCCAGATCGAGTCGTATAGTTAATATGTGGAAAATTGTGTGGATTGGGGAAAGGGTGTGGTTGGTCAATCCGGTCTATCTTTCCACCTGCTGCCTTAATCAGATCAGTTGCCTCCTTAACTGTAGGAATTTTCCCATTGATATCCGGTATCGTTCCACCTCTATCGACAGTATTGACCGCGTCTCTCCATGCCTTGTCTCCACGCCATCCTTTTCCTCCAATTCCTCTGGCATTCCCCGAATTCCCTGACGATCCAGACTTTCCTCCCTTCTGGGCAAACTTGGAAGCTGTCTTTACTGCACCGCCTCTACACTTCTTCGCCGCTTCGCCGAACGGATCAATCAGGTTCGTCGGGTTATTGAAGACATAGGCGTACAGGTTCGGATCGCCCGCGCTAAACTCCAAGGGGTCTTCATTCAAGAACCGGCTGTGTGACGGGCTATAGTATCGAGCACGGTAGTAGTAGAGACCATTGCCGTCGTTCTCTCGTCCGGTGAATTGGAACGGATTGGTCGAAGGCCCTGTGACCGTCGTTGTGCCGAACGGCCCATACGCATAGGTCGTCGTGACGGCGCCGGCATCGTTGGTTAGGGCGACCGTCGAGCCCAGATAGTCCGTGAGATAAAACTCGTTCCCCCCTGAAGTCTGGCGCACTAGCGGTTCGTCGATGTCGAGTGTGCTGAGGTAGCTCGCGTTGGAGGCCCCAGATTCGGTGACCACATCGACGCCGTCGTATTGGTAAATGCGAGTGGCCCCATTAATAGTCTTCGCAATACGGCGGTCGAGCGCATCGTAGCTGAATATGGCGGTGGTCTCTCCGCTGATACCGATCAACCGATCACGTGCATCCCAGACATAGGTGTTCGTCCCATCGCTGGTCAGGTTCCCGTTGTTGTCATAACTCTGCGTCGCGCTGGTGAACTGCGTTTGCTGATTGGCGGCATTGTAGGCCGCCGTAACCGCAGGTGGCAGGGCGGTTGCGGACTGAATGAGCTGGGTGACCTGGTTCTTGTTATCCGCTGTGTCAAAGCCTTGCGTGAACTGCTCCAGGACCGTGGACCCCTTCGCATGTGTGATCCCCAGGAGTCGGGAGGCTGGATCGTAGTTGTAGGTCGTCGTGACGCCGTTGGAACGCTGCAATTGCGTGCGTCGCCCTAAGGGATCATGGGTCAAGGTCGCTGAAAGCGTGCCCTGTGTGACGGTGGAAAGTTGAGAGTTCGCATTGTAGTCATAGGTAACCGGCTGCTGGGCATTCGCCCGCATCGTAAGCCGGCGCCTCGCGGCATCATAGGTGTAGATGACAATTCCCTGCGACGTGACTTCCTGCGTCACACGATCCAGCACGTCATACGCCCAGTCAATCGCACCCGTAGCGCTGTCGGTGAGTTTTGTCACATTCCCTACCGCATCGTACGTCAACCCGACGCTGGTGCCGTCGGCATAGCTTGTCGTGGTCTGTCGGTCGAGTGGGTCGTAGGTAAAGTTGGTCTGCTGATTCTTGCGATCCGTAAAGCGTGTGAGATTTCCGGCAAGGTCGTAGTCATAGGTTTCGGCCGGATGAGCCGGCAGTGAGTCTTTTCTGGTCTTGAGCCGATCCATACTGTCATAGGTGTAGGTTGTGGTCTGACTCTTTGCATCGGTCAGCGTAAGCAGATTGCCGTTAGGATCGTACGTGAATCCGGTCGCGCCGTTGAGAGCATCGGTGATAGTGATCACCTGATCCAGAGGGTCATAAGCAAACTGTGTGCTCTTGCCGCGCGGATCGGTCAGTGTAATGAGTCGACTCACAACATCGTAGGCGCGCTGAGTCTTGTTCCCCACCGGATCGGTCGTGGCGATCAGATTCCCGACGGTGTCGTATTCGAAGTTGGTGACGTTATTCAGTGGATCAGTGACACTGATGGGCTGTCCCACCGCGTTGTAGGTCACCGTGGTTGTCTGGTTTCGTGGATCAGTCATCGTGAGAAGATCACCGTTCGCGGGGTTGTACGTGAAGCGCGTGACGTGACTCAGGGCATCTGTGATCTTCGTGAGGCGGTTGAATGTGGGTTCGTATTCATTCAGGGTCGGATTCCCCTGCGGGTCGATCACACTCGTGACATTCCCGTTGGTGTCATAGGTGTACTTCGTAATTCGATTCAGTGGATCACGGACTTCGGAGACCCGGTTGGTCACATAGTCTCGGGTCAGCCGGGTCTGTTGCCCCAACGCATCGACTACCACCACTTCATGACCAAAACTATTGAAGCGATGCACGGTCTTGTTCCCGCGCCCGTCCGTCACGGTGGCCTGGGTGACAGTTTGATTCGTCACCACATAGTCAATGCGCGACACACTGCCGTCCGCCAGCGTTTGCGTCTCAACCGCTGGATCGAGCGGACGCCTTGTGGGATCGGCTAAGGGAGCGACATAGGTATTGGTCAGATAGGTGATACCGCGGGCATCAGTGATCGTGAGGAGATTAAACCGGCCATCATACGTGTAGGTGGTAGTCGCTCCTGCGGGATCCTCCACCGAATGCAGTTGGGCCTGTCCAAAGGGTGGCGGAGAGGCTTCGTAGGTGTAACGGACCGTTCGCCCAAGCGGATCTGTAATCTGACTAATGGTGCCGTTGGTGTACTGAAACGTGAGTGCTCGGCCGCTTGGCTCTATAATTTGCTGAATTTGGTTTCCGTTGCGCACAATCGTGACGGTGTTGCCGTTCCGATCGGTGATACTGCGGAGCCAGCCATCGGAACCGAACGATCGGACGGTGCCGTTTGTATCTCGAAGGCTCGAAGTGCCGTCTTGGTTGCGCAACCCGACCCAGCCAGTCAATGCTGGGATGCGATCAGTGCGATAGGTGCCATCCCCGCGCAGGGACAGCCGTTCGCGATCGAATCCGGAGGTATAGCTCAAGGTTTGCCCGCTGCCATCGCCTTGAAGCCGATCGTCGTATTCCATCAGAGTCGTGTTGAACCCAAAAGCATTGGAGTTTACTAACTCACGGGCGGGTGGTTGCTCATTGATCGGATCACCCGGGTCCTGCGAGTGATAGGCTCGGCGGATCGCTACGGGAATGCGGCCAGATAAGACCATGTCCGTCTCGTCCAACGCGAACATCCCGACTTGCAATAACACAGGGTCCAGTGCCTTCTTCGCCGCCTTAAAGAGCCGCAGGGCTGGCGCAGATGTCCTCGATATAATCCCGGGTGCGGTAGTCCCACCTCCGCAGCAGAACTTGGGTTGCCCCACACCCGGATCGGGAATGACGCTCAGGCCATCCGCACTGACCGTGCCTTGCCCGTACACTTTCCACTGATGGCCGGTCGGATCCGGCGTGGGCCCTTCGTCGTAGTACCACATGTCCATGCGCGTGCCGGGCGGCATGTTGGTATCGTTCGGCATGATGATGGGAATGGGCCGACTCGGAAACCCACCACCCGGCTTCCCGAAGTTAAACATGTAGACTTGTTTGGCTTGCACGTTCGGCGGGAGCTGGGGAATCGGCAACCGATCGATCGGCACCGGCACGACCGAGACCTTCACGTTCGGCTGCCCATCCCACCCGGTGATCGTGGTGCCAGCCGGAATCATCATCGAAAAACCGGGAATGTCCGGTGGTGCCACCACGGTCTGACCGCCTTGAGCAATTGGGAAGTAGTTTTGACTCACTTCATGGAGAAAGACCGGATAGGACAACGTGTTGGCTTGGTTTGCCGTCAAAGTGACGGGCACTGGAAGATCTCTGGGGTACGCGTCCGATGGCCCGTCGATCAGCAGCACCTGAGCCCCGGTCGGCACACTCGTCAATAAGAAGTTCTCACTCGCATCGGCCGTGGCGCGATGGATCATGCATTCTCGTCGTTCGACGCTCATTGTTTCTTTTTCAGCAACGCCAACCATCAGAAATCCAACCTGGCACTATTTTCTTTCCCGACCCTTTAGTTTTTCTCAAGCTTGATAATGCCTATGGCAACAACCTGGTCATAAGAAGCCGCTGGTGTAGGGGCCGGCCCTTCTATTCTCGCTAGAGATACAACTATAGGGGCAATAAAAAGCCGATAGGCAGTATGCCCTGCCCACCTTGGGGTAGCGAGAAACCACCGTGCACCCAAGCTGTTTATCTCCGGCTCCATCGTAAGTTGAATTATTAGTGAACCAGGTCCATGCTTAGTTCTCCCCTCCGAGCCTTCCGGCCCACTCGTGAAAGTCTCTGGTGGGAGGCTGTGTATTGGTCCGTGCAATAGCGTACCTTCGAGGTTGCGATCTGTAGTATCCGACAGCTTTATCACTACCGGTTTACCCTCAAGTCGCTGTCCCGTAAGTGTTGCGTAGATCTTCCCAAGCCATGCTGAAACGTTAAATAACCACATCTAGAACCTTAGCCTTCCAGGTCTATACTCCCATCCTTTTCCGGGTTGATTATTTGCAGGTTGTACCGGTCTTGGTCCTGCAACTGGTTGCCACCAAGGCGGATTCACTGGCCGAACAGCCGTTCCATGGTTTCCGGGAGGCAACGCAAGGTTCTTCGCAGCCTGGGCACCTGGAGCGTGAGGCGGACTCCAGCCCCAGCCGCGTGTAAGCCAGTTNNNTGCTGGATATCCTGGATCACCTTTTGGGTAGTAATTCCAGTAGGGCCTTCCTAAGTATGCTCCAGCACCTAATCCGGCAGAGAGAACCGCAGCCGTTTTGCCACTGGTACATGGAGTCCAGAGGGCTGCAGCCACACCCATTGCAGTGGCAATTGCTTGCTGCCCAGAGCTGCTATTGGAGCTTACGCTCTGCGCAGCCCAATATTGCGCCGCAGCATCTCCGTACGTAGTGAGTAATTGGGGTCAGTCTTGTTTCTTGCATCACAATTATTTATTGGCTATTCGACTGGCGGTCAGCCGATCTGCTAGTCGGATTGTAGGAGATTAGGCCCAGAAGGCAAGCAAAGACAGATTGAAGAAACGTGATTGGTGGAGAAAACTACCGTTTCAGCACGATGTCGCGGGCGACTTTGCCGCTTGGACCAAATGGCTTTTGTGGTTTGCCGTTTAACTCAGCCTTCACGCCGCCCGCGTTTCCGAGGGTGAGGATAAATTGATCCTGCCCCGTCCAGTGGCCTTTTTCGCCTGGGCGGAGCAGCGATTCTTGAGGGCTGCCGTTATCGATCTGCACAACCACCCAGCTCAGCTCTGTGGCTTCGAGATCCAGCACCAGCTGACCATCGCCACGACTCTCAATGGCATTCAGGCCAATCCCGGCCAGAGGGCCATCACTGCCTAGAGCAGCGGCTGTCCCTGATGACGCTGCGTCTGGTTCGGCCCGCGAGGTGCCCCCTGCAACCGAGGCAGGTTCTTGCCGATGCGGAGTCTCGGCGGTCGCCTTTGCTGTCGCAACGGTCGGCGACTCTGCCGGCTTCGGAACGTCTGCCGTCCGCTCAGGCTCGCGAGTCGTGACTTCTGCGCTCTCTTTCGTCTGTTGGGCGGTCCGTTTGGCTGCCGAGCCTTGCTCCGGCGCCCCACGTCGAAAGACGGTGGATTGTTCTCGGCTAAGGAGAAAAATCAGAGTCAGGACCGCGATCCCAATGGCAATCGCCACCGCTTTCCGGTTGGCCTGTCGTTTATGGTCTTCCTCAAGCTGACGAACTTTGAGCCGTTCACGTTCATCTTGCTTCTCATAAAACGAGCCGGCCGATTGGATGAACCTGTGAATCGCATCCTCTTCATCCAGCCCGAGTGACCGGGCGTAGGAGCGGACGAACCCTCGAGCGAAGACCTGATCGGGCAGTTTGGCGAAGTTGCCGTCCTCTAACGCTTTGACGAAATCCGTGCGAATGCGTGTTTTCGACGCCACTTCATCGACGGTTAATCCCTTCGTTTCACGGACCTGTCTGAAAAATTCGCCGACTGACTCCATAGGTCTCCTACTTCAATCGGGTCAAGAGATCCGATGCTGCCGCAGCCAGCTCCCCACTCTTGTCCAACGTGGCCACTTTCTTCAGGACTTCTTTCGCTCGCGTCGCATATCCCAACTTATAATACACACGACCCAGCTCGAGATGCGTCATCGCCGGAGGAACCGTAGGGGGACTGGCCGAAACCGCATCCTCCAATGCCTCCATGGAACCTTGGAGATCGCCTTGGTGAGCCAAGGCGCGACCGAGATGGAATCGAGCCAGATCCGGGGTTGGATACAGCGGATTGGCCAACGCCACCCGGTAGGATCGAATGGCCTCATCCCACCGATCCTGATTGGCCAAGACCTGCCCTAAATACGTATGTGCTTCGGAATAACTTTCATCAATCTTGATCGCCGCACGAAGTTGCTCTTCAGCATAGGACAACTTGCCTTGAAGCGCGTATACATGTCCTAACGCATACCGTGCTTCTTTATTCTGTGGATTCAATTGCACCGCTTGCTGGAACGACACGAAGGCCTTCTGACGATCACTCGGAAGACTTGCGACCCCTTCTTGATAATGGCCTTGTGATTTCTGCAACACTTCTTTCTCAGTGACACAACCACTCACGAGACTGAGGAGCCCGACACACAGCAGTGTGCCGTACGTGCCGGGCCGTCTGATCAGGTGAGCATTCCGAAGCATCACACATCCTCAAAGTGTGTTAACCGCTTAAACTCGGTAAACCGAGCCTGAATCTCTTTGTAATCCAGGATTCGCAATCGGTCAAGACTAAAGGCTTCTACTGTAAATGACGCCATCACGCTCCCAAAGATGATGGCCTGCTTCATCGCCTCTGAAGACCGGTTCCCGGTCGCCGCCAAATAGCCCAAAAACCCGCCGGCAAAGGTATCCCCGGCACCGGTGGGATCACGCACATCTTCAAGCGGAAACGCCGGGGCACCGAATACCTGCTTTTCATTGAACATGAGTACGCCGTATTCTCCGCGTTTCACGATGAGATGTTTGGGGCCTCGTGACAGCACCAGCTTCGCGACTTTCACCAAATTAGAGTCTTGGCCCAACGCACGCGCTTCCCCGTCGTTGATAATCAGCACATCGACTTTCTCCAACACTTTCCACAGGGCCTCCCGCTGGCCGTTGATCCAGAAATTCATCGTGTCACAGGCCACGAGCGCCGGGCGCGTCACTTTCTGCAACACATCGAGCTGGAGCTCGGGGTGAATGTTTCCGAGGAACAACACGTCCGGCGCACGATACGCCTCTGGAATCTGCGGGCGAAACGTCTCGAACACGTTGAGTTGTGTATCCAACGTGTGCGCTTCGTTCAACTGATGCGTGTATTCCCCCTTCCACCGAAACGTGGCCCCGGGGCGCCGTTCGAGGCCCGTCAGATCAATGCCTCGACTCTTGAGAAAGGCGATATGCTGCTGGGGGAAATCCTCCCCGATCACCGCAATGAGCGCCACCGACGTGAAGAAACTCGCCGCTGTCGAGAAGTAGGTGGCCGATCCTCCCAGAATATCCGTCCCTTCGCCGAAGGGCGTCTTCACTGTATCCAGTGCAACCGATCCAACAACAAGCAATTTCCCCATGTGATTATCGTGCTCCTTTCTGTGGGGTCAACGCGCGATCGATGAGCACTGAGAGCTTCTTCCGTACCGCGGTCGGGATTCGTTTTGGCGCAGTCAGAATCGCATGGTCCAGTGCCCGATGACAGGCACACTCGATCGGTTTTGCAAACGACGGGATCACCGCGCGGAGAATCTGTTTCGCCAAGGCGACATTGCGGTGAAGCGTGTCCAACACGGCCTCGACCGTCACTGCCTCTTCGGTCTCGTGCCAACAGTCATAGTCGGTGACGAGGGCCACCGTCGCATAACATAACTCCGCCTCACGCGCCAGCTTCGCCTCCGGCATATTCGTCATCCCGATGATATCGACGCCCCATTGTCGATAGAGACGTGATTCCGCCTTCGTCGAAAACTGGGGCCCTTCCATACATACATAGGTCCCCGTGCGATGCAATGTAGCCCCGACTCGCTCTCCAGCGGAACGCAACGCGTCGCCGAGCTCCGCACATATCGGCTCACCAAACGCGACATGGGCCACGATGCCGCGTTCAAAAAACGTCGAGACGCGGCGTTTGGTGAGATCGATGAACTGGTCGGGCACCACCACGTCCCCTGGATGAATCGATTCCTTCATGCTGCCGACCGCACTGATCGATATCACGTGCGAGACCCCGAGGGACTTGAGTGCAAAAATGTTGGCGCGATAATTGATTTCACTCGGACTTAACAGATGCCCCTGTCCATGGCGGGAGAGAAACGCAACCCGAATTCCCTCAAGCATACCCACCCGAATCGCGTCGGAGGGTGCCCCGAACGGCGTCCGCACCCGGATCGACCGAGCGCCTGTGAGTCCCTCAATGTCATAGAGCCCGCTTCCTCCGATCACCCCAACCGTCACCCGTTCAGCCTGTGTTTTTCTTGGCATATCAATCCTTTTCTGACCAAGCCCGCACTCCTGTAGACTGTTGGTGTTCTCCAAGCGTGCTGAGAAATTGTTCGATGTGGGCGATCACTCGACGTGCCACGTGTTCAAGGGCTTCATCCTCGCCGACTGAGACCCACTCGATGCCCGGCTCCTTTCGAAACCACGTCATCTGCCGTTTCGCAAATCGTCTGGTGTCGCGCTTAAAGAGGCGCAGCATGTCCGCGTACTCATACTCATTTGCCAAATAGGCACTGATGTGACGATAGCCAAGCCCTTTCATCGAACCAAGCTCCCGTCCGTACCCTTTGTCGAGCAGCGACCGCGTCTCTTCTACCATTCCATGAGCCAACTGCCAATCGATTCGTTCGTCAATTCTTCGATACAGAACCTCTTTGGCCCGCTGCAGTCCTATCAGCAACGACGAAAAAGATGCGTCTTGAAACCGGTGTTCGTCGTGCATCGCTGACATCAAACGCCCCGACACCCGATACACTTCCAATGCCCGCATCACCTTCGACTCATCGTTCGGGTGCAACCGGGCTGCCGACTCGGGATCCACGCGAATCAACTCAGCATACAGGCCGTCCCGCCCCTTCTGTTCGCTCAACTTTTTGAGATCTGCTCTCACAAGAGGATCCGCCTCAGGTGCAGGGCACAGTCCCCTTACCAATGTCCTGATATATAAGCCTGTTCCACCAACGACAAAGGGCAACCGGTTGGCGGCATAGAGCCGCTCGATTTCTTTCAGCGCAACACTCCGATAGCGACCGGTATTAAATGGGTCATCCGGATCGACCAGGTCCAGCAGCCGATGCGGTACCTCGTTCCGCTCATCAGCCGTCGGTTTGTCCGTCCCGATGTCCATCCCACGGTACACCTGACGCGAATCCGCCGTCAGAATCTCCGTATCAAAATGTTTGGCCACCTGCAGGGCCACCCGGCTCTTTCCGACTGCGGTCGGTCCGAGAAGTACAACCAATGGCCGGTAGTGACGCACAGCATCGGATAGCATGCCTTGGCCTCAGTCGTCGAACATCGAGCCGATCGGATCGCGGCGCTCTGCCCGATGGAAGCCGCAACTTCGCCGCGATGGCACCTACCAACCGGCTCGGCCGAACATTTTTTCAAGATCCTCAATGCTGAGTCGAAAGGAGGTTCGTCTTCCGTGCGGACAGGTACTGATCTCCCCCTCCGAACGCCATTCCTCGACCAGCACTTTGATTTCATCTACCTTCATCGGGCGTCCGGCTCTGACGGCGCTGTGGCACGCCAGCGACGCCAGTACCGGTCGAACTCTCTCCTCAAGACCGGGGACACGGTCCCATTGACTCATATCTTCAAGCAGGTCCTGGAGGAAGGTCTTCGGGTCAACCGGCCCAAGTCCGACCGGAATCGATCGAACGAGGACGGTGGTGGCGCCAAACGGTTCGATCTCCAGCCCCAACTTCTCGAGATCGTTCTGATACCGCCGGATCACGTCGGCATGAACCGGCAGGAGATCAACCGATTCGGGCAAGAGCAACGGCTGAGCTTGTAACGCGCGGGTCGTCCACGCCCGGTACAGTCGCTCATACAAGACCCGTTCATGAGCGGTATGTTGATCAATCACCGTCAGATCACCGCCGACCTGCGCCACAAGGAAGGTTCGATTGATCTGTCCCAAGGCGACCACTTCGCCGGAAGGCACCTGGACATAGGACTCCGACGATTCACCCACAAACGCCAACTGGGCGGCAGGATCGGAAAGTGGAAAGGGTGACGCCTCTCCTGAACGAGACGCGGGAACTTGTGCAGGCTCGAATACTGGAACCGCAGCAGGCGGACCGGAACGATCCGATACCGGGATCTCACTCACACCCTTTGCAGTCCCCTCACCGCTCAACCGTTGGCGCACCGCCCGTCGGACCAGCTGATGAATGGTTTCGCTGTCCGAAAATCGTACTTCTCGCTTCGTGGGATGAACATTGACATCGACACGATCCGGATCGACATTCAAGAACAGCACAAACTGTGGGTGGCATCCCTTGGCCAGAAACGACCTGTATCCCTCTCCAATGGCATGAGAGACCGCCAGGCTCCTGACGGGGCGACGGTTCACAAACACCTCTTGGGGTATCCGTGAGGACTTCGCATACATGGCATCAACGATGTAGCCGTGAATGGACGCCCCCGGCAGCGCGCCGTCGAGAGTGAGGCTTCGATCGAGAAACGCACGTGGATACACTTGGGCGATCCGATCGCGTTCTGCGCGCACGCATGGATAGTTCAAGACCTCCTGCGCGTTGTGTGTGAGCCGGAACTGAATGGACGGCCATGCCAGCGCCGCTTGTTGCACCACTCGAGTGATGTGTGAGGACTCCGTCGCAACGGACTTCAGAAACTTCTTGCGGGCCGGCTGATTCTCGAACAGCGCCGTGATCTCGATCCGTGTCCCAACGACCGGAGGAGCGTCGGTGACCTTGCCGACTTGGCCCCCTACTACTTCTAATCGTGTTCCCACCTCCGCCGAACGCGTCGCCGTCAACAGTCGAACATGAGCCACCGCAGCAATGCTGGGCAAGGCCTCGCCTCGAAAGCCCATCGTTCGAAGAGACCACAGATCCTGGTCGGACTGGAGTTTACTCGTCGCGTGTCGCTGGAACGCGCGTATCGCATCCGGGCGGCTCATCCCCTCCCCATCATCGGTCACCCGAACGAGAGAGAGGCCGCCGTCCTTCACCTCAATCGTGATGGATCGACTTTCCGCATCGATACTGTTTTCGAGTAGCTCCTTCACCACCGCTGCCGGGCGTTCGACCACCTCCCCTGCGGCGATACGATCGACCACGTCGTCCGGTAGGAGACAGATCTTACCGCTGCCGTCTGTGCTCAGCACAGCACGATACTCCTCACACGTGATGAACAGGATCCCCAGACAGGACGTCGCATGATTGCGACGGTCATCGAAGTTCGGCCAACTTGTGCTTGGCGAGTTTGGACTCGTCCGATGCAGGGAACTCTTCAAGAACCCGTTTCAGATTCTTTCGCGATTTGGCGAGATCGCCGGTCTCTGCCGTCGCTAATCCAAGCTTATACAGCGCGGCCGGCAATTTTTCATTTCCCGGGTACTCCGCCACCAAGTAATCGAAGGTCTGAATGGCCCGTCCGTAATCTTTCAAGTTGTAGTATGACTCACCCAGCCAATATTGGGCATTGGGCGTCAACGAGGTCCCAGGAAAATCTTTAATAAACCGCTGAAACCCTGCGACCGACAGCTCATATTTGCCGTTCAGATAATCATTGTAGGCTAGGTTGAACGCAGACGTCGGGGTAATCCCCGATGCCGTCACCACCGCTTCCATCGGAGGCGTCGCCTTGATCGCCTTGGCGGCACGCACCTCAGGCGTCGTGTCCAGTTTGGCGAATGATTGGCTCACGGCCTCTTCCAGCTTGGCGAGTCGGCTTTCCAGTTTCTGGAAACGGGCGCTCAAGTCATCGACGCGCGACTTACCCGCATCGGTCTCCTTGGCGTCCCGGATCTTCTCCACAGCCTCCAACCGCCGGACCACGGCATCGACACGCTGATGGTCTTGATCCTGCGTTTTTGAGATGATCGTCAGCTGGTCGCGAGTCTGGAGAAAATCGGCGTGCTTGGCACATCCGAGAAGACCCCCTACCCACCCCACCAATCCCCATGTCACGACTGTGGACATTACGGTAGAGACACGCATGCTTTACCGCACCTCCTTGAGTTGCGCCAGCCTGTCCGAGGCTTTCCCAGCCTCGACGCTTTTCGGATAGAGCGTGAGGACCTGTTTGAAGGCGGATGAGGCTCGTTTCTTATCCTTTAAGGCCATGTAGGCATACCCCTTCTTCAGAATGGCCGACGGCACCTTCTCGCTGCCGGGATAATCGATCTCGACTTTATCGTAGGCATCGATCGCCTTGTGAAAATCTTTCTTGCCGAAATAGGATTCGCCCAACCAATACCGGGCATTCGGCGCGAGAGTCGAGTTTGGAAACTCATCGAGAAACCCTGAAAATCCTTGCCGCGCGCCGTCCAAATCTCCCTCTCGAAACAGGGCCAACAGACGTTCATAGCGGGTGCGATCCGGTGAATCGGCCGTCGCCTGACCTGACTCGGGCTTCGGTGATTCTTGAGGAGGGACGATCAGTGTGGCGCCGGTCGCCGTCTCCGACCCGGGAGGTGACTTTGGTGCGTCTCCTCCTTCCGTCACGGGGTCGGTCGGTCCCAACGCGGAGTGCGGGACTGGTTTGTGCGGCTGTGGTGCTGGGACAGTCTTATTTGAAGTCTGCTCAATCGTCCTCGCAAGAGCCTCAATTCGGTTATCCTGCTCGTCAAGGCGAGCCGTCATTTTTCTTCCAACGGCTTCGAGCGCTTTCGTAATCGAGGCGACACTTCGATTCACATCCTCCGAATGAGTCGCCGTGGCTTTTAAATCGGCATCGATCTTGGCTATCAGGTTCTTTGTAGCATGGTCTCCCTCACCCACGCGGTCATGCAGGCTGGTGAGCGCCTCTCGAAACCCGGCCATCGCCTGATTAAACTGCATGAACTTTTGAGAGATCTGCTCGATCCGATTCTGATGGTCCGTCAACTCTTTTTGATGCCCCTCTAGCTTGGCATCAACGCGCTTGGCCAAGCCCTCGTTCGTCCGCTGGACGACGTCAATGACTTCTTTTTTTAAGGCCTCCATCGCCTTCGACAGGTCGTCAAGCCGAGCGGAGACTTTCGCATCCTGCGTCTCAAAACTCTTCTGCATCCAGAGATACCGGGTACTACCGTCGGTTTCCAGCTTGACCGCCAACTGTTCCAACTTCTTCGTCTGCTGCTCCGCCTGTGCCGACCGGTATTTCAGGTCTTCCTGTCTCGCCTGGAGGTCTTTTGTCAGATGCAGCGCCTTCTCCAGTTCTCCTCGCAACTGAGGGATCTCATATTCACGGAGCGAGGTAATTTCTTGTGTCTGCTTGGCACTGGTCTGCTTAAAATCCTTTTCGGTTTTTTTCAGGTCAGACTGCTGCGCGACACAGCCTGGCAAAAAGAGCCCTCCCACCGCCAGGCCAAGAAGCACGCCATGTCCGGTTCGCAGTTGAGACCTCATGTCCTGAGCTCCAAACAATCCACCATTCCCAGCACCGTTCAGACGAACAGCCCGTCCAGCAGGCTACTTTCCCGTCTTCACCACGAGATGCCCTCGGCGATTCATCGAGTAGCAATGTTCGGAATGATCGGTGCAAAACGGTCGTTCTTTCCCATACGAGACAACCGATAAGTGCTGTGGGGCAATACCGAGTTCAACGAGGTAGTTCCGAACGGCTTTTGCACGCTTTTCCCCCAACACTAAGTTGTAGGCTGAGGTCCCTCGTTCGTCACAATGTCCTTCAATTTTCAGTTGGGCCTGCGGATTCGACTTAATCCATTCTGCATCATTCGAGAGCGCATGGCGCCCCTCATCCGTGATTGAAAAACTATCGTAGGCGAAAAACACATCCCGTAGTCCAGCTGCCACCGACGCAGCCTGCTCCGCACGTATTTCAGCCAGCTGCCGAGCAGCGGCCCCAGAATCGGCCTTCGCCATCAGTGTGTTGCCATGGTTTCCTGTCGTACCACTGCCGTTCCGGCCGCTCCCCCCTGCGTCGCCGCCGAGTCGTTCTTCCGAAGGGTTCCGGTCCAACCCGCGGAGATTGTTGGCCTCGTCCCGTCCGGACAGAGACGTATCGGGGAACGTGGAACTGACTCCGCCTTTGGCCATCCCTTCTCTTGCCATCTGTTCCTGTAAGGCATGATCTCCTCCCGATTGAACCGCCTTCTTGGAGCAGGCAGGAGCGACCAGGACAAGCATACTCAGAATTAATGGCACATGGATGGCGGATAACGTTTTCATTGGCTCGATTCCCTCCTCATAAAGACGTCCTCTCTTTCTTACAGTGGAGGACGATTCTCGTCAATGCCTTGCTCAAAAATCACGAGGCTGGAGACCACGTCGGTGCACTATTATGAGTGCCCGTGAAGGTAATTCGTTCCAGATCTTTCCCGTCCACATTGATCATGTAGATATGACTTTTCCCATCCGCGGTCGAGCTAAAGACGATGTGACGGCCGTCTGGAGACCACGACGGGGAATCATCCACACCTGATCCGGTCGTCAACTGGACACGCTTCTGGCCGTCGGGCGTGATCAAACACAGTTTGTACTCTTTCTTGGGAGTCCGGCACACATACGCAATCCAGTTCCCACGGGGAGACCAGGCCGGGGCAGCATTATAGTCTCCGTCAAAGGTCAACCGACGCACATTCGATCCATCTGCGCTGATGAGAAACACTTGCGGTCCGCCGCTGCGATCCGAGGTAAAGGCCAGTTCACGTCCGGACGGTGCCCATGAAGGGGACAAGTCTCCTCCGGCGTTCGTCGTCAACCGGTGAACGGCTTTGGTGTGCGTATCCATGCGATAGAGCTCGGCATTGCCGTCATGACTCGACGAATAGGCGAGAAAATTGCCGTCGGGCGAGAGTGCGGGGGTGATATTCAGCCCTCCCTGTGACACGAGGGTCCAGCGCTTGCCTGTCGCCAGTTCAATGAGATCGATATCCTGGGTATTCCGATTGCGATAGGTCGTGAACACCAAAAATCGACGATCCGGCGACCAGCGTGGCATGAGGTTCAAGAAGCCGTCTGCCGTGACCTGACGGGGTTCATAGCCATCATAGTCCATCACGAACAACTCGCGCGCCGACCCCAACTCGGAGACATAGGCAATCTTCGTCCGCGCAATCCCCGGCTCTCCCGTATAGCGAAACACCAGCTCATCCGCGAACCGATGGGCCATCAACCGCACGACCGAGGTTGACCCGACATACCGTTTGCCCCCGACCACTTCATTATTCCCCGCATCATAGACATAGCCGTCCATGCTGACATCGGAATCTTTATTTCCATTCTTGATGCCCGCCTTTCCCCACACCACGATCGAGACGCCATTCTCCGCGGCCTGCTTAAAGGACGGATCGGGCTCAGCCCCGAGCGAACTCGCCTTAATGCCCAGACCCTGCACATCGATCAGGGAGAACACCAAAGAACGGCGTACATCCGCCTTCAACACCTCCTCAATTCGGCTGCCCAGTTTCACACGTCCCTCAGGCGATTCTGCCCCTCCCATATTGTCAATCCCCGCGATCGCCAGCGGAATCTTTTGGAAATCCGGCCTGGTTGCTTCGAGAAAGACATCGGCGGCTCCGGATTCGATGATCCAGACCAGCCCGACCAGGGAACACAGACTGCTAAGCACGAGCGTTCGCAACGTCATGGTTATCCTTGCGGCTCACCAACGGTAAACGTGAAGTGGGCATCAAAATAGGCATCTGCAATGTCGGACGGAAACCCGGGCAATGGACTGGCGCTGAGCACCGCACGTTTGCCCGCCAAGTCATAGTACTCATTCCCGGAGGATTGTTCGATCATCACACCGGTGACCGATCCGTTTTTATGAAGTCTAAACTGGACGACCACCACATAGGCCTGACTGGTTAAATCCAAGGGCGGAGCATTCCACGCATTACTGATTCGCTGTCGCACCAGCGCAAGATACGCATTCGACCCTTGAGCCATCCCCGGAACCTTCAGGGTGGTATCGACCGCCTTGACACTCGGCACCTTGACTTCAAGCTGAGGGGCGGGTTGAGAGGGAGGTTTTGGAGAAGCCTCTGGTTGAGCAGCCGATGTAGGCACCTCCAGTTTCTTGATTTTCTTGAGCTCCTCGTCTAAGTCCTTTGCCAGATCTTCCGTCAGCGATGAAGAGGACTTCGACACGACCGGCTTCCCCGACAGTTCTCTCGCGTCGGCAACGACCGGCACATCCGGCAGTTTCATAGCCGGAGCGCTCTTTGGCTTCTCCTCCGGACTGATGTCCCCACGCTTGGGCGCATCCGGAGGCAACTGAATATCTTTCATAATATCACGCATCACATCATTCGACGATTTCGTCGGAGCGACCGGCGGAGGAACCGATGCAGGTGTCACAGGCGCAGTTTTCTGAGCGGGAGCGGATGTGGGCTGCTGTCTGATCGTCGTATGTTGAACGGGCTTAGGCTGTTCCACAACTTTGGCCTGCTGAATGGGCTTGGGCCGCTCGACTTCTTTTTCTTTTGTAACGGGCTGTGTTTTTTGAGGCTCGAGCGCCTTCACCTGAGGCGTCGGCAGACCGGCAAGAGAAATTTCGATGGATGCGAGCGGTCGTTCACCATGTCGGGGTAAGCGAATCCAAGCGACAAGGAGCAGGATTCCCACATGCACAACGAGGGACACCACCACGGCACGGCTGAGGCGGCGAGCCAGCGTCGCTTGCCATTCATCATCCGATAACATGCCGGCTGATGTCCAA
>DCZN01000024.1:0-137 GCA_002331625.1 Nitrospira sp. UBA2083 | reverse complement strand
ATCGTCAACACGGCTCGGATTTCCGGCTTAATGGTATTCGAGGCTGACACCGGCAACTTGATATCCATCCCACGATACAGCATCGGTGCAGTGACCATGAAGATCACCAACAAGACCAAGACGACGTCCACCAAGGG
>DCZN01000091.1:55080-57633 GCA_002331625.1 Nitrospira sp. UBA2083 | reverse complement strand
GACGTCGCGGGTCTGTTCGGCCGCGTGCGAGGCCTGCTGGGCGGTGCGGAGTTCGTCTATGTGTGCGGCAACCAGGGCATTGAATTCCCCAATGCGGCGGTCTCGTTCCGCCACGGACTGTTCCAGCTGCTGGATGGCGCTGCGATGAGCGGCTTCGCGATCACTCAGTTCGACCTGCAGCTGATGCACGCAGTCTTGGGCCGCCTCGAGTTTCTTCACCTGAGCACGCAGCCGATCTCGATCGGCGAGGCCCTCGTTGAGTTGGGCGATCTGTTCACGGAGGACGCGGATTTCCTCTTTCTGAAGTTCGCGGGCTTGCTCGGCGGCCCGACAGGTCTCCAGAGTATCTCGAACTTCGTCTGCCTGCGCGGCTGCCAGCGAATCGAACTCACCGAGCCGACGGTCTCGCTCCGCCATGGACTGCTCCAGCTGCTGAATAGTGCCGCGATGGGCGGCCTCCCGATCGCTCAGTTCGACCTCCAGCTGATGGACGCGGCTTCGCATCGACTCCAATTCTTTGACTTGGGCGCGTAGGCGCTCTCGGGCGGGGAGGCCTTCATTGAGTTGGGTGATCTGTTCACGGAGGACGCGGATCTCCTCTTTCTGAAGTTCGCGGGCTTGCTCGGCCATCTGACAGGCTTGCTGCGCCACACGGAGTTCATCCGCTTGGGCCGCGGCGCTCGCATCAAACGTGTCAATGCGCTGATCGCGTTCCGTGAGGAGCTGTTCGAGCTGCTGAATCCTGCGGCGATGGGCGGCTTCCCGATCGCTCAGTTCGACTTCCAGCAGATGGACACGATCCTGCGCCGATTCCAGCTTCTCCATGCGGACTCGGACTTGATCCCGGTCAGCCAGTCCCTCGTTGAGTTGGGTGATATGTTCACGCAGGACGCGAATTTCCTCTTTGAGGACCTCACGACCTTGTTGAGCTCCACGGAGTTCGTCCGTCTGGGCAGCAATAATTGACTTCAGCTCACTCACCTGTTGCTGTGCGGCGATTCCATCAGTCTCGATATCCGCCACTCGCTTCGACCGGACGGCCAACTCTGCTTCGAGCGCCTTGATCTGTTCGTCGCGAGAGGCCAGCTGTCGCTGGGCTGAGTTGAACTGCGTCTCCGACGACATGATTTTCTGTTCGAGCACCTGCATCGCCGCAGTCTTCACCTTCAGGTCATGGGATGTCGTCTCCAGCGCCCGTTCCTTGGTCCGTAACAGATTGACAAGCTCCTGGTATTGTTGCTCCAACGAACCCTTTGGAGGAGGTTGTAGCCATCTGCTCAGTGTGCTCATAGTGGTTTTGTCCTCACAGCACCAGTTCGATGTGATGATTCGTTGAATGATGGGGGTGATGTCTCCCAAGTGAAGGGGGGCACATCATGGCGAGGAGTACGTCTCAGAACAATGACTCTATCGGTCAGAATACCCGCACGCCTCATGAGTTCAGCTCACTGGAGGTTGATGGTAACAACTGGGGTGCGAAGTGTCACGGTACCACATTCAAGGAGGCATGTACTAGGGTGAAATTTAGCCAACCGAGCCTCTCGGGCAGGAGCGCGAACCGGCTCTGTGAGAGGGACGGTCCCGTATGATCGAAGACGATGGGAGTGATGTCGAACAGTCCCATCGAATAGAATGACGGGGTGGAGAACTCTCGAGGTCTAAAGTGCACGAAGAAGAAAGCCACGACTTGGAACTTCCTCATGGAGATTGAGGAAGGGGAAGCGGATGGTAACGATGCAGGATAGGAATAAGGGTCTGCGAACACGAGAAACGGGGCACAAGTGAGACCACATCACCCGGCATTGGAAGTGAACTGACCGATGCACGGCCAGGTGTCGACTTAGTCAGATGATAAACGTGAATTTGCGCGGCACGTTCTTCCGCGGTCGAGCAGGTTTTCAGCAGATGAAGCGTCCGGGTGGGGGGAGTGATCATCGACATGGCGAGTGGGGCTATCCTGCAAGCCTGGGAGGGTGCTGGTATCTCCAGTGCGTCGAGGCATGGGATTATGGCACTGACCAAAATCGTTAACGAATGAGAGTCGACATGATCACATCAAGGTCAGCGCGATCTGTCCCGGGGCTGTGATGGATGAATTGGTGGAGAATTCTCCGGCAGACATCCAGCGCAGTGAGAAAATCAACCCGTTCGATCTCGTGGAAGCGGCCGTTTCTCTCGATACGTGGGAGATACACTGTCGTGAATCAGATCGTCATGGATTGGGTGGGGGCAGAATTTGGTGGACGGCTCTCAGTAGATCGAGACTTTTCTACGCCGATGGTCATGACGGGCGATCGCAGCCGCACCGTTGAGGGAATGGTTGAGGTGAGTGAGTATGGGCCCACCCCATGTGCAGTGAGCCCGTCGGTATAGTGAGTTCTATGCGTGCACCTTCTGATGGTCGTCCCTGCGCCTACGGAGGTTTGATCCGATACGAGTCCGCTCCTGTTCATATCCCACGGCCGTATAGTACAAGGCGCGATCAAAAAACTGACTGAGGATATGCATGAGCTCCAATTCGCCGTGCAGTTCGACTGCGCTGTCGGACAACCC
>DCZN01000091.1:54862-55043 GCA_002331625.1 Nitrospira sp. UBA2083 | reverse complement strand
CGCGCTGAACAAATGCCGTCATGTGTTCTCTGGTGGCGGTAATGGCCCAGAGAAAGTGACTGTAGGCCACGCCTTGTGCGGCTCGCCGTGCGCCGAGCTCGGTGTAGCGGCGCTCGATTTCAGTTTCGGTCATGTCCATCAGCCAGTTGTTCAGGTTTTGGTAGATTTCGCGGGTGCGGGC
>DCZN01000091.1:54526-54744 GCA_002331625.1 Nitrospira sp. UBA2083 | reverse complement strand
AGCCAGCATAGCGCACCTCCATTGAAGGGTGATGTAGGGGAATGTCTGGGCTGCTCATCATGGAGGGACGTTACCCGATTGGTGGTGCGAACGTCAATGACACGTTGGTCGGGGCACGCGAACGGTCCTCACGTGCGGAATGAGAAACAGTGCGTGTTGAGTGTACCAGCACCAAGAAGGCGAGCCCTCTTCTTGCACTTACCGGACCCATTTGCTAT
>DCZN01000091.1:17521-54435 GCA_002331625.1 Nitrospira sp. UBA2083 | reverse complement strand
AAGCGGGCGCTGATCAGTGTTTCAGATAAGACCGGGGTCATCGAGATGGCCAAGGGCCTGGAGGCGCTTGGCGCGGAGATTTTGTCTACCGGGGGAACAGCCAAGGCATT
The DNA here is from genome assembly GCA_002331625.1 of Nitrospira sp. UBA2083. Classification (GTDB taxonomy): domain Bacteria; phylum Nitrospirota; class Nitrospiria; order Nitrospirales; family Nitrospiraceae; genus Nitrospira_D. Next base: position 54,325 of record DCZN01000091.1, on the reverse strand, counting down.
ACGCGACGCCGGTGTGAAGGTCATGGATGTGGCGGCCTATACTGGATCGCCGGAGATTCTCGATGGGCGTGTGAAAACGCTGCACCCTAAAATCCATGGGGGCTTGCTGGGCCGACGTGCTCTCCCTGCACATGTCCAACAAATGAACCAACATGGCATCGGTCCCATCGATGTTGTCGTCGTCAATCTCTATCCGTTTGAGGCTACCATCGCGAAGCCTGATTGTCGTTTCGAGGACGCGATTGAAAATATCGATATTGGTGGCCCGTCCATGCTGCGCTCCGCTGCCAAGAATCATGAAGATGTGTTGGTGGTGGTGGACCCAGCTGATTATTCCCGAGTGCTGGATGCCGTGAACACCAATACGGCGACGCCGGCACTCCGCCGCGAGCTGGCCATGAAGGTCTTTCAACATACCGCGCGCTACGACGGGTTGATCGCCGGCTACTTGGAAAAGCATGCCAAGAGCGGGGAGGTGAAATTCCCCAAGGTGTTGTCGCTTCAATTTGAACTGGCCGAGACCCTTCGCTACGGAGAAAACCCTCATCAGCAGGGTGCCTTTTATCGTGAATTGAGCGGCAAGGAACCATCGGTTTCTCGTGGAAAGATCCTGCATGGAAAGGCGATGTCCTACAATAATTTCCTTGATGCGAATTCTGCATTGGAGCTCGTCAAGGAATATGACGACACGGCGGTTGCGATCATCAAGCACAATAATCCTTGCGGTGTGGCGCTGGGGGCAACTCCAGCAGAGGCCTACGTCAAAGCCCGAGAGACCGATCCGGTGTCGGCTTTTGGAGGTGTGCTGGCGTTCAACCGGTCGGTGGACCTTGCAACCGCCAAAGAAATTACCTCGACGTTTGTTGAAGTGGTCATCGCTCCCGGGTTCGCGGATGATGCGTTGGCGGAATTGAAGCGGAAAAAAGATCTGCGTTTGTTGGACGTGGGACCGCTGACGAAGGTGACGCAAGAGGGGTTCGATCTCAAGAAACTTGTCGGCGGGCTTATTGTGCAGGATCGCGATCTCGGGGTCTTGACGGATCTTCGCACGCTGACGGTGCCCACGATCCGTAAACCAACGGACGACGAATATGCGGCCTGTGCGTTCGCCTGGAAGGTGTGCAAACATGTGAAATCGAATGCCATCATCTATGCGAAGCCGGGTCAGACGGTCGGTATCGGAGCCGGGCAGATGAGCCGCGTTGATTCTGTGAAGTTGGCTGCCATGAAAGCACAAATGCCGGTGAAGGGCTGTGTCATGGCTTCGGACGCCTTCTTTCCTTTTCGAGATGGGCTCGATGCCGCTGCCGAGGCTGGTATCACCACCGTCATTCAACCAGGTGGATCGATTCGAGATGCGGAGGTCGTTAAGGCTGCGGATGAACATGGGATGGCGATGATTCTCACGGGCATGCGACACTTTAGACATTGACTGAAGAAGCCAAGGTTGAAGTTTAGGTTGAGCTAGGAGTTGCTTCTATCCCAACCAGGACCGTAGCCTCGGTTCAGGCGGTTATAGAACCACCAAACGTTCTTCCCCCCCAGAGCAGACCCATCAAGGAAAGAAGGTCTTTGGTTGAAGATTCTTGTCGTCGGTAGCGGAGGGCGTGAGCATGCGATGGTGTGGAAGCTTGCACAGAGTCCACGCAAGCCCATCTTGTATTGTGCTCCAGGTAACGCCGGCATTGCCTCATTGGCGACCATCGTTCCCATTAAATCTGACGATATTCTGGGCCTGAAAGAATTTGCCCTTCGAGAAGCGATCGATCTCACTGTGATCGGCCCCGAGGCGCCGCTTGCCTTGGGGATCGTGGATGAATTCCGAAAGGCCAGACTGAAAGTTTTTGGGCCGACGAAGCAGGCGGCCCGTGTCGAAGCCAGTAAAAGTTTTTCCAAGGACGTCATGGCCCAAGCCAAAATTCGGACGGCTCAGGCCAAGAGTTTCGAAAAAGTTGTAGACGCACTGGACTATGTCGAGCGCCACACATTGCCGGTCGTGATCAAAGCGGATGGGCTCGCTCAAGGCAAAGGAGTCATCATCGCAACGACCCGAGATCAAGCTCGGCAGGCGATCATTGACTCGATGCAACATGCTGTTTTTGGCCAAGCCGGTAAACAGGTGCTGATCGAGCAGTTTCTTGATGGTGAAGAATTGACCATCATGGCCTTCACGGACGGGAAGACGGTGGTGCCCATGCCACCCGCGCAAGATCATAAACGCGTTGGAGATGGTGACACAGGCTTGAATACCGGAGGGATGGGGGCCTATTGCCCTGCCCCGCTGGGAACGGCCGAGATCCAGGAACATGTCCGACGCGAAGTGTTGCAGCCGATGGTGGACGTCATGGCACGGCTGGGCTCGCCGTTTCAGGGAGTATTGTACGCAGGCCTGATGGTGGCGAAAGGAACGCCCTACGTGCTCGAGTTCAACGCTCGTATGGGCGATCCTGAGACACAGGTTGTGTTGCCGTTGCTGAAGACGGATCTGCTTGACATCATCGAGGCCGTCGTCGAACATCGGCTTGACCAGCTTCTCGTTGAGTGGCATCCAGACGCCACGGTATGCGTGGGGATGGCCTCGGGAGGTTATCCCGGTTCTTATCAACAGGGGATTCCAATCTCCGGGCTTCGACCAACGACGACTACCTCAGCTGCGGCCGTCGTGTTTCATGCCGGTACTGCGCAACGTGACAAGGACGTTGTGACAGCCGGAGGGCGCGTCCTCGGTATTCTCGGTCGAGGGCCAACGTTATCTGAGGCCCAACGCGAAGCCTATCGGGTCGTGAACACAATCTCGTTTGAAGGGTGCCATTTCCGGGCCGACATTGCGCACCGGGCGCTCAAGCCATAGACGCGAGACGCGTCCATGGGGCCAGATCTTCGCTTCAGCAATACCGTCGGCCGTACCTGTGGACTTGTCGATGCTGCTCGCAGCAGCTTACTCCCGGTAGAAGATCTAGATCCAAACAGTCAGGGCCGATCTCTTTCGTGGCGAATGCATCGAATCTGTTAGAATACTCTACGCGTACGCTCGGTAGGCAACAGGCTTAAGATACGGAATGCCTACGGTAACATCCGATCTGGAACGACCATTTCTGATGAAAGGGGAGGGGTCATGACACACCACCCGAGACGGGTAGTCGGAACGGTAGTTGGTTTCAGTGTCTTTCTGAGTCTGGTGGGGTGTGACTATTGGCCTCCGGCTCTTCAGGCTGAGATTGAGCAATTACGTTCCGAAACGCAAACGCTGACGATGGAGAAGACCCAACTTCAGGCGCAAGTCCTGGAACTCTCGAGAGGCAAACAAGAGCTGCAGGGACAGGTGGATGAACTGAGTCGGATCACCCGTGAGAAGACCACGATCATCACTGGGCTACAGAGTCAGTTAGAAGCGGTACGTGCAAAGGCATTGAAGGCCATGACTTCCAAATCTTCGCCCCATAAAGCATCGGGAAAATCCAGTGCGAAAGCTGGTCCGAAACATACTTCGAAATCAGTTGCGCCTCCCAAGCCGACTCAAAAAGCCGTCGGAGTCCGATAGTCAGGCTATGACGAAGAGGATGGCGTCGACGTCGATGCCGTCGTGGAGGGGCTGCTTGAGGTCGTCGCTGGTGTCGACGGCGTGGATGGTGCGGTCGCCGCGGCCGGGGAAGACGATTCCTTTTTCCCTTCGGTCTTCGTCCCAGCAGCTTCTCCCCCCGTGCTGGATGGAGGTTTGAGCTTATCGGAGTAGTCGGTGACGTACCACCCGCTCCCTTTGAACATGATTCCGGGCGATGAAATCAGTCGTCTGACCGCCTTCCCGCAGCGCTCACATGTCGAGAGCGGATCATCTTTGATGCTCTGCTTCACTTCAAAGCGATACGAACAACCGTCGCACTGATATTCGTAAATCGGCACTGGGGTTCTCCCTCCTCTCGTTGCACTGAACTCGGTGAGTGTAGATCCTTCCCTACGTTAACTTCGCAAATGCCTGCTGGAGTCGTTCAAGTCCCCGCGTGATGTTGGTCATGCTGGTGGCATAGGACAGTCGTAGATGTTCATGGCTGCCGAATGGTTCACCGGGGACTACCGCGATCTGTGCCTCGTTCAGCAGAAAGTTCGCCAGCTCGCTCGGTGTCTTGAGCATACCGGAAGGTCCTCGTTTTCCCAACAACCCTTTGATATTGGGGAACGCATAGAAAGCCCCCTTTGGCATACGGCAAGTCACGCCGGGAATCTTGTTCAATCCCTCGACGATCATATCCCGGCGACGCGAAAACTCTTCGACCATTTTCACGGTGAAGGGCTCTCCAAGACGCAATGCGGCTACTGCTGCTTTCTGCGCAATTGAACACGGATTTGACGTGCTTTGGCTTTGTATATTGGCCATTGCCGTGATGAGCTCTTTCGGGCCTGCCGCATAACCGATCCGCCATCCGGTCATGGCATAGGCTTTTGAGACTCCGTTGATGATCACGGTTCGTGCCGCGATTTCCGGTCCCAGCGATGCGATGCTGAGGTGTGCAGCCCCATCGTACAGGACTTTTTCGTAGATCTCATCGGAAATCACGATCAAATTCTGTCGAACCGCCACCGCGGCAATGTGTTCCAGTGTGCTCCGATCGTACGTTGCGCCTGTCGGGTTGCACGGACTGTTGACGATAATGGCTTTTGTCTTCGGGGTCACGAGCCGTTCCAGTTCACCCGCACGAACTGCGTACCCATCCTCTTCTCGGGTCGGCAGCAGGATCGGCGTCGCATCGTTCAGGAGGGCTTGATCCAAATAAGACACCCAATATGGAATGGGAATGATGATCTCGTCGCCCACTTCGAGCAACGCTTCTGCAAGGTTGTAGAGGGAATGTTTTGCCCCACAGGAGACGAGAATTTGCGACTTCTCATACCGAAGTCCCAATTCAGCCTGGAGCTTGTCAGCAATCGCTCCCCGCAGTTCATCAATGCCGGACGAGGGGGTGTATTTGGTAAACCCTTCACGTATGGCCGCTTCTGCCGCGGCCTTCACAGGGTCCGGCGTGTCAAAATCTGGTTCTCCTGCGGAAAAGTCAATGACGTCCAATCCCTGGGCGGCCATAGCCTTTGCGGTTGCGGCCATGGCGAGTGTGGGGGAAGGTGCGATGCGACTGACACGGGCAGCAAGTTTCATGATTTGAGACTCCGGATGCGATCATGGAGGCGGCGTGCGACCTCAGGATGAAGGAACTCGGTCAAGTTTCCCCCGTGATGGGCCACGTCTTTAATGATGGTCGACGAGAGGTATGAGTATTCTTCACTGGGCATCAAGAATACCGTCTCCACTGTTTTGGCAAGTTTGCGGTTGACAAGCGCCATCTGAAACTCGTGCTCAAAGTCTGAAATTGCACGCAAGCCTCGGATGATCGCATGCGCGCCCGACCGCTCGACGTAGTCGACCAAGAGGCCTTCGAACTGCGTGACTTCAACTTGATGCAGGTCTTTCATGACCAGCTTCACCATATCCAGACGTTCCGGCAAATTGAATAACGGATGCTTGGATGGATTAGGAGCGACCGCGACCACCACCTTGTCAAACACTCGAAGGCTACGGGTGATGATATCCGTGTGGCCATGGGTGATGGGGTCAAATGTCCCAGGGTAAATCCCGATTTTCATGGTGAGTCGCTATTGGTATGGGAGTAGCGTGACAGGGTCGTATCGCCGTAGTGATACTGACGTTGTAATCTGGTTGAGCCGAGCATCGAAGGGACCGTACTCTTTGTGGCATGTTCCACGATCAGCCATGCGTCAGCGGCGAAGAGCGCAGCGATGAGTGGTTCGCCAAATAAGACAGACAGCCTTGATGTTTCCGCATAGGGAGGATCAGCAAAGACGATATCATAGGGACCGTCCCATTGCTCAGGGTGCCTCAAAAACCGTTCGACTGGTTGGGACCGCACAGCAAGTTCGTGATCAATGCGACAGAGCTGCACATTCCCCTGCAGAAGTTTCACCGCTTCTCTGTCCGATTCGACAGAGGTCACATGGTCCGCACCGCGGCTGATGGCCTCGATTCCTACGGCCCCTGTTCCTGCATAGAGGTCCAAAAAACGACAGTGCATCAGCCGCTGACCGACGATTGAAAACAGAGCTTCTCGAACCCGGTCGGAGGTAGGGCGAAGCGCATGTGCTCGTGGCCCATGGAGCCTCCGCCCTCGGTGGGTGCCTGCGATCACACGCATTGAGACAGCATCGCCTTGAATGCAATAGACTCTAACATAGCGTTTTTGCAGGGGTCAAGAAACAGAGGGGACAACAGTCAGATTCGATGATGTATGAAGAGGAGGAGACCTGCCTTTATTAACCTCGGGGTGAATTAGATGGCTTGTTTTGACGGTCTTCCTGGAAGGAGACTATAATACACCCTTAACTCAGTCGCGCGATATGATCAGCCTCGGCGGCCACTGGGGGCCGGATCCCGAGCTCGACTTGTACGAACCTAACGGGAGGCGACGGTCTGAGAGTCTCGGGCCGCCAGGCTTTTGCGGCGATTGTTGGAAATGGTGCGGTCGATAATGGCTCCGCAATTGATGCATTTCCATGCATAAAAGACGAGAAAGAAATCCGAGAACCGCTCTAACATCATCATTCCCTTACACTTCGGACATTCCATTGATCCCCTCCCAGGGTGGCTACGTTCACAGCTGTGGGCGAAGTCAAGCAAGAGCTGCACCAAATTGTCGTTTTTCGGTATTTCAACGAGTTGCGAAGTACGTATTTGCCGTAGGCTGGTCATTTCCAGATATTTGACGGTACAAAAGAGTCCGGCCCGTCAAAATTTTGTCCACCTGGTGGAGATATGGCAGGAAAAGGGGGTGCACATGGTATCGCACACTGGCCTCAAGCCGAACGCCCTCGGGAACGTCTCCTTGCCAAAGGGCCTGAGGCCTTGTCCGATGCTCACCTGCTTGCCATTCTGCTGAGAACTGGCCGTCGTGATTCCTCGGCCGTCCAGGTCGCGATCGAACTTCTCAATCGGATGGGAGGGCTTGGTGGGCTCGCGGCCTGCGGCACTGAAGAACTCTGTGCTATCCCCGGAGTTGGGCCTGCCAAGGCCGCCCAACTGAAGGCGGCACTGGCGCTGGGGAGACGTTCGCTTGCCGTTCCGCTGTCGACCGGTACACGCATTGCGTCGAGTGCTGATCTCTACAAGCATTTTCATCCTCTCTTGCGCGACGCAAAGCACGAACTCTTCAAGGTCGTGCTGCTTGATGCCAAGAACGCCGTGATCAAAGAGACGACGGTGTCCGAAGGCAGTCTCACGCTGAGCATTGTGCATCCTCGTGAAGTCTTTGCTCTGGCAGTCCGTGAATCGGCGGCTGCCGTGATCCTGCTGCACAATCACCCCAGCGGTGATCCTGCCCCAAGCACAGAGGATCACAGGCTGACTCGTCGACTCGTCGAAGCGGGTGGGTTATTGGGAATTCGAGTGTTGGATCATGTCATTATTGGAGACGGTCGGTACGTGAGTTTTGCAGATGAAGGGTGGTTGGCCGGACAGACGGACTCTAATGGCATCCTGTAAACATTCTTTGATGAGGAACGCCGGTACCAGAAAGGTGAGGACAGCCATGGCATAGCGCATCATCGCCTAACCCAAGGAGGGCAGATCATGGAAACCGCCCGTGTAGAGCCCGTCAGGAATATTGCGATCGTATCCAGTGCCGGTGCAGGCAAGACGTCTCTCAGTGAAGCATTGCTGTACGTCGGGGGAGCCATTCCCGTACGTGGCTCCATCACACAGGGGACCACCGTTTCTGATTTTGAACCTGAAGAAATCCGCCACCGCAGCTCGACCAGTACCAGCCTCCTCCAGTTCACGTGGCAGGATACCCACATCAACCTCATTGATCCTCCCGGTGCGTTGGCGCTGCTCGGAGAGCCACTGGCCGCTCTGCGGGCCGTCGATGCGGTGATTATTGTGGTGAGTGAACAGATTGGGATGCGGACAGAATTGGCACGGGTGTGGGAACGGATCAACGAGTTGGAGCTTCCGTGCCTCCTGTTCGTGAATGGCCTCGATAAGGAGGGTGTTTCATTTGAGCCTATACTCGAGACGTGTCGCAAACAACTGAATCGTACGCCAGTCCCTATGACGGTCCCTGTCAACCCGGGAGAGCATTTCGATTGTGTGATCGATGTACGACAGAAGACGCTGGTGCGATCAGGACCGGGTGCGGCCAAGGCCGATCAGGTCCCGATCACGCAGGATCTGGAGAATCTCTTTAACGGAGCACGTAAGCAGCTTGTGGAAGCCGTGGCCGAGAGCGGGGACGCGCTTCTTGAAACCTATGTGGCGAAGGGAGATCTTAGTGATGAGGAGCTTCTCCAGGGGCTCCGCCGAGATGTGCTGACCAGGCAATTTCTTCCCACCTATGGTGGATCTGCTCTGCGGAATGTCGGCATCTGGTCGCTGCTTGATGCTCTGATCTGCCTCTTGCCGTCACCGTCCGAACGGGGCCTTGTCCACCCGTGGTCTGGCATCCATCCAGAGACGCAGGAACGGTGTGAGCGGAAGGGGAGTGGGCAGGAACCGTTTTCCGCATTTGTCTTTAAGACGATCATTGACCCGTTTGCTGGCCGACTCTCCTATTGCCGTGTGGTGTCAGGAACCATCCATGCCGATGCCAGTGCGCTCAATGCCTCACAGCATGTACGAGAGAAACTCGGCCATTTTTATACGGTCTTGGGTAAACGACACGTGCCCGTTGAGTCCGTCAAAGGAGGAGACATCGTCGCCATCGCGAAACTCAAAGATACTCACACAGGTGATACGCTGTCCCACGAAAGTAGTCCGATTTGCTATCCGAGGATTGGTCTCCCGAAGCCCATCCTCTCGTATGCGATTGATGCGAAGTCGAAGGCAGATATTGATAAGGTGAGCCTGGGTCTGCACAAGCTCATTGAAGAAGACCCGACGCTCGAATTTATCCGCAACAGCGAAACCAAGGAAATGGTGCTCAGCGGTCTGGGACAATTTCACATCGATTTGGCATTGGAAAAGCTCCAACGAAAATTCGGAGCCGACGTCAGCCTGCACACGCCAAAGATTCCCTATCGAGAGACCATCAAGACGAAGTCACAGGCACAGGGGAAGTATAAAAAACAAACCGGCGGGCATGGGCAATACGGCGATTGTTGGCTCGAAATTGCGCCATTGCCGCGCGGCAATGGCTGTGCGTTCGAGAATCGGGTGGTCGGAGGGGCGATTCCTCGCAACTTCATCCCGGCCGTTGAAAAGGGCGTGCTCGACGCCATGCACGATGGCCCGTTAAGCGGGTTCCCCGTCGTCGATGTGCACGTGGCCGTCTATGATGGATCGTATCATGTCGTTGACTCCTCAGAAATGGCGTTCAAGATTGCGGGCTCGATGGCATTCCGAAAAGCGATGGAGACCGCTCATCCGGTCTTATTAGAGCCCATTATGACGGTTGAAATTGAGGCACCGACTGATACGGTGGGGACCGTCATGGGAGACTTGAACGCCCGTCGCGGACGAATCATCGCGGTGAATGCTCAAGACCACGGGGAACAGATTCACGCACTAGTCCCATTGGCGGAGTTACTCCGGTATGCCACGACGCTGACTGCCATTACTGCTGGTCGAGGAACCTATGTCATGGATTTTGCACACTACGACGAAGTACCGCGGGAACTGACAGGGAAGATCATCGAACGGCACAAGGCAGAAAAACAGACGGTTGAGGCTCACTAAGATCGTCAGTCGGAGGTTTTTAGCACGACATAAAATGCACGCTTCTCACGAAGGACACGGAGCAAGATCGTATCACCGTGCCTGGATCGAGAAAGGGCCGCAGCATATTCGGCCACGGAAGAGACGTCGACTCGGTTGACTTCTTTAATCACATCCCCTTCTCGAAGACCTTCGGCTTGAGCCAAACTATTGGGTTCCACCTTCACAATCAAGACGCCGCGCGACTCCTCGAGCTTGAATTTCTCCGCGAGGCTTGCCGTCAACTCCTGAACCTCAAGGCCAAGCTTAATCTCCCCGCGGGGAGGTGGAGCCGAAGCCGGGACCGTGGCATCACGCCGTTCGGTGAGGAGGATGGTGAGTGTGACCGGCTTCAGATCACGGACTACCTCAATCTTCGCGCGTGTGCCTGGAGTCAGTGCACCGATCAGGCGAGAGAGTTTATTGGGGGAATCGACGACGGTTCCGTCGATCCGGATGATGACATCTCCCGGTCGAATTCCGGCGACTGCGGCAGGGTCTTTTTCGAACACTTCATTGACCAAGACGCCTTCGCCCTCAGAGACACCAAACTTCTTGGCGAGATCGGCCGTAAGGGGTTGGATGCCGACACCGAGCCACCCGCGAACGACTTTCCCATTCTCCAGCAGTTGTGTGATGACCTGCTGCGCCATATTCGAGGGAATGGCGAACCCAATGCCTTGGGCAAAATTAATGATGGCGGTATTAATTCCGATCACCTCACCACGTAGGTTGAACAGTGGCCCTCCGGAATTCCCAGGATTGATCGACGCATCGGTTTGAATGAAGTTTTCATATCGTGAGAGATTGATGTTTTCACGACCGATACCGCTGACGACACCGAGTGTCACAGTACGGTCTAGTCCAAACGGGTTACCGACGGCCAGCACCCACTGGCCGACTTTGACGCCGGTCGAATCCCCGAACGTGGCGCTGGGGAGTGGCCGATCAGGAGTGACCTTGAGCAACGCCAAATCAGTATCCGGATCTTTGCCAATCACGTGAGCCAAGAGCTTCGTCTTGTCTGAGAGACGAACTTCAATTTCAGACGCATCACCAATGACATGGTTGTTGGTCACGATATATCCGGCGCTGTCCACGATCAGGCCTGAGCCGGACCCTGAGGCATTCGGCGTGCGTTCGCCAGATCCTTCGCGGATCCTCCCTGTGTTTGTGAGAGGGAATAGGTTCACGACCAAGGGCTTAGCCTGCTCAGCTAATTCCGTAATAACGGCCTGAATGTCTTCCAACATGCGCAGGCCTGGGGAGTCGGCGGAGAATGCCTCAACCTGATTTACCCCCAGGTTCGATACCAGGAGAGAGCAAATGAGGACGAGCTTGCCACATGGGGCACACCATCGAGGAAATGTGATCGGTCGCATCAATTGGTATTGTAGCGGATCTTTCTGGGCGTGCCTACTGCTTATGCCGATCGTGTATGAGAAGGTGTGTCAGGTCTTTGGCCGGTGAACCAGTGAGCGAGTTGGTCGAGCTCGGCTTGAGGGCCGACTATGATCACGATATCTCCCGGCCGAAATACCACATCACTGGTCGGAGCTAATAGGATAGGTCCTCGTAGGACCATGGCGACATGCGTCGAGGGGAATAGCGGCAGCGCGCGAAGTAATTGTCCGGCTGCGGCAGCCCCTCGCATAACAGTGAGCCGTTCAATTCCAGCTGAGCGTACAGTGAGATCACGCTGAAGGGAAAGCAAATCTTCATGTATGGCTTCAAGTTTGAATTCGCGAATGCGTGCGTCCACGTGAACTAAGGATCGCTTGAGGTCCTGAACCTGAGCCAGAGCATCCGCTAACACGGCATCAACTGCACCGACAATTGAATCCGGCTGCAGTCGAGACTGCAGCCGATCGGACACCTGCGTGACAAGTTGTTGACCAACGCGTGCTGTCACGTCGTCGATTCGTTGGAGCAATGTGGAAGCCTGCCAATGCAGTCGAATAATCTGAACCTTTCGATTAACGAGTTCGGACAGAGCCAGAATCGTTTCGTAAAATGCATGCCCGGTAATCGAAAGTTCTTTATGGACACGGCCGAGCAGTTCGAGCGTCATGTTCTGATAAGATATATTATGTTAACTTGTAGATACGTCTCGGCGTGGTTGACCCTATTCATCTCTTGCCATTGTATCAAACTTTCACCCAGTCCCTCCTCTTTTCATAACGGATCATCATTCCGTGGTCAATTGTCCCCGTGATGTTCTTGCGGCGCAGCCAATACCCTTTACGTTACAGGTGAACCAGGCTCGATCCAAATTTGCAATCACGCTGGCTTGGCCCGTATGATCGCGATGATGAACTGCACAAAATGTAAGACCAAAGCCGTTCTGAAATTGCCTCGCCACAATGCCGCATTCTGCAAGGAGTGCTTTAATAATTTCACGCACGACCAAGTGGGCAGGGCCATCCGATCGGAGGATATGTTTCGTAAAGACGACAGAATTTTGGTTGCCGTGTCAGGGGGGAAAGATAGTCTCGCGCTCTGGGACATTCTCTTAACCCTTGGGTACAAGGCCGACGCACTCTATGTGAACCTTGGTATTGCCGGTTATTCAGATCGCTCGCACGAAAATGTTCGTCGCTATGCGGAGACCATTGCGTCACCACGTGGGGCGACATTGCATACGCACACTGTTGAACAAGACGCAGGAGCTGGAATCAAGGAATTGTCCCTGATGGTTCATCGCCCAACCTGTTCGACGTGTGGCATGATCAAGCGCTATCAATTTAACCGAATCGCGATCGAGCAGGACTATGACGTGATGGCGACGGGCCACAATCTCGATGATGAAGCCGCCCGACTCCTCGGCAACGTGCTCCATTGGCAAGACGATTATCTTGCAAAACAGAGCCCAAATCTTCCTGCGTCGCTCGAAGGCTTTACAAAGAAGGTCAAGCCCCTGTATCGATTGACGGAGCGGGAGCTTGCTGCCTACTGTGTGCTGAACCGAATCGACTATATCGTTGATGAGTGTCCCATGGCTCAGGGTGCCCGTACGCTCCTCTACAAAGAGGTCCTGAACCGCCTGGAGACGGAATCGCCCGGTACCAAGCAATATTTCTATTGGGGATTTTTGGAAAAGCAGAGTCAGCAAGCTTCTGCCGGAGCGAGCATGACTGAAAAGGACCAAGCCAGGCTCCACCCCTGCCCTACGTGTGGGCAGCCCACGACCGCCGACATCTGTTCGTACTGCAAACTCATTGCTCGAGCGAAGACGTCGATCATTCGTTGAGCCATTCGGCCCTTGCAAACTGTTTCTGCACTCCGTAAGCTGATCAATACTAATAGATTGTTGATCTTCGATTACGTATGGCCACCACTCCACGCGACTATTATCAGATTCTCGGCATTCCCCGAACCGCCTCTGCCGACGACATCAAGAAGGCCTTTCGACGTCTCGCGCGTCAATACCATCCCGATCTCCATTCAGGCCAAAAAAAGGCTGAGATGGAGAAGAAATTTAAAGAGTTAAATGAGGCACAGGAAGTGCTTTCTGATCCGGAGAAACGGAAAAAATATGACCAGTTTGGGACTGAATGGGAGCAGGCCCAAGCACATCAGAAGGCCCGTCAGCAGGCTCGGAGTCAAGGATTTACGGGGCCATGGGATTTTGAGCAAGAGTCCGGCAGCCGAGGTGGTGGCGGCGGAGATCAGTTCTCCGACTTTTTTGAAAGTCTTTTCGGGGGCCGTGGGCGGAGTGATGGTGGACGAGGCAGCAGCGGAACGCCCGGCGACGATCTGGAGACTGAGGTTCAGCTGACATTGCAAGAAGTCCTGACCGGTGTCACCAAGCGTGTGAATCTGCGTGAGCCACAAACCTGTCCGACGTGTCAGGGACACGGCAGTCTGCGAGGCCGAACGTGTACAGCCTGTCAGGGAAGCGGGACGACGACTGCGTTCAAAACGATTGAGGTACGAATTCCGGCAGGAGTACAAGATGGCACCCGGGTCAGAGTTGCCGGAAGAGGCCACCCTGGTGGGAGTAGCGGGAAACGGGGCGATCTTTATCTTCATGTGAGTATCCCCGTCGATCCGATCTTTCGCCGGCAAGGTTCGGACCTCCATGTCACCCTGCCCATCTATCCGTGGGAAGCCTTGCTCGGAGCAGATGTCACTGCGCCAACGTTAGCCGAGCCGGTCAAGGTCAAAGTTCCACCGGGGAGCAAAGCCGATGCGAAATTACGACTCAAGGGGAAAGGGCTTCCTTCTGCAACCGGGGGCTATGGTGATCTCTTCTTGATCTTGCAGATTGTGATGCCGGGGGTTGCGACAGAAGAAGACCGGGGACTGTACGAACGGTTGAGCAAACAACGACATCCGGATCCAAGAGCCGAGCTACTGTACAACGCTCAACGGCGACGCTGAGTCAAGATCTGTCGGTCTCGGCAGGAACGTGTCTGATTATCGATCAAAAGGGGCTCGCTTGCGTTGCGACGAATGCTGTGGCAAGCTTCGGACCCAAGGTCTTCAACCAAGGAGGAATTCATGACGTTGATAACCAAGACGACAGCGACTCTTGCCGTCGCATTGGCCTGTCTGTTGGTGGTGGGCCTCCCAAATCTGTGGGCAAATGATCCAAGCTATGGCCATGGTGGAGGAATGCACGGTGTGGGTGGTGGACATGGATATGGATATGGTAATGGGATGATGCACAGCGGGACCGGCCACCTGATCCGTCACCTGCTCAAACACGAAAAGGATATTGGACTCACGGCCGATCAAGTCAGCAAGTTGAAAGACACTCAGCTTAATCTTGACAAGGCCCGTATCAAGGCGGAGGCCGATATCCAAATCGCAGAGCGAGAACTGAAGGCATTGACTGATAATGAGCAGTCCGATCTTGCCGCGATCGAAGGTAAGCTGAGACAAAGTGAAGATCTGCAAGTCGGGCTGCGGATGACGGCTATCAAGACACGTCGAGATGTGATGGCCCTCCTGACTCCGGAACAACGAGCGAAGGAAAAGGCGGAGCACGACAAGGTGATGGATCAGCACAAAGGTTCAGGAGCTCATCATGGCGGTGGGATGCCCTACGGCACGAATCCGCATGGTGCCAATCCATACGGAGGTAATCCACATGGCGCGAATCCACACGGCAAGAATCCTCACCAAGGTGTTTCCCCTACATCACCGAATAACATGTCAGTGCAGTGACCGGAAGAGGATATAAAGCGCGATGCCCAAAGAAGTAAAACTACAGAGTCATGACCTCCTCGTCGGGCCCGGCCGTGCACCAGCTCGGGCCATGTTGAAAGCCGTCGGGTTTACAGACGATGATCTGTCCAAACCGCTCGTGGGTGTTGCCAACACGTGGATCGAGGTCATGCCGTGTAACTTTCATTTGCGTCGGCTGTCTGAACGAGTCAAAGCCGGCATTCGAGCCGCTGGTGGAACTCCAATCGAATACAATACCATTGCGGTGTCCGATGGGATCTCCATGGGCACCGAAGGGATGAAGGCTTCTCTCATCAGTCGGGAAGTCATTGCAGATTCGATCGAACTCGTGGCCCGTGGGCATTTGTTTGATGCCGTGGTTGCGCTGTCGGGTTGCGACAAGACAATTCCCGGAACCGTGATAGCTCTTGCTCGACTGAATTTGCCGTCACTCATGCTGTACGGCGGTTCCATCATGCCGGGGCAGTTTCAAGGCCATGATGTGACCATTCAGGATGTCTTTGAAGCAGTCGGGAAACATGCATCCGGCAAGATGACGGACTCCGAGCTGAAGGATTTGGAAGATCATGCCTGTCCGGGGCCAGGAGCCTGTGGCGGTCAGTTCACAGCTAATACGATGGCCATTGCCTTTGAATTCCTCGGTATGTCGCCGATGGGTCGCAACGGCGTTCCGGCTATGGACGGTCGGAAAGACGATGTCGCGTTTGAATGCGGGAAAATGGTGATGGAGCTTGTGAAACAGAATCTGCGGCCCCGTCAGATCATCACTCGAAAGTCACTGGAAAATGCCATTGCCGCAGTGGCCACGACGGGAGGTTCCACCAACGCGGTCTTGCACCTGCTCGCACTCGCGCGTGAGTCCGGAATCAAGCTGAGCATCGACGACTTTGATAAGATTAACCGCAAAGTCCCACTGCTGGCCGATTTGAAGCCTGGCGGTCGTTTTGCCGCTGCGGACCTGTACGCGGCTGGTGGCACGACGTTGGTCGCCAAACGATTACTTGAGGCGGGGCTGCTTCATGGCAATCAGCCCACCGTGACCGGCCGGACGATCGGTGAAGAAGCATCGCATGCTCGCGAAACGTCTGGACAGCAAGTCTTGCGTCCTCTCGCTTCCCCGATCAAGCCAACGGGGGGCTTGGTGATTTTGAAGGGCAATGTGGCGCCGGAAGGTTGCGTGGTGAAAGTGGCTGGCCATTCGATGACCACGTTTCAAGGACCGGCAAAGGTCTATGATCGAGAAGAAGATGCATTCGTGGCGGTCAAGGCTGGTTGGATCAAGGCTGGCGACGTCGTCGTTATTCGGTACGAAGGCCCAGCAGGAGGACCCGGCATGCGAGAGATGTTGGGTGTGACGGCGGCCATCGTGGGCGCCGGTCTTGGAGATTCCGTGGCCTTACTTACGGATGGCCGTTTCTCTGGCGCGACGCACGGGTTGATGGCTGGCCACGTCGCCCCTGAAGCCGTCAAGGGTGGGCCGATCGCAGCAATCAAAAATGGCGATATCATCACGTTCGACATTCCCAAACGTCGCTTGGACGTGGCCCTCTCGCAGAAGGAGATTACCACTCGATTGAAGAAGGTCAAACCACCCGTGCCACGCTACACATCTGGCGTGATGGGCAAGTACGCCAGGCATGTCTCATCCGCCTCAGAAGGCGCCATCACAACCTAGGGACTGAGGGGACTGACACCATTTCTGTTCGGCTACGCGTGGTGTCTGTTCCCTACTCTTCTACATGATGCTAGCGGAAGTCTCGGCGCTGAAAAATGACAGAGGCAAGCAGCAGCAGGAATGCCGTATAGGTGATGCCATAGGCGGTGATGATCAAGAGATCACTGACGGGGACGTCGAGTTGATGTGTGACGTGCCCTTTCAGATTGAATCGTTCCAGATTCGGCAAAACATAGTACATCCCCTCCAGCACCGTCTGGCTGAGCCCGTCCATCTTTTGGCCGAATGCTTTCAAATCTGGCGTTAGGTGGCCGATCACGTAGACAGCCAGGGTGAAGATCGCGCTGAGCGTGGCGCTCGAAAATGTAGAAAAGAGCAGCGCCACCGCCGTGATGACCATGAATTCCACCATGATCATGCCCAGGGCTTTGAACAGGACGCCATGGACAGGGACCTCTTGAAGGTACAACACGGCTAATAATCCAGCCGTCATGATGGCGGTATTGATCAAGAGCGTGACGCTGAGCCCCAGATACTTTCCCAAGAGGAATTGAAAGCGGGCAACTGGTTTGGAGATGATGGTGTAGATGGTCTTCTTTTCAATTTCTTTGCTCACCAGACCGATGCCGATGAAGATGGCGATCAGGACTCCGAAAAAGTTGATGCTGCCGAGGCCAATATCCAGAATCAAGCGATGAAATTCTCCAAGTGTCAATCGCATCAAAATCAGCGAACTGCCGATCATCAACAGGGCAAAGATGAGGAGATTGTACAGGAGTTTATCCCGCAGATTTTCTCGGAAGGTATTGAAGGCGATCGACCAGACTTTCATGCGGCCTCCTGCAGACGGGGCTCCAGTCCGGCCGCCTTTCGGATGAAGAGATCCTCCAGGGAGCTGCGATGGGGTGTCAATGAGACGAGATCGCCTTTGGCGACTCGTACGAGGTCGAGGGCCTGCCTCACGTGATGTTGGTCCTTCAACACGAGCAGTGTCTGATTCCCCTGCAGCAAGATCTTTTCAGTGAATGGGCGCAGGTGCTCGAGACTCTCGGGACCGAGCTTCTCGACCACCATCTCCACGGACTGTGTCGCATTCTGTCCAACTAAGTCGCTGACCAACCCGCAGGCGACGAGTTTCCCCTTCATGATCATGGCCACGCGATCACAGAGCAGCTCTGCATCGTGCAAGATGTGCGAGCTGAACATGACAGTTTTTTCTGACTCCTTCAGTCTAAGAATCAAGTCACGGACTTCTTTCCGCCCGATGGGATCCAACCCGGACATGGGTTCGTCTAAGATGATCAGCTCAGGGTCGTTAATTAAGGCCTGGGCGATGCCTACCCGCTGCAGCATACCTTTGGAGAATTTTCGTAATTGCAGATCGCGGGCATGGGTCATTCCCACCAGTTCCAACAACTCCTCAATACGTCTCTCGAGTGCAGTGCCCCACAGGCCAAAGAGATGCCCATAGAATCGGAGGAATTCCCGACTGCTGAGATAGTCATAAAAATAAGGTGATTCTGGCAGAAATCCAACCTTGGCCTTGGCAGCTGGATCACCAATCGACTGTCCGAAGAGAGTCGCCGTCCCGCTTGACGGATAGATCAATCCCATCAACATCTTAATAGTGGTCGTCTTCCCTGCGCCGTTCGGCCCGAGAAAGCCAAAGACTTCACCGCGTAGAACTTCCAGCGATAAACCATCGACGGCCGTTACACGCCGACCCCAGAAGCCAACATGAAAGACTTTCTTTAAGGATTGAATTTCAACAACGGGTTGAGCTGCGGTATCCATGGCTGTTGTCCTTGACTAGACGCTTCCCTGCTTGTCTAACCGGAACACCTTGAGTCGATCAGGATGGGTGGAGCTAGTAACCTTTCCTATCTTGGAATCGAGTTTGTAGGAACCACCAAATGGTTCTTCCGGTATCTGATGTAGATATCCACTAGTGACAAGATCTTGAAGCTTTGCTGGGACATGTCCTTGCTTGCCTTTGTACTGGTTCACTGCCGACTCAAGCAAACGAATATCTCGCTCGATCATAACTTCTTTCACACGCTTTTCCAGAACTTCACGCATTCCATCGTCTTGTGTCTGTCGCCACAGCGCCTCAAGAAATTGGAGTGCGGTTTCAGGGTTGTTTGCCTCCGCGTACATTCTCGATGCCAGGCCGGGCAAATAAGCTGGACCACCAGGTAATCGCGCAGCAGCAGCAATATACTCAGCGGCTTTCACTGCATCTCCCTGAATGAAGTAATGGTTGTACCCAAGTAAGAAAGGAATATTCCAAACAGTTGGGTTTTCCTTAAATCCTTTTTCGAGTAGCCGATTGCTAAGATCGACACGATTGGCTATGTTGGTTAGCACAACGCCGCCGACGTAGTAGACGTAGTCGTATTGGGGATCCAGCGTGGTTATCACATCCATGGCGTGGAAGATCCATTCATATTCGTCTGCCGTATTTTTCTTTTTGCCAAGCACCTGCAACAGTCTAAGCCATAGAATATCTGCTCCAAGGTTGTGGTAACCGAGCAGCGCTGGTTTCAGATATTCCCCACGGGGGAGCTGGGCTAGCTCTTCGATTTGTGCAATAGTACGGTCGGTGCGATGGTCGAGAGATCGTTGGAGTTGAACGATAGATACTAGAGATAACATACATCCGGCGGTCAAGAGCCCAATCCGGATGAGGATGTTGGTTGCGCTGTGTGAAGGTTGTTGAGTTCTTGAAGAGAAGGTCATGGCAGAATCGTCGTTAGAAACAGTCTAGCCCGCCGGTTGTTACGCCGGCGGGCCAGATTTGGCACGTCTGAGACTGTTACACCAGCTTAGTAGACGCCGGTTGTACAGTCGGCTGCGCCATGGTCTGCCGCCGAAACCCAAGTCGAAATCCCGGTTGTTGGTCCTGTACTATCCCCGTCCAGATTGCTCTTTGCATGTGCAAAGAAGTTGTTCGCGCCAGCGGCTCCGGCACCAGTCGCTCCAGCAATCGCTACTGTGCAGGAGTTTGAGGCACCGCCAAATCCCTGAGGATGGTAGGTCACCGCCGGACCTGCACCAGCAAGAACCACTGCATCCGTTGCATAGAAATAATTGACGTTTCCGGTCGCCCTAAAACCGACATCATTGAAGTTGCCAACGAGAACAGCACCGGCACCAGTACACCATTGTACAGGAGGAGGAGTTGCCGGGTTTCCTAGGCCCCAAGTAAACGGAATGGTTTTTGTGCCGCCGGCAGGCGGTATAACACCCTCTGGTCTAAGCCCGATGTAACAGCCTTGCTCACCCTGGAACGACACTTCTGACGTCTTGATAGCCTGCAGATTGGTCTTGGCTTCGGATTGCCGAGACTTCATCTGGTACTGCAGAAAGTTGGGGATGGCGATGGCCGCCAGGATCCCGATGATCGCCACGACGATCATCAACTCGATGAGGGTGAAACCCTCTTGTTTACGCAGCGACTTAAACATCGTACTGCCTCCTTGTTGATGGTTCACTGACGGCCCGGTTCGTAATCTGCGGCGCCTCTGTTGCCGCCTACCGGTTCCTCTAGCAGGTTTGGTGCCGGTCAGTGAACAAGGCCTAGCCTACCATTCGTCCCTGATGATGCAACAAGTTATGAAAAACCAGCCGAGAGGGGGGCGGGAACGGGCCCGTTTTCTGACCGTAATGTGCTTCGAATGGCCAAGAATTGTCACTCGGCTGGGGTTCACTCGCCGAGAGGTGACACGAGGGCCGCGGAATTGAAAGGTACGCTCTTTTGCCGGTCACACACCGCACCAGGGTCTTTTGCGGGTGGTGCGCCCGATCAAGGGGAAATCTTCAGGAGGATCTAGGGCGTGGCTTGCTGGGTGTGTGTTTTCTCAGCCACACGACGCTTGGCCTGTTGGATACGATCTTCATAGGAAGGATTGGTCATCCCCTGCTCACGGAACCGTTGAAGCAGCTTCTCATTTGACGGGTCGAGCTCAAGGGAGTGAAGCCATGCGTCTCGCGCGTCGGCAGACTTCTGCTGCTTCATGTAGATGTCCCCTAAATGCTCATAGATCACAGGGTCATCGCCGACCAATGAAACGGCTTTCTTGATCTCCGTGAGTGCCTCAGCCAGCATGCCCGACTTGTAGAATGCCCAGGCGAGGCTATCTACATAGTATCCATTTTCTGGCTTGAGAGCGACGGCCTGTTTCGTTAGAGACACGGCTTGCTCGATCTTGATCCCGCGTTCGGCGTAACTATAGCCGAGATAGTTCAACGCATCCGCATGATGAGGATCGAGGGAGAGCGCCGTTTCCATGGCACGCTCGACATCATCGAATCGATTAAGTTTGTCGTAGGCCGTGCCAAGATTGAAATGGAGATCCGCGTTTTTAGGGTGATGCTTGATCCCCTCTTCAAATGCCTGTGAGGCCTTTTCAAATTGATCACTCTGCAAATGCGCCAGTCCCAACACAATGTGCGGTTCTGGTTGTTTCGGCATCAGACGAACCGCTTCATCGAGATGCGTCACGGCTTCTGGAAATTGTTTGAGCCGATAGAGGAGCACGCCCAAATGCATATGACTATCGGAAAACCTCGGATCCAAGTGGATATTATATCGATAGGTTTCCATGGCCTTGGGATAGTCCTTGGTTTCCTCGTATAAATATCCGAGATAGTCGCGCACTTTGAGTTCGGCCGGCTTGGACTTCAAAATGTCGGTCAATCGACTGATGGCCTTTGGAAACTCTTTTTTCTCACCGTAAATCAGGGCCATTCGCAATTGCGCATCGAGATCACCCGGATTCTCTTCCAACATCTTTTCCAGTTCTGCAAGCCCTCCCGCATAGTCTTTTGTTGCAATGTACAACTGGACCAAATGCTGGCGAATATCGCGGTTTCGAGGATTGACTTGCTCGAGATATTTCTTCAGCACGGCGATGGCGTTGTCTTTGTCTTGGCGTGACTCATAGATCGACGCTTGCGCCAGATAGGCTGGTTCAAACGCTGGATTGACCGCGATCGCACGATCAAAATTGGCTACGGCCTGTTCGATATTCCCGGCTTCTAATGAAATCCGACCCAAATAGTAGTGACCGATTGGCGAATCGGAGGTGTATTGCAGGCCTTTCTTCACGGCCTGCTCCGCCTCAGCAATTCGTTTCTGGTTCAGCAAAATGAGCCCTTTGGGGAAGTACGATTCGCCTCGTTCCGGGGCGCTCTCGATCGCCTTATCCAACAGCTCAAGAGCACGTTCCGGCTTTCCGGCGCTTGCAAGGATGCCAGCCATGTGCGTGAGCATCTGTGGTTCTTGTCCGGACCCCTGCCCGACTTCTTCGGCATACTGGACCGCCTGTGGCAGATCTCCCAGTGCGAAATAGAGGGCGGCCAAGCGAGATTGAACCTCTTTCGATTTGGGGTCGATCTGTAAGGCGGCTCGATATTCCTTCAACGCTGTGTCGAGATCTTGCGCGAGTTCTGCCTGATGGCCCATCATGAAATGATAGGTGGCATCTGATTCCGGGGTCGCTGGTGCAGGCTGTTGGACGGTGGCAGGTGGGATCGTTTTGGGGGGCTGCGGTGTCGCTGCGCACGCGACCACGACATAGGGGAGGAGCCAACTCACCCCTTGCAAAAAGACCACACGCCTCATCGACGATCGATTCCCCGGCATCATGTTCGTGTTTCGTCTGTGGTTTGATGATGCTTCATACCGCATGTACGCAGAAAAGATTATACCGACTGTCGGCAGGATGCGCAAACCACGCTCTCAGGATGTTGAAAAAGTCCTCCAGCTTCGTTCTCGTATCGCTCACAGGCTCACCGTACGGAAAAAGTACGTCTCGCCTCTTCGCTCACTGCGGCCTTGCTGGAAGGCCTTTTTGAACATCCTGGGGCTGATGCTGATCAACAGTCGGCTAGGCTTCGCGGAGGTCGAGACTTTCAAATTTGGCGTAGCGGTCTTGGAAAAACAGCTCTTTTTTCCCGATGGGACCGTTCCGATGCTTGCTGACAATGATGTCGGCAATCCCCTTGCGTTCTGAGTTCTGATCGTACACGTCCTCTCGGTAAATGAACATCACCACATCGGCATCTTGCTCGATGGCTCCGCTTTCACGTAGATCGGCCAACATGGGTATCGGCGGCTTGCGTGCCTCCACGGCACGGCTCAGTTGGGACAGCGCGACCACCGGCACATTCAGCTCTTTGGCGAGCGCCTTCAACGAACGGGAAATGTCAGAGATTTCTTGTTGGCGAGACTCTGAATCGCTTCGCCCTTGCATCAACTGGAGATAGTCGACAATGAGCAGATCCAGTCCCTTCTCCGCTTTGAGCCGGCGTGCTTTACCGCGCATCTGTTGGACGGTGATGCCGCCTGTGTCGTCGATATAGATTGGCGCTTGCTCCAATCGACCAGCCGCCTCTGCCAATCGCCACCAATCCTCTTTCTGTAGTTTTCCCGTGCGCAGGGCATGTGAATCGACTCGGGCCTCAGAGCTGAGCATACGGAGGACAATCTGCGGTTTAGACATTTCCAAGCTGAAGATACCGACCACCGTGTTGGCATGGATGGCCGCATGCGTGGCGAACCCCAAGGCAAGACTGGTCTTTCCCATGCTGGGCCGTCCTGCCACCACGACCAAATCCGAGGCCTGCAGCCCGGCGGTAATATCATCGAGATCATAGTAGCCTGTCGGGACGCCCGTGACATGTTCCTTGCGCTTTGACAATTTATCGATGACATCCAGGCTTTCCTTGATGACCTGACTGATTGGGCTGAATGAGCGTTCCAGCTTGCCTTGGGCAATGCTGAAGACGGATCGCTCGGCGAAATCGAGTAAGTCGTCGATCGAGGCTGTGCCTTCATAGCCCCTGGTCAGGACTTCGGTAGAGGTACTGATCAATTGACGGGCCACGGCCTTGTCCCGAACAATTTTACAGTGATAGCGAATATTGGCCGAACTGGGTACGATTTGAACCAGCTCAGCGAGATAGGCCGCGCCTCCGATGCTTTCAAGGTCGCCACGTGACTTCAATCGCTCAGTCAGCGTGATCTGATCGATGACCTCGCCTGTGTCAGAGAGCTCGAGCATGGCCTGGTAGACTTTTTTATGAGCCGTCCGATAGAAATCTTCCTCGACCAGCAGTTCCATGGCTTTAGGCATGGCGGCGTTATCGAGCAAGATGGCACCGAGCACGGACTGCTCAGCTTCGAGATTCTGGGGAGGGAGTTTTGGTTGGGAGAGGTCAACCGCACCAGCAGACTTCATGACACCTCTTCATGGCTCGCTCGCAGCGCTGAAACAAGGTTGTCCTTCAGCACCGTTCGCTTGTGAAGACGGAGAGATGTTGTCAGACCTTCTGCTCTGGCTGCTGGTGTCTGTTGCATGACAAGGACATGGTCTGGATCAGAGCGTTCGATGCCGACCACGATGGTGGTGGGAGTCTCTGCTTCGAGGCCGACGGCCGCAGCGATCTTGAGCAGGTCTTGACCGGAGGCGGCAATCGATCGTTGGATGACCCTCATGCCAGCGTGACGAAGTTGCCGAGCGACAGCAACCAGTTCCTTGAGCGACCCAAGCGGGGCG
Organism: Nitrospira sp. UBA2083; assembly: GCA_002331625.1. Taxonomy (GTDB): domain Bacteria; phylum Nitrospirota; class Nitrospiria; order Nitrospirales; family Nitrospiraceae; genus Nitrospira_D. Next base: position 30,147 of record DCZN01000091.1, on the reverse strand, counting down.
ATCACCAGGACTTCGGAATCGATGGGCTTCCCGGTGCCCGAAAGGGCAAGGCTTCGGAAGAGGCGGTCAACGTTCAGCGCGAATCCGGTGGATGGAAGATTACGACCAAACCGACCAATCAAGTGATCGTACCGTCCTCCGCCACCCAATTCCACCCCTATCCCGTCTGCAAACACGTCAAAAACCACACCATCATAGTAGTCAAACCCTCGCAATTCTCCTAAGTCCAGGAGGACACTGTCCTCGAATCCTGATGCACACACAGTCTCATAGACCGTGGTGAGTCTTTCTAGTGCTTGTATGAGAGGCTTCTCGCCTTTCGCGAGTTTGCGTCCTTCCACGAGAACCTTGTCCGTACCGCACAGCTCCAGCGCAGCCAAGATCCGCTGAACTGAGCGCTGTTTCACGCGTTCTTGCGAGAGGATCTCTTCAAGCCGTGGCAACGCTTTTCTAGAAGCGGCCTCCTCTGCTCGCTTCCTGCCCTCAGCCGACAGCCCGGCTTGCACCAGGAGGCTTTTGAAAAACCCGACGTGTCCAAGGGAAATTTTGAACGACTGTAACCCCACCTGCCGAAGAGACTCGATCATCAGAATGATCATTTCGCAATCGGCAGACGGGTCATCGGCTCCGATCAATTCGGCGCCGACTTGAAAGAGTTCACGATCTCGGCCGACATGTTCCGGTTCATAGCGAAACACAGTCGCACGATACGATAGACGCAATGGCAGGCGAGCGCCCACCATTCCCATCGCGACGGTTCGAGCAATCTGGGCTGTGACGTCAGGTCTCAAGAGGAGAACACGACCGGTCGTCCGATCGATGATTTTATAGGAATTCTCTATCAGGGTTGGCTCAAGGCCAGGTGCAAGCACGTCGAGATACTCAAATGTCGGTAAAATGATCTCGTCGTATCCGTAGCCATGGAAAGACCGGATTAACTCGGATTCGAGGTGCCGAACCTGGTGGGCAGATTCCGGAAGAATGGTGGTCATTCCAATGGGAACTAAGGAGTGCTCGCGCACAAGAGTCAGCTTCTCCGAACAAGCAGGGCGCATCGGAGGTGCAGAAGCCATAACAACGTGGTGGCGAAGAAGATTACGCCAGGTTTGCAACCTTCACGGAGCGAATGTTCGAGCTCGATCGAATCTCGTTCAGTGCGGAAGCAGGAAACTCCGTATCGGAGCCGATAATCAGAAGCGCATCTCCTCCCCGCTTTTCCAATGCGCACTGCATTCTCAAAATATTGATCCCCTGATCACCCAGTACCTTCCCAACCATTCCGATGACGCCTGGACGATCAACATTATGAATCAGCAACATATGCCCTTCGGGAACCACCTCGACTTTGAATTGATCGATCTCCGTAATCCTGGCGTCTTTTTTGTGGTAGAGCGTGCCGGCAACCTGATGTGACGCTTTCCCAGCTTCGACACGAACCCGGATCAGACTTGTGAAATCCCCAGCATCGGTACTCTTAATCTCTTTCACTTCGATGCCGCGATCTTTGGCCACGACCGGAGCGTTCACGTAGTTCACAGGGTGCTCCATGATGGGCGTCAGCAGGCCTTTCAGGACGGCAATGGTCAGGGGGGCGATGGAAAGTGTAGCCACTTCTCCGCTGTATTCCACCGTCACGCGTTCGATCCCGCCTTGCACAAGCTGGGTCTGAAGTGAACCAAGCTTTTCTGCCAGCGTGAGGAAGGGCTGCAGACGAGGCAGCAGTTCCGGAGCAACTGAAGGAATATTGACGGCGCCTTTGGCCACCCCTTTGGTAAAGTAGTCGACGATTTGCTCTGCGATCCCGATGGCGACGTTTTCCTGTGCCTCCGTGGTCTGGGCCCCGATATGTGGAGTGCAAATAAAATTATCCAATGCCAAGAGCGGATTGTCTTGTTTCACGGGTTCTTCTTCAAACACATCGAAGGCGGCAGCAGCCACCCTCTTGGTTTTCAATGCTTCGCACAAATCGTGCTCATTGATAATCCCGCCACGAGCACAGTTGACGATCATCACACCGGGTTTCATCTTCGCGATGGCTTGCGCGTTGATAATCCCTCGGGTTTCCGGCGTCAGCGGGGTGTGAACGGAGATGATGTCGGCTCGCTGGAAGACCTCATCGAGATCCAACATGGCGACACCCATTCGCTCGGCTCGCTCAGGCGCGAGGTAGGGATCAAATGCGACGACGCTCATCCCGATCCCCTGCGCCATCTTGGTGAGATGACTACCGATCTGTCCGACACCGATAATGCCGAGTACTTTGTTGTAGAGCTCGATGCCCATGAACTTGTCTTTCTCCCACTTGCCGGCCTTGACCGAGGCGGTGGCTTGGGGAATACGCCGGCTCATCGCACAGATCATCGACATCGTATGCTCAGCGGTCGTCACGGTGTTGCCGCCCGGGGTATTCATGACCACGATGCCGCGACGGGTTGCGGCAGGCGTGTCGACGTTATCCAGACCGGATCCGGCTCGCCCGACGACCTTGAGCTTCTCGGCCGCCGCGATGACCTCTTCCGTAACTTTGGTGCCGGATCGCACGATCAGACCGTCGGCGTCTTTGATTTCCTTGAATAACTCGTCCTTCGGCATTTTGGATTTCACCACCACGGTAAATCCCGCCTTTTCAAGCGCGTCCACACCTTGCTTCGACAAGCTATCACTAATCAGAATTTTCAATCGTGACGCAGTCATGTCTGTCCTCATCTGTCGTTACTTCGCCAGTAAGATTTCCTGTGCTTTTCCTACGCCGCTCCCAAGCTTGACGGGATGGCCCAGCCCTCTCAAGACCATTTCAGTTGCGGCGAGTGCCGTGATGACATCGAATGAATCCGCGTATCCCATGTGAGACAATCGAAAAATCTTTCCCTTTAAGTGATCTTGTCCACCGGCAGCCGTCATGCCGTACTGCACGCGAAGGTTTTTATAAATTGCCTGCCCGTCAACTCCTTCCGGAGCACACACGGCCGTCAGGGCATCGCTGGGCGATTCTTTGGGAAATAATGTCAGTCCAGCGGCCTTCACTCCTTCCCGCATGGCTTGGGCTAGGCGACCCTGTCGTGCAAACATCTTCTCAAGCCCCTCCGCTTTCATCATCCGAAACACTTCTTGCAGTCCGATGATGAGCGAAACGGTTGGGGTGAAGGCGGTCTGGTTTTTCGCCTGATTTTCTCGTTCTTTCTTGAAATTGAAATAAAAGGCGGCATTCTTCGCTTTGTCCGCTAAGGCCCAAGCCTTTTCGCTGACGCTGACGAATGCCATGCCGGGAGGGAGCATCAGAGCTTTTTGAGAGCCGGTGATGACGACGTCCAAACCCCAGGCGTCAGTCTTGATATCAAAGACACCAAGGGCCGTAATCGCGTCGACCACGAGGATGGTATTCTCATACCCTTTCACGATCTCGCCCAGGGCCTTCACGTCGTGCGAGACCCCTGTCGATGTCTCACTCGCCTGCACATACACCGCTTTGATCGACGGATCTTTCTTGAGAGCATCGGCAATCTGTTGCGGATTGACCGCGTGTCCCCACTCGACCTTCAGCTCAGTTGCCTGCGCCCCAAAGGTCTTACAGAGTTTGCCCCAGCGTTCTCCAAACTTGCCTCCATTGACACACAATGCCTTGTCACCAGGAGATAAGAAATTGGAGACGGCTCCTTCCATACCGCCGGTACCGGAAGCCGCCAGCATCAGCACATCATTCCTGGTCTGAAACAGCCATTTCAGTCCTTCGCGCACCTCGGCAAAAATCGGGTCAAATTCAGGCGCACGATGATGGATCATGGGACGAGCCATCGCCAGCAACACCTCCGGGGGGACAGGCGTTGGGCCAGGAGCTAAAAGATAGCGCTTCAACATTGATCAATCCTCCTTACACAATGCAATTTGGGTGGGGCACGCTCCGGAGAGGCGGTACGCTATCATTTGCGTCGGGAGACTGTCAAGGAATCGACCGACACAAGTCACGGTAGCATCAAGACTTTCTCTCGTTTATGCATGATATAGAGAGCAGAAAACCCGTCATCCCGTGGACAATTTCCCACCGCGCTCGCCACCGAACGTCACGACGGCTGGCCCGCTCGCTTCCTTGACAAGAATTCATTGGGTAGATAGGCTGGTTTGACGCATGCTGTCGATCATCTCAAAATTAATCCGTCCACAGAACGTGTGTGCAATGACCCTTGGGGTCTGTGCGATCATCGCTCCCCTCGCGTTGTTTCCACGGGTGAGCTGGGCGCAGGATGCACTGACGTCTGGGACGGAATCGACGCTGGAAGAGGATGACGTTGATCCGAACCTGGTACCGCTCGAGCCTGAACTGACGGTTTCCCCTCCGGATCTTTCCGCGACGGGCGACACACCTGGCCAATCCGAGGCGACTATGGTCGAAGCGGCTTCCAATGCTGGAACCGCCGACAACCAAGGCATAACCTACAATATTCCTGTGGTCATGGATCAGGCGGTTCAAAGCCACATTCGCTTTTTCAATACCTCCATTCGAAGCCGCTTTGAGCAGTGGTTGCTTCGGTTCAGTCGGTATCGTCCCCTGGTTGAAAATATTTTTGCGGAATTCAACCTTCCGAGCGACCTGGTCAACCTGTCTCTAGTCGAAAGTGGATTCAATCCCTATGCGTACTCGAGGGCCAAGGCGACCGGCCCCTGGCAGTTTATGAAGGGCACAGGCAAGCTCTACGGATTACGCATCGATTACTATGTGGATGAGCGACGCGATCCCATCAAGTCTACCGTTGCGGCTGCGCGATATTTGCGGGACCTCTATGACCTGTTTGGAGCCTGGCCGTTGGCCATGGCTGCCTACAATGCCGGAGAGGGCAAGGTGCTGCGAGCGCTTCACAAGGCTCAGGCGGAATCCTTTTCGGATATCTCAAGAACTAAATTGATTCGACTCGAGACGAAACAGTATGTCCCCCGCATCATGGCGGCCACTGTCATCGCGAGGAATCCGGACCAATACGGATTTAGTCAGAGTCCAGTTCCGCCTCATGAGTTTGAAGAAGTCATCGTGACCCACCCGGTGCATTTCCGCGCGATCGCCAATGTTACCGGTATTCCGTACAACGAACTTCGCTTACTCAATCCGGAATTGCGTCGAGATGCAACGCCTCCGGATGATGCGGTGTATCATCTGAAGGTCCCGGTCGGGATGAGCGCGAAGGTCGAGGGATTACTTGATCGAATTCCTACCTATAGATTCCCTCCCCTCCACATTCAACATCAGGCAGTCAGGGCTGATGCTTCACGCTGGTACCGGGTTCGCACTGGTGACACGCTCGGAAAAGTCTCTCGACGATTCCGAGTGCCGCTGAAAACTCTCAAGACGCTCAACAACCTTTCCGGCCCTTCAATCAAGGCTGGTGAGCTTTTGATGATCACTCGATAATCCAGACTGATCCGCTTCGAGAGCCATTTGTTCGTCTTCGGCTCGTCGAAAGGCGGGCAATTCTGTTCTACGGTGCGATCGGTTCCCTACCCGACCGAGTGATTCACGCGAGCCTGCCGAACAACTCCTCTAGGACGGAGGATGTCCCGGAGGGCGGAATCCATGCCTGCTAGGGTTTAGAAGGTTTTGACGGAACTGTGGCAGAAGGTGGGGAAACGGTAGAGGTGGGTTCAGACGTCTTTTTTGCTTCAATCACTTTGACGCGTACGGCTGCCTCACTGGTGAGAGCGGAATTGGGGTATGCTTTCATCAATTCTTGATACTGTTTTAACGCTTCGTCAGGTCGTGATCGATTTTCTTCCAGTCGCGCGATTTCAAACAAGGCATAGTCTCGGTTCAGTGCCCCAGGCATGTCGACTATCGCCCTGTACGCCTTGGTGGCTTGGTCCGCATCCCCTTTCAAGAGATACGCGTAGCCCAGCTTTTGGTGAACCAGTCCGAGTAACGACGTATTGGACCCATAGGTAGAGATAAATCGTTTATAGGCGTCGATCGCCGAATCCAAGTCATTCGCTTGAAGGAATGCATTCCCAAGACTAAATTGAACGAGCGGTGCCGTCGGAGTACGCGGATATTCTTCCAGGACGCGTTTATATAAGGCGATCGCCTCCTTCAAGTTATTGGCAGCCTTTTGTGAATCACTTCCCGTACGGGCAAAGAGATGGAGCGTCGCTTCGCGCTCAAGTTCTTGTGCCTTGCTCGCATTTTGTGCCTCGTACCAGAAGACTCCCCAAAGACCTCCCCCCATCAGGAGCAGCAGCACACATCCCACAATGATTGACCATCGATATTTCTGCAACCCGAGTACCCAGTGCTCGAGTCCACTCACGAGATGAGCTTCATCAACCGGCAATGTCCGCGGCGGAACTTTAATTCGGTATGTCATCAGGCCCTACTCTCTCCTTCACGAATAAAGACTGGCTTTCTGGTTCAGAACCGTTGTTTTATACTGAACGCTCACGCACCTTGTCAATGCGATCAGAGCGGTTCAGTGCCTTGCGCACTGATTAATCAAAATCCGGAGGGTCGTTGTGTCGACCAGTCGCTTTCGACTCAAGCTCCAACAACTCGCAGACCACTCGTTGCGGCGCACATTGTCGCCGCTGGAATCCGCCACAGGCCCGGTCGTTCAGTCTGCGGGACGGAAGGTTCTGTTGCTTTCATCGAACGACTATCTTGGTCTCGCCACACATCCAGAGGTGGTACAAGCGGCAGTTCAAGCGACAGAGCGCTATGGTGCGGGATCCGGAGCCTCACGATTGGTCAGTGGGACGCTCCCACCCCATGTCCATCTCGAAGAGTCACTTGCGAAGTTTAAAGGCACTGAATCGTCTCTCCTGTTTGGATCCGGCTATCTCGCGAACCTTGGAGTGATCCCGGCTCTTATTGGCCGTGGTGACCTGATCGTGGCCGATCGATTGTGTCATGCCAGCCTGATCGACGGCTGTCGACTCAGTCAGGCTGATCTTCGAATATTTCGCCATGGCGATGCGGCTCATCTTGAGATGGTCCTTCGACGGCGTGGGACGAATCGCCGAACCCTCATTGTGACGGAGGGGCTGTTCAGCATGGATGGGGACCTGGCTCCGTTGCCTGCCTTGGTCTCGCTAGCAGAACGATACGAGGCGACACTGTATGTGGACGATGCGCATGGGACTGGCATCATGGGACCGACCGGTCGAGGGACCATCGAACATTTCGGCCTGGAAACACGGGTTCCCTTTCATATGGGCACGCTCAGTAAGGCGTTGGGAAGCCATGGTGCGTATCTTGTCGGACCCACCGATGTGGTGCAGTACTTGATCAATGTTGCTCGGCCGTTTATTTTTACGACCGCGCTTCCTCCGGCGATCGCGGCGGCGGCGGCGGTCGCAGTGACGGTCGTGCAGCGTGAACCAGAACGTCGGGCACGACTGTGGTCGAATCGGCAACACCTGTTCCATGGATTGCAGAGTCTCGGTTTTCGCATGACGCCGACCGAGAGCCCCATACTCCCGGTCATGGTCGGCGATGCAGCACAGGCCACAGCATTTGCCGACCGTCTCCTGGCCCATGGCGTGTACGCGACTGCCATTCGGCCACCGACCGTGCCGGACGGAACCAGCCGCATCCGCTTCACGGTCACGTCGGAACACACGACTCCACAATTGGATGAAGCACTACAGGCAGTGAAGATCGCAGGCCGTGAAACAGGCCTTCTCTAGCCCTCTTTTCGTCGGTCGTCGCCTTCCGGCTATTTTCTTGATTTCACGGCTTGCTATGGCATGATGCACAGGAGGTTTTCACCTCGTCAGCATTCCAATTTTACGAAGGATCACAGGCAATGGACATTTCCAAGCTGCTCACCTTCTCGGTCAAAGAAGGTGCATCCGATTGTCATATCAGTGCCGGCGAGCCTCCGATGATTCGCATGCACGGGGATCTCAAAAAACTCGATCACCCGCCGCTGACGTCGGATGAAACGCATGCCCTCATCTATGACATGATGAACGACGCGCAACGGAAGACCTTCGAGGAAAAGCGAGAGTGCGACTTTTCATTTGAGCTCGGAGATATCGCCCGGTTCCGTGTCAATGTGTTTGTGCAACAGCGGGGGCTGGGCGCCGTGTTTCGGAATATTCCAACCACCATTCTTCCGTTGGAAAAGCTCGGGATGCCGCCGATTCTTCGGCAGTTGTGCGACAAGGAAAAAGGATTGATCCTGGTGACCGGACCAACGGGTTCTGGAAAATCCACCACGCTGGCGGCGATGGTGGACTACCTGAATAGCACGTTCGAAGGTCACATCATCACCATTGAAGACCCCATCGAGTTCGTCCATAAATCCAAGAAGTGTTTGGTGAATCAGCGGGAGCTTGGTGTCCATACATTGTCTTTTGCTAATGCCCTCAAGTCGGCCCTGCGCGAAGACCCGGACATTGTGCTGGTGGGCGAAATGCGGGATTTGGAAACGATTCAGCTGGCGTTGACCGCCGCGGAAACCGGACACCTCGTCTTTGGGACCCTCCACACATCGAGCGCGCCAAAAACCATCGACCGTATCATTGATGCGTTCCCACCGGCCCAGCAGGCGCAGATCAGAACGCAGTTGTCCGAAGCGTTGGAAGCCGTGATTACTCAAACATTGCTGAAGAAAAAAGCCGGAGGACGTGTCGCGGCACTCGAAATCATGGTAGCGACAACAGCCGTGCGCAATCTTATTCGGGAAGCCAAGTTGCACCAGATTCCAGGCATCATGCAGGCCAGTCAGAAGGACGGCATGCAAACGATGGATATGGCCTTGGTCGATCTCGCAACGCGGGGAATCGTCCATAAGGCCGAAGCACAGTCGCGCAGCATGAATCCCAACCTGTTTGGACCGTCGGTGGCTGGAGCGGCGTAACACGACGAACAGAGGCGGAGTATCAGAATGGATGTTCGAAGTCTCCTCAAAGTCATGGTCGATCGTGAAGCGTCGGACTTGTATCTGACCGTGGATGCACCGCCGATCTACCGGATTCATGGCGCGACCCAGCAGACCGATGCACCGCCCTTTACCAACGAACAGCTTGAAGCGTTGGCTTTGGCGCTCATGCGTGGTCAACAGCGGAGTGAGTTCGAAGAAAAGATGGAGATGAACCTGGCCCTGTACTACAAGGAACTCGGCCGGTTTCGCGTCAACATCTTCAGGCAGAGAGGCAATGTCGGGTTGGTCTTCCGTCTCATCAAAGCCGAGATTCAGACCGTCGAACAATTGCAACTGCCTCCGATCATCAAAGATATCGCGATGACGAAACGCGGCCTCGTGCTGGTGGTGGGCGCCACCGGCTCCGGTAAGTCGACGTCACTGGCCGCCATGATCGACCACCGCAATACCATTCACCAGGGCCATATCATTACCGTGGAAGACCCGATCGAATTCGTCCATCAGCACAAGAAATCGATCATCACGCAGCGCGAAGTCGGGTTCGATACCATGAGCTTCCAGAACGCGCTGAAGAATACGCTCCGTCAGGCGCCGGATGTGATTCTCATCGGTGAGGTGCGAGACACAGAAACGATGGAGGCCGCGATTACCTTTGCCGAAACCGGTCACCTGTGCATCGGCACCCTCCACTCCAATAACGCCAACCAGGCGATCGAACGCATCATGAACTTCTTTCCGGTCGAACGGCATGCCCAGATTTATCTCCAACTCTCCTTGAATTTACGCGCGATTATTTCTCAGCGATTGATTCCGTCGGTCGACGGCAGACGGGTCCCGGCCTTGGAGATCATGCTGGATACACCGCGCATCAAGGATCTGATCAAGAAAGCCGAAGTTGATACGTTGAAAGAAGCCATGGAGCAGGGCGTCGATGAAGGGTGCCAGACCTTCGATCACGTATTATTCCAGCTCTACAAGGAGAATAAGATCTCCCTGGAACAGGCCCTCATTAATGCTGATAGCGCAAACAACCTCCGTCTCAAAATTAAACTGGAAGGGCTTAAAGGCGATGAGGCGGTCAATGCGTTACTTGATAAGCAACCAGGGGTTGGTTCCGGCTCAGATGCATTCAAGATTCAGGGCAGCTCTTCCGGCAACGTGACGCCGCTTCGAAAGCGATAAGCGCGTCCCTCCTCCCTCACGGCACGACGTCCTCGCCTGTCTGTTGTTCAAGATACGTCGCGATCTTTTCAAGAGCCAACGCACTCAGTTTGGCTCCATACCACGTCGGCATTGTGTGCTCCTGATACCCCTGCACTACAAATCGCTGCGGCTCCAGCACGGACTCCACGATGTATTCGTGGACCGTCTTAGCCTGTCCTCGATACAGGGGGTCATTGAGTCGTTGCCTCCCGGTCGTTCCGAGGAGTAAGGGAGGTCCGACCTGTCCGTTCGCTCCCGGAACGCCAGGGATGACATGGCAGACCGGGCAGCCAGGCTTGGTCAGTATCTCGATCAGTGGTTCATCGCCCGTCACTAAGGGAATTTTTTCAGGAGAGAGCGGTGCAACAACCGGTCCGTTCGAGTTGAGCTGTGACACAGGAGGAGATCGAAGCGCCCACACCATGGATGCGATGACCAACCCTACTGCAGCGACCACGACCGCTTGGTGTCGTGGACCCGTTGGAGATCCCTGTGATGATGGAGGAGATGGCACAGAGTCGAATTGCATAGGTGAGTCGTATCATATCGAGGAAAGTACAAGGGGGATGTACAGATCGGATCAGGCATGAGGGTGAGGAGACGAGGCTCCTCACCCACTGAGAGACCCGGTCAGATCCCCAGCTTCCCTTGCGCGAGTTTCAAGAGCTGGTCGAGCCCACCTGCCTCAACTTTCCCATTGGGGGTCAGTTTGTCGATGAGATTCGGCAGGAGCCCACCCAGCTGCGAGCTGACTGCGCTCGGTGAGAGGCCGGCTTGACCCGCCAGCTGCTTCAGAAGATCGCTTCCAAGGCCCTGCTCAATTTGACTCGGAGTCGCGGGGAGATTTTGTCCTGTGCCGACCCATGAATTGACGATCTCGCCAAGGCCGTTCTGCTGAAAGGCCTGGACGAGGCCGCCGAGGCCGCCGATGGCGCTGTTTTGTCCGAGCAGGCCAGTGAGTGCCTTGAGTAGAGGGTTGTCTCCACCCTGTCCGCCAAGTAAGCCGCCGACGGCCCCTGTTACTTGATCAAGTAGACTCATAGATCACTCCTTGCGTTGAAGGTGAATAAAGGAACGTCTGAGTCGAGTGCCACGATTCCGTAAGGGATCTACCATATGTCCAGACCGCAATCCAATAAACAATTTCTGATACGGTCCTGTGCCATGACTCTCATTCCGGAGAATTAAGGAATGCGAATCGAGTACCCAGGTGGCGATAACGGACAGTGGATTTCATCGGTGGAGGGGCTATGCGGAGAGTAATCTTCTGGTAAGATGATTCGAAGGAGTACACGCATGCACATGCACACTTCGATAGTTGCCAGGCTGTTTCTCCTGGGCCTTACCCTCGCGATCCTCATCGTCAAGCCGGTTTCAGCATCCGCTGAAATGTATATTGCCGGTTATGGGGGGGTGAACTTCGGAGACCGTCTCAACAGTATTGCAGGAACAGGTAGCCGGGCTGGAACGCCGGGCCCCTTAGCCGATTTTGATCTGCAGAACTCAATCACCTATGGGGGGAAGGTGGGATATTTCCCCGGTCATAGTTGGTACGGGATTGAGGCGGAAGCGTTCCACACCACTCCACACGTTAAGAGCCTCGATGATGATCCTGCCACTCCAAGTTTTGACCCTGATACCGGTGCCCATTTTCGAATTACGACAGTTGGTGTCAACTTTATTGCGCGGTATCCGGGACGCACGCTCCAACCCTATGTCGGAGCCGGTGTAGGGGCAGCGATCGCCCGTATTGGAGACAGTCTCGTTTTACGGAGCGATACCGATGTGGCGACAGCATGGAACGTGTTGATCGGTCTGAGGGCATTTGTGACACCCAAAGTCGCGATGTTTACCGAGTACAAATATACTGGAGCGACCTTTACGTTTGATCAAGCCTTGCCTCCCGATGCTGGTTTCTCCGGCAATTACAGGGCGCAGCATGTCTTGGGTGGATTGTCGTATCACTTCTAAGAGGAGAACGACCATGGCTCGCATGATGATGTTCACGTCCCTGGTTGGGGGGGTGCTCATGTTATCAGCCTGTGCAGAATCGATCCATCAAGTCCAACGCGATACGGAGCTACTCGGAGTTCCGTTCGGGTTGGAACAGGAGATCGACACCAGCATAAGTTTTGCCGAACTTAAGCGAGCTCCCGGTGAATACGTCGGACGAACGGTCATGATCGGTGGCAACGTCATTCGAGCCAAGCGCACTGAAAGGGGAACGGAAGTGGAAATCTTGCAACTGCCGTCTACGAAGGACGGCCCCCAGACAGAGGAACGCCTTCGGTCCGAAGGTCGATTCCTCGCGGTTCGAGAAACATTTCTTGATCCCGCCAGCTTACCGCAGGGCACACCCATTACGGTCATTGGGACGGTCAAAGGGGAGATCACAAGACAGCTAGATGAGAGCGACTACACCTATCCTATTCTTGAGGTGAAACATATCATTGACTGGAATAGTATTGCCGTACAGAGACGACGGGATCGAAGTCCGTATTATGGAGCCTACTACCCGCCCTATGGGTATAGCGGGTTCTCCCCCTATGGTGGTGGATT
>DCZN01000091.1:17329-17516 GCA_002331625.1 Nitrospira sp. UBA2083 | reverse complement strand
TTCTGGGGACCCTATGGCGGGTACTGGGGAGGGCGAGGATTCTATGGAGGCTCTCGCTTTTATTCTCCAGGATCACGATCCTTTTCGTCTCCTCCACCTCCTCCGTCAAGCCCTTCGCCCCGACTCAGGAGCAGATAGCCATAGATCCATTTTAGACAGCGCTAACGGCGGGAAGGGGGGGGTGGTT
>DCZN01000091.1:13247-17295 GCA_002331625.1 Nitrospira sp. UBA2083 | reverse complement strand
CCTTCTTTCTCGTCGCCAAGTAATGATCTTCCTGGGAGCGACGAGTGCATCCTACCTTCTCGATCGCAGACGGGCCGTAGCTCAAGCTCCGACGGCCACACCTGGCACACTCTGTATCGCTCGCCCTGAACAGACCGAAGGTCCTTATTTTGTCGATGAACGCTTGCACCGATCCGACATTCGTTCCGACCCGTCTACTGGTCAGGTCACGCCTGGCACACCGTTGACCGTGACTGTTCAGGTCTCCCGCCTTCATGCCGGAGAGTGTCAACCAGTGCCAGGTGCTCAGATTGATATGTGGCACTGCGATGCTGCGGGCCGCTACTCAGACGTGCGGGATCCGGGTTTCAATACGCTCGGACAGAAGTTCTTGCGCGGGTATCAGGTGACTGGCCCTCAGGGGGAAGTGCAGTTCCACACAATTTATCCAGGCTGGTATCCCATCCGAACTGTCCACATCCATTTTAAGATCCGGACGGCACAGGTTCCTGGCAGAGGGTTCGAGTTTGCGTCGCAATGGTACTTTCCGGATGACTTGACGGACCGCATTCATACCGCACGCCCCTACTCGTCGAACGGCCGTCGTCGAATCCGAAATCACCACGATTTCATCTTTCGCGACGGCGGTGATCGCTTGATGCTGGAGCCGTTGGAAACGAACAGCGGCTATGCGGCGACCTTTCCGATCGGGCTGGTACTTCCCGACGTGTGAGCCCCCGCACTTCTGCGTATTGACGCTCCAGAGCAAATCCCGCTACTCTTCATCTCCACTCACACCTTTCTCTTAGGAGGACTTGCCTATGAAATGGTTGCCCAACAGCGCCCTGTTGATCAGTATGCTGTGGTGCCCTCTCACTGTGGGTGCCGTTTCTCTCCCTGAGGTGACAGTGGATTACTCGGCTGATAGCACGATGGAGATGGAGGGGGGCATGACCATGAAGTCCCGCATCTATCACACGGTCGATAAGGATCGGGTCGAGATGGGTGGGTCGGACGGTATGGCAACCATCACTCGGAAGGACAAGAAGGTGGTCTGGCAACTGATGGGCAATATGTATATGGAACGGCCCATGGATGCCTCGAACATCTCCGGCATGGATACGTTCGATGTCGTCGAGCAGGCCGAGGTCGGTCAGGAAACGGTGAACGGTGTGAAGACCACCAAATCCAAGGTGGTGGCTGTCAAGAAGGATGGATCTGGAAAATTCGGCGGCTTTTTCTGGACCACCAAGGAAGGCATCACCGTCAAGATGGATATGCTTTCCAAAGAAGGTGAACGGAAGATGCGGATGACCAGCGAGTTGACCAATCTGAAGATTGAAAAACAGAACCCGGCGCTCTTTGAAATCCCGGCCGGCTACACCAAGAACGATATGGGCGCGATGATGGGCATGGGCGGTATGCCGAACATGGAGGAGATGAAAAAGAACGCGCGCCAGCGCCAGTCTGGCGGAAAGCCGCTTCGTGACAGCCAAGCCGGCGAAAGCGTGGGTGAGCAAATACCCGACGTCAATAAGATGATGAAGGGAATATTCGGCAAGTAACGGAGGGCGCACTGATGCAGCTGACAAAATCGGCCGGCTATTCTCTTATGCTGATCACGCTCATGACTCCCACCGTCCACGCGGATGATCCCTGTCTGGGCGACGAAGAAAAGAAAGCCGCGTCGGCTCGATCGGCTGCACTGCAAAAAGCCGAGCAAGCTGGGCAACCAGCCGCCCTGTTCGTGGCCTATATGCAGATCATGGCCGATGATTGTATGGACCGGTACGACAAGAACGGGGTCACGCGAGCCAAGGCAACCCTTCCCAAGCTTGGACGGGATCTGGCAAAAGCCGCCGAAACAAAAGGTGCTCTGTATTCCAATACCCCGGTCCGGGCGGACGGTCACACCTCGGCCTTCCAGTACTACGAAGCCATTGGCGACCATCAGGAAGCCAATCGTGTGCTTCTCAAAGCCGTTCAGGCCAAACCGGAAGATCTGCGTCTCTTCGAGACGGCCTGGAACATTGATAACGGCCGATACGGTCCGGTCGATCCTACGACTGGGTCTAGACCGGCGTACAGTTCACCACCGGCTTTGCGGCAAGAATTGGAGAAAGTTGCCTCTGCCAATGCTGATCGTCTGATGAAGGCAGAGGAAAAAGACGCTCAAGGGCTAACCGGCAACCTTGGTGAACTTGGCAAGGCCAGCACTCAATCACTTGAGAAGCTAAGAAACGCATCGTTGTGGATGAAATTTCTCCCAGGTGGGGACCAGCCCGCACGGGATCGAGCTGAGCAACGGGGCGGTACCATTATGAAGAGGCCCGATCCAACCTTCACGCAGGGGCAGGCCATGAAGTACTATGAATTTTCCGGTTCACCGAAGGCCAAGGACATGGCCGTGCAGATCAAGAAGAAAGGCGAAGCGTCTCAGCAAGCCATGGAGAAGGCCGGCGAGAGCCTAAAGAATACGTTTAGCCGGAAGGGCGAAGCTGAACAGAAGCAATTTGAGAAGAAAAAGGCGGATCTCGAAAAAGAGCTTGGGTTCTAGCGTAACCCTACCGCAACCTCACAGTTGATTCGCGCAAGTCCTTATCCAGGGCGTACCTTTCCTGCCTTGACTTTCGTCATTGTGAGGGCGATGCTAGTATATATCTCGGAGGGATTATGATACCGGGGTAGCTCCTTCCCCTCACAATTTCTTCTTTTCCTTTTTGCAATATTTTCTTGTACCTCTGGTCCATGCCATCAATGTCCCTTTAGCTTCCCACCATCAAACAAGGAGGTTTGCACCATGAAGACCTCTGTCATTTCACTTGCTATTTTTACTGTCGGTCTGCTGGCTGGTTCCCTCGTGTTTGCCAATCCAGCCATGTTGCCCAAGCATCCCGGCTATCCGATGGACAAGGCCACTGATCCTGTGACGGGTCAATCACTGGCAAACGATTCAGGCCAAGCCAATGCGAAAAACCAAGAGGCCCTTACCAACGCGGCCGTCTTCGACGATACACGTTCGAAACAAAACCTGTTGTTCAACCAAAACGACGAACGTCTCTTAGAGAAACCGGGCGCAGGACTGCTCCCTAAGGTACAGGGTCCACATATTACGATAGAGCCACCGGTGAAAGAAGGCACAAGGGTGAGTGCGGCACCAGAATAACGAAGGTTGCCAGTCGTTCCATATAGGACATCCAGCGCGAGTGCGCTGAGCATCGCCATGGACAAAAGGGGTACGACTATCCGTTATACGTGCTATCCAGGCACCGTCTTAGGAGACGAGCCTGCTGGCCTTTTGGATGACAGTGGTGCTGGCAGGTTGCCGCGGTTCAAGTGAAGCAGGCGGAACGTCAGACTTCTCAACTTGAGGATCTCGTGAAGAAGTCGGATTGGATAGCAGTACCGTGATGGGTGTCTCTTCTGCTTGTTTCGTCTGCTCCATCTTGTTTCTGATCTGCACAGCGACGAACTGTTCGAGAATACCTGAGATTGCCAACAGACTTTGAGTAGCTGGAGATGAGGGAGCGGCTTCGATGACGGGCAGAAACTTTCGGATCGCCTGACTCACGGCCGGGTCATCGGGGATTTCACCGAGCAAGGTCAGGTCTCCTCCGATGTATTGCTGGAGAATCTTGCGCAGATACAGGACATTGACGTGGGAACCGCTGGTCGCGCGATTGATGATGAGACCAGGCCGAAATGATTGGAGTGCCGCGGCCGCGATGTTCCGCCCCTCCGCATCGGTGCCACCCGCGACGTCCATGACTTCCTCCACGCTCGTAAAGTCTCTGCTCGAGAGTGCGTCCGCCATAGCGCTGCGAGAGAGAAAGCACGATAACACACAACGAATCGCGGCTAACTTAATGAATCGGTAGAGGTCTAGAACCGCGGTGGGCTCCGGATTAGCGACGGCTACATGAATATCCGCCATGAGAAAAAAATCAAGGGCGTGATAGTTGGTGCCGGCTCCGATATCGATGACAACGACGTCCGTCTCGAGGTCCTGGAAATGCTTCATCAGCCGCTTCTTCTTGGGATAGGTCAGGTTGGCCGTCGCCAACGTCTC
>DCZN01000091.1:0-13233 GCA_002331625.1 Nitrospira sp. UBA2083 | reverse complement strand
GTCGAAGGTTTGGGTGAAATGTGATAGGAATGGCGACCTCCTCCAGCCGACTGACCCGTTTGTCCAAGAAGTCCGTTAAGGTGACGGGTGGATTCAACTCTCCAAACATGATGTGCGCGTCGGCCCCACCGACGTCGAGATCCGCCAGGATGACGGGTCGACCCCGCTTGGCGAGCGACAATGCCAGGTTGGCAGAGACCACGCTTTTACCCACACCACCTTTACCGGATGCCACGGAGATGAGCGTTGCCATAGGGCCTGCCGTTTCGTTAGGAGGAGAGGTGCGCCGGAGTCAAAACAGATGGCGACTCGTGTAATGACCTCATTGTACCGGCTGACGACAAAATGAAAAGCAAAATCCAGGATTGCAAACGATATCGGTTGAGGGATCTGTGGTATTCTTCTCCACCCGTTCGCGCCTAACATGACGGAGGCATATCCATCGGACCCATGCGAAAAGCGAAGATCGTTTGCACTATCGGACCCGCTAGTACCGCATCGGGCGTGTTGGATCGCCTGATCCTAAGTGGGATGAACGCGGCGCGGTTGAACTTTTCTCACGGCACTCACGAAACCCATGCGACCGCAATCAGGGCCATCCGAGACGCAGCCGTACGGAATGGATCAGCGGTGGCCATTATCCAGGATCTGCAAGGACCAAGGATTCGAGTGGGTCTGCTCGAAAAAGAAGGCGTACACGTTACCGCTGGCCAATCTGTGTGTCTTCGGGCGTTGGATACTCGGCGCGAAATACGACCAGGCTCCCCTTCCACAGTTGCAGAAATTCCTATTTCGTATCCGCATCTGACACGTGACCTGCGTATCGGATCCCGTGTTCTGATCAACGATGGGCTGATTGAACTCGTGGCCGAACGCGTCATGGACGATGGCGTTGCATGTTCCGTCGTGACCGGAGGCACCATTACCTCGCACAAAGGCATCAATCTTCCTGGTACTGCGGTCAGCGCCCCTACCCTGACCGAGAAAGATCGAGCAGACATTCGATTTGGGGCTGAACAAGGGGTGGATTATATCGCGCTCTCCTTTGTCCGAGGTCCGCAGGATATTGAGACTGCCCGTGCGGTCCTGTCGGAATGCGGAACCACCACGCCGATTATCGCGAAGATCGAACGGGCCGAGGCCATTGCCGCGTTGAATGAGATTTTGGAGCAGGCCGACGGTGTGATGATTGCGCGCGGAGATTTGGGTGTGGAGATGGGCCCTGAAGCGGTTCCAGTACTCCAGAAGCGAATCATTGTAGAAGCCAACCGTCGACGTCGGTTGGTCATCACTGCCACTCAGATGCTGGAGTCCATGACCCAAGCCTTGCGTCCAACGAGAGCGGAAGCGTCGGACGTTGCCAATGCTGTCTTTGATGGCAGCGATGCCCTGATGCTATCGGCTGAAACAGCCGTCGGAGCTCATCCGATCGAAACCGTTCAAGTGATGGACCGTATCATTCTTGCAGCGGAAGAGGGCACCGAGCCCGGTGTGTTGCCGAGACGTCAAGCTGACTTGGTCGATCTGCCCATTCAGGAAGCGGTCTGTATCGGCGCGGCCTCTGCGGCCAGAGCCATTAACGCCAAGGCAATCGTGGCGTTCAGCGAACGAGGCACGACGGCGAGGCTGATCTCGAAGCAACGCACTAGGGCACCAATTTTGGTCTTTACTCCCCATGAGACAGTCAGGCAACAGATGGCGCTCCATTGGGGCGTGCGTTCGTTCACCATGCCGCAAGTTGATCAAACAGATGCACGCATCGAAGAAGCTGAACGGCGGTTGAAATTAGCGGGTTTGGTCAAACATGGCGAACGGATTGTGATCCTTTCGGGAACACATGCGGCGCAACCGGGTGGAACGAATCTGATCAAATTGCACGAGATCGGGTAAGAAGGTGATTCATTATCCTTACCGAGACGCTTGAATCTCTTTGTACGATCGAGCTAGTCTAAGGCCTGCTGACTCGTTGGTGCACGATGAGATTTCTACTCGCCGGCATCTTCACTGCGCTCTCCCACATCACACCAGTCACGGTACAAAACTGTAAGAAGGCCGAGGATTCAGGGGCGAGTCGCTCACACCTTTTCACTGGGGATGAATCTCTCTGCAGTTCACACTGCTTGACCGAATCAGACCGTTGTCCAATCTGTACAATACAGCCTCGCGTCAATCGCTTCAGGCGTCTCATCGCTCATTGGGAAATAATCAGGCTGGAGGCTTACGATCAGTTGATGCCAGCTCACTACCAGCGCGTGAGTTAAGGAGATACGTTAGATACGGTCCTCACCAAAATCTTTAGGGAGGTAGCTTATGGGCCACTACAAGATCGGGCTCATCATTCCTCATCCAGAAGATCAGAAATGGGACTCGGTCTGGAAACTGTTCCGTACGCCCAACCTCAACCTCCCGACCCTCGCCGCCCTCATTCCGGAAGACGAGTGGGACATTGAAATCCAAGACGAGATCGTCGGGCCCTTGAACTTCGAACGAGACTACGACTTGGTGTTTCTCACCGTGACCACCGTGGTCGCCATTCGAGCCTATGAGGTGGCGAGGCGGTTCCGTGAGCGGGGAGCCACAGTCGTGCTCGGCGGCATTCATCCATCGACGCTCCCCGACGAAGCCATCCAGCACGCCGATGCGGTCGTCATTGGCGAAGGCGAGCTGACGGTCCCGCGGCTGTTAGACGACTTCAAGAAAGGGCAGCTACAGCCCCAGTACCGGATGCCCTATATGGTTGAGCAATGGGATGAGAAGCCGCCCCGCTGGGATCTGTTGCCGCCGGGCTACATGTTTCGGGATGCCCTGACGGCCACCAGAGGGTGCAATTACCGCTGTACGTTTTGCTCGATCCACCTGGCGCTGGGCGGAGGCGCGTACGGGTTCCGGAAGAAGCCGCCGGCCGATGTCGTGAAACTGGTCGAGAAGATGAACGGGCCGATGGTGATGTTTTGGGACGATGACCTCTTATCGGACCCGGCCTATACCCGCGAGCTCTGTCAGGCCATGAAGCCGCTCGGCAAGAAGTGGATGAGCCAGATGAGCGCCACGTATGTCGCGCATCATTCCGAACTGCTCACAACGCTCAAAGAATCAGGCTGTTCCGCGATGTTCATGGGAATCGAGTCCATCAACCAGGACTCGCTCAAGTCGGTCGACAAGCAAAATCAGGCGAAACTGTATGAGGAGATGATCAAGCGGATTCACGACCAAGGGATTGATATCCATGCGGGGTTTATCTGCGGTCTCGACCATGAAGATGTCTACGACTTCGAACGGACGGCCGAATGGGCGACGAAGATGGGGCTCGCGGGGGCGCTCTGGCGGATCATGACGCCCTACCCGGGCACCAAGCAGTTTGCCGAGCTCAAAGCCGCCGGGCGGATTCTCACCGAGAACTGGACGGCCTACACCGGTGAGCATGTGGTCTACCAACCGGCCAAGATGACGGTGGAACAATTGTACTGGGGCCACAAGTGGGCGAAGGGGCAATTTTATTCGTATAAGTCGATCGGCCAGCGGGCTATTCAACGGGCCGCGCAGAACGGGTTTGGCGAGTTGCTGAATATCACGGGGTGCGGCTTGGGGTATCGCTCGATGTTTCACCTGGCCGCCGATTCGGCGCCGGTCAATGTGTACCGCGACATGGGGCACTTGCCACCCCAGGAAGAACCGATTGCCTACCGGTTTCCCTATCCGCCGAAGAATCGATTCAGCTTTGTCACCGACCGCATCGATCAAATCCGGTCCAAGGTGCAGCCGAGGCCACGGATTAATAAATGCTGATAGGTTTGCGCCTTCTTGTGACTGCTCGTTGTGCTGAGTGCGCAGGATAGATCTGTTCTATTGATCTTACTCAGGTGGTACAATAGTTCTGTCTCGGGGACTATGTAGCCATGCGTATGGAGCGGTGGGGTTTTTGTCTTCTGGTCGCCCTCTTCGCCCTCAGCTCTACACCTCTGTATGCGGGGTGGGTGCCGATCAATCAACAATACCAATCGCCTGGATTGCGAACGGTCTACTTCGATCCAGACAGCGTGCGTAGAGACGGTCATCTCGTGCCCCTATTAGCGTTGGTGGACTGGAAGTGGATGCAGGGCAACAGGTCGCCGAATCGGTTTTACTCCACCAAGATAACCAAACAGTTCGATTGCGCTGAAAAGCTGGTCCGAACCCTGGCAGCTACTGACTTCTATGGCCATATGGCCACAGGCGGGGTGATTGGTGGCGGAGGCTATGCGAGCGACGGCCACTGGATGGCCGTTGAACTGGAAACAATCAATCAAGGATTGTGGGAAGCTGCCTGCCGAAAGGAATAACGACTCACCTGGATGAACAGAACCGCGCGGCGATGACCCTACTGCTGCCGAACGAAGTCTCGGCCTCGATCATTCCGATGAATTGATCCGACTCAGGTTCCTTTCAGTTCACTCGCCTATGCGAGAAGCCACTGCTGTCAACCCGTGCAGCTCATCCTCGTACGTTCAAAGCCGACCGCATAACGGATGCAGCATAGATCTTCGCCTCTCTGGAAAACCTGCCTGTCCCCGTTTCTGTAGTTCTGTCCCCGTTTCTATAGTTCATCAAAAGCTGCTAAGACAGCTGAAACAATGGTACAAATCAGCCAAACACTAACTCTTAGCTACGGCAGCCCCATATTCTGTTATGAGCTTTATAAAGCGCCTTTCAAATGTTGATGAGAATGACGCTACCCCACCAGAAATCCTTTATAAGTACGTGGCACCTGAGAGAGTGGATATTCTCCAACACTATAGGATTCGCATGAGTCCTCCTGGTTCGTTCAATGACCCATTTGAGGGTTATCCGCATGAAGTCCCTTACGGCTCCGACGAAGAAATATTGGAAAAGCTCCGACGAAATGAGCAACTGCCAGGAATTATTCATGCGATTCATGAAGCTTTGTACATAAAAGGGTGCGAAAGTCGAGAATGGACGCTCGAGGATGTGAATAGTAATTTCATTACCGCGTATAAAACTGCTCATGATGTGATTAGCCAAGGACTCGCTGAGGTGCACGCCAATAAGCATCCCAGTGATCGATTTTCAGTTCAGTGGATATTTGACAGACTGCTTGGTATTTTGTCACTCACCGAAGTTAATGATGATATATTGATGTGGGGAATATATTCACGCAGTCACGCGGGCTTTGTCATCGGTTTTAACATCCATCACGAGTTTTTCATGCGGACTGGGTTTGGCGTTCGAAAGGTCCATTACAGCGACGAACGCCCGACAATCGTGGTGGGAGATGATTGGAATATGCGATTTCATCTAACGAAAAGTCTTCACTGGAAGTATGAAAAAGAGTGGAGACTGCTGGCGCCCTTACCCGTTAAGAGTTCCGAGGATGCCCCACGGGACGCGCTTGGTCTTCCAATCATTTTGTTCGATATTCCTCCATCAGCTATCAACCGCATCATTTTTGGGGTGCGGATGTCGCGCGACGATAGAGATCGGCTCATAGATATCGCAGGAAACAATCGTGAACTGAGACATGTGAAGTTTTTCCAAGCACAGGTGGATGAAAGATTGTATTGTATAAATGTCAGGCAGCTATGAGTACATTGGAGATTGAAAATGTCGCGACAACAAGCTTCTCTATGTTCAGGTGCGCTTAACAATGCGTGCAGTGGACAGGTGGGTACGCGGCGCGTTTTTTGAGCGTTTTCGTGGCTTAGAGTTTTTCCCGTTTCGACGACGAGTCTGGTCCCACCCACCTGCCACTAACGCTCACCGTTAAGTCTCTAATCAACCGATGGTGCGCGATTGAAAGGTCGGCGACGGGTGCGAGGGGAATGCATCGGAATTGTAAGTCCCTCGTGGGGAGGAGCCGGGCGATTCTCGCACTGCGTCGAGCGAGGGGTGCAGGCCATCGAGGCAATGGGTTTCCGTGTGAACATTAGTCCGCACGCCCTTAATCAGAGCGACTTCGTTTCAGATACCGCGGAAAATCGGGCTGGCGACATCCACGACTTCTTCGCAGACACTGCGGTTCGGCTAATCGAAAATAGGGTCAGGCTTTGATATCTTGACTCTTGTGCACAAGATTAGGGTCAAATTCTACAGTCATACGCTGATAGACTCAATGGGGCAGTAGGAGAGAATGGCTATGCGTGAGTCTCTACGCTGTTGTTCCACTCATGCAACCCTCGCAGACGACGCGAGCACTTGTTCACGGTCTCTGCACGGCGACCATGAGCAGGGTGTTCACCGAATGTCGGATGAGGTCGATCAGTGGTTCTGGATAGACTCCCAAGAGAAGAATGATTGATGCAACAAATCCGAGCGAGCAGACGGTTGTCCAATTGACGAACTCTGGTCTCTGTACTGCTTCTTGTTGAGAAACTGCAGCTGGTTCTGTCACCTCACCGAACAGTGTCACGATGAGTCGAAGATAATAGTAGAGGCTGACGACGCTGTTCGCAATCAGCGCTAATACTAGCCACCATAGGCCAGCATCGACGCCGGCCGCGATTGCATAAAACTTCCCGATGAATCCCGCCGTGACCGGAATGCCAGCCAGCGACAACAGGCTTAGAGCCAACATGGCGGCGAGCCAGGGGCGCGTCCAAAACAATCCTTGGTAGTCCTCGAACCGATCCTTATCCTCTCCCTCGTTCGAATACACTGTCACGACACCAAAAGCACCCAACGACATGGCGCAGTACACGATGACATAAAAGGTGACGGCTTCCGCGGCAGGAGGACCGCCGGCCAGCAGGGCGACGAGCACGTAGCCGAAGTGGGCGATTGAGGAATAGGCCAGAAGCCGTTTGACGTTTTGCTGCAAGAGCGCCAGGACATTTCCTGTGACCATCGACACCACGGCCAGGAGACTAAACAGATGGACAATGGGAGGCATTTCCAACACCCCAACCTCGGTGGTGAGGCGGAGCAGTAGTGCGATCACCGCTGCCTTGGAGACGGTTGCGATGTACGTCGTGATGGGAGTCGGCGCTCCCTGGTACACATCGGGAATCCACATATGAAACGGTGCGAGTCCGAGCTTCAAGGCGATGCCGACCAAGACCAGGATCAATCCTCCCAGCCACAGTGCGGGAACAGTCTGTGTCTGTTTCACGATTGCGCCCACGCTATGAAAGGTCATGGTGCCGCTTTCAAAATACAGGAGGGCCAAGCCAAAGAGGAGAATGGCTGATGCAGTGATAGACAATAGCAGATACTTCACGGCGGCTTCGAGCGGGTGGCGCCGCGTGCGCAGGTAGCCGATCAGACTGCAGAGGGAAAGCCCAAGGAGTTCGAATCCGAGGAAAAACGATACGAAGTGCGCGGCCGTGGTGAGGACCAATCCTCCGAACGTCGCCAGTAGGAGGAGCAGATAATATTCCTCGACACCCTCTTCTTCACGAAACTGGATCGTGAGATAGCGGTACGACAAGGCAATGATGACCATCGTCGTACTCAAGATCAGTCCCATGTATAACAAGGCATAGCGATCGACCATCAGTAACATCGTGACCCCTCGTGGGGTCGCCGTTGCCGCCCACGGCAATGTCGCCAGCGTGAGCAGGCAGGACAGAAACGCGAAGACAGCGATACGCGCGTGGTGTCGTTTGAAGGCAATTGCAAGCATGGTCACGAGAGAGAAGGCCCCGAGATCCAGAATGGGCGAAAGGGCAATGAAATCTTGAAGGATCATGGGGTCATCCCCTGCGATGTGACGATGTGGGACGACAGCAGGGATTGGGATGGTAAGTGAGTCGGATTGGTTGACGCCACAGCCGGCTGGACGAGCTGTTTCATGACCGGCCTCGTGGTGGTCAAGACCATCTTCGGATAGAGGCCCAGCCAGACCTGTAGGGCTGCGATGAACAGCACTGTTCCAAATGCCAGATTCGACAGGTCCGGAGCCGTAAGGGCGTCTCGTTGCCGAGCAAAGAAGGTGCGTTGCATCATGCCTAACGAATAAATGGCAGCCATGACCATGCCGAGCGACGCCAGAATAATCATGAGCGGTTGAGTCGCATAGGCTCCGAACAGCACCAGAAATTCACCGATAAAATTGGCCAGGCCTGGTAACCCCAATGAGGCGCAGGCAAAGAAGAGCGCCATCGTGGCGAGACGTGGCGTCACGCCCCAGAGTCCTCCCAGTTGACCCATCTCCCTCGTCTGGTACCGTTCCTCAAGCGCGCCGGCCAACAGGAAGAGCCCACCGGTGCTCAGCCCATGCGCCACCATCTGCATGACCACTCCTTGTAGCGCCAATTCGGTCCCAGCGAAGGCACCGAGCAGAATGAACCCCATATGGCTGATACTGCTGTAGGCCACCAATCGTTTGATATCCGTCTGGGCACAGGCCAACAGCGCTCCATAGAGAATCCCGACCACACCAAGCCCCATGGCGATGGGCGCGAACTCGGTCATCACCTCGGGAAACAACGGAATCGTGAACCGTAACAAGCCATAGGCACCGGTTTTCGCCAAGATCCCGGCAAGGATGATCGTGGCCCCGGTGGGCGCTTCAGTGTAGGTGTCCGGTAGCCACGTATGAACGGGAACAGCCGGCAGCTTCACAAGAAAACCGATGAGAAATGCCAGCATCAACCACCGGGCCATATCGGTGGTCAGTGGCAGTCCCATGAGGTCGCCATAGTCAAAACTCGGTCGCCCTGTGACCTGTTGATGTAGGAGCGCGAGGGCCACGATCGCGACAAGGAGCACCAAGCTTCCCGCCTGGGTGAAGAGGAAGAACTTGAACGAGGCATGCCGACGCTGCGCATGGCCCCAGATGACGATCAGGAGATACATGGGAATGAGCATGAGCTCCCAAAAGAAGAAAAACAGAAACAGGTCGATGGCGAGAAACACCCCGATGACGCCGCCCAGCGCGAGCAGGACGTTACAATGAAACAATCCGACACGACTTTGGATTTCTGTCCAGGAGGCAATAATGGCCACGACCCCAACGAATGCCGTCAACAAGATGAGGACGAGGCTCAGTCCATCAAGGCCGAGATGGAGACTGATTCCCCAGCGGGGAATCCAACTCAGATGACTTTCGACAAGCCAAACCCCATGGCCTGAGATCTGAACCCTGTCACTGTGTCCGCCGAGCAGAAGTGCCAAAAGGAAATCAACAGCCAAAGCCCCGAGTGCGATCCACCGAGGCGCGTAGCGAGACCATTGCTCTCCCATCCATGCGAATGGCGCCGCGAGAATCGGGATGAGTATGAGGAGCCAGAGAGCCATAGTTGTTATCTTTACAGCGCGAATAAGCCGAGTAACATCAGTGTCCCAACAGCGATCGTTGCGGCATACCACCGAACATGCCCCGTCTGTGTGTGACTCATCCAACCATGGCAAGACTCGACGCACACAGCCAGCCACTCGTATCCTCGGTCGAGCATGTCGCCAGAATGTCTGGTCAAAGAGAACCAGGGCCGTACGAACAGGCGATCATACAGCCGATCAAATCCCCACCCTGCTTGCACCAAAGTCATCGACGAATGGTCCGTGGATTGATCGGTCCATCGTGACGCGACCATGGAGCCTGGCAGGAACAGAAGCGCCGCGAGGCCGATCCCAAGCAGGGCGGCGACGGTAACGGCCAGTTGTTCACGGACCTCACTCGACTCATCTATTCCTGGAAGTACCTCTGTCGTCGGAAGCGCATGCGACAAGTACTGACTGAACACCGTCACATTCCCAAGTGTGTGGGGCATCTCGAGAAAGCCAACCGTGAGCGCCAAGAATGCCAACACCACCAGCGGTACCCGCATGGCCAGCCCTGATTCACCGGTCGGTTGTGTACGGACTTCTCCCAAAAACACCCGAAAGATCAGCCGGAAGCTGTAGAGACCCGTGAGCATGGCGCCGAACAAGGCACCGAACCAGATCCATCGGTGGCTGATGGGTGAGGACCAAACCGACCATAGGATCCAATCTTTGCTGTAAAACCCGGAGGTAACAAGGGGCACACCGGACATGGCCGCAGCCCCAATCAGGAAGGTCCAGAAGGTCCAGGGCAGATGTCGCCGGAGCCCACCCATCTTGAAAATGTCCTGCTCATGATGAAGGCTGTGGATGACGGATCCAGCCGCCAGGAACAGCAAGGCCTTGAAGCAGGAATGGGTCAGGAAATGAAAGAGCGCGGCAGACCAGGCTCCGACGCCCAGCGCCAAAAACATATAGCCGATCTGGCTCATCGTCGAATAGGCCAGCACCCGCTTGATGTCGTGCTGAACCAACGCGCTGGTTGCGGCGAGCAGCAAGGTCGCTAGGCCAAGTACCGCGATGACCTCTTGCACGAGCGGCGCGAGTGCAAAGAGGTGATGCATACGGGCAATGAGGTAGACGCCGGCTGTCACCATTGTGGCGGCGTGAATCAGCGCACTGACGGGAGTGGGGCCTGCCATCGCATCCGGCAACCACACTTGAAGCGGCAATTGTGCCGACTTTCCCACCGCTCCGATCAAGAACAGGACCGCCACAATTATGGCAAGGTCCGAGCCTACCGGCCAGGATT
Organism: Nitrospira sp. UBA2083; assembly: GCA_002331625.1. Classification (GTDB taxonomy): domain Bacteria; phylum Nitrospirota; class Nitrospiria; order Nitrospirales; family Nitrospiraceae; genus Nitrospira_D. The sequence goes on along the minus strand of DCZN01000091.1, from coordinate 2,726 downwards.
CCGTGGCAAGGCTCTGGACCTGTTGGATCGACAAGCTCTTGAATTGCGTAAAGAGGATAAATAATCCGACGGCAAATGCCGTATCGCCGATACGTGTCACGATAAAGGCCTTCTGCGCGGCAGCACCGTATTCCGGTTCGCGATACCAGAATCCGATCAACAGGTAGCTGCAGAGTCCCACCCCTTCCCAGCCCAGGTAGAGCAGCAGCAGATTGTCGGCCAAGACCAGCGTCAGCATGGCGGAGACGAACAGATTCATATAGGCAAAAAACCTGGCGTAGCCATCATCGTCCGCCATGTATTCGGCGGAATACAAATGAATCAAGAAACCGATGCCGGTGATCACCGCGACCATCAAGAGTGAGAGCGCATCCAGGTACCAAGAAATTCCGACCGTCATCCCAGACGTGTCGATCCAGTTCCACAGTGTTTGTTGGTATGACTCACGCTCAGGAAAGACACGGAAAAAATCTGTGGCAACCAGCGCAGTGGTCACGGCTGCAGTCCCTACCGATCCGCAACCGACCCACGCGATCTGGGGGCGGGTCAAGCGTCCACCACACAGGGCCAACAGTAAAAACCCAGCGAGGGGAAGCGCAGGAATGAGCCACAGTAGACTGAGCATATTTTCGTGGTGAGGGGTGAGGCATCAGGTGTGAGGAGATGGCGAGTGTTCAGGACACTCGCCTTACCCCTTACGCCTTACTCCTCACGCTCTCTCATCCTTTCATCTCACAGAACGCATCCGCGTCCAATGTTCGGAACCGATACGAGAGTTGCAGCACGATTCCCAGTGCCACAGAGACTTCAGCTGCCGCCAAGGTGAGGATGAACAAGAACATGATCTCCCCATCGACTTGTCCCCAACGGGCTCCCCCGGCAATGAACGCGAGCGCGGCAGCATTCAGCATGATTTCGAGCGACAGGAGCATGTACAGAACGTTCCGTCGACTCAATAAACCGATCAATCCAAGACCAAACAACATCATGGCTAATACGAGCGCCGGCGTACTCAACATCAGCGAGCCTCTTTCGAGAGACGACGCCCCAAGTGATAGGCGCCGATCAACCCAGGCAGCAACAGCATCGAAGCCAGTTCCACCCCGATGATATAGGGCCCGAAGAGGGCAATGGAGACCGCTTTCTGTCGTGGTTCTCCAACTGTTAGAGCGGTATGGTCTCCGGCCGCAATGAGGTATCCCACCTCCCCTAACAGCACCAGCGCCAGGATACTGGGCCCTATCCATGCGCTAGGCGTGAGCCAGGTCCGCTCCTGTTCAACGGCGAGCGGCCCCAGGAGCATCACGACAAAGATGAAGAGCACCATGATGGCACCGCCGTAGATAATAATTTCGAGCGCAGCCGCAAACTCTGCACCGAGCAAATAGAAAATCAGCGACAACGCGATCAGTGCCACGACCAGGTAGAGCAACGCATGGACCGCATGCACATGCGTGATGACACGCAGTGTCGCGAGAAAGGTTACGGCGGCAGTAATGTAGAAAAGAACTTCCATGTGGTATCTCGACGTTGTCTACCGTGTTTCAAGTCTCATGTTTCATGTTTCAAGTCTTGCGTTACAAATCTTCATTCACAAAACGTGAAACGTTAAACTTGAAACGTGAAACTCACGCACATCGCTTCACGAACGACGCTTCACGGTTCTTACGGCATCAGACTCCTCACATCCACGGGTGGGAGTTCGTTTGCACCTTCGCCCTTGTCTTTGCCAGCAGTCCTCACACCTGACACTCGATAAAAGTTATAGTCGTGATACTTACCGGTCCCGCTGATGAGGAGGTCTTCCTTCTCGTAGACCAGATTCCGACGCGCATACTCACTCTGTTCGAAATCTGGGATGAGTTGGATCGCATTGGTCGGACAGGCTTCCTCGCACATCCCACAATAGATGCAGCGTGAAAAGTTGATCCGGAAGAATGCCGGATAGCGACGCTCGTGCGCCTCTGGATTGTCTGCCGCCTGAAGCGCGATGCAATCGACAGGACAGGCCGCAGAACAGAGATAACAGGCCACACAGCGCTCCTCACCATCTGGATCTCTCGTCAAAACAATGCGCCCACGCCAGCGAGGCGGCAAATAGGGTTGCTCCTCTGGATATTGAACCGTGACCGGCTTCGTAAAGGTCCGCTTAAAGACGATCCATAACCCAATGACCAGATTACGGGCGTAGAACCAGGTGTTCATCATAGGTACAGCCGTCCTGCGAGCACGATTCCTCGTCGTACCAGATTCCATCCTGACTCACTGCCACAGATTGAATCCCTATACTCCCGCTCTCCACAACACGACCCCGCCTGTGAGCAACAGGTTGATCAGCGCGAGCGGCATCACGACCTTCCAGCCGAATGTCAGCAACTGATCAAATCGGAATCGAGGCCAGGTTGCTCGAATGAGAATGATCAGGGCAATGAAGCCGAACATCTTCAGGGCGAACCACACAGCCGGCGGCAACCAGGGACCGTGCCAACCGCCGAAGAAGAGGATGACGGTCATGGCTGAGAGGAGGAGGATGCTGAGGTATTCACCCACAAAAAACATTCCGAATTTCATTCCGCTGTACTCCGAGTGGTACCCGGCGACGAGCTCGGCTTCCGCCTCAGGCATATCGAACGGCGTGCGATGGGCTTCAGCCAGTCCCGCCATAAAGAAACAGAGAAATCCAAAAAATTGAGGAATCACAAACCATTGATGCCGTTGTGCTTCGA
>DCZN01000022.1:9865-13005 GCA_002331625.1 Nitrospira sp. UBA2083 | reverse complement strand
CGGCCGAACAGACCCGCGACGTCCTGAAGGAGGAAATCCGCGTCCTGCGCGAGCAGATCACCCAACTCAACGAAGGCCTCGCTGACCGAGACCAGCTCCGTGCCCAAGTCAAGAAACTCGAGTCAGCTCGAGACCGTGTCCACCAGCTAGAAGTTGAACTGAGCGATCGGGAGGCCGCCCATCGCAGCACCATCCTGCAGCTGGAACAGTCCTTGGCGGAGCGAGATCGTCGGCTCAGTGAGTTCGACTCGCTGGCGGCCGCGCAGGCAGACGAAATTCGGGATACCCTGGAGACCTGTCGGACGGCCGAGCAAACCCGTGACGTCCTGAAAGAAGAAATCCGAGTCCTCCGCGAACAGATCGCCCAACTCAACGAAAGCCTCGCTCACCGAGAACGGCTCCGCGCCCGAGTGAAGAAGCTCGAGGCAACCCAAGACCGCGTGCATCAGCTGGAAATTGAACTGAGTGATCGGGAAGCCGCCCATCGTGGTACCATCCAGCAACTCGAACGGGCTCTGGCCGAACGCGACCATCGCATCGATGAGCTGGTGCCGATCACCCACCTCCTGCGTGAGAAGGAAGCCACGATCAAAGAATGGGAGCGGGCCCACGCGCGCGCGGTGCAGGACCTCGAAGCCGAAACCACAAAGCTGCAGGAATCCTGTGCGACTCAAGACCAACTCCAGACGCAACATCAGCTCGACGAGCAACAGCTGCAGGCGCGTGATGCCCAGATTGCCAACCTCCAACGTGAGGTGAAGGACCTGCAGGCGGAACGGCATGCCCTCCGCAAGGACGTGCAGAGCATTCCGGAAAAAGACGAGCAGATCGATCGGCTACAAAAACGGCTCAAAGAACTGCGGGCGACCCTGCGGGCGACACCCCCGTCCACCGCGGCCCCTGCTCGTCCACCTCGCTCGAATGGAACGGGGGCACAAGCCCCAGCCGAACAACCGAAAGTGAGTAAGCCCGCGCCGGCAGACGATCTCAAGAAGATCTACGGAATCGGGCCGGTCCTTGCCGACTCGCTCCAGAAGCTCGGCACCCGCACGTTCATCCAAATCGCGCGATGGAAGTCTGACGATATCGAGAAGATCGCGAAGAAGCTTGAAACCGATCCAGAGCGTATTAAACGTGAGAATTGGATCGCAGACGCCAAGAAACAACACTACCGCAAGTACGGAGAACGGATCTAGCACGTGCTCCCGGCACAGAGGATTCAACTCCAGCTCGAAGGCAGCCCTCTCCACCCGGCTCCACCATTGGGTCGGTCTCACCGCCTGATCCCTGTTCATCACGAATCACGTGGTACGTTCCTAGTTCCCCATCTGCAGCCGGACCCGGAGGCCCCTGTTCAGTCGGCTGGCCTGAGCTGATCCTACCCTAGTACAGAAGCGTCAAATGTGGTACCGTCACGCCTCCAACTTTAGGCATCACATCAATAGGTTATGGCAGGCTGACGGCATGCAACAGGCGCGGGTGATCACCGGTGGTATCGTTGCGTTAATACTCTTGGCCGCCGTGTGCATTCCTCGACATCTCTCTTCTTCGCCAGGCCTCGTCGCTGTCGTGCCTGCGTCCTTTCATGCAAGCTTTCAACAAGGCGGCGTCGTGCTACGCGGCTCATTACCCAATGAACGTAGTAAGGCTGCCATCCTTGAGCAGGCGCATGCCCTCTATGTCAAAAAGGGACTGCGTGTGATCGACCAAGTCATCGTCGATACGCAGGTTGGAATAGCCCCGTGGGTGGACAACATCCCCTCCTTATTACCGATTCTCGGCCTAATGGTCGAGCGCGGGTCAATCATCATTGATGGGCGTTCCTTGGTCGTGACCGGTCAGGTCAGCGGCCCTCGCGAGAAAGCCGATGTGTTACAGGCCATGGGACCAGCGGTTCGAGCAGGATTAACAATCGAAGACCACGTGGTGCTGGTCCCGACGGCCGCATCGTCTCCCACCGCCGTCTCCCTCGCAGCACTTCAGTTGTCGTTGAACCAAGTCCTGGCGAAATCCTCGATCGAGTTTGAATCCGATAGTGCCGTCATCACGAACAAGGGCCAGGCAACACTGGATCAAATCGTCACGCTGCTTCACAAAGCACCTACCGTGCCAATTGAGATCTCGAGTCATACGGAGATCGGTGGGGAAGCAGAGCACAACTTGCAACTCAGCCGACGTCGCGCCGAAGCCGTCAAGCAATACTTGACCGTGCATGGCCTCACGAACCCCTTTACGACTATCGGCTATGGTTCGACCCGTCCGCTTTCAAACAGGAAACATCAACCGGGCCTCCCCCAGAATCAACGAATCGAATTGCTCATGATAAGGACGACATGACCTATGATGACGCTGATTAGCCAGATGGTCGGGTGCCTCCTCGTCGCGGCGGGAATTGGATTCACCGTCGGTTGGTACGTGCAACAGCGCCCAAAGAAATCCATCGACCATCCAGCCCAGGATGTAGATCATCTCGTGCGGACTAAGGAACAGGCACTGGAGGCAAAGTCACACGACTTGAAGGTCAAGACATCGGCGATCCAAATCCTCGAACAAAAAATCATGTCGGCCGAGACGCTGCACTCGGCGGCTCAACGAGAGCTGACCGCTCGTGGCGAACGGTTGAAAGTGCTCGAAGCAGAATTGACCGCACGGTCGAAACAACTGACAGACTCTGAGGCAGAAGGAGTCGCGGCTCGCCGACGCGTGAGTGACATTGAGGCAATTCTTGCAACTCAGACGCATGAACTCCGAGGGGCGCAGCAAACTTGTCGGAACGCCGAGGAGGCCCGGCAAGTCATGGAACGGGAAGTGGGAGTCCTGCGCGAGCATATCGCGCAACTCAACGAGGGTCTGGCTGATCGAGATCGGCTCCGCACTCAGGTCAAGCAGCTCGAGGCGGCCCAGGACCGGATCCACCAGCTGGAAGTGGAGCTGAGCGATCGCGAAGCCGCCCATCGCGGCACGATTCAGCAACTCGAACGAGCGCTCGCCGAACGTGATCAGCAGATTGGTGAGTTTGATGCAAGCGCCACGGCTCAGGTCGATGAGCTCCGCACCGCCCAACAGGCCTGTCAGACTGCCGAACAAACTCGCGAAGTCCTCAAGGAGGAGATTCGAGTCCTCCGTGATCAGATTGCCCA
>DCZN01000022.1:9434-9673 GCA_002331625.1 Nitrospira sp. UBA2083 | reverse complement strand
CAAGACCGCATCCACCAGCTGGAAGTCGAACTGAGCGATCGAGAAGCGGCCCATCGTGGCACGATCCAGCAACTCGAGCAGGTGATCGCCGACCGCGATCAGCAGATCGACACGTTCGATGCGCGCACCGCCACCCAGACCGACGAGCTCCGCGGGGCCCAGCAGGCCGTTCAGACCGCGGAACAAGCCAGAGAGGTCCTCAAGGAGGAGATTCGGGTCCTCCGTGATCAGATTGCCCA
>DCZN01000022.1:0-9308 GCA_002331625.1 Nitrospira sp. UBA2083 | reverse complement strand
CAAGACCGCATCCACCAGCTGGAGGTCGAACTGAGCGATCGAGAGGCGGCCCATCGTGGCACGATCCAGCAACTCGAACGCGCTCTCGCGGAACGCGACCACCGCATCGACGAGCTGGTACCGGTTACCCATCTCCTGCGTGAGAAGGAGGCGGCAATCAAAGAGTGGGAGCGCACCCACGCACGCACCCTGCACGACCTCGAAGCCGAGATCTTAAAGGTCCAAGAGCTCGGTGAAACCCAGGAACAACTCCAGGCCCAGCATCAGCGTGACGAACAACAGCTGCAAGAACGCGACGCTCAGATTGCCAGTCTCCGTCGTGAGCTGCAAGACCTGCAAGCGGAACGGCGCGCTCTCCGCAAAGACGTCCAGAGCATTCCGGAAAAAGATGAACAGATCGATCGGCTGCAAAAACGACTCAAAGAATTGCGGACGACCCTGCGGGCAACACCCCCATCAGCTCTAGCTCCATCGCAACCTGCCCGTCAGAATGGTGCGGGGACACATACCTCCTTCGCACCGTCAAAAGGCAGTACGCCTGTCCAGGCTGATGATCTCAAGAAGATCTCCGGAATCGGGCCCGTCTTTGCCGACACCCTCCAGAAACTCGGCACCCGGACGTTTATCCAAATCGCACGCTGGAAGCCCGACGATATCGAGAAGATCGCCAAAAAACTTGAGACCGATCCCGCACGCATTAAGCGCGAGAATTGGATCGCAGACGCCAAAAAACAGCACTACCGCAAATACGGAGAGCGGCTCTAACCGGCTCCTTATGCAGAGCGCTCACACCAGCGCCCCGAGGACGAAGCTCCCCGGCAGACACTGCCGTTGACTCCCCCTCACCCCCTGACTACAATCGACCAACGAGGTGTATCGTCCGTGGCATCTTCTTTCGTTCATCTTCATCTTCATACACAATTTAGTCTTCTCGACGGCGCCAATCAGATCGATCCGCTCGTGCGCCAAATCAAATCGTTCAACCAGCCGGCTGTCGCCATGACCGACCATGGCAACATGTTCGGCGCTGTCGAGTTTTACCGGAAGGCCAAGGAAGTGGGAGTCAAGCCCATCATTGGCTGCGAAGCGTACATGGCCTTAGGCAGCCGACATGCCAAGAAGGATAGTGGGCTGGCGCATAACGACTATTATCATCTGATTCTGCTCGCGCGAAACCTGACCGGATACCAGAACCTCATCAAGCTGGTGAGCAAAGGGTATCTAGAAGGATTCTATTACAAACCACGAATCGACAAAGAATTGCTCAAGCTGCATCATGACGGGATCATCGCCCTTTCCGGCTGCTTGAGCGGCGAAATCCCCTATCTCATCGGCCAGAAAGATATGGATGGGGCCATCTCGGTGGCCGGAGAATTTCAGGAGATCTTTGGGAAAGATCATTTCTATCTTGAGGTACAGGCCAACGGACTCGAGCATCAGCGCATCGCCAATACCGGCCTGGTGGAACTCCACAAGAAACTGGGGATTCCGATGGCCGGGACAAACGATTGTCACTACTTGAACAAGGAAGACGCGCGTCCGCATGAGCTCATGCTCTGCCTCCAAACCGGAAAGACGGTGAGCGACCCCAACCGGATGAAGTTCGACACGGATCAACTGTATGTGAAATCCACGGAAGAAATCGCTCCGGCATTCGCGGAATTTCCCGGTGCGGTAACGAATACCTGCCGCATCGCGGACTTCTGTGAGCTCGACCTTCCGTTGAACCAGACTCATCTCCCGCAATACCGGATTCCGGAAGGGTTTACGGATCGCGAATCCTACCTCGACCATCTCGCGCTGGCTGGCTTGAAGGAGCGGCTCAGGGAACGGCCCAGCCGCATCGCGTCCGCCATCTATGACCAACGTCTCCGGGAAGAACTGATGGTCATCTGTTCGATGGGGTTTGCCGGGTACTTCCTCATTGTCTGGGACATCATTCGGTTCGCCCGATCACGAAATATTCCTGTCGGACCCGGTCGGGGCTCTGCCGCCGGAAGTCTCGTAGCCTATGCCCTGCGCATTACCGACCTTGATCCTTTGGTGTATACCCTCTTGTTCGAGCGTTTTTTGAATCCTGAGCGCGTCTCGTTGCCCGATATCGACATGGACTTCTGCATGGATCGCCGGGGTGAAGTGATCAATTATGTGGTGGAGAAGTACGGCACCGACCATGTGGCCCAGATCATTACGTTCGGTACGCTCGGTGCGAAGGCGGCCATCCGCGATGTGGGCCGTGTGCTAGAGATGTCGTACGCCGATGCGGACAAGGTCGCGAAGCTCGTGCCCAACCAATTGAACATTACCCTGCAACAGGCGCTGGAGACGGAACCCCGCCTACGCGAGTTGGTCGAGACCGATCCGAAGGTCAACGAACTGATGGCGAACGCACAGTCCCTCGAAGGCCTCGCCCGTCATGCCTCGACCCATGCGGCCGGCATCGTGATCTCCGAAGGCCCGCTCACCGACCATGTCCCGCTGTACAAGGGAGCCAACGACGAAATCGTCACCCAGTACTCGATGGGCGACGTCGAGAAAATCGGCTTGGTGAAATTCGACTTTCTCGGCCTCAAGACTCTCACCATGATCCGGCGAGCCGAGACCCTGATCAACGACACGCATCCTGGTGCGTCGCCACTCGTGATCGATCAGGTCGCGTTCGACGACCCAGCGACCTTCGCTCTGCTGAGCTCGGGGAAAACCACCGGGCTCTTCCAATTGGAAAGCTCCGGGATGCGGGATCTGCTCACCGGTTTGAGGCCCGATCGGTTTGAAGACATCATCGCCATCATTGCGCTCTATCGGCCAGGCCCCATGGATCTCATTCCCGACTTCATCAAGCGCAAACAGGGCAAGGTGACGATTACCTATGAGGTTCCAGAACTCGAGCCGATCCTCAAGGACACGTATGGGGTGATTGTCTATCAAGAACAAGTCATGGCGATCGCCAACAAAGTCGCCGGCTTCTCGTTAGGACAAGCCGATATTCTTCGCCGGGCGATGGGGAAGAAGAAGCCCGAGGAAATGGAAAAACTGCGCGTCAAGTTCGTCGACGGCGCGAAGCAGAACAAAATTCCGGAAAAGAAAGCTGAAAAGCTCTATGAGTTGATCCAGAAGTTCGCCGGCTACGGGTTCAATAAATCACACGCGGCCGCCTACGCCGTCGTCTGCTACCAAACGGCGTACCTCAAAGCGCACTATCCGACCGAATTCATGGCGGCCCTCATGACGACCGACATGGGCAACCAGGACAAGCTGGTCGGCTATTTCACGGAATGTCGAGATTTGGGGATCAAGGTCCTTGGGCCCGATGTAAATGCCAGTCAAAAACACTTCGCCGTGGCCGAGGGAGCGATCCGGTTCGGCTTGGCCGCCATTAAAAACGTGGGGGAAGGTGCCGTAGAATCAGTGTTAGATGTGCGGACTCAGGCCGGTCCCTTCCGATCGTTCTTCGACTTCTGCCGACGAGTCGATCTTCACAAAGTCAACAAACGAATGCTGGAAGGCTTGATCAAGGCCGGCGCATTCGACTCGACAGCTGCCAAGCGCTCACAGCTCATGGCGGTACTAGATCAGGCGGTCGAAGAAGGGGCGGCGGCTCAACGCGAGCGTGAGCGTGGACAAATCAGCATCTTCGGCGAGGAGTTGAATGGGCACAGCGCTGCCTCATCGTTGCCGGTTGCACCACTGCCGTCGATGGCGGAATGGGACCAAGCGGAACGATTGAAGTACGAGCGAGAATTGACCGGGTTCTATATTTCCGCTCATCCGCTGACCCGGTACGAAGCGATGCTGGGTGCCTTGTCCACCGCCACGACCGTGGGATTAAAAGACTGTGCTGACGGAAGCGAGGTCAAAATCTGCGGCATCATCGCCGGCATCAAATCCATGCTGACGAAAAAGGGCGATCGCATGGCCTATCTCACCGTGGAAGATCTCCAAGGGACCACCGACGTCATCGTGTTCCCCGATTTATTCAAAACCGCCGGTGAGATGATCGCCCCCGAACGCATCATTCGCATCACCGGCACGATCGACCGTGGAGACAAGGGCACCAAGATTCGCGGGAGTAAGATCGAACCGTTGGCGGAGGTCCAGGCTCAATCGATCAAACGCATTCGGATATCCCTGACGGATCGTCCGGAGGTGCAGGAGCAGTTACCTCGCTTGCTGGACGTGTTTCGACGACATCCCGGCAGCACCTCGATCTCGATGTTGTTTCGGACCGACTCGACCCTGGAAGCCGAGACCACCCCCCTCCCCAATATCACCGTTTGCCCCAGCGACCATTTCGTGTCGGATGTAGAGGAAGTGCTAGGCAAAGGGGCCCTCACTTTGCTATCTTAAGAGCTATAAATTGGGCTTGGCTTCTGGACGCCGGTGATCGTACAGAATTGAGTGGAGGTCCATGCGAGACTACCTTGAGTTTGAAAAACCGATCCGAGAGCTTGAAGAGAAGCTTGAGAAGCTCTCGACTGCGGCAACCAGCGGCAAGCCTGCCTCCCAAAACGACGTTCGAAAGCTCCGAGCCAAACTGGCGCAGGTCGAGCACGAACTCTACAAGAACCTGACGCCTTGGCAACGAACCCAACTGGCTCGGCATCCCCAACGACCCAGCACCCTCGACTATATTCATGAGCTGACACGAGACTTTCTTGAGCTGCACGGCGATCGCGTCTACGGAGATGATCGAGCCATCGTGGGAGGCTTTGCCCGCTTCAACGACCGTCCGGTCATGATTATCGGTCATCAGAAAGGGAAGACCCTCAAGGAACGCATGCAACGGAACTTCGGCATGCCGAATCCAGAGGGCTATCGAAAAGCCCTTCGTCTCATGAAGATGGCGGAGAAGTTTCACCGCCCGATTCTGACCTTTATTGATACGCCGGGAGCCTATCCAGGAATCGGGGCCGAAGAGCGGGGTCAAGCTGAAGCGATCGCCAGGAACTTGTTCGTCATGTCACGACTGACCGTCCCAATTATTTCCGTTGTGATCGGCGAAGGAGGAAGCGGAGGCGCCTTAGCGCTCGGCGTCGCAGACCGTGTCCTGATGCTCGAACACTCGGTCTACTCGGTGATTTCACCAGAAGGCTGTGCCGCCATTCTGTGGGATAGTCCAGAAAAAGTGCCCGATGCCGCAGCGGCACTCAAAATGACCGCGCACGATCTTCTCGAACTGGGCGTCATCGACACCATTGTCCCAGAACCACTAGGCGGGGCCCACCGTGAGCCCCGAGCCATCTATGACCTTGTAGGGAAAGCGCTGACCAACCAACTGTTTGAGCTGCTGGATCTGCCGGTTGAACAACTTGTGACGCAGCGGGATTTGAAGTACCGCCACATGGGAGCCGTCACCGGCCTACTTCCGGAACCAGCCTGATCACGCTCGTCGTTCACCCTGCTTTGCAAGAAGTCCCGTCATAATAAACTGCTGTTCAACAGCGCCCAGCACCTTCTCCGTGAGCAGGTGTCGCAACGGATCAAAGACGGCTGCGTCCAGATAGCGTGCGACGGTTCGTGGGAGCTTTCGCCACCATGCGTGCGCTGACACTCGTGCCTGTTCCGCCGCTTCATCTGCGCCCATCAGGATTCGACGAACCTCATGCTCAAAAAAGCGCACATGCACGACCTCATCTTCGAGAATCGAAGAGAGGTCAGGCCGCAGCGCCACCAGCAACCGCGCAAACTCCAACCCTAACGATTCATACCCGTAGATCTGTACGGCCAGCGCCGGCCATTGCCGTGGAACAGAGGGAAGGCGTTCACGCAGACGAGGCTGGCGACCGATCATCGTTTCAAATTGTGCCAGATGTTGTTGCTCATCTTCTTCATGTTTTCGCAGAAAGGCATAGACGTTCGGAGGCACCCCTTGCAGTTGCGCCGACCGTACCGTCCGCAATGCCATCGCCTCGGCCTTGAGAAACCGTTCCAATAAGGCCGGTTCACACTCCGGAGGGAGCCGAATGGAGGTAGTCCGAACAGACGACATGATGCCGTATGGTACGCAAGCCCTGCCGAATTGTCCAAACTTCTATCGGGATGTCTATGGGGAGGGTTGACTGATACCCACAATCTGTGTACATCCTGACTATATGGATAAGCTAGGTAATGTGTACCAAGCGGCCTGCGGCGACTTCACGACCTGACTCCACGTCCTGGCACGCAAGCTTCGGGTCTGTTAACCCATGAGGCGACGCTTATGACAACCCCTACGGCAACGGTATCAGTGGTCGTTCAACGGGTCGGTCTTTGCCTGTTCGCGGTGGTATTGCTCATGGAGGTGGGATGTGTCAGTCGACGCACCTATGAACGGGTCAAGGCCGAAACCCAAGAACAGACGCGAGCGCTTGAATCAGTACGTGAAGAGGTCAGAGAACTGGACGAACAAATCGCTGGGCTGCAAGCTGCCAATCGACACGAGGACGCCACGACGGCTGAACTACGGGCGACGATTCAGCAGGAAGAGGAGCAATTACCGATCATGCGGCAGCGTGCGGAGGGTATGCTCGCCTCGCTGAAAACCCAAGTCGCGAACTTGATGAACCAGAGCTGGCACTTGGCGCACAAGATCGCAGATCTTCGGCATGAGAGCGCGTCTTTACAAACCATGGCCGCCCAGTACAAGCACGAAATGGAAGCAGCCCAGTCGGCGACGCTGAGGGAGTCCGATCAGGAGCACTCACCCATCACGCAGGCCACCGTGACGGAGGCGCTGGCCGCCATCCCACTACCCAGCCAAAGTATTGAGGTCACAGACATCGTGCAAGCGGCTCCCCCTGATTCCAGTCATGGAGCGGCCTCGCCATCCGTTCCATCGCCAACGGTGAATGCTGAACCATCTGCCACGAGCGACTCGTGGATCAGCATGATTGTCGGCTGGCTCACCACATTCTGGAATTGGCTTCTCAGTTAATACCGTCCCTTTCACTCTTCCCTGATAACGCCAGGAGAAGTTCCTCTATCCACCTGAGCCTTGCTCCATTGCGCGGCCGCGCTCCCGGCGAGACGCCCGGTCGCCAGACATGCGGTGAGCAGGTATCCTCCCGTCGGCGCTTCCCAGTCCAACATTTCTCCCGCACAAAATACTCCCGGCAATGCCCGCAGCATCAAGGTGCCATCAAGAGCCTCGAACGAAACACCACCAGCCGTACTGATGGCTTCTTCCAACGGACGAGGACTCACCAGCACAATCGGCAGAGCCTTGATAGCCTCAGCCAAGCGAACTGGATCTGCCAATACGTCTTTGGGAACAACCTCACGCAGCAAACCAGCCTTGACTCCGGCGAGACCGGCACATCGTGTGAGATGAGTCGCCAACGTGCGCTTGCCTCGTGGAGCGGCAAGATCAGCGCTGAGCCGCTGGAGCGATCGATCCGGAACCAGATCAAGCCAGAGGGTTACTGTTCCATCCTGTTCGATGCGATCGCGCAGAGCACTTGAAACGGCGTAGATGACGCCACCTTCAAGTCCAGTCTTCGTGACGACGAATTCGCCTCGCCGGCGAACGATGGAACGGTCTCTGTTCATCAGAACGACTTCGACCGTTTTCACGGGCGAGCCGGCAAACTTCCCGCGGAAATGTTCGCTCCAGTGCACGTCAAATCCACAGTTCGCCGGCTTCAACGGCGTGATCGGTACGTTCTGTCGAGTGAGAATCTGAATCCAGGCAGCATCGGAACCGAAACCCGGCCAACTGCCTCCACCCAACGCCAGGACCACCGCATCCGCCTGTACCTGAGCAAGCCCCTGGGGAGTCCTGAAACAAAGCTTCCCGTCGTCATCCCATCCAATCCATCGGTGCCGAACAACACAGTCAACACCAACCGCCCGTAACCGACGCAACCAGGCACGCAAGAGCGGAGCGGCTTTCAGGTCAGTCGGGAAGATTCGTCCGGACGTCCCGACGAACGTTTCGATGCCCAGCTGATGAGCCCAGGCTCGAATGGCCTGTGGAGGAAATGCAATCATCACGGGTTCAAGCCATGCACGTCGCGCACCGTAGCGTGAAAGAAATGGTTCCAACGGTTCAGAATGGGTGAGATTCAACCCGCCTTTCCCTGCAAGCAGGAATTTTCTTCCGACTGACGGCATTGAGTCATAGAGCTTCACGCTGGCGCCTGCTGCCACGGCAGTTTCTGCCGCCATGAGTCCAGCCGGACCACCGCCGATAATGACGACCAATCCCATCAATACCCTCACACTTCGATAAACCCAGTATTCTTTGTACCGCTCACGCCTGCAGACACCAGCAATCAGCCATCATACCTACAGTGTAGCGCCTGTATTCCCATGGAATCAGCTTTCGCCTCTAAGAATATTGATCCGTTCACGCATGAATACAGACAATACGCTCGTAGTCCCTACACAAGGCCGACGGTCCTCCTGTTTCAAGACATGGCCAAACCTCCGCTATGGCCCGACTCTTGTTCAACAAGAGCATCGTCACAAGTCATGGTGATCATTTAGTAATGTATGCATTCTGAACGAATGTACATTGCGCCTTGTCCATGACTCACCACAGGAGGAAATGTGATGCGCATTCAAGCAACATGCGGTCTGGCTCTCGGTCTTGCTAGTTTGCTATTCGGCAACACTGAGCATACCGTGGTAGCTGAAGATCTCTCGAAAAAGAATAACCTGCAGGTCACCAAACCGACTCGTCCACGTTTTCCCGATGATGTCTTTAGTCGTATGTTCCCAGGGCTTCCGCCTTATGCACCTCAGACCGAGAAATCGAGGGAGCAAGCCAAAAAACTCGGTGTCAAAGGCGGCATTCTTGATGCTGGCGACAATCTGAACGATCCAATCCAGTCGATTACGGATCCGACGTTGAGTCAGAACAATCCCAACAATCCGAACATGACGGCCGGCGTCACGTTCTTCGGGCAGTTCCTTGATCATGATCTCACTCTCGCGCTGAAAGCGCCCATCCTGGAGAATACCCATCCCAGGCAGACCACCAATTTCCGGACGGCNNGACCTTACCCTCGCCTTGAAAGCCCAGTTGCTCGAGAATACCAATCCCCGGCAGACCACCAATTTTACAATGGCCGAGTTTGATCTCGACAGTATGTATGATGGAACCTGTCCGACTGGATCACCAGAACTGTACGACACCAGCTCCGGTAGCATCAAATTCACGGTCGAAGCGATCCCTGGCTCAGAAGCGGTGTCTCGCCAAGCGGTACAGCGGTTTGATCTACCCTGCGATGCCAACAACAACGCGATCATTGCAGACAGCCGAAACGATGAAAACCTTCTTCTCAGCCAATTTCACTTGGCCATGCTGATGTTTCACAATGCCGTGG
>DCZN01000090.1:3469-4588 GCA_002331625.1 Nitrospira sp. UBA2083 | reverse complement strand
AACACGCATGGCTGCTTCCCTGTCTATCCACTCGCTTCGCGTGCTGCACGCCTAAGACCGGCTGGTGGTCTCGTGGTTGGTGCCGTGCGGGTGCTTCCTCAGCCACGCCAACATGTGATCATGGTGCGGAGTGGTCGCTCACGAGAGCTCGGGCGCCGTCGGACGTCTCGCCGGGGGTATCCAGCTCAGGCTGGTGTGTCTACCATGTCCACACAGGATAGATGAGACTTTGGATGTGGTCCTGGTCAACGGGCCCAAAGTAGCGAGCATCGTAAGAATGGCTGTTGGTATCCGACATCAACAAGAATTCCGTTGGAGCAAGCACATGATCGATGATACGAAACCGTGGGAGCGGTTGTCCCATCGAATCCGCCTCAAAGGGTTGACTCGCTGGCATGAGCGTTCCATTGATCGTCACACCATCATCGGTCACGCTCACCACATCGCGGTGGGTGGCCAAGACCTTTTTCATCATGTTCCCGTATCCGCCAGGACAGAATCCCGCCGCGATGTAGCCCCGTTCCTTTGCCAGATCAAACTCAGGACGCTCCGGAGGACAAAACAGCACATAGGCCCCTTTCTCAATCGGATCGTGGGACGTCTTATAGAGGCCGAGCGGAATACTGCGCGAAGTATTGAGGCGTAGACCGGCCTGATGCGCCAGAGCAAGAACGACTGCGAGACAGAAGCCCACGATCACGACCGGATGTCGCAAGCGGCTCCGACACGTCGTCATAGCTCGATCTTCACGACGTGTGGGACGTGCGGCTCACAGAGCTTGTCACTCACCGCTGGCGGTGGAATCGCCGCCCGAGCGGCAAAGGTCGGATCCTGAAAAAAAAGCGGCTGCCGGCCGTAAATGGCCGGACAGCCCGCGACATAAATCACCATGTCCCCTGCTTCCATGATCTGTCCTTGCGCGTCTTTCTTCGGCCCCGGCATCCGGAGACATTCATCGGGTGTGAGCAACGGCCGTTGTACCTCGTGGTGCGTGCGGGATTCCTGCGCCTGGATGGCGCTCATACGGCGTCGGCTGACGGTCAGTTTTTCTTGGATGACAGTGGTCTGTCCGGTGAGACGGGACAGATGTTCGGCCGTTTCGAGGCGATTCGGCGGAAA
>DCZN01000090.1:2525-3330 GCA_002331625.1 Nitrospira sp. UBA2083 | reverse complement strand
AGATTTCGAGTTTGCCGAGGCTCGGAAACTCATCGAGCATGCCCAGCAAGCGATGGGCATAGGCGGGCTTGGTCGTCAGGTGTGACGCTGTGGATCGTATCCCGAGACGCGCAAGCAGGCCCAGGAACCCGGATGGTCGAACCGTCTCGCGATGAACGGCAATCGTGTCGGTGAGTAAACGCATGGCCATGGCCACGAAGACACGAATTAACGGGCGCAACCGGGCCTTGTCGTTCGGCTTGGTGACGAGATAGAGACTCACCGGATTTGGATGGTGCATGAGATCTCGAATCTTGAACTCTGAGGCGCTGACGTTGTGGGCGACGAGGGGATCGCGATACAGCGCGAGGTAGGATTTCGCAGACGAGAGGACCGAGCCTGCTTCCTCCTCCGGTCGATCCATCATGTCTCGAGCGGCGGCACCCACCACCGGATGCACCTGCCCGTTCACGTGACTATAGGTCGTCATCTCTTTCCACAGCTCGGCGATGGGCCGTTTGGGATCGGCCAACATCCGATCGACAGCGGGTAAGGAGGTGGTCGTGCCGTCCTGTCGGGCTTGGTAGAGCGCGTGCAGCATGACGCCCACCAGCAACGCTTGGCTCGTCTTCTGCCAATGAGATTCCAGCCCACGTCCATCTGGATCGACGAGGATCGTGGCCAGATTCTGGACGTCGGCCACTTCATGTTCGGTGCCGAGTCGGACTTCGTCCAGCGGATTCCACCGCACCGTGCCCTGTGCGGCGGCTGGTTCGAATCGCAAGACTTTATTCTGTGCGTGGTGCTGTCGCCATCCGGCGGTGAG
>DCZN01000090.1:845-2520 GCA_002331625.1 Nitrospira sp. UBA2083 | reverse complement strand
TCCCACAACTCCCCTTTCAAATCGGCAATAATGGCGCTATGCGGCCAGGACAACAGCGTCGGAATGACTAACCCCACTCCTTTACCGGATCGGGTCGGCGCATAGGTCAACACATGCTCCGGCCCACTATGGCGCAAGTAGTGCAGCGTGCCCTTCGCATCCAGCCAACCCCCTACATACACGCCATCGGTTGAATGGCGCGGCGTGCCGTTCAGCCAATCGAAGAACGTTCGAGATCGAGGCAGCAACGTCGCAGCTTCAAGATCCTCTCGGTTGGCCCAGCGTGCCGAGCCGTGCAGGAATGGATTGGGTCGAGGCCGTGACGCCTGGACGGTGCGCGCGATGGCAAGACACAGGAGCCCACTCGCTGCCACGATCATGCCGAATCCTCCGGCCTGCCGGAGCTGCAGCGGATAGTCGGTTATCCAACGGGAGGCCCATTCAAGAATGGCCCAGGGCTTGTACAGTCCACCGAATTGGTCCCCTAACACGTCCTGATAGTTGAAGGTAGCGGCAAAGAACTGTGTGGCCGACTGCAATCCAACGACGAGGGAGGCACAGGCCAACAAGGGAATTACCAGGCCTGGTTTGGGGTGTGGAGCTCGAACTTGAGGACCCACCGCATTGTTGTAGGTGCTGCTCATCGCCTGTGTCCTCTCCCATGCCTGATCACGCCTGAGGCATTCAGATGAAACGTGCGCCCTCGTGTGAACGACGTGAGTCGTTTGTAGGTCGCCTCATCAATGGAGAGCACCAAGAGTTCGTCCTGTCGATGGACCAACGCGAAATACTTGCCTTCGACCTTCTCCACCGAACCGAATCGAACTATCCCCTGGTCTCGTGCCTCGAAGCGTCTTATGGCCGGGGTCCGAATGATCTGTAACCGTTTTCGTTCCTGTTCCGCAATATGGCGGACAACGGCATCACTCGGCGCGATGAGTGGTGACGGGGTCTCCTGTGTGGATGGACTGTGCGAGTCCCGCGCGTACCGTTGGCGCTGGTGCTCCAGTGTCGGATCATCAAAGCGAATGGTGAGATGGGAACGAGCGGCCACCTGTGCCACACGAGCTTTAAACGCATCGGAGCCCGACACCGCAATCGTGGTCCCGTACTTTTGTACGGCGAGCCGGAGGGCGGCGTCGATCCCGTCATTCGTCACTTCACGCGAAACCTGGAGGCGGGTGCCGTCATCGCGGACGGCCGAGAGTCCGACCCGATAAATGATGGTGCCCTGTTTGGTGATGTAATCCTGCTTCGCGCCCACGACCGTGTTCACCAGTCTGGTGCCAACCGCCACAATGGTGTCACCGCTCAGACCGCGTGCGGCCTCTTGAGCCCGTAACGCATGCAGGGCTTCCGGGTCGCCGGCGAGCGCCTGCTGTCGCAACCAATCAGCCCACGTCAGTCTGGTGTAGCGTGCCGTGATGGCCACACAGTCCTGTCGATGCCGATCGACAATCTGACGGAGATCGGACCGAAGCGATTGTGACACACGCATGTAGAGAAGCTTCTTCGTGATCCGTCCCCGCATGGTCAGTTTGATCGTGTCCCGTTTGATCTGTCCGGCTCGCTTTGCCGCATCGATGTGCCGCGCCTTACGGCTCCGTGCCTCCTGCATCGCGACGGCTCGCCCTTGAGCGCGGACGAGCCGGTCTTGTTGATACCGCTCATAGAG
>DCZN01000090.1:523-826 GCA_002331625.1 Nitrospira sp. UBA2083 | reverse complement strand
GGTGTCCATGCGGCTGCGAACCGGCTTTGGTTCGTAGCGGCACGTGGGCTTCGTGGTCTGAGCGATACCAGGAGGCTCAAACAGACCAAGACGGCGTTCAAGCGACATCTTGGACAGATCCCGCGCCACCGAACTGGCCCGCACAAAGGTCCCCTGCCCGTCCGTGATGACGAGCCCTTGGCCGCGTGGTTGGATTGCGAGCCCATGGTGATGGAGCACCTGATGCAATTTAGACCATGTGTGTGCCGACCGAAGTTCGTGAAGACACTCCCGTTGCATCCAGCCGATCAGGCTTTCGGTGCC
>DCZN01000090.1:0-240 GCA_002331625.1 Nitrospira sp. UBA2083 | reverse complement strand
TCCCCCGGCCGGAAACTGATGATCAGATGGTACGTCTTATCCGACTGCGCCCTGGTGTTGAGCGATTGGGCATTGAGCATTTCGAGTGACGCGGCGTCCGGCCGGTCGCTCTGACAGTTCGTGAGCGTGACCTCCCCGACCCGTTCCTGTCGACCTTGGGTGTTCGTCAGATAGTCCACGAGAGACACGACGTTACTCTTCCGCAGGGTTCGCATCGGCACATGTTTGATGATCATGTGC
>DCZN01000056.1:25522-25759 GCA_002331625.1 Nitrospira sp. UBA2083 | reverse complement strand
TCTGGAGGATATCGAACTTCTTCTTTCTTGGATCGAGCAACCCGTGGCAACCGGACGCGTTGCAGGAACCTGCGCCCATATACTTGATGGAATCGGGGGATTTATCTTTGAGGGACAGAGCGGGTTTTTCCGGGGGCTGCGCATTCACAGTGCCACCAGTGAATATCGTGCACCAGCCGACCAGTACGACCGTGGATAAACTGAATCTCCATGCCTGCTTGCTCTGTGACGAGTCTT
>DCZN01000056.1:281-25514 GCA_002331625.1 Nitrospira sp. UBA2083 | reverse complement strand
ATTTTCATTTAGTCCCCCGGCCGGCTCGTCTCCTAACCCGAATCCTGAACAGAGCGCGGTAATGTGCCTTGCATCAGCTGGTAAGTCAATATACGAGATACGAGCGCATGGATTACTTGAACCCGCCCATCCAAATAGATGTCATGCCGCGAAGCCAGCACGAAATATGCCAATAATCGAATTAGAGCAACCACGGTGAAACACCGATATCGCGGTTCCAAATTGCCAATGATTTTTCACCTCACCATAATGAAATCGACCGAGATAGATGGTGCTGTTCCGCGGGAGGTGAATCTAAAAAGATTCGGGTGTATCTAATTGGATTCGCGTAGCGGGCTTGAACGATGCGAGAAAAATATTTTGAAAGAACGGGAAGTTGCGAAAGATACCAGCAGACCACCGTCACATGTCTCCCTCACTGATGATTGCTCTACCCGTCACTGACACACCAACCAGCTCGCTCCATCACAACGCGTAAAGCAGTCGAGCCTAGACGCAGGACCACGAACACACAAGTGACGCTTGCATCCCAAACACTGCATAGACACAGGATGAAATGGATGATGCTGCGAAAGATTGACGGGCTCTACAGGTGTGTTCTGCCCGCCTGAATGTCGGCATTCGTCGCTCGCCGATATTGTTCGTGATCCTATCTGAATCAAAATGAAGCCCCCCGATAAAGGCAGGGAAACCTATCAAACAATCCCGGTCTTTCATGAGCACAGTCACATCCCACGTGGGGTCATCCACATCCAAACCAACAAACCAGCGAAACTATACGCTGTAGGCCCATTGGTTTCATCAACTGACGTTCGCTCCGAATGCTGTAGAGCACCTAATTGTCAACCGGACGTGAACAGTTTCTCCGTCGCAATTGAGGAACAACCAGTGCGGTGCCCACTGACTCGAGAATGGACTGCTGGGAAGACATGGCCGGTAGATGCATCTCAGGTGAAAGATAACTGCCGAAACCGGCTTTCTGGGTATCCAAACCGCGTATTATCAACTGCCTCGCAGGTGGGTAAAGATAAGCCTGCTTCTTTACCCATGGACATAGGACAACACCAGAGTTTTTCCGCAACCTTCTCGAGGAGGAGTGCTCATTTGCCAAACAAACCCTCGTTTTGAACGGAGAGGACTCGACGCACCGTGCTTCACCCATCAGAAGAACCATCCAGTTCCGACATTATCTTGGAAAGAACACATCCAAACCGTCGCGCCACTCGTAGAAACACATGGAGCGTGTCGGACGCAGGAATATCCGGAAAGCCAGAAGGGAACGGCTTAGCTTCGTGCTGGAATTTCACCGCCACTTACTGCTATGAGAGTACGTACATATGGCAACCTCCCCGATAACACCTCGACACCCTCGCTGGACAGGAACCGGGCTCAGTCATCCGGGGCTAGTCCGCACCTCAAACCAGGATGCGTTTTCAGTCGACAACGACCGGGGCCTGTGGATCGTGGCCGATGGGATGGGGGGCTATATTGGTGGACAAGTGGCCAGTGCGCTCGCAGTCACCGCAATTATGGACCATGTGCGGTCACTTCTTACCGCCGCACCTCGTGAGGCAGACTCACGCTCTCATGTGACCACGGTTTTGACACAAGCCATCAGCACCGCAAAGAGCGCCCTTCAAGCTCGGATTGCGAATGAGCCCAATCTCAAGAGCATGGGTACCACTGTGGTCACAGCCTGGTTCCTACCCGACCCTGAACCGTCCATGGCGATCGCCCATGTGGGTGACAGCCGAGCCTATCGGATTCGCGGTACGCACTTAGAGCCCATCACGACGGATCATTCGCTTGTGCAGCAATTGGTGGCCGAAGGACACATTACGCCCGACCAGGCTCACGACCATCCAAAACGAAACGTCATTACCCGAGCGCTTGGGCTCAACTTTTCTTCAGTTCCAGACGTCGCCGTTCATCCGCTCAACCCGGACGATGTCTTCCTCCTCTGCACCGACGGGCTCACCAAAATGCTGTCCGACGAAGAAATCTTGGCCATCGTTCTGGACTCAAAAGACGCCCCTGAAAAGGCCTGCCAGCTGCTGATTGATCGCGCCAACGGGGTCGGCGGGCTCGACAATACCACCGCGCTGCTCATCACCCCGCAAACCAAGTGACCCTCTCTACCGGGTCTTCAGGCACACCCTGTCCGTTTCTCGACATCATGCACAACGACAGGAACATCTCATCTTGTCAACTCTTGATCGGCAATCGCTTACACCGTTGAATTCTTAGGAGTTTTGCTCATTGATGCTTGTTGCTACACCATCCAAGGCTAGGCATATCCTGTGCTGTCTCACTAAGCCTGATGCAACCAGCCCTCACGACCCGTCAATGCAGTCCTGGAAAATCACAGCACTGGGTCAGATCGATGCTCGTTCTGTCAGGTCTGACCACCATCTTGCTGGCTGGCTGCACAACTACGCAGCGCTATGTGGAGGAACATGAGATCAAACAACTCAGAGTGGTGTTTCTTGATGAGCAGAGTCTACACGAACGTTGGGGTCAGATAGCAGGCCAGGCTCCAATCCACTTTTCAACGCCCATGATCAGTACCAGCCCACTCGTCAAGACCGTTCGTGGGTTTTACGATTATTCCACCAACACGCTCTATTGCGAAAAGTGGAATTTCGAGATTTGTGGGCATGAATTGCACCATGCCGCCCTGGGCCAGTTTCATCCAGAACGCTAACCGGTCATCATCACACACAGTCAGAAATACAACGGGTGCGTGAAGCGTTAAAGCCTCTCGCGCCTGTCAATCTTTCAGAATAACGCCTATGTTACCGTTACGGTTTTACAACGGTGGTTTGGCCGATGGTCAAGGTCGACGTCTCATCAACTTTGAACAACGCTCCATTCTCACTGATCGTCACCGTGGCCGCATTATTCCCTGCAAAGACATTGAAGTTGTTCGGAAGCACTACATCTTGATCTTGCCTCACCCCTGCAACCCTTATGACGGCACCATTGAGCAAGATGTCCTGGCCGGCACTATTGACGAGGTTCCCGCAGGGCCCCGTACTGCACAGATTATTGTTAATCGTCAGCTTACTCGCCCCGTCGCCAAACACCCCGAACGCATTGCCGGTCAGTGTCAACGAGGAATTATTGTTCAGACTAAAGAGTGACCCGTTGTTGAGTTGGAGCGTGCTCCCGTTCGTCAACGAAAACAGATAGCCACCGATCGCTGCAGTGGCATTGTCTAAATTCAACAAGTGCCCACTGTTGATAATCAGTTTGGAAGCGTTGAGCGCCACCAGGGCATCTCCCAAATTCAATGATTGGGCTTGTTTGCCAGCCAGATCCGCAAAGTGACTCGTAGTCGTCATATTCGCCTGGGTCAGCGCAAACAACGGCGCCGAAGCTTCGAGCAAGGCGCTGTCCAGTGGAATGGTCGAGCGCGTCACGAGAGCTGAAGTCACCGTGACGTTCGGCTGACTCCCAGGCGACGGGTTTCCATCGCGATCAAAGTGCGTTCCCGCTGCAATATCGATGAGCGGAATCGACGATCCTGGTCCCTTGAGCTTGGCATCCAGCACACTGAGCAAGGCTTTGTTGCCTCCATTGGTCTTGATGATGCTTCCATCGTAGACACCCAACATCCGATCCTGCATCGTAAGAGCGGTGGTGACCTCTTTATTCGGTCCGTGTATGACAGATAGTAAGGAGCCGGTAAACTTGGTGCCGGATATCGAGGTAAAATAGGTGTCTGTCGCCTTGGTCGTTCCGATGGTCGCCGTAGTCTCTTGATCCAACGACCCCCCGCCACTAAGAACAACGGAGGGACGGTCCTTCGCAGTTGTCGCTGTTATCGAGCCATCGACAAAACTTCCCTCTTCACTAATGATACCGCCGTCAGACCGATATGAAAACTGACTTAAGGTTCCCCCCTTAAACACACCATCTATCTCTGATGATGGGGACTTTACGACAAACGTGCTATTAGCCTTGGTGATTTCTGTAGGAGTTGGTGCAAATAGACCAATTTTCGCAGGGAAGCGGTCTGTAGGATATGGGCCGTCAAAGCTATTGCCTGTGGATGAAGCTATTGTATCCGCCTCATTCCTGAAGAGCTTTACAGGCTCTCCCTGAGCAGCCCCTCGCACAACCAGGGACTCGGTGGGGGCAATCCCTCCATGACCGTTATTAGAGGTTCCGCCGATGAGGACAAGCTCTTTCGTAACGGTAAAGTTGCTGGTAACAGATGTACTAGCCTTCGGGATAGTACTGTTCCAAGGTCGGTACCCCACATTCTCTGGAAGCGGCTTTGATGGATCAAACACTACCTGGGCAAGCGGGTCGTTAGGATCCTTTTGTGCATCATGATAGTGACTTGCAAGACAATCGGTGCCACAGACACTATTCTTTGTGAATGTCACGGGCTCACCATCTAGCGTATAGATGGTCCCAAAATTACTCGCCCCCGGCAGAGTTCGCTCCTCCTTGACAAATGCCTCGACCGGATCCTTCCTCGTGAAGACTAAAAGCGCGCTGCCTCCATTCCCCTTGACCTTGAGATCAGATGCTTCTGTGGTAACGATTCCATTGTTATTATTTCCCCCATAGCCAGTTCCTGTCGTATTGAGTGGCGTACTGCCTGCTACATTGGCAGTTCCCCCTCTACCAAAAAGCGCGTTCACGAGATTGTTTTGTAAGGTAACCCCACCTGTCGCGCCATTGATCACACTCTTCGTGTCGCTCTTCTTCTCTGACTCTCCCTGTCCCGTCGTCTCCGCTGCCCCAGTCAGCGCCTTGCCGAGCTTCGTGGCTTGATCCACTTGGAGTGCTATAAGATAGTCGCGCCCTTCCTTGGGCGTTTGCGTGTGGCCCTGTGTCGCCACCACGCCTGGTCGTAGGCTCTCTGTCTTTACGCCTTCACCGATGACGCCCACCCTGCCCGCTTGCAACGTCACGCTCTGGCCAGCTTGGATCGTCACAAGCTTTCCCCCCACCCCAAGAATCTCCGCCGTGCCTTCGTCGACTTGAATCACCTCGCCCTGTGGGCTCGCTACAGCCATCATCTGCCCGGATGCATACGAAGCTCGATAGAGTTTCGCCTCATCCGTCGGCACAGACTCTGCCTTTCCTATCGGAGTCTCGACCAGCACACGAACAATGCCCCCATGGGTCTGCACCTGCCCAATCGGGGTCTGTATGGTTACAACTCCCTGCGAACCCAGTCGAGAGGGAGCCGCGGCTACCCGCACGAGCCCTTGCATAACCTGGATCACCGCCTGCTCATCGCTTACAGCGACCAGCTGCATCGTCGTGCTCGGTCCTAGGATCACCACGGCTCGCGTGCCGATCAAGACCTCCGCCACAGTACGGTCCCCGGTGGCCAAGCGGTCCCCGCTGTTCACCACCTCCCGGAATTGCCCCGCCTTCGTCTCGTTCGCCTTCTGCACCGTCAGCGACGCCCCGTCGATACCCGCAATCACCACGCGTCGGCTTTCATCGATCCGGACCCCGCGTTCCTCCACCGCCCACAGCGTGGCGGGGCCCAAAACCTGCGTCGCAGTGAGGACAGCAATCAAGAGTGGAGAGAGCACATGAATATTCATCACACTAATCCTTTCGTCAGTTGTGTCCGCCATCATGCCAATCAACCACGCCCGGATACCACGTGACCGCATTAAGGAGGCGTTTGGCACTACGGTCACCGTCAGCCATTCAGTTGAGCTCTGTCGAGATCACACACACGATTAGGCACGCAGCTGAGTCAGCGATAGGTGTCCAGAGACAGTATGGCTTGGTTGATACCCTAGTTAGAATCAAGAATCCAGTCAGTTGTAGGGACCCTTCATTTTCTTCGATTGGGAAGCTCCCTCACGTTGCACCAGCAAATGGCATACCCGACCTAACACCAAAACTTATTGATGGACGATCCACGATTGCTGAGCATTTGCCTAAAGACCAGCATCCATAGTGATCACATCCGGTCAGCTTATTTGAATCTAAAAAGATTCAGTGTATCGAAAGAGATTCACCCCTATTGACCAAACAGAATTCCTTTTTTTGTGGATTGATGCTTTTACCCTGTACTTGTAATATGGCACCCTTCATTTTACATACCCGATCCAGAGGCACCTTTTTTGCGTGTGTTTTTCTCTTCATAGATTTGCCCAATCCAACGATGCAACCACTCATTCACTAACCCGGGGAAGGACGGTACCATAACCATGAGCAGAACGCAGTATGCCGTTTCAGTAGGTTGGAGCCGATGGCTGTGCATCGGTCTCACCATCGTGGCGCTCACACGTGTCAGTCTTGCCTCATCACCCTCGTGGGCTGCTGACGCGCACCAGGCAGAATCTGAAGTCCTGGTTGCTCAAGGTGTCCTCGCTTATGACGATCACCGATATGATGACGCGTTACGCTTTCTGAGCAGAGCCCTCGAACTGAACTCACGGGATTCCCGAGGACTCTATTACCTGGGATTGACCCAGTTGGCACTCAAGAATCCCACTGAAGCAATCTCCGCACTCGAAGCAGCCAAACAACTTCAACCATCCGACGCAGCCGTCACACATCAGTTGGGCGTCGCCTATTTCACGGTCGGTCGGTATGACGAGGCCCATCCGCTCCTTGAACAGGCCTTTCAGGCCGATCCGACTTCCGAAAACCTCGGCTACTATGTAGGATTGGGACGCTATCGACAGAAAAACTATCAAGGAGCGGCGGACGCCCTGAACGCGAACAAGACGACCGACCCCGACGTTCAGCAACTGGCCCGCTTCTATCGTGGCCTCGCCTTGGGCGTGCTCGGCTTACCCGAACAGGCCACCGTAGAGCTACGGCAGTTGGAAGCCACCGGGTCGAATCTCCCCTTTACAGGTCAAGCCTTACAGATTCAGCAGGCCATCGCCGCTCGTCAAAAAACAGACGAGCCACAACGGTTGCGCCTGCAAATGAGCGTAGGTGGTTTTTATAGTGACAACGTGGCGATCAACCCGCGCAATGCCGGTACGACACCGGACACAGCGACCAACGATATTCTCCAGGATTTACACCGCCGTAAGACCACCGCTCCCGGATTCATAGGCTCGGTGTCGGCTAGCTATTCGTTTCTTCGCCACGGCCCCTTTGAAGCAATAGTCAATTACTCTTTCTTGCAGACGCTCAATTTGAACGACGGCCTTAGTGCGTTCAACATTCAATCTCACCTACCAGGAATTAGCGCCTTTTACCGAGGAACGGTGGCGAATCTCCCGTTCCAGCTGGCCGCACAATATACGTATAACTACATTTTCTTGAAAGATGCCGGGTTCACTTCCAGTCATAGTCCCACCGGAACAGCGTCGATTGTGCCACCATCATTTTCCCTCCCCCTGTTCGGCCGAGTGGACAACCTCTCGAGCGCGATCGTGCGATACCAGAAAAAGGATTTTTTTCGAGAGCCTGTTGCCATTGATACTCGATTCTCCAGTGAGCAACGAGATGCCTACAATACGATGTTCGGCTTTGTGCATGCCTTCCGTTTTGCGCAAGACCGACACATCGTCCGATTTGGCTATCAATGGGACAACGAGGATGCAGCTGGGGCAGCCTTTTCATACCAAGGCCATCGTGGCCAGGCTGGAGTCCAGACGACCTTGCCTATCGCCAATCTGATCGTCCGATACGATTATGACATCCATTTCCGAGACTACAAAAACACGCAGCCACTCTTTCGAGATTTCAGCGGCCAACTCAGCGCCCGTGTGGACACGCAACAGACCCATTCCGCCCAACTGATCTATCCCATTACCAATCATTGGTCGGTCACCGCGCAGTATCAGCATGTGTTCAATAAGAGTAACGTGCCGCTGTACGACTACAACCAGAACGTTTGGACTGGACTGGTAACATGGACCTACTAACTTTGCGATCACTAGTGATGACCCTGCAGAGTCCGGCGTGCCGTTCGACAAGGTCGCGGGGACCATTTTTCCTGCGTCCCATATGCAACCATATGAATCTTGTACGGGACAACGCACTTCAGCAGTTGTTCCGTTCAATGCAAGAATGACCTATACTTCCAGAAGTATTACTCTATGCTTAACTTGCCAGAAAAGGAGATGCTTATGAGCACCTCGATGCAACGTATCACTGCTGCGATCCTCCTCAGCCCAATCCTGTTGCTCAACGCCTCCTGTGAAACAGTGATGCAAAATAAAGAAGCCGCTATCGGTGCCGTGCTTGGGAGTGGTGTTGGTGCAGGTGTTGGCGCAGCCATCGGCAAGGAGAAAGGTGCGCTCATCGGTGCCGGTGTTGGGCTCGTCTCCGGTGCCTTAATCGGCCATTATATTGCGAAGCAAGAACGAACCAGGACTCAGACCACGGCATCGGTTGGCTATCGACCTGAGCAGGGCAATCTCCTGACGATAAGCGAGGCGACGGCTACTCCAATCATCGCACGTCAAGGTGAGCCGGTAAAGGTCAGTTTCAAATACACGATCCTCAGACCAGATGAAGAAAAGGCACAAATAAGAGAAACTCACGAGATTCGGTGTAACGGATCACTCCTGGGCAGTCACACTGCCGATCGTGTGATGGATCAGGGCGAACAGCGTATTACGTGGGATTATCCGGTCCAGCCCAACGCACAAGCCGGGACCTATCAGATCATCACGACGGCCGCAGTCGAGGAGAAACAGACAGCTTCAATCATCACATTTAATGTTCAATAACGACTCTCCATGCCTTCGCGAGCATACAAGCACAATTGTCGCTGGAGGTATAGCCACGGAGCCACATGGACCATTCTGGGGTGGGCGGCTTGCCTGGTGATGCAAGCTGTTCTCTGTGTGGACCCCAGCGCCGCACAGACGGTACCTAACACCCAGCAACTCTCCTCCCCCTTACTCCGCATTGAGGCCGGCCGGCATACCGGTGCCGTCCTTCGTCTCAGTGTCGATGACCGGAATCGATATCTCGCGACGGTCGCCAAGGACAAGACCGTGCGGATCTGGGAGCTCCCAACGCTGGAGCTGCGCAGGGTGTTGCGACCACCGATCGGCCACGGCATTAAAGGGACGCTCTACGCCGTAGCACTTTCACCAGACGGAGCAACCGTGGCTTGCGGAGGTGTCGAGGGTGAAATCTATGTCTTCCAACGAGAATCCGGGAAGATGCTGCATCGTCTCAAGGGTCTTCCGAACATTATCACCCATTTGTCTTATTCACGTGATGGCCGTTGGTTGATCGCGGCCCTGGGAGGGCAGCAGGGAATCCGTCAGTTCGACACACGATCGTATGCATTGGTCGATCAGGATCTCGCGTACGGTGGAACCAGCCACTATGCCGAGTTCTCCGGAGATGGACGATTGATTACGGTCTCGGATGACGGCTTTCTACGTTTGTATATGCCTGCCACCTCCGGCTCTTCGTCTCTTACACCCGCCGCGAAGATAAAGATCGAGGGAACCCGACCTCGCTCGGCCAGCTTCTCCCCGGACGGCACCACCTTGGCAGTGGGCTTTGTCGACCGTCCTCGTGTTGAATTGTTCTCGGGGAAAGACCTCAGGCCACTGGCGTCACTCGACGTCTCGCGTGCAGATCCCGATCAGCACTTTGTGTCCGTCGTGTGGGCCGGCGATGGGAAGAGTCTCTATGCCGCCGGAAGCTACCAGGAGCGTGGAAAAACATTACTGAAACGGGGCACCACGCTGATTCGCCGTTGGAACATCGGCACCGAATCTGGCTATCAAGACTATTCCGTCGCGGAAGGTTCCATCGAGCACCTCGTCCCCCTGAGAAACGGCAGTGTCGTGTTTGGTTCCCACGACCCCGCACTCGGCATTCTCGATGCCTCCGGGACCCGCGCGCATTTTTTGGACAGCCCCATCGCCGATTTCCGAGGCATGGGGCCAGAGTTCAAGATCTCAGAAGATGCCACAACTGTGCGCTTCGCCTATAGCCGTGGCGAGTCGTTTGTGAAGTTCTCCTTGGATGACAGAGCCCTTAGCCGCATGATCGGATTCGAAACGATCGGACTCGATATTGTGTTGCACAGCCCATCACGTAGCGACACAGGATTCTCTCTGTTTAGCCGGGACAAAGCACTCACCGTCGAGGATTGGGAAGATCACCCCAGCCCCAAATTGAACGGCAAACCGATTCTCCTCAAACCAGGGGAGCTCTCGCGGAGCATGGCCGTCACGCCAGACCGTCAACACCTATTGTTAGGAACCGAATCGAAGCTCCGGTACTTTGATAGGGATGGCACACCCCGTTGGCACGTGTCGGTCCCCGGCATCGCCTGGAATGTCAATATCGCAAAGAATGGGCGTGTTGCTGTTGCCGCCTTGGGCGATGGCACCATTCGGTGGTATCGACTAGAAGACGGCCAAGAACTCATCGCTTTCTACCCTCATCCCAATCGCCAACAGTGGGTGGCGTGGACGCCGAAGGGTTACTTCGATGCCGAAGACGGGGCCGAAGAGTTGATTGGTTGGCATGTCAACCATGTGGGGGTCCGCGAAGCAGAGTTCTACGATGCCTCCCATTTTTACGAACAGTTCTATCATCCTGATCTCGTGGAGCGAGTATTCAAGACGTGGGAACCGGATACGGCAGCGCTTCGATATTTAGGCCAACAAGAGCAGGTCAACCTCACGGTTGGGTTCAAGCCGCCTCCGACCGTGACCATGACGACGCCCACGGCAGTAGCAGAAGATCGAGACGAGATCGACGTCACAGTCAAAGCCGAAGATCACGGAGGTGGAATCGAGGAAATCCGACTCTATCATAACGATAAGTTGGTAGCGGCCGCCACGCGAGGCATTGCCGTCGTCACCGATGCCACAGCGGCCAAGGTAGCCTCGATGACCTACCATGTGGGCCTTGTGCAAGGAGAGAATCGGCTGCGGGCAGTGGCCATTAGCACAGAACGTATTGAGGGCAACCCAGCAGAGTTGCAACTGCAGTTTAAAGGAGTGCTCAAGCAACCGGTCCTGCATCTAGCGGTCGTAGGCATCAACCAGTATCGCAATAGCACGCTCAATCTGAACTTCGCTGAGCCGGATGCCTTAGCCGTGCTCGGATTTTTCTCTACCGCCTCGTCAAGACTGTTTCGCTCCGTACAGGTCACGCAACTCATGAACGGGAATGCCACGAGGGCCGACCTTATTTCGAAACTTCAGAATCTGAAGAACACAGGACCGGACGACGTCGTCATCCTGTACCTTGCCGGACATGGCGAAAGCGCCGGATCCAACTGGTACTTTCTCCCTCACGACGTGATCTACCCTGAGCGCGCAGACGAACTACGAACCAAAGGCATCTCCTCGCAAGAGATCCGCGACCTCGTCATGCAGATTGGGGCCAAAAAAGTTCTGCTGCTGATGGATGCTTGCAAATCGGGATTTGCCTTACAGGCCTTTTCTGCGCGAGGCATCGACGAGCGACGAGCCCTCGCACAGTTGGCCCATGCCAACGGTGTCCATCTCATGGCGGCATCCAGTAAAGATCAGTTTGCCAGCGAAGTCCAAGAACTTGGGCACGGTGTCTTCACGTACACGTTACTCAAAGGACTCAAAGGGGAAGCCGATGGAAGTCCCAAAGACGGGGTTGTCACGGTCAGAGAACTGCTCGCGTTTGTCGAAGCCCAATTGCCTGAATTAAGCCTCAAGTATAAGACTCAACGGCAATATCCAGTCGCCCAATCACAAGGAATGGATTTCCCGGTGGCAGCGATCAAGTAAGGACGCGGGCTTAGCCTTCACAATACACATGAGATTCGCCAGCTCACTCGGCAATCAGGCAGTGTCACCATCCAGCCTCGTCACGACTGATCACTATGATCAGGTTCGTTGGTGCTCCAGGCAGAGACCAACTCCGGTAATCTATGGACGTCAGATGGCTCAGACCGGACCTCTGATGGAGTTTGGTCTGTCATGCCTCTTTCGTACGTCGAGTTGCCTGTTCGCTCTGTTTTTATACACACTGCTTTTGGCTTGCTCACACACTCCAGCTACTCCAGTACCTCAATCCACAGCGACAAACCTGGAACAAGCTGAACAACTGCGTGAAGCCACCACTCTTCAGGATCAGGCACAGTCGCTATTCGACCAGGGCCGCTATTCCGAAGCGTTGCCACCAGCCAAGAAAGCTCTCGCCATTCGAGAGAAACTGCTTGGCCCAACCCATCCTGACGTCGCCACGTCACTGACCACATTGGGATTGATTCATGGCACTCTTATCGAATTGACTCCAGCCACCCATCTACTGAAACGAGCCTTGGAGATTCGTCGATCAGGGCTAGGTTCCAATCATCCGTCAGTTGGCGAGAGTCTGACCAACTTAGGCAGTCTGCAGTATGCCGGTGGATCTTTTCCCGCTGCCGTCCAAACGCTTCAACAGGCTCTTGAAATTCGAGAGCACAATCTAGGCCGTTCTCATCCTGATGTTGCCGTCACACTCAGCCACTTGGCGATTGCCCTGCGAGGGTTGAGCCGTTTGGATCAGGCACGTGTGACAGCTGAACGGGCGATCGCAATATTGCGTACAACGCAACCGCCTCGCCCCAATGAGTTGGCTACGGCTATGAATGTCGCCGGCAATATCCTTGGCCGGCTTGGGAGTTTTGAGCATGCACGTTCCTTGCTTGAAGAATCCTTGTATCTGTTTGAACATGCCTCCGGGCCGCATCACCCCCATGTCGCAGCCGCACTCGTTCAACTCGGCATGCTGGATGGGAAACAGGGAAACTTCTCCACGGCGCTTCCTTTATTGAAACGCGCGTTAGTCATCAACGAACAGAGCTACGGGAAGGAGAATCCTGAAGTAGCCGGAAACCTGTATGAAATTGGATTGGCAGAGCGTGCCCTAGGAAACACGGAGGATGCTCAGCATCGATTTGAGCGTGCGCTCAAGATTCAAGAAGCGAAGGTTGATCCCAAGCACCCCTTCATTGCATTAACCCTTATTGAGTTAGCAGAAGGAAAGATCCGACAAGACGCTCACGACGAGGCGCGCCAGCTGCTGCTACGGGCCCTTTATATTCAAGAACAGTCCTTAGGGCTCAACCATACGTCCGTAGCTCAGACATTGACAAGCCTAGGACACCTGGATGCCCTGAGCCATAATCTGTCCTCCGCCGAATCTGCTTTTGATCGAGCCCTCCGAATTCGTGAACAAAACTTAGGGTTAAATCACCGGGATGTCGCTGCCAGTCTGCTGGACCTCGCCCGTGCGAAACATGCCCAAGGACAGTTCACGACGGCCCGCCCACTATACGACCGAGCGAGAGAAATCCTCCAGTCACAGCAGGGAATCAATCCAGGTCTTTCAGATGAAGCCCTCGGGATGATCTGGAAGAAAGATCTCAAAGGGCTCCAAGATTATGCACTCCTCTTGGCCACCATGGCCAACAGTCGCGATGCTTCCCCTGAACAGCACTCGGCGATCACCAACGGTTTTCTCGTTACGCAACAGGCGCGCGGCTGGCTCATGCAGGCTGCAGTCGCCAGAGTTCTTGCTCAGCGGGCGGTGGGGGACTCATCCACTGCAGCCTTGGCTACACGTGTGGATGACTTGCGTCGGAAACGTCAGACACTGTGGACGCGACTGAACGAACTGTATGGTTTGACCGACGCCCAGCGTCCCTCCGAGGAACTGTCCACCGTGAAACACGCGCTGAACACCGTTCAGCAAGATCTGGATCAGGCCGGAGCCGCCCTTCGGAATGCCGCCCCTCGTTATGCAGAAATGGCGCAACCCGAAGCGCTCGACATTACCGCCGTGCAACGCTTCGTCCACCCTGATGAAGCGTTGGTGAGCTTTTACACAATCGGAGACCGTCTCCAGATATGGCTGATACGCCCTGGTCAAAAGGTCGCTTACCGACAATCTTCTATCACCCGAGAACAGCTGATCCAGCTGGTAAGGCAAATCCGACTGAGCCTCCTCCCCCAGGAACAATCAGACTCCCGTGCCATGCTTCTGCCTCCTTTCGACGTGGAAAGTGCGTCACAACTCTATCAGCTCCTCTTTGCCCCTATCGCCCCTCAGCTAGACGGGGTGCACAAACTGATTATCGTACCTGACGAGGTACTGCTTCCACTCCCCTTTGCCGCACTGGTAACCGACCCATATGGCGACGCATTTTCACGACTCGCACAACTCTTTCTGGATAAACGGAAACCTTCAACGCAGGATTTTTCGTCGTACACACAAATTCCTTGGATGGCAAAAAAGTACTCCTTGACCATCCTCCCGTCTCCCTCGGCGCTCAAATTAGTCAGACAACAACCGGGACACACGCAGAAGCCGGGAGACGTCTTTCTCGGATTCGGCGATCCCGCCTTGCGTGGGCAAGGCCATCAACGTGGTGGAAACATGGTCGCGAGCAGAGGCATGCACGTTTCTATGGAATCGCTCCATGCATTGGATCAACTGCCGGGCACACGTGAGG
Source organism: Nitrospira sp. UBA2083 (assembly GCA_002331625.1). Taxonomy (GTDB): domain Bacteria; phylum Nitrospirota; class Nitrospiria; order Nitrospirales; family Nitrospiraceae; genus Nitrospira_D. The sequence goes on along the minus strand of DCZN01000056.1, from coordinate 11,104 downwards.
AATTGCTCACTGTAGCGGCAATCCTAGGAGTCAATGCCGAGACCAACCTGTTTCTCGGCTCGCGTGCGGTTGAATCGGAGGTGCGTCGATTGAACGCCAGCGGCCGGCTAGGCCAGGCCCAGGTCATCGCATTCGCCACTCATGGTTTACTCGCAGGTGAGGTTCAGGGCGTCACGCAACCTGCCTTGGTGCTGACGCCCCCTGCTGTTCCTACAGCGGACGACGACGGCTTGTTATCCCTGGAAGATGTGCTTCAACTTAAACTTCCGCAGACAGACTGGGTGATTCTTTCCGCCTGCAATACGGCCGGCGACAATGGGAGCGGTGAGAGCCTCACCGGGTTGGCCCGAGCCTTTTTCTTCGCAGGAGCCCGCTCGCTGCTCGTTTCCCAATGGAGTGTCGACGATCGTGCCACGAAGGTATTGATGGAAGAAATCTTTCAGCGATACGGAAAGGGTCCTTTATTGCCGCCGGCAGGAGCCCTTCAGGCCGGCATGATGGCATTACTCGATCATGCCATCAAGAATCCAGACCGCCGCTACTTTGCCCACCCCTACGCCTGGGCGCCCTTTATGGTGGTGGGAGATGGACAGTTTTCACACAGATAGGTAGTAGCCGACGGCCCAGCCCACGCCAGACGAATTAGCTCACGGAGAGAAACCTCCCTGACAACTTGGCTAGCTTAATGCCCAATTGTGGCGTTGCTTCAACCACCACCCTCCCCAGACAAGCCCCCCTGAAGCCGTTGTCTGCCACGTTCCAAGACCAGCCGTCCGAATCGTTCCAGCGGGAGACACCGTCTCTCCGCCACAGTGAATCAACCCTTGAAAACAATCTGACCTCCTACAGCCAAGGCTTTTCAGTGTCACCAGTGCAGCCCCCCAAATCAGCATTGAGCGATGTTTGCTGACATGAGTGAACAAACCGATCGCTCCAGCTTGACAATACAAAGCGGCGAGGCTATTGTGCTCGCGCTTTGACGGTGATAAGTAGGTTCGCATAATTAGGTCTTTTGTCCGACAGCCCTCTATCTCCTCTAAGAGGCTGCCGATTTTGGAGCCACGACGATTGGAATCCGCTCTAAGACCATTTGTGATCAATGCCAGACCGTCTTACTTCACTCAACTCCTGTCTCTCTACCTCCTATCTTTCATGCTGACGGCATGTAGTACACCAACTGCTTACATACCAGCGAACGACCTACGAGCGGTCAGCACGATTTCAGGCCGCATTACTTGGGGAGGTGCATCTCCGTCCGCTCAAATCGATCGTGTGTATCGGGATAGCGGGCTTTGTGGGGAAGACGTGCCAATCGATGAACTAGTCATCTCCGACGAATCACGGGGTATCGAAGGGGTGATCGTGAGCCTCGAGGGCATCTCTCGTGGCAAACCATTGTCTAAGCCAGGATCGTTCGTGATTGAAAATCGAGGGTGCAGATTTCTTCCCTCTACATTTGTCACGATTGTAGGCGCAACGCTGGAGATTCAGAACTTAGACCCCGTCATGCATTACACCCACGCCCGCCTCGATACGCGATTCGGGCCCACATTATGGAATGTCATTCAGCAAGCGGGTGCCGAAGGCCGGTCCAAGTTGCTGGATACCCCGGGCTTGCTTGATATCCGATGTGACCTTCACCCCAATATGAAGGCCTTCATCCAGGTACTGAACCATCCATATTTTGATCAAACCAGCTTTGATGGACACTTTGAGTTCCGCGATGTCCCGCCAGGTAGCTATACCCTCAACGCGTGGCATCCGCGGTTTGGGACTAGAAACGCACCAGTCAGTGTTCCAGAGTCCGGGGGTTCACTCACCGTGGACCTGTCGGTTCAACCAAGATGAAACGTGCAATCTCAATAACGGTATGGCTTGCAAGACAACCTCGAATAATGGAACTTTGACAATATCGCGTCTGCGGGCCCTTGTGTTCAGTTCATGGAGGTTGTGACCAAGGTTTTACGGATCAGTCGAGCTTCGAGGCGTTTACTCGCCTGAAGGTTTCACGTATGCTCCCGCATTCTTCACCGGGCTCGTGGTCCGAAGAAACGCTGAATTAGAAGTAAGGAGGAGGCCTTTCAATGGTAACAAATGGACCCCTGATCACAGTCGGATCCCGCCCCATCTTCCGAGGTGTCCCCGGTATTCTCATGACGCTCGTCGTGATCATGATGAGTTCATGGGTGGTGGACGTGCAAGAAGCACATGCGATTCCGGCCTGGGCCAGGAAATACAATGCCGACTGCGCCATGTGTCATTACCCCACATACCCTCGTCTGAATTCGTTCGGACACCAATTTCGACGAGCCGGCTATCGAACACCGGTGGAATTTGGGAAGGATCAGGATATTACGAAGATACAGAACTTTCTAACGGGCAAGGTGCGCGCCCAAGTCTCCTATACCGATACCGAAAGCAGTATTGATCGCTCACAGTTTACCCTGAACGAGGCTTCGCTCATGTATGGGGGCGCCTTCTCCCGAAACTTTTCTGGTTTTCTCAAGGTCGGAACCTTCACTGGTACCGGCAATACAAATTTTACCGGTAAGCTTTATGGCGTCTTTGGGTCGCAAGACAACTTCTTCACCGTGCGGGCGGTCCAAATGTCGATGCTTTACTTTGAAGGGTTTGGAGGACTTGGCGCGCCAACACTCGTCAGCCTCAATCCGATCTACAGCAATCAGCTGACGGACCAGCCTGGAACAAGTCCGCTTCGACATGCATTCAGTACCCAGCAGCGTGGTGCCGAGTTCGCTTATGTCTATGGACCTGGTCGATTTCTCGTTCAGGTCAGCAACGGTCTCGATCAAAACGGGTCAGGCACGAACACGGTTGGAGATTTCGACCGACGGAAAGATTTTTTAGTTGCATACGAGCATATCTTGGACGAAATCGCCTCCGGGTTCACTCTTTTGTACTACAACGGAACCGCCTATCCGGCAAATACTACTCCTGGGGGAGGACTCAACCTTGACCAGCGGTTCGCCTATGAGCGCTATGGGTTTAACGCGAACAAGATTTTCAATCTGGGCGGACGAGTATTTTTGGAGATTCAAGGTGGATACCTCCGGAGCAGCGATCGAGTTCCTATCCAACAAACTGGCGGCAACATTAAGGGCAATGCCTGGTATATTGAAGCCCAGCAATATATTCCTGGTCCTGAGGTGACATTCGTTCAGCGGTATTCCGTCATCGACAACAATGTCCCACGTGAGAATACGACACGCAAAGACTATACCGTCGGGGCCGTCACGACGATTCAGAATTGGCTTCGGCTCGCGCTTGAATACACCTACACGGATAATCGCGCTACGGCATATACAAATTTACCGGCTGGAAATTTTCAACATCTCGCCCTCTTCGAAGTTCAAGGAGCTTGGTAGGAATGGATGGCCTGGCGATAAGGAACAAAGAGGACTTCATGAAAATATACTACTGCATTGTCATTGGCGTAGTGATGCTTGCTGATGTGGTGGGCACCGCTGTCGGCGGAACTGTCTCTGCCGTTACCCTCGCCGCCAGCAACGAACAGGGAGCCTCGTCCATTCGAGGCCGAGTGATCTATGCTGGCCAAGTACCTCAACCTCAACTGGTTACAGTACATCGAGACAGTAAGGTTTGTGGTGAATCCTTGCTGTGGGAAACCTTCGGAGTGGATCCTGCTACACGAGGACTCGAGGGGGTTGTCGTAAGCGTGGAAGGGGTTCCGCCGTCTTCCGAGGCATTGGCGGCACGAGATATTACGTTGGAAAGCAGTCATTGCCGCTTTATTCCGCGAGTGAGTGCAACCACTATTGGCTCGACGATCACATTTCGAAATAGCGACCCGATCCTTCACAATTCGCAGCTGCTCCAACCAAACAATCTTTTACCGATTCGCCTGAACGTCTTACAGCCATCCAAGGTACCTGATGTCAGCAAAGTGCTGACTGAATTAGGAGTATTTGAGGTGCGATGTAACATTCACCCCTTTATGCATGCATCGATCCTTGTCTTTGATCACCCCTACTTTACCGTTACCGATGGAACCGGGGCTTTTAAGTTGCAGGGTATCCCAGCAGGCATCTATAAACTGAGATTCTGGCACGAGAACCTGGGAGTCACAGAGAAAATACTCACAGTCGGAGGAGATAGTGCAACAGATCTCACCATCGAACTGAAGAAAACTGAAACCCCACGTAACTAGTGGACTGTACCAGTTAACGCGGGAATAATTTCTCGGTTTGACGCAGTTCCATATCTTGATAATCCTCCCGATATCCTCGGGATTTCTATGGGTGCGATGACACTATCGATGTAATCGTGATAGTCCACTAGTTTGGTTGAAAGTCCCTGGCGCAGCGGAATCCCAGGCTCATGTTTTTATAGGCAGGTGGAACACGATCTCGAGCAGTGACACGTAAATCAGCACTGGAATTGCTCCACGATCCACCTCTGATGACTTTCCTATCCCCTGTACTTGGCCCGGGGGGATTTGAAGAGGGGCTCTTTTTATAGTAGTCGGGGGCATACCAATCGGCCACCCATTCCCATACGTTGCCCGCCAAATCATAAACCCCATACAGACTTTTGCCTTGTTCGGTTGTTCCCACTGTATTCAACAGGCTGTACCCTTTCCAGCCGCAACAACGCCCGAAGTTTCCCCGTAACTCAGATGGTTCATCGTTCCCCCATGGAAACTTTCTTTGATCGGTACCACGAGCGGCTTTCTCCCACTCCGCCTCCGTTGGAAGCCGCTTCTCCACCCACCGACAATAAGCAACGGCGTCATGATGGGTGACCCCAATCACGGGCTTATGGTCATCGCGGCCTTCGAGTACATCATCCCATTTATAGGGAGGATCGCGTTTGGTCGAGACAAGAAACTTTCTGTAGAGACCCGTTGTTACCTCAACGGTATCTATAAAGTAGTCAGCTAGATAGACCGGATGAGCAGGACGTTCATCAGGCTTCTCTTCAGAGCCCATGATAAACTCGCCACCTGGAATGAGCACCATGGCAACCCCGTCTTTCCCGGTAAACTCTTTTGGCGGAGAAATAAGCTGAGGAAGCTTGTAGCTTGGCAGACTTGCCACCTCAACCCCCTTGAGTTCTTTGGTCGGAGAAGTCTTAGAGGCATCAGCAGTCGTGGCTGGGCGCTCCTTGTTAGGTAGGGAACCAAGACTTGATGGCTTATCTGCAAGAGGTGTCCGAGCTTCTTGTTCGAAGCGCTTCCGTAGCTCTTCAAGTTCCTTCATATGAGGATTATCGACAGGAAAGTCCTTGGTGAATTTGTCCATGAGTGCCAGCCGTGAGGAACGCTCGCTACTGCGCAGTTGGGCTAAGCTCTGAACCGCTTTCCACGCCTGCTCCATTTTTGATTGATAGTCGGCAAGCTCTTGGATTCGTTCATACTCGCTTAAATCAATTTCTTTTTTCGGCTGAACAGCTTTTGGCGTGGCATCGACAGTCGGAGGAATTGGGGTGGTGGCCAATGGCAGACCATTGTCATATCGCCCCTCGATGGCGGGATGCTGGATACCACGCGTTGAAGCCTTGACTTCCCTATAGGTATAGTCAAATAACTCGCGAATTTGGACCATACCGTTTCGATCAAAATCCGCCCCTCCTTTCAGCCCATTCAGCAATGCGCAAGTAAAGGCTCCATGTCCACCACAGAACTGTTTTCCCTCCTGCGATTGCTCTGCCGCACTTGAGGATGACATGACGGTGATTCCGTCTTGTGATTGCCCCATTGCTGTGAGTAACCGATTGATCTCGGCAGCATCTGCCGAACGCCGAGCAATTTTCGATTCTGCAGAGCTAAAGGCACCGGCATGACAGGCATCTAAAAACATCACTATTTTCCGAACTTTGCTCCGTTGGATCTGCTTAAAAATATCATATTGGCTGATACCTCTGTCTTCAGGCCGTGACGCATCGGTATCGTGCATTAAGAAATACAGATCGCTCCCTCCAATTTCAGGAAGGCCATGCACTGCCATAGTGATAAGGACAAGGTCTTCTGGCTGGGAAAGACGTAAGACTTCACTGAGCGTCTGAAGAAACCCACCACGCGTAGCCTGGTCGTTCACGAGGAGGCGAAAGTGGTCCGGAGGGATACGGCCACGAAAATTATCGGTAAACAACTCATGGAGTGATTGGGCATCTTTGTCGGCAAATGAAAGATTTAATGCGGTCTGCTGATACTGGGAGATACCCACGAATACCCCCCATACGGTACCGATACCGACACCCGTCGTGGGAGACACTAATACGCCACGGGTCTGTGCACTAACCGGAAGAGCAAGAGCATTGATAGCTAGCAGCAAGCAACTTATGACGATTTTGAACGTTCTTAACGTCACAGTTACATCTTGCCGCGAGGCCATTGAAATTTACTAGGGTTTAGTATCTTCTAGAAACGTCAAAAAATCAAGATGCATGGTGAATGGCTTAGGTAGTGGAGTCTGGGATGATCGTTGCCCATGCCGATATTGGTGGGGAATCGGCAGCGTGGCTACCCACTTCTACGGAGATCAAAATCCAAAATCAGAAGAGACACGTAATGATCCATAGATGGAAAGATGCCCTTTATGGTAGGGTACCCCTCTACGAAAACGAGCATCTGCCTCATAACAGAGGTACGATCAGAGAGTTAGGAGCACACACATGATGTGGATACGACTCAACCAACACCCTTGGACGATACTTTGCCTATGCATGGTGTGCCTCTATCCATCTCTTTCTCGCTCAGCCGACACAAGTGGTCAATCCATTACACGGATCACGCCGAACGGCAATTACAATTGGAGTACAGACACGGCAACAGCCACCGGGCTGGGAGTCCCTCCCCGAAATGTCTCGAGCGCCGCACAAGCCAGGGAAATGACGCGAGCCGCCGCCTGGAACGTGGCATTGGCAAACCTTCTTGAAGTCGTTAACGGCATTCGAGTCGATGCCCAGACGACCGTCCAGAATTATGTTACAACCAACGCCGAAGTTCAGACCCACGTTGAGGGGATGGTCAAACAAGCTACCGTCATTGAGGAAACGGAGCTACCTACCGGAGAATTTAGGACTACCGTGCAAATGCATGTCGCCCGAGACCTCATCAACCAAGTTGCTTCCCCTGGTCCCATGCCTGCCCCCCATCCTCCGACTCCGTCAGAGGGCACGACAAAAGGGACCACGAAGACAACGAATGTGTCGGCAAAGGGTTCTCCTCCTTCATCACCCCAGAAACCGTCCTCATCCTCATACACGGGGTTAGTGATTGATGCCAGGAATATTGGAGCCCAACAAGCCATGGCCCCAAGAATTCTTGCACAAGATGATGTGATTTACGGCCCAACCGTCGTTGATAAAAACTTCATCACAGGCCCGTCAGTCCCAAAGGAAGATCAGAATAGAATTGCCTGGTACTTCATCGATGAGGCGAAGGCCCGGTTGCACAAGAAAGTAGCGCCCAAGCCCTTGATCATTAAAGCTGTCCGAGCGATCGGTGCTACGAAGACCGATCTCATGATTGAGGAGACGAAAGCCCAACAGATCCAATCCCTGCCGGAATACCTTCAGCTTTTCAAGCAGGCGAAGGTGGTAATTGTCATTGACTCCGCAGAATGATCCTGGGTATGAGAGTGGGCCCTGTGTCTCACTTGAAACTGCGAGCAGGTGAGTGAACCATGTCGGAACGCGTTTTTGCCGGGAAATATGAAGTCCAGGAAGAAATCGCTCAGGGGTCGATGGGCATCGTGTACAAAGCCCTGGATCAGAAACTCAACCGCGTGGTGGCCCTCAAGGTCGTTCATCCCCACCTGACCAACGACGCCTCCTTCCTTCAGCGTTTCCTGCGCGAGGCCCGCGCCATGGCCCGTCTTCAGCACGACAATATCGTGACCATCTATTCTGTGGAACAGGACCAGGGCACGCAGTTCATGGTCATGGAATATTTTCCTGGACCGAATCTGCATGGCCGGATGCAACCCAATACCGGTCTCCCGCTTACCCAGGCCCTGGCCATCACCCTCCAAATCGCAAAGGCACTGTCGTATGCCCATACACACGGGATCATCCATCGAGATATTAAACCGGCCAATGTCCTCGTCGGGCCTAATGACCACGTGAAACTCACGGACTTTGGGATTGCCGCGGCACTCGATGAAGCACCCCTGACGACCGCTGGACAACTCATCGGGACCCTGCTGTACATGTCCCCTGAACAGGCGAAAGACGCAGGCTTGGATGGTCGCTCAGACCTTTATGCTCTGGGCCTCATGTTGTATGAAATGGTGACAGGCTCCCATCCTCGACGAGGGCTGTCCAACGCGGCAGTGCTGGGCATGTTGGCCAACGAAACTGCTATGCCGATCCTCTCCTTTCCACCCGAACTCCCGTTTAGCGTGCAGGCAGTGATCAAGGACCTCCTTCGCTACCGGCCTGCTGACCGAATCATCGATGCTCGACAGCTCATCGATCGCCTGGAACTACTCCAGCCCGGAGGACGCTCGATGCCCCGCACTCCCCCACAACCAAACGCATTGGTGGATGATCGGACCATTTGTGAGTTAGAGGAGCCCCCGCGGAAGGTGGTCCTGCCTGCACCAGGGAAACCAAACCAGCCAGCTGAGGAAAAGCGATCCCGTTCACTCGGTACTGGAACCATCGCGGCCATTGTATTTGGAACCATTGCGGCTCTCGCACTTGGCTATGTGGGGCTGCAATCCATGGTCACCTCCTCTTCCCAGCTCGTGCTTTCCCAGACAGGAACAACGGTAGAGTTGGACCCGAAGGAAGCTCAGGAACGTCTAGAGCATTTGAGACAGTCTGTGACCGCAAAAGATCTTGCGGAGCTTGATAAACTCTCCGTCATGTCCGAAGATCGGCGCAGCTGGGTGGAGAGCTTGTTTCGAAACTATAGTACGATTGAAGCGTCGTTAGGTGAAGTCGTTACCTCCCCAACCGACATGACGACCGTTCTTCGTATTGAGAAGTTAATCCTCCCCAACGGCGAGGCCTTTCCCGTTGGTCCGGCTCTCCAAAAGATTCGACTCACCGTACCCCGTGAAAGCACAGGTTGGGGAAAGATCAAATGGTAGAGTAGTCCCATGTGGCCGCCTCAATGATGCCGGAGACCGCCTTTTACGCTATAGCTTGTGCCAAAATGGTAGTTTTTCTCGCCCTGAACTGGATTGAACACTATGATGGTGACTGGAAGTGCCGAGCATGGAGGGGCACCTGGATAGCCATTCAAGAACGGAGCTGCCGACTATTTTGGTCGTTGACGACGAAAGATCGATTGTACAACTTTGCAAAGCTCTACTTGAGGCGGCAGGGTTTCACGTGCTCGAAGCAGAAGGAAGCTCAGAGGCTCTCAAGATCTGCACCCAACATGACGGTCCAATTGATCTCCTTTTGACCGACCTCGTCCTCCCTCCTCCTGACTTTCAACTATCCTCTACCGGGAACCAATTCCCTCATGTCAATGGTCATCAGCTTGCTGTTCGCGCAGCCACGATCCGGAACGGCCTCCACATCATGCTCATGTCGGGCAATCCCGATAAGGAGCTTGCCAGCCACGGCATCAAGCGAGGCTCCTTGCCGTTTGTCGTCAAACCGTTTGGGAAAGATGAACTCGTCCAGATGGTCCGCGAGGTACTCGCGCAGCCGGCTCCGGCGCTCAATCAGATAGGGAACAACCAGGGCGGAAGTGATGTCGACTGGTTCGGCTGATTACACTTCAGCGTCCGATGCGTGTTCTGTCATAAACCACCCGGCAATCGAGAGTCGACGGTGCTGACCAGCCGTCGGATCAACTCGACAGACTCGGTGGTATCGAGGGACCGTAAACAGAACCAGTGATCCTGGACGGGGCTCGATGCAATGGGTCGGCACGAGATTACCAGAATCTGCCGATGGATCAGCCCGCTTCTCGTAGATAATCAACTCTCCGCCCCAATCAGGCTGCCATTCTTCATGAAGATAGGCGACCACGGCGATCCGACGCTGCAGTGCCCGATGTCCAGCGGTAGGCCGCCCCTGATCTGTATCATCATGGGTCAGAAGACAATCGCCTGCCGAGTAGGAATAGTAGCTAAACCCCATATGGCGCCCGACGATATGTGGGAACGACTCAATGTACTCTCGGATACAGGAAAGCTCCAACCGCGACAGAAAATGCGCACCTTCTGCCGGTCCAATTTCAGCCTTGGCCCAATTGCCTGCGTGGGGAAAATCTTCGCGCACGTTCGGCATATCGGAAAGGCTCTTCCAAACTGCGCGATCCATCCCTTCACGAAACAATCGGCGATCTTCAGCGGACCAAAAATGTTCTACGACCAAGACGGGACTATCCTCAAACGAAAATGACGAGACAGCACCCAGTCCTCGTGTGAACTGCGAAACCTTCATGCTTCTTCCCAGTCCCGGCAATGGGCATGTTACCGGAGGCGGTTGACAACTACCGATCGTCTCTTACCGTAAAAAAGAGGGGGTGCCACTTGTGTGGCACCCCCCATCCTACGCAGACAACTGATCAATTACCAGCGATCGCGCTTTCCACCGCCTCCACTGCGACCACCGCCTCCACCGAATCCACCACGCCCGCCACCACCACCGCCGGTCCGCGGTTCCTGGGGACGTGCTTCATTGACTGTAAGAGTCCGGCCACCCATTTCTGACCCGTTGAGTGCCGTGATGGCAGCTTGAGCTTCGGCATCCGACGACATTTCCACGAAGCCGAATCCCCGGGATTGCCCGGTGAACTTATCCGTAATGATGCGGGCAGAGGCCACTGCACCATGCGCTGCGAATAAGTCACTCAATTGCTGCTCGGTCGCCGA
>DCZN01000056.1:0-241 GCA_002331625.1 Nitrospira sp. UBA2083 | reverse complement strand
AATGACATTGTCTTGAGCACGAGGAACGGGGAAGGAGCGGGCCGAAGACGCGATCGATGCAGCGGCTTAGGTCTGACTTCCGACAAGATTCCCGGACAAGGCAACATCTACATTGTGGGCCTCCTCTGATAGACACTCGGTATCGCGAGGCCCGGGGCGATCTGAGTCAGATCTAGACTAGCACAGGGACCTTCGGATTACAACCTTACTCTCCGACACTGTCAACCCACTTTAGAAATGT
>DCZN01000048.1 GCA_002331625.1 Nitrospira sp. UBA2083 | reverse complement strand
AGACGGGCACTTTTCCTGCTGCCCCTCACCCGCGCCGCCCTTTCCGCACCCCGCCACAGTAACTCTCGTCGGCTTCGATCTCACCAGACAGCAGAACGCTCTCTTGCTTGCTGGCAAGTAACTGACGAAGCCGCTGAAAAAAGACCACGGCAGTTCGTCCTGCACCCCAACCAACTGTGCGGCGGCTCGCGCCGTCGTGCCCGCGACGAAATGTTCCAGCAAGCGCTGCTGGATTCGGACAGGCATCCGACTCTTTCATGGGAAGATCATTCGCTAAGCGTAGCCCCCTCTGAGCTCGCTTAGCTACATCAGCCCCAAATTAATTATAGGGTCTTGCATCGTGCATCTGCCTTGGTGAAAAACTGATCGATCCCATGAAAAGTCAGGAAGTTCGTCGTGACTGTCCCAACGCGTCCTTCCTTTTGGATTGGAGGGTGTCTAGCAGCGTGTAACTAGCTAGGCCGGCGCCATTACGGCTTTGAGCGATCGGATAAACTCGGCGACGTGGCCGATCATCGCAGGATCTTGTTGGTGGGAGGCTATGCGTTTGACGGATGGCGCGCTACCGTCTCTTTCCTTACCCTGCCCCCGGGTCGTCTTCAATCCCTCTCACTTGGCTCAACGAATTGGGAAAGATATGATAATCGCTCCTATCACATCATAGAGCTTATAGTCCCGCTTAACGCTGAGGGGATGACTGTTATGGCACATGACACAAGCCATCGAGACGGCCCGATCCGCAAAGATTGCCTTGAAATAACGTCTATCACCTTCTGTCATAACTCCTGTATAGGGTTTCCGGGGATTCTTGGCCACTGCTTCCAGGCCTACTCGTTCAAACTGATCCGCCGGTCCGTTCTTTGTGTAAATTGGTCCCAGGCTGGTCAGTCTAATGCGCAGGCCGAGGCCAAGCCCCTCAACCTCTTGACCTGCCATCTGTAGCATTTGAGCCGGAAGGGGCAATGCCCCTCGCTCTTTCCAATCTTCTGCCGCCACAGTGACCTTGCGACCCTGAAGCTGTTCGACCACATGAGTGGAATAGATGCTGCGATCGGCCTGAATGACCGCATGAATGTATTCTGCGACCAGTTCCGGCGGGATTCCTCCCGTCTCTTCGACCTGCGCAACACCCCCTTCGACACCAGCGAGCATGATGGCGCAGAGGCCGCCAAGGATCCATCCGGTTGTTTTCGCGATCATGGCAACCTCCCTCTTCGCTTTCCGAGACAGAACTTACTCAGAAGCGCACATCCTTAGCGGATGTCCGGCACCCCTCTTCTCCTATGTCAGCCCATCTCTTGAATTCCTCGATTGCGCCGATAAGCCCTCATTTCTCCCGAAGTCCGGTTACTTGGATGATGGATTCGCATCTAGAATAAAGATCTCCCCCCGCATGATGTCGCTCAGCAGCTTTCCATGGAGATTGCACCAGAAGTGAAACCGATCAAAGCCGGCGTCGGGAACGCTGAAGCGGAGCATGACGTGGTCCCTCGGCTCAACCCGAACCCCGAAGGCGGTGAGTGTATATACGATGGTCGCGCGGCCTGAGATCTCCAGGTCGTCCGCCTTCATGAGCAATGGCGAGACAAACTCATGCGCCACCTCATCCTCATTGCGCAACAGGATGACGAGGTCTATTCCGGCTTTGAGGGAAAAGGCTGGATTTGGCACAGAATTGCCTGGTTGTGTGCCCCTGATCACGTGGAAGAGTTTGTCTTTCATCACAAGAACAACATCAGGCTCATAGAGCATCTCCTCCGCCGAACCTATTCCGCTCACCCCGACCCCAAAGGCGAGCGAGATAGCGCATGCTGTCAATGGCAATCGTGACGACACGCTCGACACTTTCTTCTTTCAGACAAACACATCCCCTCCCGAAGAACATGCCTTCGGTATGCATTAACAACTGATGGGATCTCACCTTTCCCGAAGACCAAACCAGCCATCGGGCATGATACTCCCCCCTCAGTTCACCGATGGGACCGAAAAGGATGTTGAACGCATGAAGGAAATCAGGTCGCCCGCATCGATAGGCTCATCCGCCGGGCAACCTAGGCCCTCATTGCGTCAGCCGCCGCCGATTTCACCACTGGTTTCAATGATCGCCACTTCCCCTCGCATGGTTTGTCCGTGCTCCTTCCCATGGACATTGCACCAGAACACATCGTACATGCTTTCTGTGGCGCCATATTGATCCGGTTTCGCGACGGGGGCGGTAAACTCAAGAGTCACGGATTGTCCTGGATCAATGCGAAGCCCGGAGGCTCGCGCGGACTTGACGACTGTGGCGTTGCCCGAAATACGGAACGGGATATCGCGGAACAATGTGGACATAAACTCGTGCGCGACGAGATCTCGATTGCGAAGTTTAATGACCGCCGGCATCCCTGCCATGAGAGTAAAACCACGCGATGTCCCCCCTTTTGTGATTTGAAAGGCTTTTTCGCTGATATCAATCACCACATCGACTTCTCTGGAGGCGAGCGGTTCGGGAGGCGCGGCCTTGGCCCAGAAGTCACGGACCTCCGAGACCGAAATGAGGTTTGCGGCCTGGTACATAACCGCCGGCATCATCTCCCCAAGCTGATTCTTGGTGATCAGCAGGGCTACACGAGGTTTGTTGGGCTCCGGCCATTCTTGTCTCATCTCGGTTCTGGGAACAACCATGATCTGACCGTTCCCTGCCAGCTCGATCAGTCCATACTCGGCCCCTACCGAGGTGTCGGTCAACGTCCCGGCGAGATGGCCGACAGAGTGGCCATCTCTGGTGTATACGGGATAGTGCGGCCCCCTTTTGAAGGACAACACCCCGTTTGGCATATAGCCTTCCCACCCCTGAGGCAGACCAAGGTTCACGGTTTCAGAAGCTGGAGGAACATCAAACCGGATGAGGCTCGCGCTGCCGAGGTCCGAAATCTCAACCTTCACAGTGTCTCCTGGGATAAATGGGCAGTCTCCAATCCGAAACCCGCCACCAGGCTTCGATTCGACTGTCGCCTCCTTGCTACCGGGACGAGTCGGGCAGATCAGGTGAGTCGCCTTAGTGACTGCGACGCGAACCACATCGCCGGACGTCTTCCTGATCCAGTAGGCGTCTCCCTCGACTTTGACGATATACCCGTTCAACATGTATTCGGCTCCACTCACCGTCACTTGCGCCTTATCCTCAAATGACCCAGCAGTCGCTGTCGCAGCGAAGGCGAGTGCGGCAACGACTCCACTTATGACGCCGATGTAACGCATAGCTCATCGCTCCTTGCTCTAGATGGTTGTACCGAGATCGCTTGCACCATTATCTCTGCTGCCGCTTACATGACTAACTCATTGCCCTACTGACATAGCAACCATAGCAACATGTGGAACATTTTCGAGCGATATGAATTTGATAGCGAAGTCGAATTAAATGAAAATGAATTGGTGATCAGGTATTCGGGAGAGACGGAAAGAGAAGATAGAAGCGGCAAAAAGAACATTGGGTCCCCCCTGGCGAAAGGACCATGCTTTACAGCCTACTCCTCTGTACGATCATGTGCAAGCAGCAGAAGAGGCCTCTGTAGCTAGCACATCATCTGTCCGTTTTTTGTAGCACTTGAAGTGTCCGGTTTAGGGTGGTCTCCAAGGAGGGCCACGATGACACGGCGAACGTACTGCAGGAGGTAAGACAGATGCGATTTGAAGAAGGGGCTGCCGTAGCGAAGCAAACCCCAAGAGGGTCGCTTAGCGGGATGTATCAGCGACGCAGTCGGCTGACTGGACGCCA
>DCZN01000134.1:94339-94550 GCA_002331625.1 Nitrospira sp. UBA2083 | reverse complement strand
AATCAACGCCATCACCGACACCCGCTTCATCTACAACAGAAGACTTTGAGAAACTCGGCGTCTTTTATATGGGACGACCGTACGATTTAGCGACCAAGCAAGCCCAGCCTGGGTGGCTCCTCTACGATTCGAAAGATCTCGTGACGCATGCCGTTTGCGTCGGCATGACCGGGAGCGGAAAGACCGGGCTCTGTCTGGCGCTCCTCGAAGA
>DCZN01000134.1:93795-94220 GCA_002331625.1 Nitrospira sp. UBA2083 | reverse complement strand
GAAGACGATGCGCGCAAGAAGGGCTTGTCCTCTGCGGAGTATGCCAGCGCCCAGGCTGAGTTGTGGACGAAAGGCTTGGCAGGTTGGCAGCAAGACGGCGCGCGCATTCAGCGATTCCGGGACGCTGCGGATATTGCCATCTACACCCCAGGCAGTAGTGCCGGGTTGCCGGTCTCCATCCTCAAATCTTTTTCGGCACCGTCTACCGATGTGCTCAACGATACCGAACTGTTACGGGAGCGGATCAGCACGACGGTCACGAGCCTGCTCGGCTTGCTCGGTATCGAGGCCGATCCGATCCAGAGCCGTGAGCACATCCTTCTCTCGACGATTCTTGATCAGACCTGGAGGAAAGGACAAGATCTCGATCTGGCGGCGTTGATCCAGGCCATTCAGGCTCCGCCGGTGTCGAAGATCGGCGTGAT
>DCZN01000134.1:0-93756 GCA_002331625.1 Nitrospira sp. UBA2083 | reverse complement strand
CTCGCGATGAAGTTGAACAATCTCCTGGCTGCGCCTGGGTTCCAGGCCTGGCTTGAAGGTGAGGCGCTCGATATTCAGTCGATCATGTATACCCCTCAGGGCAAACCCCGTTTGGCCATTTTCTCTATCGCGCATTTGAACGACGCTGAGCGCATGTTCTTTGTCACGTTGCTGTTGAGTCAGATGGTCGGGTGGATGAGGGCCCAGTCAGGCACGACCAGCCTCCGTGCCCTGCTCTATATGGACGAGATTTTCGGCTACTTCCCACCGGTGGCCAATCCTCCCTCGAAGCTGCCATTGATGACCTTGCTCAAGCAGGCCCGCGCATTCGGTTTAGGCGTCGTCCTTGCCACACAGAATCCAGTCGATCTCGATTATAAAGGGCTTGCCAATACCGGTACGTGGTTTATCGGACGCCTACAGACCGAGCGCGATAAAGCCAGGGTACTGGAGGGGTTGGAAGGGGCATCAACCAGTGCCGGGAAGAAGTTCGACCGAGGTCGTATGGAACAAACCTTGGCCGGTCTCGGCAATCGAATCTTCCTGATGAACAACGTGCATGAGGACGAACCGGTCGTGTTTGAGACACGCTGGTGCCTTTCGTATCTGCGGGGACCGCTGACCAGGACGCAGATCAAGGCATTGATGGATCCGGTAAGGCGTGAAGCGTTAAACGTGAAACGTGAAACGTCTGGGGCGAAGTCTTCGGCTTCGAACGTTTCACGCCTGACGCCTCACGCCTCACGTCCCATGCTGCCACCGGATGTGCCGCAGCATTTTGCCCCACTGCGGGGAACCAAGCCTGATGGTAGTGAGTTAGTGTATGCCCCAATGCTGCTCGGCTCCTCCCAGATTCGCTTTTTTGATTCAAAGAGCGGAATCGATGTCACGCAGGACATGACCGTCTTGGCACCCATGATCGATGGCCCTGTACCCATCGATTGGGACAAGTCGACAGCAGCTGATCTGGCTGTGGCCGACCTTGAACAGACACCGTCGGATGGCGCACAGTTTCTTGCACTACCTGCCAGTGCTGGGAAGGCCAAGAGCTATAGTGATTGGAACAAGGATTTCGGCGGGTGGCTCTTCAGGACGCAAAAGGTGGAATTGTTCAGGAGCCCGAGCACGAAAGAAGTGTCGAAGCCAGGTGAGTCCGAACGGGATTTCCGTGTGCGATTGCAGCAGTCCGGGCGAGAGGCGCGTGACAAGGGCGCCGAGTCGTTACGCCAAAAATACGCGCCCAAGATCGCCACATTGCAAGACCGTATCAGGCGGGCAGAGTTGGCCCGGGAAAAGCAGCAAGCTGAATCCCGCTCCAGCCAAGTGCAGGCGGCGATTTCTGTCGGCGCCTCCATCCTCGGGGCCTTTATGGGGCGCAAAACCATCAGTGCAACAAACATCGGCCGTGCGACGACGGCGATTCGCAGTGCCGGTCGAGTCATGAAGGAGTCGAAAGATGTCGGAGCCGCTGAAGAAAATGTCGCCGCGATTCAGCAGCAGCTGGCCGATCTCGAAGCGCAATTCAAGTCGGAAAGCGAAGCCTTGGCCGCAGCCACCGACCCACTGAATGAAAAGCTTGAAACGATTTCAATCAAGCCGACCAAGGCCAATATTGCGGTGAAGCTGGTGGCTCTTGCGTGGACACCCCACTGGCGGGACGAGAAGGGGACATTGACGTCGGCCTGGTCTTGATGAGAGTCCTTCTCAATCCCTGCTCCTAGGACTGGATTAGGTATGCTTAGTTAGATATAGTTCGAGAGCACGGAGGCTTGGGCTATGGAGAGAGAACACGCCGTGTTTCCTCCTCAAGAAGCCGAAAGGCTTGCCGAGCTCTACCGGTACGAGATACTGGATACAGGGCCTGACAAAGCCCTCGATGACTTGGTTCATCTCGCCGCCGCTATCTGCCAAGCCCCCATCGCAGTGATTAGCCTCGTCGACGCCGAGCGGCAATGGTTCAAGTCCAAAGTCGGACTGACCGAAACTCAAACCGCCCGCATCATTGCCTTCTGTGCGCATACGATTCTCGGCGACGACCTCCTCGTTGTTCCCGATGCACGGGCGGACCCCCGGTTTGTGGAGAACCCGTTGGTGGTCGGAGAGCCGCACATTCGTTTCTACTGCGGAGCGCCGCTCACGACGCCGGACGGCCATCATATCGGCACGTTAGGCGTCATCGATCGGGTGCCGAGAGAGCTGGTCTTGGAGCAGCGCGAAGCCATGCGCGTGCTTAGCCATCAGGTGATGGACCATCTCAACTTGGAGTGTCGCCACAAGGAGCTGGTGGCCGCGGTGGGTGAACGGCTCAAGGCGGAACAAGCGCTGCTGGCCAGTCAGACGAAGTTTCAGCGGCTGAGCGACTGCACCTCTTCCGGCATCTACATCTATAGTGGAGAGCAGTTTCTGTACGCCAATCCTGCCGCCAGCGCCATTTCTGGTTTTTCAGTGGAAGAGTTGAAGTCGCTGTCCTTATGGGATCTCGTGCATCCGGACTTTCATGCGCCCTTGAAAGCCCGCGCGAGGGCCGTCGAAGCAGGCGATCAGGCTCCGGCCCGGTTTGAATTTCCCATCATCGCCAAGGACGGGCAAATCCGCTGGCTGGATTTCACCGCCGCCTCCATTGAGTACGATGGGCAGCCGGCGCGAATCGGCACCGCCATCGATATCACGACACAGAAGCAGGCCGAACGCGCACTGCATCTCAGCGAAGAGCGGTTTGCCTTGGCCGTCGCCGGGACGGATGCCGGGATTTGGGATTGGGATGTCATTTCCAATACCGTCTACTATTCCCCTCGGTGGAAAAGCATGCTCGGTTACGGCGAACAAGATCTTCCCGATGTCTTCACGACGTGGGAAACGCTGCTCCACCCGGATGATCGAGCACGGGCTTTGGCGGCAGTGAACGACTACCTTGAGGGGAAAACGGCTTGCTACGAATTGGAGCATCGGCTCCGGCACAAGGACGGAAGCTACCGATGGATATTGGCTCGCGGTGCTGTGCTGCGGGATGCGACCGGCAAACCGCTTCGTATGGCCGGTTCGCACCTCGATGTCACCGAACGCAAGCAAGCGGAAGTCCTGAAGAGTGTTGAACGAGAGGCCCTCGAACGGGTCTCGAAGGGAGCACCGTTATCCGAGACGATGGAGTTTTTGGTTCGATCGATCGAATCGCTGTCCAACGGCGGGATCTGCAGCATTCTTTTGGTCGGCCCAGATGGCTGCACGTTGCGGCGGGGTGCCGTTCCGACGCTGCCAGAAGCATACAGCCGTGCGATCGATGGCGCGCCCATCGGGCCGCGGAACGGGTCGTGCGGCACCGCAGTGTATCGTAAAACTACAGTCGTTGTCGCCGACATCGCGACCGATCCGCTGTGGGCGCCCTGGACAGAGGCAAAAGAGCTTGCCTTGCGGCACGGGCTGAGGGCCTGTACGTCCGTCCCGATCATCGGAGCGACGGGCGAGGTGCTCGGCACGTACGCGATGTACTATCGTGACGCACGCGGACCGACCGATTTTGAGATGGAGCTCTTGCGAGCCTCCACTCATCTGCTGAGCATCACCATCGACAGTCTAAGAGCAAATGAAGCATTGCGAACCACCCAAGCCAACCTTCGCCAGGTGCTGAAAGCCACGAAGTCCGGTACGTGGAACTGGAATATCATCACCGGCGAGGTTCGGTTCAACGACGACTGGCTGGCGAATTTGGGGTATGACCGAAAAGATCTTCTCCCACACGTTTCATCATGGGAGCGATTGGTGCACCCGGACGACGTCCTCCCCATGAGGCAGAGGATTCAGGACCATTTTGATGGAAAGACAACACTGTATGAGTCCGTCAACCGGCTGCGTAGAAAGGATGGGACCTATCAATGGAACCGGGATCGAGGACAGGTCGTGGAGCGGGATCAACAGGGCCGGCCGCTTCGCATGGTAGGAACCGATACGGACATTACCGAACAGGCGGCTATGGCGGAACAGGCCATGCGTTGGGAGCAGGTTTTTGCCAAGGCACGTTTCGGGTTAGCGTATGGAAATATCGACGATAATACGCTTGTGGCCGTCAACGAGGCATTTGCCAGCGAACGCGGGTACACCGTCAGTGAACTGGTCGGGAAACCGATCCTCTCGGTGTATGCTCCGGAGGCACGGGAGGAGATGAAGGGGCGTATGCAGGAGATTGATCGTCTCGGGCACCTGGTCTATGAGTCCGTCCACCAGCGCAAGGACGGGACGACATTTCCCGTGCTGATGGAGGTCACGGTCATAAAGAACGCGCAGGGTAAGCCGATCTCGCGCGTGGCCTATGCGGTCGATATCACCGACCGTCACCGAGCCGAGCGAGTGCTTCGCGAACGCGAAGAACGCTTCCGCCTTGTGGCGGAAGTGACGAATGACGTCCTGTGGGACTGGGATCTGATCACCGACGACCATTGGTGGTCGCCTAATGCTCGAGAAAGGTTCGGCTATGATCCGGCCAAGGAACCAAGCATTGAAGCCTGGCGATCGCGGTTACACCCTGAGGACCGAGCGCGAGTGCTGCGGCATTTGCATGACTCCGTGACCTCTGGAGAACGGGTGTACTTCGATGAATACCGGTTTCTCCTGGCAGACGGCACGTATGGGGTGTTTTGTGACAAAGGCCAGATCATCAGCGATGCCGAGGGCAAGCCGGTGCGGATGATCGGCGCTATGATCGATGTCACGGGGGCGAAACGAACGTACGCCGAGTTGGAGCAGGCCTATACGAGGCTGCAGTGGTTGAGCCGGCAAGTGCAGAAGGCGGAAGAAAAGGAACGGCGCCGTCTATCGCGCGAACTGCACGATGACTTCGGCCAACTCCTCAGCGCGCTCCGGTTGAGACTCGCGCGCGCCAGCGAAGAGATGATGAAACGTCCCGGCACGAACGGATCGGCGCTCAAACGAAATCTTATGATGGCGTCCAAGACGGTCGACCAGCTGTTTATCTCGCTTCGCGAGCTTGTGCATGGCCTGAGGCCTGCGGTCCTGGACGAGCTCGGGTTGGTGGCCGCTCTGCAATCGATGGCCGAGGAGATACGCCAGGGAGCGGGGCTCGACTGCCGTCTGTTCGTTGAGCCGAAGAAGGTGGCGTCGATCATCGGTCAGGAGCTGGAGGGGACGCTCTTCCGGATCGTGCAGGAATTGGTCACGAACGTCGTGCGCCACGCGAAGGCAACGAGCGTGGACATTACGTTGTGTTATGCCGACGGAACGATCACGTTGGCGGTGCAGGATAACGGGCGGGGCGGGAGGGTCACCGAGCCGAAGAAGGGATATGGACTTCGCGGCATCCGCGAGAGGGCCGAGTTACTCGGAGGGCAGATCGAGATTCGATCGGTGCGCCAGAAAGGAACCACTGTGACCGTGACCATCCCGCTTGAACCCCTCGACGGGGATGGTGGTCCGAGCGGTTCAGGCCGTCCAACGAGGAGTAGAAAGGCGAGACAATTGCCGGATGAGAAGCAAGTGTAAATGTCTAATCGTCGATGACCATCCGATCGTCCGCAAGGGGATTAGGGACCTCTTGGTGGAGGAGGGGCTGTGCTCTGACGTCGTTGAAGCAGCCTCTGCCGAGGCGGTGCTGACGGCGGTGCGCCGAGAACCGTGGGACTTGCTGGTCCTCGATGTCGCGCTTCCTGACAAACACGGCCTTGAGGTCTTAAAGGAGGTCAAGCTCCTGCGCCCGACCCTCCCGGTTCTCATCTTGAGCCTGTACCCTGAACGGGAGTTCGCGCTGCGCGCCATCAAGGCCGGTGCGGCAGGTTATCTCACGAAGGACCGAATGCCTTCAGAATTGGTAACCGCGGTTCGAGAAGTCGTCGCCGGTCGACGGTATATCACTCCCACGCTGGCCAATCAGATGGCGGATTTGTTAGACGCGGGGCAGCCGGAGATGCTGCACGAAACGCTCTCGGATCGAGAGATGGAAGTGCTGCGGTTGCTTGGACAAGGCAAAACCGTTTCGGCGATCGCCGCCGACATGGCCTTGAGCGTCAAAACCGTCAGCACCTATCGAGCCAGGTTGCTGGACAAGCTGAAGCTCCGCACGACTGCGGACCTCGTCCGGTACGCGATCGAATACCGCTTGACCGTGTAACACATCAGTAAGCCCCTCCTCCGTCCCTCACATGTCACTTACGATGGGCCCCACGCTGTCGAGCATCAGTCGATCAGTGCAGCGGCAATCGTCATAGGCTGCCTTGGCCGTGCATGTAGGACAGGCGCGGACATCGGTATCAGGCTCCGTCTGCTATATCTTTCCCATCATCGGCGCGATAGTTCCCGACAGATCTCATGCTTGCCTTAATCGTCGACGACCATCCACTCCTGCGCGAGGCCATCAAAGAGGTCATCGAAAGTCATTTCGCTTCCCCGGTGGTACGGGAAGCATCCACCGGAGAGGAAGCGATTCGAGTCGTACGGGTCGAGCCTGTGGAGCTGGTGATTCTGGATATCGGCCTTCCGGATTGCAGCGGCTTGACGGTCTTGAAACGGATCAAACAAATCCGTCCTTCCCTCAAATGTCTCGTGCTGACCATGCACGACGATGTTCAGTATGTGCGTTTGGCCATGGTTCACGGGGCCTCCGGGTTTCTCACCAAGGGTGCGACACCCGGGGAACTGTATGGGGCGATGCGAACGATTCTGTCCGGAGGCCAGGCGGTGATGGAGCCGTTCCGTGAAACGCTGGGCCGCCGCTCCATGCGTCGCGACGCAATAGAGCCGAATGAATCCCTTTCCGTGCGGGAGCTGGAAGTCATCTTTCTGTTGGGGAAGGGTCTCACGGTCTCACGGATCGCGAAGCGACTGAAATTGAGCGTCAAGACTGTCAGCACCTATCGAACACGATTACTCGAGAAGCTCCGCCTTGAGACGACCGCCGATCTGATCCGTTATGCGATCGATCATCAGCTGATACGAGAGAGGGTGAATGGCCTGTCGGATCGACTGTAGGACAAAACCCGATACCACGTTGAGGCTTGCTCTGATACCTACTTGTTCCGCTCCCTGATAACCTCTAGGAAGAGTCAAGGCAGTCAAGCGGCTTATTCTTGACAAGAGGTTGTTGAATGCCACGGAAACGACAGGACCATCGGCGAGCACACCACAACACGAAGTCGAGTTGTCCCATCCCTTCGAATGCCACGTCCCTCCTTCCGCAACAGACCCGTGTGTTCATCGCCGATGCTCACGAAGTCGTAAGAGTCGGGGTGTGTGCGCTGTTGGAGGGAGAGCAAGACCTCGACGTAGTCGGTCAGGCCGACAATGTTGCGGCGATGCTCTCGGAGTTGCGGCGAACCAAGCCAGATATCATCTTGCTGGGGTCCGGGCTCTCAGACGGTTCGGATTCCGACCTTTACAAGGCTCTCTTACACGTTCTTCCGTCGGTCCGGATCATCAGTTTGATGAGGGACGATAACGCCATGGCGTTCCGTCACGCAGTCGAGGCAGGCGTACAAGGGTATCTACGGGAGAATACCGGCCGGATGGAACTGGTCCGCGCGTTTCGTGCTGTTGCGAAGGGGGACTCGTACCTCGGTCCTGATGGTGTTGAGTGGACCTTCCGTCGGCTGAGAGCGCAGCAGAATTCGGTTTGCTATCGTTCTGCGTTGGAGAGATTGTCACCGCAGGAACGGCGGGTGATTGCGCTTATGGCCGAGGGGAATACCAATAAAGAAATCGCGACGAAGTTGGCGCTGTCGGACAAGACGGTGAAGAATTACATCGTCAACATGTTTTCCAAGTTGGAAATCGAGCGGCGCACCCAAGCGGTCGTTCTGTATCTTAAAGCGCAATCGTTCGACGGGAAACCAAATACTCTCTCACACGTGTTGGAGTAAGCCAGTGGCAAAGGCGTTTCGTAACGGCCGGATGAGCGAGGAGTCTCGCGCTTAATAAGCCGATATCGGCTGAAAGGGTTCACCGATGGCTTGGCTTCCGCTAGATCCGCGGCTGCTGCGTGTGGGGCTGTACATTAAGATCGACCATGGCTGGATGGAGCATCCCTTTGTCCGGAATACCTTTACCGTCTCATCCCCGACTGAAATCGCGATCATTCAGAAACATCGGCTGACTAAGTTGTTCTACGACCCGGACCGCTCCCATGCCGATGTCGTGGCGGTGCTCACGGATTCCTCTCTTCCTGTCCAAGTCCTCGAAATCGACGCCGAAACGCTCCAGGATGCCGAGGCCGACGAGCAATCGATCCTCAAGGAGAAGCACCGGCAGATCCAGACAGTTTTGGATCATCGAAAATCCATCGAGGACAACCTCCGCACGTATGGAGATGCGACCAATGAGGTCTCGGTTTTGCTCGCCATGGCCAACGCCGGCCGGACCGAGGCCCTCCAGACAGCGACGAACGTGTTGGGAGCCATGACAAATGTGTTGACGGAAGACACTGTGGCCATCAGTCTCGTCTGTACTGAGAGCCGAGCCGATCCTGGACAAGAACTGGCAATGCAGTCCATGAACGTCAGTATTCTATCAACGCTGACGGCCAAAACGCTCGGTTTCAGCAAAGCGGAAACTGAGCATGTCGGGATGGGAGCGTTGTTTCACAACATCGGGATGAGCCGTGTTCCCCTGGCCGTTCGCCTCAAGAACGAAGAGGACATGTCCCCTACCGAGACCAAACTTCTCCGGATGTACCCGCAGCTGGGGAAGGAAATGTTGGAGGCGATCACGGGCGTGGCTCCCGAAGTCATCGAGATCGTCTATCAGCATCGTGAATGGCTCGATGGCACTGGCTATCCGAAGCGTTTGATCAACGGCGACATCACCAAGGCGGCGCGGCTGGTCGGGACGGTGGTGGAGTACAATCTCCTGACCAACGACGGGCGATCCGCACGACATCTGGGGCCAGGCCAAGCGTTGACCTATCTGTATACCAAGATGCAATACAAATATGGACCGGATGTGATCGAAGCTTTCATCGCGACGGTCACGGTCTTCCCGCCAGGATCCTTCATCGAGTTGAACGACGGCAGTTTTGGGGTGGTGCTGAAGAGTAGTCCAACGGAGCGGCTCAGGCCGGTGATCATGCTGTATGAGCGGGATGCCTCGCATGAGCAAGCTGCCATCATCGATCTTGCCCGGGAGCGTTCTCTTTCGATCGTCAAGAGTTTGGACCCGAAGACGCTACCGGACCGTGTGAAGGATGCGCTCCTTCCCTCCAAGCTGAGCGGGTACGTGCTGACCTCAAAATAGGGTTCTACGTGTCGTATATGGGGCGGCGGGCACCAAACGGGAAATCGATCGGCATACTCATGCGGCGCCTTCTATCTGAAGACGCCGTTGACCATGCATCGATGATCGAGGGAACTTTCGCCTAGAACGGGAGCTCTTTATGGTGACAGTTCTGGTTGTGGATGACGACCAGCAGGTTCGGAGGTGGTTACGCCTGGTCCTAGAGACTAAGGGATATCAGGTCAAAGAAGCCGGTGATGGGAAGAACGCGTTAGTCTACCTCGAAGAGGCAAAGCCCGCACTGGTTGTGCTGTATATCTTCATGGCCAACATGGATGGTCTGGAAGTCATTCGTCACATTCGATCACGTGCTCAGTGTCCCAAGATTTTGGCCATATCTGGCAACCTGTTCAACGGGTTCAAAATGTGTCAAACCGCCAGAGTGCTCGGTGCTCACGATGCCCTGGCTAAGCCGTTCGACGCGGAGACCTTGTTGCGCCATGTAGAAGTTCTTCTTTCTCCGCCTTAGGTGTATCTGTGCCTCCTCACCAAACGTTTCTTTCCAGATAGGGAAACAGTCCTCTGACCGGTTATCGACCATGCTCCACGGGCACTGCAAGGTCCTCCCCATCTAGCAGAACTCGTTAGACGCGAAGCGTGATCGCTCTTCCCCGTCGTCCTTGTAATCCCTTTCAAGTTTTGTGATCTAAGAACCGAAAAAGTACCGTATTGGTTTGTCGAAAACACCGAAGTATCAGAGAGTTCTATGACCAGTTCCAGGTCCGAACCATCCTGTGCGCCATCGTCAATCCAACGGGTCTGGCATGCCCTTCCCAAGGGGCATACCTTGGACGTGGAGGAATGGGGACGACGTCACCTGGGAATCGTGTGGCTGCTATGGCTGCATGCCGTGGCTCTTCCCCTCTACAGCCTCTTGGCGGGTCAGTACCTGTCGCTGGGGTTGCTTGGGGGAGTGATCCTGGTGGGGGTAGCCGCTCTGGCCATGAGTCGTCGTTTACCCTATCGGCTGCGAGCAGCCTTGGCGACGGTCGGATTGATTTTTGCCTCGGCTGTGCTGGTGCATCTCTCCGGTGGGTTCATTGAATCACATTTTCATTTCTTTGTGATGATGGCCGTGATCGTCCTGTATCAAGACTGGCTGCCCTTCCTGCTCGCGCTTGTTTCAGTTGTGGTTGATCACGGGATCATCGGCACCTGGGCTCCGGTCATGGTCTACAACCACCCGGGAGCTCAGCATAATCCTTGGACCTGGGCGCTGGTTCACGGGGCGTTCATCCTGGCGGAATGTGCGGCACTGCTTGTGTATTGGCGGGTCAATGAAACGGTACAGGTGGATCTGCATCAGGAAAAGGAGAGGGCTGAGGCGGCCAGTAAAGCCAAATCCCAGTTTCTGGCCAACATGAGCCATGAGATACGAACGCCCATGAACGGTGTCTTAGGGATGGCGGAATTGCTCTCGCTGACAGACCTGACCGACAAACAGCGACGTTATGTGGAGCAGATCCGTGGTTCGGGAAGCCATCTCCTGCACATCATCAACGATATCTTGGACTTTTCGAAGATCGAGGCGGGCAAGGTTGTGCTGGAGCGTCACCCGTTTGATCTCGCCGCGGTCATCAGGGAGACAGTGGATTCGTTTCTGGACCGGGCTCGAGCCAAGGGGCTCTCGCTCTCCTGCACAACGGAGGAGGGGATGCAGGCCAATGTGACGGGCGATCCGCACCGTTTACGCCAGATCCTCACCAATTTGATCGGCAATGCCGTCAAGTTTACTGAGTCCGGGAGCGTTACGGTGACTGTGACAAGCCTCTCTGGTGTTGCCGGAGGGTTCACAATCGTCGTCCAAGACACCGGTATCGGAATTTCAGAATCGGATCAGACGGAGCTCTTCAAGGAATTTTCCCAGGCTGACGGATCGGCCACCCGGAAATACGGAGGGACCGGTCTTGGGCTGGCCATTTCTAAGCGGCTGGTGGAAATGATGGGAGGATCGATAGGTGTGCAGGGGGCGGTGGGAAGCGGCTCGCGGTTTTGGTTCACCGTTCGGTTTGCCGAACAGGAGGAAAAGACGACTTTCTCAGAACACCACCATGATCCAGAGGGTCGGATTGCAGCCTAGTGCTTGATCGAAAGGAGACGACAAAATGGAAATCCATACGTTGAGTTATGATTCAAAGAAACGCTGGTCATCCAGCAACCGACCACGGATTGACTCTCGTCGAACCCTCGTGCTGCTGTTTGGACCCTCCAACTTTCTCGATACGCCCGATCCAATCAGCGAACTGGTCAAGGACTATCCCGAATCAATCGTGATCGGATGTTCGACGGCCGGAGAGATATTGGGAACACAGATCTTCGACGAGAGCCTCAGTGCCGCGGTTGTGCGATTCGATCGGACGGATCTTCGGATGGCCAGTGCGCCGGCTCGATCGGCGGAGGATTCGTTCATGGCAGGGCAGCAGATTGCCAGACAACTCAACGATCCACGATTGAAAGGGATCTTCGTGCTTTCCGACGGGCTTCATGTGAATGGAAGTGAACTGGTACGGGGTCTGAATTCGGAGGTGGCACCATCTGTCGTGGTCACCGGTGGGCTGGCCGGTGACGGCGATCGATTTCGTCGAACCTGGGTCTTACAAGACAGACGACCACAATCGGGTTTTGTGACGGCCGTTGGTTTCTATGGCGATCGGATTCAGATCGGTCATGGATCAAAAGGGGGATGGGATCGATTCGGCCCAGAGCGACGGGTGACGAAGTCGAGAGGGAATATTCTGTTCGAACTCGATGGGCGACCCGCGCTTCAGCTCTATAAGGGATATCTGGGGGATCGGGCTTCAGGACTACCGGCAACCGGGCTCCTGTTTCCTCTCGCATTGCGCGCGAGTCAAACGGATACCAAGAGCTTGGTCAGGACGATCCTGGCGGTCAACGAAGCAGAGCAATCACTCACCTTTGCCGGTGACATTCCAGAAGGCGCGCTTGCTCAGCTGATGAAGGCGAATTTCGATCGGCTGGTCCAGGGTGCGTCCGAAGCAGCTACGTCAACGAAGCTGTCGGACGGTCTTGCTTCGGCAACACTCGCGGTGGCAATCAGCTGTGTCGGACGCCGACTGGTCTTAGGAGAGCGGACGGAGGAAGAGACCGAGGCCACACTTGATGTGTTGCCGAAAGGCACGAAGCAAATCGGATTCTATTCCTATGGAGAGATTTCTCCCTACACGTCTGGGAGCTGTGACCTTCACAATCAGACTATGACGCTCACGACATTGAGTGAGGCTGCGTAAATCCTGATGCATCCTCTGCTGACGAGACAGCTCAAGCGGTTGGGGCTTGACCCACAGCACTCTCCAGCGACCGCGGAGGTGTGGGGCCAGATTCTTGAGCGGATTAGTCAGAGTTATGTCGAGGCTGATCAGGGCCACGCACTCTTGGAACGCTCGCTGGCTCTCTCGTCAGAGGAGATGCAGAATTTGTATGCGCAGCTCAAGCAGACCAGCGAGACTCAGCTCGCGCACGAGCGCAACAAGCTCCAGGCGGTGTTACATGCATTGGGCGATGGACTCTGTGTCGTGGATGCCCAGTGGAAAATTCAAATGGTCAATCACCACGCTGAACAGTTATTGGGTGAAACGGCTCAGGCCCTTGTGGATCGTCCGGCCTATCGAATGATTTCCCCAGGTCCGGAGGAATTTCGGGACGACTGTCTGATTACCGATACCACACTGCCGCCGTTAGCCTCGGGCGAGACGTATCGCACCGACGATGGCCTGTTGGTGTCCGCACAAGGTCAGCTTCTGGCCATCTCTCTGGTTGTGACGCCGATGCGTTCGAATGAGTCGGTCATTGGGGCTGTGCTGGTCTTCAGAGACATCACCCGGCAGAAGCAGATTGAGCGAGAGCGGCAGCAGACGGAAGGCGTGCTTCGGCGAGTCCAGGCAGGGCTTTCGGAACTAGCCAAAAGCCAACAAGTCTACAGCGGCAATCTGCAGGAGGCATTTCAAACCGTGACGCGAGTGGCATCCGAATGCCTGCATACAGAGCGGGTCAGCATCTGGTTTTATACGGCGGATCGATCTGCCATTCAATGTGTGGATCTCTATCAGTTGACCACCGGGGCGCATGCTCAAGGGATGACTCTGACTGCGGCAGATTACCCAGGGTATTTCCAAGAATTGGAGACCGAGCGAATCGTGGCCGCGGATGATGCCCACACCGACCCGAGGACCGCGGAGTTTACAGCGGGTTACCTCGCACCGCTGGGCATTACATCGATGCTCGACATTCCGATCCGTTCGGAGGGCAAGATGATCGGAGTCATCTGCCATGAGCACATCGGACCTCTGCGTCGCTGGACGTTGGAAGAGCAACATTTTGCCACATCGGTCGCCAATACGGTGGCCCTGGCCATTGAAGCGGCGGATCGGCGGAAAGTGGAACAAGCGTTACGAACCAGCCAAGGTCGTCTCACCACAACGGTGCAGAGCACCAACATCGGAATTTGGGACTGGGATCTGAATTCGAACGATGTGTATTTGTCGCCCGAGTGGAAACGGCAACTGGGCTATGGCGATGAGGAACTCCAGAACACGTTTCAGGAGTGGGAGAGTCGGATTCACCCAGACGATCACGAGCGCTCATTGGGAGCCATCGAAGCCTATTTAAGCGGACGGACTGCTTCCCTCGAGAATGAGCATCGAATACGCCATAAGGATGGTTCTTATCGGTGGATTCTTGCACGTGGAACCATCATTAAGAAC
The DNA here is from genome assembly GCA_002331625.1 of Nitrospira sp. UBA2083. Taxonomy (GTDB): domain Bacteria; phylum Nitrospirota; class Nitrospiria; order Nitrospirales; family Nitrospiraceae; genus Nitrospira_D. The sequence continues at coordinate 79,768 of DCZN01000134.1, read as the reverse complement.
GAGGGAGAGTTGTCTTCCCGCATGGTCGGGATTCACATCGATGTCACCGACAGAAAGGCAGCGGAGGAAGTCCTTCGGCAAGCCAAGGACGCGGCGGAGGCGGCGAGCCGAGCGAAAAGTCAGTTCTTGGCGAATATGAGCCACGAGATTCGCACGCCCATGAACGGGGTGCTCGGAATGGCGGAGCTGCTGCTTCGGTGTGCCCTGGGTGAGAAAGAGCGTCATCTTACGGAATCGATCTATCGATCCGGTACGACTCTGCTTGCCATTATCAACGATATTCTGGATTTCTCAAAGATTGAGGCCGGGAAGTTGCAACTCGAAACCATCCCGTTTGAAGTGCGCCGAGCCATTCAGGAAGCGGTCGATGTGTCCCGACCAGCAGCGGAGAAGAAGCAACTGAAGCTGTCCTGGCGCATCGCCGACGACATTCCGGCCTATCTCCTTGGCGACCCGACACGGTTGAGGCAAATCCTCGTCAATCTGGTCGGCAATGCAGTGAAGTTTACAGAGCAGGGGGACATCGAGGTGGCCGTGTCCCTCGAGAGTCAGAAAAACGAGTTGTACGGATTATCGGTCGTCGTACGGGACACAGGGATCGGCATCTCCCGGGAGGTCCAGGGGCATATCTTTGATTCCTTTTCTCAGGCCGACGGCTCGACGACCAGGAAATACGGTGGGACCGGCCTGGGACTGGCCATCGTCAAACAGCTCGTGGCCCTTATGGGAGGACATATTGAGCTCGAAAGCATTCAGGGGAAAGGATCGGCATTCAGGTTTAACGCCTACTTTAGGCGATGTGACACGACACCGCAGCCACGGTCGTCAACTACCATCCACAGCGGCACAGATGCTGACGCGGCTATTCAGCCTGCGCAAGGGCCAGTGCCGGTCCGCATTCTGCTGGTTGAGGATAACCCGGTCAATCGAGAAGTCGCCTGTGGCATGCTGGAAGCACTCAATTGCCGAATTGATACGGCCGAGAACGGGCGAGAAGCGGTGGGTGCGGTGGAGACCGTAGGGTACTCGCTCATTCTCATGGATTGCCAAATGCCCGAGATGGATGGATTCACGGCAACCCGGTTGATTCGTGAGCGTGAGTCAAAGGAATCGCAACAGTCGCTCGTCGACGCAGGCCGATCCGTTGCTCATGTGCCGATCATTGCGCTGACGGCTCATGCGATGCAGGGAGATCGGGAACTCTGTCTGGCGGCCGGTATGGACGACTATTTGACCAAGCCGTTCACGCTCTCTCAGCTGGAGCATCTCATTGCTCGTTGGGTATTCAACAAGAAACCTGGGCGGGCTGACGGAGGTGCTCATCCATCTCAGGTTGTTCCTCAGACAGCAGAAGTGCCGCCAGGCCGGGATACTGATCCGGCCGTGCTTGACCAGTCGGCACTCGCCGCCATCCGTGCTCTGCAACGACCAGGTCAATCCGACATCGTGGTGCGGGTCATCACTCAGTACATGGATTCCTCGCCGGAGATCGTGGATCGGATCCGTCGTGCCGTGTCGGAACACAACGGAACCGAACTGCGTGCTGCCGCCCATCGTCTGAAGTCCAGCAGCGCCCAGTTAGGTGCCCTCGCCGTCGCATCCGACTGTCGCGAGCTGGAAATGATGGGTGCCAATCAAGCAATGGAGCAAGCGGACGAGGCACTGAAGAACCTGGAGCGGCACTACGCCGCGGCCTGCACCGCGTTCCAAGATGAAATCAACAAGGGGAGGGCGGCGGCATGACGGACGCATCTCGCCCCACGGTGCTCATCATCGATGACGATACCGTCGCTCGCTTGCTGGCCCGTGAGGCGCTGGAACAGTCTGGGTGGTCGGTCGAAGAGGCCGAAAATGGCCGGCTTGGGCTCGAGGTATTCATCAAGCGACATCCGGATCTTGTCCTGTTGGACATCTTGATGCCGGAGATGGACGGGTTCGCGGTGTGTACGGAGCTGCGCAAATTGCCGGAAGGCATTCACACGCCTGTGTTGATCATGACGGGACTTGAGGATTATCAGTCGATTACTCAGGCCTATGACGTCGGGGCCACTGATTTCATCGTAAAACCGATCAATGGTCTCTTGCTTGGTCATCGAGTGCGCTACATGTTACGAGCCGGTCAAGCCATGCGGGATTTGCGACAGAGCCAGGAGAAACTGGTGCAGGCTCGCGACGCCGCCCTTGAAGGGGCTCGGTTGAAATCGGAGTTTCTGGCCACCATCAGTCATGAGATCCGCACACCGATGAACGGCATTATCGGGATGGATGACTTGTTGCTGGATACCCACCTCACGCCGGAGCAGCGAGATTGTGCCGAAACGATCAAAACGTCCGCGCAGGCACTGCTGGATATCATCAACGACATTCTCGATTTCTCAAAGTTGGAATCAGGACGCGTGACGCTCAATCGAGAGCAATTCCTGTTGAATCGGCTGGTCGATGAACAGATGGCGCTGTATCGAGATCGAGCACGAGAGAAAGGCATCCTGCTTCGCCAAACCATTGCTTCGACCGTGCCGGCAGAACTTTGGGGAGATTCGGTTCGCCTTGGTCGTCTGCTGTCTCTCTTGCTCAGTAATGCGGTGAAATTTACGGAGCGAGGAGAGATTTCCCTCTGTGTTGAGCTCGCTCCTCGGCCGACGGAAGCGATGCCTGGACCGATGCCCCACGCCGACCGAGTCAGGTATTCCGTAACGGATACCGGCATCGGGATCGAAGCGGGTGATGCCCAACGATTGTTCCAGCCATTCGTCCAAGCCGATGGTTCATATCATCGAAAGTATGGAGGCACGGGCCTCGGATTGGCGCTTGCGAAGCAGTTGGTTGAACTCATGGGGGGAACGATTGATTTCAACACTCAACCAGGTAAAGGAAGTTGCTTCTGGTTTGAGGTGCCACTGGCACGGGAGGGTGATCGTGTGTCGAACTCAGCGGAGCCCAACTGCGCGTTGATATATGTAAGAGAAGCAGTCAGTCACGCGGTGCTTGCCAGAACACTTGAGAAGCTCGGCTTTCGGGTCCGAACCGCCACGCTGGCGGAGGAATTGGGATCGATCACCCTGGAACCCCCTCCGACACTGCTGGTGGTGGAGGTCGATTTGCTCACTTCGAAAACGGACTGGACCCACGTGCAAACGCTCAAAGAACGCTTTTCTAAACTGCATATCCTTGGGCTACGACATGAGACAATCGACGATCGGCTGCCGAGCCCCCTGCCGTTGCGCATTGATGGATATCTGGAGAAACCCCTGACGGTTGAGGCGATCAAAGCTGCTGCCGTGCCCCTGATCGCTACATTCCCGCTGTGCTAGCGGGCCGTCGCGCTCAAGTCTTCAATGTTTCTTGTCCTTTTGCATGATCTTGTCGGTCCACGCAAGCAGGATGGCGGAGGCTAAGAACGTCATGTGGATGAAAATTTTCCACTTCAAATGCTCCGGATCTTCGTGCGCGACATCGACGAATCCCTTTAAGAGATGAATACTGGAGATGCCGATCAAGGATGCCGCCAATTTGATCTTGATGGTACCGGGATCGACGTGCGTGAGCCAATCAGGCCGGTCTGGATGGTGTTCCAGGTCCAGCTTGCTGACGAACGTTGCGTATCCGCCAATGACGACCATGGTCAGCAAATTGGCGACCATCGTTACATCGATCAACCCCAACACTCCGAGCATGAACTCGGTTTCTTTCATGTTGTTGATGTCGATCACCATGTGCCAGAGTTCGACCAGAAACTTATACGCGTAGAGCAGTTCCGCTACGATCAGTCCTGCGTAGAGCGGAGCTTGAATCCACCGACTCGCGAAGACGACCGATTCGAATGACGATTCGATGAGATTGCTGGCGCTTGGAGAGAGTTTCGAGGGTCGGTGGGTTCCCCGGGTGTCGGGCAAACCAGAGTCGGACATTAAGATCTCCTTTCAGAAAAATACATAGCTTGATCGATGAGGACCATCGATGACCGACCGTATCCTAGTCAGGGGCTGACAAGCTGTCAATTCGTAGGGTGTGTTGTGCCGCTAGGCGGCGGTGGATGAATCCGAGGGGAGAAGAGGAGACGAGGGAATTGATGCGCCGGATAATTGCTTGATCAATGCCTCGGCCTTTGCACAGCCATGATGGATCTGCTCAGCACAATGGCGCAATGGATCTTCAGCTGAGAGCCGTGCAAGTAAGATATCGGCGAAGCCTTTGATGGAAGTCAGGCTATTGTTGAGATCGTGTGCAACCTTCGACACTGACATTGATGAAGTGGGTATCGAAGTAGTCGACGGAGGGATCAGCGGTCGGGCGGCTCTGACCAACGCACATTGGATTGACATGTTGAGCGCTTCTGCCGAGGGCGGCATAGTGAACAGCACGTCATGGGCTCCGGCACGGATCGCATCAAGCAGTAGGGGAGTATCGGTAGGCCGGCAGAATCCAATCAACGCACTGGAGCTTGCGGTCTGACGCAGGAAACCCACAGCCTCCCGTCCGTTGCTGTCGGGCAAGACCAGGTTCATGAGTATCACTGTCACCTGATGAGTCTGGAGGTAGCTCACGCCTTCCCGGAATGAAGACACTATTCTGAGGTCGAGCGTGGGACAATGTTCTGTCGTCAGCACTTCTTGGAATCTACGCGCAAGAGTCGAATCTGGTTCAATAAGGAGCGCAGCGGTTGGGCATGACGGGGACGGTGTATGCATGGATGCACTTGCCAGCGTGGGAAGCGCGATGACACTGAGACGTTTATCTTGAAGCCAATCGTTCTCGGCCTACTCCGAGGGCGACGTCTTCACTGGTCTTATCGGAACAAGTCGGTCGGTTCTTGACCGGAAGGACCCCGGCGGAAGAGCTCCCACCAGGACTTGCCTCAGTGAGGCTCAGTGGGGAGACGTACGCTCGAGCCTTTGAAGCTGCCAGCATAGAACGAGGCGATTTGAGAACGGCGACCAATATTGAGCTTCGAATAGATATTGGCGAGGTAGTTCTTGATGGTCTTCTCGCTCAGACGCAGGTCTTGGGCGATTTCTTTGTTCGTCAGGCCCTTGGCAACCAAGGGCAACAGACGTTGCTCTTGCGGAGAGAGGAGCGGCCGCTTTGATTGCCCAGGCTCACTGTACACGTTCTTCAACCATTGCAATGTCTGACGCGTCAGGCGAGAGTCGATGAGTGCCTGGCCGGACGCCACAGTACGAATAGCGCGGACCAGGGCCTGAGACGCGATGTCTTTAAGGATGTATCCGTGCGCTCCGGCGAGGATCGCTTCCAACACCGTATGATCATCGGCAAAACTCGTCAGGAAGAGCACGCGGGTATGTGGACACTTCGCGAGTATGCTGCGGGCGGCGTCCACGCCACTTCCGTCAGGCAGCCGAATATCAAGTAACACCAGATCGGGATTGAGGCGGAAACACAGCTGCTTTGCCTCTTCCATCCGCTTCCCTTGACCGATGACCTTCATTCCAGGCGTGAGGTTGAGGACTGCGCACAGACCGATGCGTACCACTTCATGATCGTCCACGATGACCAGCCGGATCGGTTTGGACCTACTCATAGACTGTTCCCTTCCTCAACGGCATGTCGATGCTAATCGTGGTGCCACGTCCCGGTGCGCTGTCCAGCGTGAAGGTCGCACGAATGCGTTGAGCTCGGGCTGCGATGTTTGCGAGCCCACGACCCGTCCGGCGCTTGCGTTTGGGTGAAAAGCCGATACCGTTGTCACCGATGAGCAAGCGGATGGAATTATCCGCCAAGTGTAGCGTGACCCATCGACGGGAGGCCTGAGCATGGCGTAGGCTGTTGCTCAGCGCTTCACGCGCAATATTGAGCAACTGCTCCCCAACCTGAGGGGTAATGAAGGACAATACGGGGTTCGTAATGTCTAGTTCGGGGACCGCATGCTCCGTTCCTGCCACAGAAGCGGTCAGCTGGCGCAAGGCTTGTCCAAAGTCCAGCTCCACGGATGTGCGTTGCGTCAATAATGTAATAAATCGTCGTACATCGACCATGAGATGGTTGAGTTGGTTGATGGCTTGCGACAAGTGTGTTCGTGACCGGCGGAGGGATTGCCCCATGGCAAGTTTGCCGGCTTCCAATTGCATGCCGACTGCATACAGGGATTGGAGCAGGTTATCATGGAGGTCACGGCTCAACTGCTCTCGTTCCTCCATGGCCAGCTTGCGTTCGGTAATATCTTGCACTGCCGCAAGGAGCAGCGGTCCTCGATGGCCCGACAGCTCAATACGCGTGGCTTTGACTAAGACCCAAATGATTTCTCCCGACTTTCTGATGTACCGTTTTTCATAGGTATAGCCGGATCTGATGCCTTGATAGAATTCTTCGGTCAACTTGATGTTGGTTGAGAGGTCTTCAGGGTGAGTGTACAGCGCATAGGTACTTCCGATGAGTTCGTGCATCTCGTAGCCGGTCAAGTCAGAAAACGCTCTGTTGGCACTGATCGCACGCCAGTTTTCATCAAGGATGCACAGGCCGACTGGGGCTTCGGCAACGAAGCGCTGGAGCCTCAGCTCACTCTCGCGTAACGCGCTCTCAGCACGCTTCTGTTCGGTGATATCCCGAAAACTCCAGACCCGGCCGACGATTTCGTCGTCGAGGATCTGAGGTTGGGAATACCGCTCAAAGACCCGCCCGTCCTTGAAATCGATCACATCAAAACTTTCCTGCTCCGGATGCGCATACAGCTCACGGACTTTGTGCAAAAATGCCTCGGGCTCTTGAAGCTGGTCGACCACGAAGCGCAATAGCTGCTCATCGTCTCCATCGTTCACGAGCGTCTGGGGGATATTCCAAAGGTGCAGAAAACGCTGATTCGTGCTGGTCACTTTCCCTTGTCGGTCGACGACCAGGAGTCCGTCGGCAACTGAATTGATGGCAGCTTGCAGGAGTGAGTACGATCGCTTCCGATCAGAGATGTCGCGAGCGAAGGCGAAGTTATACTCCTTCCCTTCGACGGTAATAAAATTGGCGACAATTTCTACAGGATATGTTTCGCCGGACTTGGTGCGATGGCGCGATTCAAATCGAAGACGTCCCGCCCGACTCAATTCCACCCAATGTTCAGGCCATCGTTCCACTTGATACTCGGTATCAATGTCACTCACGGACATGCGCAGTAATTCTTCACGTGAGTACCCGAGTCGTTTACACGCGGCGTCATTGACGTAGAGAAAACGAGCCGACTGATCGACCCAGAACACGAAATCCGCAGATCGATCAACGGCCAGCTGAGTCAGTCGGAGGGCTCGTTCGGCTTGTTTCAGGTCGGTCATGTCGCGGGCGACTCCGACCAATCCAATCACGCATCGCTCCTGGTTCAGGTGTGGTGTCTTGATCACATGAAAAATGCGAGGCGCGCCTTTAATGGGCACAATTTCCTCGAATTCCCTCTGGCCCGCGCCGGAACACACATCACGATCTCCGGCCATACAGCGATCAGCAACTGCGGGTGGAAAAATTTCAGCATCGGTCTTTCCAATGATGTCTTCGGGGAGCTTGCTCAGGGTCTGCGCAAATGCCGAATTAACGAATTGATAGTGACCGTCTCGATCCTTCATGAAAATTGCGTCGGGCGCCGTTTCAATGACGGATCGCAGCAGGGCTTCTTGCTCTCGGAGGGCCTGCTCTGCCCGTTTACGATCGTCGATGTTCTGGATAACGGCGATCAAATAGTCCTGATCGGAAGAGCTGCTATGGACCAGGGATACGGTCAAATCGACCCATGCCCATGTGCCATTGCTTCGACGATACCGTTTCTCCATAGAGAAAGAATGACGCCTATCCGTGAGCAGGTCGTCGAGGTAGGCCAGATTCACGTTGAGGTCATCTGGGTGCGTAAGATCTTGAAACGTTCGCTGAAGCATGGTTTCCGAGGAGTAGCCCAGCAGCTGGCAGAGGTGCGGATTGACTCGAAGAAATCGTCCGTCAAGGTTCAGTTGGGCGATGCCGACCCCCGCATGTTCATAGAGCGCTCTCCATCGAGCCTCGCTTTCTCGAACCTGCGCCTCGATGCGGCGGCTCTCGGTAATATCGCGTACGATACAGCCAACAGTCGCCTGGGACGTTTGATTCCCTGGAATCAGGGTCAGGACTCCGGAGAAATAGCGTATGGCTTGATCCACTCGAATGGTGTAGTTAATCGTCGCAGGCGTACCGGTCGTAAAGACCTGACGGATCGTTTCGACATACTGGGAACCCACTTCTTCCCCGAAGAGGTCGGTGAGGCGTCGTCCGATGAGTTCCTGTTTAGGCATCAGAAGCTTGTCGCTGCTGCGAGTCCAGACATTGAGATATCGTCCATCCTGGTCAAACTCGAAGGCGAGGTCGTCCAGCGCATCTAAAAAGGAGCGGAGACGAGTCTCCCCTCTGGTCGTGGCCTCCTCGGCTCGTTTGAGATCCGACTGATCGACATACAGACCCACCGCTAGGGAAAGTTGTTCGAACTCGTCGTAGACGAACACGGGCCAAAGCAGAAGGTCCAGCATCGTCCCATCTTTACGCCGACGCTTCAGTTCTATCGGACCGGTGAGTTCTCCGCGTATTCCCTCCTGCCACAGCGCTTCCGCCGGTCCTTCTTCTCCCGGTTGGATGTAGGGGAGCTCACACCCCAGAACCTCCTCCTTGGTCCACCCAAACAGATGGGTTGCGGCCTGATTCCAGCTGACCACACGTGCATCTCGATCAAGACTCACAATCGGCAAGGCAGACTCCTCGACGAGGGTCTGGAGCAGGCGAGACGTTTCCTGGAGTTGCTTTTCAGTCCGCTTGCGCTCAGTGATATCCTCGCAGACCACCAGGACAAGGATCTGGCCTGTGTGATCGTGAATGGTCCGGGCTCGTTCTCTGACCCACATTCTAGCTCCGTCCTTCCGGACCTTTTGGATTTCCCATTCAAATAGTGTGTAGGGGCTGGCGGCGCACGCGATCAACTGTCCCAGCACAGTCTGGTGGTCCTTCGGGTCAAATAGCTGCAAAATGGACCGGCCGATGAGGTCTTCTTTCTGGTATCCGAGTTGATACGCTCCAAAAGTATTGACGGATAACATGGTGCCATCAGAGGAGAGCGTGAAATACATGAAAGGGTTTTGCTCGTAGAGGAATTGGTAGCGTTGCTCACTTGCTTTGAGCGCCGATTCAGCCTGGTGTCTTCGCGCTATTTCAGTCTTCAGTTCATGGACAGCCTGTTCCAACCCGGCGGTTCGTTCTCGGACGAGTGTTTCCAGGGTTTCTCGGAGGGCTTGCTGGTTCAGCTCGAGTTCTTTACGGGTGGTAATATCTTCAACCGTGCCCATCATGCCTGACACCGGTTCATTCTCATGAACAATGGCGCGGCCACGGCACGCCACCCACCGTACGGCTCCGGCGGGGGTAATGATTCGATGTTCGATTCTGTATGGGGAACGGTCTTCAACAGCTTTGGCGATGGCCATACTGAGCCGATGACGATCATCTGGATGTATGAGTGCAAAGAAGCCTTCATATGAACCATCAAACGTGCCGGCAGTGAGTCCAAAGATCTGTTCCGTCTCCGGCGACCATATCACCCGATTTGTTCGACCCTCCCATTCCCAGGCTCCCACTTGAGCGGCCCCGAGCGCCGAAGTCTGGGTTGAAGCTCCGTCTTGCTTTACATGAGCGAGCGCCTGCTGCAGATCGAGCACTTGGTGACGTAACTGGACCAGCTCGAGGAGCAGTGAGCCGTCCGTGTCCGGTGGTGAGCTCATGAGAAGACGCCTGGGTTTCAGCCTAATAAAGCCACAGCGCAAGTGTGGTATCCATCACAGGCAGATCGATCTATACCATCAAAAGATAGTATAGGATCCATTCATCTGACAAAGCCAGAGGGGAGACGAATCTCAGGGCGTTTGGGAAGGGAAACGGACTAGGAGTAAGATCGTTGATAGTATACCTAGATCTTTGAACTCCGTGCAACACCAGGCACATGGGACTCTTTCATGAACCAGGCGACTGCTTCGGTGCGCCGCTTGACATGGAGTTTATCGAAAATATTGGCCAAGTAGTTTTTTACTGTCTTGTCGCTTAAACGTAGTTGGACCGCGATTTCCTTATTGGTCTTGCCCTCTGCCAGAAGGGGCAGGATCAAGCGTTCTTGCGGAGAGAGACGGGAGACTCCTTGAGAACTCACACCCAAGTGGGAGCTGGTGCGAATCCAGTGGAGCGCTTGCTGAGTAACTCGCGGATCGAGATAGCCGTGGCCGGAGGCGACGGTACGAATCGCACGAATCAGATCATCCATGCGAACGTCTTTCAGGACATAGCCATGCGCTCCGTTCTGCACAGCCGCCATCACCGTGGTGTCTTCTGCATAACTCGTGAGGACAAGGATTCGCAGTTTCGGTGCGACAGCCAACAGGCGACGGATGGCTTCGGTGACAGTGGCATCGGGGAGCTTCACGTCGAGCAGCACCATCTGCGGGGCCAGTCGTTCGACGAGCCCCACCCCGTCCGCTACGGTCCCTGCCTCTCCCACGATTGTCATGTCCGGTTCAAGATGAAGCAGGGCGCGGAGTCCCCTCCGGACCATTTCATGATCATCGATGAGTACGATGCTGGTTTGTAGTTGTTTCATACGCTGGTCAGAAGGGGTTCTAATGAAAATTCGGCCATGACGTGTGTGCCGTCCCCTGTTTTTGACTGCACCCGTAATGTCCCCCCAAGTTTTTTCGCTCGAGCTTCCATGTTGGTGAGTCCATAACCATGGGACTGGCCGGCAGCCGGAGAGAATCCAATACCATCATCCTGGATGCTGACCCGAATTCGTGTTTCTTTCATGCGAATCGATACGACCGCACGGGTAGCATGGGCATGGCGCGCACAGTTACTGAGCGCCTCACGAACAATATTGAGAATCTCTCGTTCTTCTTCGTGTGTGAGTACCTCAATGGCGCTGCGCTGAAGATCCAGCTTTACATCCAAACGTCCCGTTTGATCATACGTCGTACGCAGGGTATGTAGTTCAGCCGATAAATCGAATTCCTGAACTGTTCCGGACTCCAATTCGCGGATCATGCCGCGGACCTCATGAATCAATTGATTGATCTGCAGGATCATCGTTGGGTCATCTGATTTTGTTTCCTGATTGTTATTATGCCTAACTCTCTGTGAAGTTTCAATACTGAGTCCAATGGCATACAAGGACTGCAGCACGCAGTCATGCAAATCACGACCGATACGCGAGCGATCTTCCAAGAGCCTGTGCAATCGTTGTTCAGTCGCCTTGAATGCGGTTGCCAACTCTCCTGCACAGGGTTCCAAGTGGAGCAACCCAAAGGACTCCCTCGATGGTCGAACAGACTGGGCGACTGGCAGTGTTGACGTTGACCGGAGCCCGCCATCCAACAATTGAAACCGAGTTTTACCTTCTGTCACAGCACATCCCTCCTGTTAATACAAGTACTTAGCGCATCTGTTTGCGTGAAGCCCACCCTCCAGTAGCAACGTGAGTGTTTACACTCTTAGGTCTAGGAAAGCACCTGGCGGGTCCGCCAGGTGACGTCTGACGGCATAGATGGAACTATCCGCCCTCTTCACACAACAAACGGCCCTATTTTTCATCAAATAGCCCAACCTGAAAGGAGTCCGCTATGCCAGTCCTAACCGACAGAGCACTGAGTCACATTGAATTCTCAGAGGGAGATCTTCTCGTCAAGACACTTTCAACGAAGGAAGAGATGATACAGGCGTATGAATTACGGCATCGCGTGTTTGCAGAACAACTGAAGTGGGTGCCTGAAACCGAGGATCGACAAGAAATGGATATGTACGACCTCTGGGGGGTCACCGTTGGGGTTTTCGGCAGTGACGGGGTGTTACTGGGAATGGGGCGGCTTCTGCCGGCCTCTGGAGAATTTATGTTGGGGAATGAATTCGGGGCATTGCTACCGAGAGATTACATTATCAGAAAAGAGCAGGATACCGCAGAGATCACAAGGCTGGCAGTGAATCCTGCAGTCAAAGACCCAAAACTCTCGAATCGAGTGATGCTAGCTGTGTTGAAAGGGATCTATCAGTGGGCGGTTGAAAACGAAATCCGGTACTATTACCTCGAAGTTGAACACCGATTCTTACGAGCCCTTCGCATGCTGGGTTTTCCGTGTGAGCCGATTGGACCGGTTGTGAAACTGCCGCCTGCCGGCGCGGAAGCGGTCGCCGCGCTGTATGATATGGTTCGCTTTGATGACGAGAATAGTATAAAGCGGCCTAGTTTTCTCGAATGGATTTCAACGATTCAGACGTTGAACGGCGACACTGTATCGGGTCGGATGTCATCCTATCGTAAGGTTGCGGCAGATCCCGTCATGGCGTGATGTGCTGCCTGGATTGTACATGAGGGGAACAAGTCCCATGCACAGGGGCCACTGCAACATACTCAGACCACATTGGGTAGGCCATGCTCAATGGCAGTGGCAACGGCCTGAGATCGTGACGTGACATCCAGCTTGGAAAAAATGCTTTCTACGTGGAATCGGATGGTGCGCTCTGTTACTCCCATAATTTGAGCGATTTCCCAATTCGTTTTTCCATTCTTGACCCAGTTCAAGATTGTTAACTCCCGCATGGTTAACCGTTTGACACAGCGATCCATGGATTGAGCCTTTGCGGGGGCCGTGCGCAAGAGCGCCATGTGGACATAGTACCCAAAATACTCGATGAGCGGGACATATCGAGCGGCGTCCACGCTGCTGGCTGAGGCAAAAGAACAGAACGTTGCCACTCTGCACGAAGGGTCTGCAGATCCGGTGGTAATCCCGTCTCCTAGCCCAAATTCCTTGGCGGCCGTCATGAATTCTTGTTGCTTTGGAGAGGTTGCTTCTCGGTACGTTGTCCCCCAGTGTTGGGTGCCGGGCTTATTGAGGGCACTCTGAAAGACTGGGTCGACCTCAAAGTAGCCGTTTTGCCAATACAGCTTAATCCATTCCTCCGGATAACTGACATTGACGACGTTGGTAAACCCATCGAAACTGCCGGCTGGCGTGAGGCGAGCAAGGCCACCGATCACTCGTGAAAAAGGAAACAGATTTTGAAATTGAGAGAGGGCATCTTTCACCTCTGCAGTGGTACTCGACTCAGTCATATAGTGCAAGGCTTCAATAAACGATGCACATTCAGATTTTGACAGTTGCTCAAAAAGCTGGTGAGGAAAGGGGCGTTTCTCTTCACGCTGTCCCATAGACGCCTCCGTATCGAGAGATATTTAAAAATGGCTGCTTATTATATGAAACCGGAAGAAGTTTGAATAGAGGCTATTACATAGGGCCATAAGGGCCTATCCTTTGGGGAGGCAATAGGCTAATGACCTCTTGCTAGACAGTGAAGCATAGCCCAAGCGAATAGGATCCATGCATGCGTAGGTCTCCGTCACTCGATTTCCTATTTCCCGGCAAAGTCGCCGTAGGCATGATTGTAGGCAGCGTGTTGCTTCTCTGCCCGGTCGTCACGATCGCACAGGCTTTGCGCTTTCAACCACAGGGCGCATCGGCTGCCGGTCAAGGCAATGCGTTTGCCGCCCAAGCCGATAACGCGTCGGCCATTCACTATAATCCTGCCGGCCTTACCCAAGTGCGTGATCTCCAGGCAGTATTCGGCATTGCGTTGTTGGGTGGTTCCATCAAGACCACAAGCGCCACGGGACTTGATACCCGTGGAGATTATGGAGGAAGCGTCAGCTTCCCTCCTCCAGGACACACCTACCTCAGCGCGAATCTTGGAGCCCTCGGGATGCCCCGCTTGTCCGACGTCACCATCGGATTAGGGTTGGTCACATCATTCGGGTTAAGAACGCGCTATCCTATTGACGGCCCTTTCAATACGGCTGTGACCTCGGCAGAATTGCCGCTGATCCATATCAAGCCCACGATTGCCTATCAGGTCAGCAAAGATTTCTCAGTCGCTGTCGGCGCAGACATTTATACATTCGCCGGCTTTCTTGGCGAAGGGCATGTCGAGCAGAAGCAGATCAGTGCAGGAGGGTTTGGCATTTCCCCCGGGTCGTCTATTGAGCTCAATGGCACGGGGACAGGAGCGGGTGTCACCGTCGGCCTGCTCTATACCCCGGTGAGAAATGAGACCGACAAACCGATCGTCTCAGTTGGGCTCGTCTATCGCAGTCAGGTGGTACTGCCGTTGAATGGGTCGTTCTTAGTGAATGGGGCCAAGGTGGCCGATGCTGCCACGGATCTGGTCCTGCCGCAACGGTTCATCGGAGCCGTCGCCGTCTGGCCCGTGCGTACTAGTGAGCGGGAGTGGAAAGTCGAGCTCGACGTGGAGTATGTGGGATGGAGCTCCAATAGGAATCTTGATGTGCGATTGTCTAATGGAGCGGCAATCCCCCAGCCTCAACAGTGGAAGAATGTTCCGGTCATTGCAATCGGAACTGAGCATAAGTGGATGAACCCTCGGTGGCTCTCACATTGGGAAGTCGCAGCTCGGTCCGGCTATACCTATACGGGAGATCCTGTTCCCGATCAGACGTTTAACCCAGGCATCATCTCGTTGCCCGCGCACACCTTGTCTCTGGGAGTGGGTTTTCTCTGCAAAGGAGCTGGCCGATTCCTGGGCGTGATCCCTTGTAGTGGAGAGTCAGCGTTGTGGCCGAAAGGGATCGGGATCGACCTGGCCTATCAGGAATGGTTCTATGAATCACGCACGATTGTCGGTAACCAGAATCCAACGGTGGACGGGACGTACCATGCCTTCGTGCATTTGGGAGCATTCAGTTTCCGCTATCTATTCTAGCGGATCCAGGTCCCTCGCTCTCACGGCTTGAGTGCCTTGCGGAGATTGAGAACTATCTCCGCACTCAGCCCGGCTTCCTGGAGCGCGTCATCGCTGGCTGAAGCCAGCTGGTCTAGGCTTCCGAACTGGTTCAACAGTCGATTCCGTCGAATCGCTCCGATCCCGATCACCTGATCCAGTTGTGAACTCACGAGCGCCTTGCCCCGCAGCTTTCGATGGTACGTGACCGCAAAGCGATGGGCCTCATCACGGATGCGCTGCAAGAGGTGGGTGGCCGGTGCCGTCGCGGTGAGTGTGATCGGATTTTTTCTTCCGGCGAGGAACACTCGTTCTTCTTTGTTCCCCCGGGCTTTGGCGAGGCCAAGAATCGGCAGGCCTTGGTGCCCCACTTCTTTGAGCCCCTCCAGCGCAGCTCCCAGTTGTCCTAACCCTCCGTCGATGAGGATGACGTCTGGCATAGCCAAGTCCTCGGTGTGTCGGTCTGAGTTGTCGAGAGAGGGAGCGTAGCGACGCATGACGACTTCTTTCATGCTGGCGAAGTCATTGGCCCCTTCGACAGTCTGGATCATAAACCGACGGTAGTCGGACTTCTTCATCTGTCCGGCTTCCCACACGACCATCGACGCGACAGATTGATGACCCATCGTATTGGAGATATCGAATCCCTCGATTCGACGCGGAGCCTGGTCCAACCGCAACAACCGTTTCAATTCCTCGCCGGCTTGCCGATCGAGTTCCTCATCGCGCAAGTGATCGGCCGCCGCCGCCGCCGCATTTTCCTCGGCTAACAGGACCAATTGATGTTTAGCACCTCGTTCGGGTGACAGAACCCGAACGGATTCGCCACGCTTCTCGGAGAGCCATTGCTGTAGCAGCGCAGCATCTTCGAGTTCAGTTGGGACCAAGACTTCTCGTGGAGGCTGTCCATCCTTGTTGTAGAATTGTTCGATGGCGGATCGGACCAGCTCTGGATCAGATGTATCAGCGGACTGAGGCCAGAAGAAGTCTTTGCGGCCGATCAGCAGTCCTCCCCGTACAAACAAAATTTGAAGGTCGACAGCCGATCCTTGCCGAGCCAGACCGATCACGTCTTGATCGGTTGCAGACGTCTGGGTAATGCGCTGCTTCTCTAACATGCGCTGAATCTTGAAGAGACGGTCTCGTAGACGGGCGGCTTCCTCAAATTCCTCGCGCTCCGCGGCCGATTCCATCTTCGAGCGAAGGGTATCGAGTAATTCATGGTCCCGCCCTTCAAGGAATTGGCGGACCTGTTTGACGATCAGGTGGTAGTCTTCTTTCGATTGATGTCCTGTGCAGGGAGCCATACAGCGTTTAATTTCAAACTCGATACAGGCCCGTTCAGCCGTTCCGTCGATGTCGATCGTGCAGGTCGCAAGCGGGAACACGTGTTTGATGATCTTTAACGTCTCACGAAGCGCATTGGCCGGTGTATAGGGGCCATAGTACAGCGCACCGTCCTTCTGGACTCGACGCACGATGGAAAGTCGCGGGAAGTCGTCTTTAATGGGAAGACGCAGATACGGGTATTGTTTGTCATCCCGCAAGACGATATTGAAGCGAGGCTTATGACGCTTGACTAGGTTGCTCTCAAGGATCAGCGCCTCAAGCTCTGATCTAGTGACCATGGTCTCGATGTCGGCAATCTGGCTGACGAGGAGACTTGTCTTGGGACTGTGATCCGAGCCTTTCTGAAAATAGGACCTGACTCGATCGGCTAAAACGGACGCTTTCCCGATGTAGAGAAGTTCCCCTTGGGCGTTCTTGAACAAGTACACGCCAGAGTTTTGAGGAAGATGGTCGAGTTTGGACTGTAAATCTGATGAGACGGCCATGAGCTGTCAGCCTTCAGGTACGAGAAGCGATATAATACCGGTTATTGTACGGCGCGGAGTCGTAGCGGGCAATCTGGAAGCCGCACATCATAAGCGGATGGCTGACAGCTGTGTGCCAAGTGGTTGCTACTTCAGGCCACGGACAAATGATGGGCTTAATGTTCCTCGTGCGACTTCGGCAACCGGGCCTTTCATGGTGAGCGCGAAGTCCGGAGCGACGTCGATATTCAAGAGCCCTCCCGGCATTTTGACGGTAACGGGGCTCTTGACCAGTCCCAGGCGAACTGCCGCACTGGCGGCCGCGCAGGAAGAGGAACCGGATGCTTGGGTTTCTCCGGCCCCTCGCTCCCATATCAGGATGAAGATTTCCTTGGGGCCGGTGGGGACGGCGAGTTGCACATTCGTCCGTCTCGGGAAGAGGCTGTGATTCTCCAAGGCAGGGCCAAGGGTTAACAATTCGTCCCGCGACCATGATGAACCAGCCGGTTTGAAGACCACGCAGTGGGGATTGCCGACACTCACGCCGGTAAACGTCAGTGTGTGCCCAGCTGCTTCGATCGGCTGTTGAATCAATTCCGGTATGCGCAGTGAGCAGGGAAGGGCCTCCGGTTTGAATGTGGCGGTCCCCATTTCGACGGTCGCGGCAGATGCGTCCCCATGCCGGTCGATGTGCAGGTCGACGGTGACGAGCCCGCCTTTTGTCTCGATGGTGAAGTGCTTTTTTTTTGTCTTGCCAGTGGCGTGAAGGTAGCGTGCGAAGATTCGAAGCCCGTTCCCGGATTTCTCTGCCTCACTGCCATCCGGATTGAAAATGCGCAAACCGAAGTCGGCTTTCTTCGATGGAACCAATGCCAGAATGCCATCACTGCCGAGTCCCCAGTTGCGGTCGCAAATCGGCTTGATGGTCTTGGGCGTGAGCTTGAATGTCAGTTCCTTGGGATCCATCACGACATAATCGTTACCAAGCCCATGTCCACGGAAAAATCCGTTCTTCATCCTTCTCCTCCGTATCTCGTTGTTCGTGAAACCTATCGGCTAACGGTTTCAGGTTTCATGTTTCAAGTTTGAGGTTTTTGGTTTCTGCACAACATGAAACTTTCCAGGTGAAACCTAGAACCCATGATCGAAGGGCCGAGCAACGCCTCACGAGTGTCAAACAATTTTCACACCTGCCGGCCGTTCGATCAGCTCAATCTCGTAGCCGTCTGGAGCGTCAATAAAGATGAAACGGTTGCCGGAAGAGGTGGTCGTGGGGCCATCAGTGACCTTGATATCTTGCGCGGTAAGCGCCACGATCGTTTCATCGAGACTATCGACTTGAAAAGCCAGGTGGATCAGATCTTCCTGGACCTTCACCGGACCACTCGGAGGAAAGCTGGTTAACTCAATCAGCTCATCACTGTTGGGCACTTTCAAAAAGGCGAGATGCGATCCTCGAGGCGAGGTCTTGCGTTCGATGACCTCAAGGCCCAACACGGATGTATAAAACCGGATGGTCTCATCCAAATCGCTGACCCGCATGCGGGTGTGGAGGAGTTTTTTGACCTTCATGAAGAATAGCCTATCGCAGGTAGGGTGTAACTAATAGCAAGGGTGTGCACCAATAACACGGTTTTTGTCTCTGCGAATATACCATTCCCTATCCATTCTGGCGGGCCGGCCCCGCCGTTTTTCGGAGCAGCACTTCAGCACTTCCCGGAATCAAGAAGTTCGGCATGGGGCCGATTTCTTGGTAACCGTGCTTCTTATAGAAAGCCCTCGCGTGGTCGTTGAAATCAGACACGCAGGCAAAGAGGTTCTTGGTCCGCTCAAAAACGATCTGCTCGATGTGTCTTAAGAGTTGTCCTCCGATGCCTTTCTGACGAGCCCATCCAGCCACGCCTAAGAGCTCCAAATAATCACCGAGGAGGAACTTTTGTTTCACAATGGCGATCCCTGCCACGCATCCGTCGACTTCTGTGACGTAACAGTCACGTCCTTGTGGTGTTGGGCAGAAGATACGGTTCCAATCTTCAGCCCCATAGCCGAGAGTTTTCCACGGATCAGAGTCACTCAAGAGTTGAATGACCGCCTCTCGATCATCGGGAGTCATGGGCCTGATTGCTGAGGTGGTCATGGCGTCGGGGATTTGCAATTCAGTAGCTCGCTCACGGTCATCGGGCGAAGCTTTTTCTGGGGAAGGATTTCGGTCGTCAGTTGTTCGATCACTTGTCGGGTTTGTTTCCCTTTGCCGTTCGCATGGAACACGATGATGCTGCCGGGCTTGGTACGCTTGGCGACTCTGGCCAGGATCTGGTCGGCAGACAGCGTGGGATCGGGATCGCCTGATTCGATATTCCATTGGATGAACTGGAGGCCGAGCAGACTGACCACGGCGACGGTGACGTCGTTGTACTCTCCATAGGGAGGGCGAAACAACGTGGTCTCATGGGCATAATGCTCCTGTAGCAGTTTGACCGGGCCCAGGATCTCCGCCCGTTGCTCGTCGGCATCGTGCATGGGAAGGTGGGCATGGACCTCACCGTGCGTTCCAACTTCGAAAAAGCCCATTCCGAGCAAATGGTCCACTTCGGTCTCATGTTTCGCCATCCATTTGCCGGACATGAAAAATGTAGCGGGGATCCGGTGCGTGATCAAATAGTCCATCAAGGGCTGGTCGTATCCTGAACCTTTACGAACCGGGCAGAGGTCAAACGTCAACGCCACCCCTGGACATGTTGGAGGACCGGATTTAATGACCTGGGCCATGCCGTTTGAGGAAGGTGAAAGTGCCAAGGACATGAGTAAGAGAACGCCGAGTATAGTGCCCATCTGAGATGGTAGTTTCATACGAGCTAGTATACCTGAACGAGTGAGGAAGAATTGACCCCTTCCTTCGTCGGCTGGTACGTTGGCCTCTATGCAGATGCGATCCTGGGAAATCGGTCGAGCGTTGGGGATTCCGATCCGAGTCCATGTGTCCTGGTTTTTGGTCTTTCTTTTGGTCACCTGGAGTCTTTCCACCGGCTTTCTGCCTGATATGCTTCCCGGTCTCTCTCCGGAGCGCTATTGGATGATGGGGGCGGTTGCAGCCGCGCTCCTATTTGTCTCGGTTCTGCTCCACGAGCTAGGCCATTCCTATGTCGCGTTGCACTATCGCATCCCGATCGACCAGATTACCTTATTCATATTCGGAGGGGTAGCTCATATGCGCAAGGAGGCTCCGACACCACGGGCGGAGTTCTTGATCGCATTGGCTGGTCCAGCCGTAAGTTTTACAATTGGAGGGATCTGCTGGCTCCTGGTTGAGGCGGCACAATTGATCCAACAGCAACAGGGATTGCGAGGGGTGATCATGCTCGGAGCCTTGCTGGGAATGGTCAATGTGCAACTTGGGCTCTTCAACTTGATTCCAGGTTTTCCGCTGGACGGCGGGCGGGTGCTGCGTGCCGGGTTGTGGGCATGGGGGAAGGACTTCTATCGAGCCACAAAACATGCGTCGGTAGGTGGACTTGTATTTGGGGTGGCCTTTGGGATTTGGGGTCTTCATCGCATGTATACAGTCGCAAGCGGAGGGCTGGATGCGTCGATGCTATGGAGCGGAGGGTGGATCCTTCTCATCGGCATGTTTCTCTCTGCTGCGGCACTCGCGAGCCGGCGTCAGGCCGTGCTGCGGGAGTCTTTGGCCTCCATCCCTGTACGGAACCTCATGGTGACAACGGTCGTCTCGATTCCGTCGCATTGTACGCTTGAGGAGGCTGTCAATCAGTACTTCCAGCCATATGGATATGGAGGGTTTCCTGTGCTGGATGATCGTCGGCTCGTTGGACTGATTACCGTGTCCGAGATTCAGAACGTGTCGCCGTCGCTGTGGCCCTGGCGCCGCGTGGAACAGGTCATGCGGCCCATCTCAGAGTCGTTGGTCGTCACGCCGGATGCGTCAGTGATTCAGGCGATGGGATGCATGGCTCGGGAAGGGTGGGATCGATTGATCGTGATGCAAGATGGTGAGATTGTCGGACTCGTCACGCATTCTGCCATTGTCCACTTTCTTCAGCTGCGTCGTGCCGCCTAACAGTGACACACAGATCCGGCATCGGATTGCTCGTTTGTGCTGTCGTCAGCGGCAGATGGAACATTCATGGGATGAGGACGTAGGGAGGAGTCCGGTGCCTATCCATCCGCTCGTGCCAAGGAAATATTTTGTGCGATGGCGACTCGGATGAGATGGACGACGAGCAGGAACCCATAGACGACACAGAAGAACTTGAACGTCACGCGATAGAAATCCATCAAGAGGATCGGCAAACAGAGGGCAAAGATCAGGCTTGCGATCAGCGTTGCAAAGGTCAGTCGTCGGCAGAATTCATGGGACGGCTCTTTCCCGATGGGTTTGAGCGCCCGCGCATATCGCTCGGCCCGTTGCATGCGGGCCACACGAAGCGCCTCATCCGTCGATCCCCAATAGCGGATTCGGACATAGCCGTACAAGATGAAGAGCCACGGAATGCTCCACAAGGGCCAGTAGAGGTGTCCCGTGTAGTCCTCGTGGCTGATCAGAGAGGCATAGGACGGGGCATAGATCAGTCCCAGTACCAAGGGGAGCACACGCTCGTCCTCGGGACGCTCTCCTTCGGGCCCGCCATGGACCAGCTCTCGCTCGAATAGTGGATAGCCATATTTGAGAATGACCAATGCAATCGCCGCACTCATTGTCTTATCAGGGATATACCGTACGCAGTTTTGAAACCAGTTGACGGCATACCAACTGATACTTTCGCTCCCCTGCAAGCCGAACATGGACTCGAGGTGCGAGTGGACGACGGTCTCCCACTGCGCAATCGTGAAATTGAGTGAGTCGGCTACTTCCGGGTTGAACGCAAAGATGGCACGTTCGTGAAGCGACGACTGGACGAAGGTGCCCGGTATGCTCATCACGACGGCCCCGGCCACTCCGAAACTGAGCAAGAACCACGTATGAGCCAGCCCGGAGCTCTTACTGGTTCGGACGTATCTCAAGAAGCTCGGCTGTCGGGCCAACATTCCCCAGAACAAGGCACCGGTCATGTTCACAAGAGACCATGGGAAGATAATGACATCGGCTCCAGTCTCCGGGAACAGCAACCAATTCACAAAGGAGTTCGAGAGCAACGCGACGATCGCTCCCCACCACGGGCCGAGCAAAATGGCCACAAGGGCGGTGCCGGTCATATCGAGGAAGAGAATGCTCTCTAAGTGCCGACTCAGTGTGAGGCCGACATAATTCAGGAGGATTCCTGCTGCCACAATCACACCGATTTCATAGACTAGGAGATACGAGGATCCTCGCAGTGGCTTGGAGGAGAAGAGGTCGACGCTTGGTACAGGATCAGGTACCGTCCGTTCCGGTTGGGCGGTCGTCTTCTTTTCCTTTTTCGCATACATGCGTTGCTGGATATCCAGCAATTTCTCCATGACCGTGAGGAGCGCGGCGATAAATCCCGCGATCGTGCCCCCTAACATCATGAGTTCTTTGCCGTACTCTTCGACCATAGCGATAGCTCCAAGCCTTGCCGGAAGCCATTTTATCGAGGAAGGTGGGGCATCACCAGAAAAAGGCCAGAAATTGCAAAGTTGGTGTGGAGGGTGAATCGGAGGTCAGCCCTGATAACCGACCATGATCGGGGTGAGTCGGGTGTGCGTGGGTCAGGCGCGCTCGACCGGCAGCGGAGCGGGAATACGTGCGAGTTGTTGAAGCTTGTGTGCAATGATGCCACCGAAGAGAAGGAGCCCGGCAGAATAGTACACCCAAAGCAGCAAGAGGACGACCTCCAGCAATGATCCGTACAATCGCGCGTAGACCGTGGCGAAATCACCATAACTGACGAACAAGAGCTTGGCTGATACCCAGAGCAGGCCGAACGTCAATGCACCGGCCATGGCATCCCGCCATCGAGGGCGACGGCGCGGCACAAGACGATAGAGCAAGCTGACCGCCAGGAATGCAAGAGCAAACGGCAACGTATAGGTCAGGTGAAAATCATGCGCAGCCAAGGCCACAAGGTCCAAGCCCCAGAGCCGAGGCGCGTAGGCCGTCAACAAGGAGATGATTTGTGTTGCTACATAGGAAATGAACAACAGCAATCCGGTTGATCCCAGCAGGGCAATGGAAATCGCTGTGGAAATAAGAGGATGGCGCTTTTGCGTGCTCTCAAACACGACATTCAGCGCATAGTCGAGCTCGTAGAACACCAGTCCGCCAAACCAGAAGAACGACAGAAAAATAAGCCAACGGACGCTGTCCAATGAGCTGATCCGATGGAGCTCCTCGGCCAACCGCTCACCCAGCGAAGGCAGAAAGCCTTTGAGAAAGCTCAGCATGAACTGCTCCCCGATCACGTTCTGGCTGACGAACGAACCGATTCCATATAGGAGGAGAAAGACGAGGGGAAACAGGGAGAGCAGCGAGAAAAAAGCCAAGGCTGCCGCCAGGCTGGGGCAGCCTTGACGTAAGAACAATCTCACGGCCCCCAGTAGGAAACGGAGGACATTCATGAGGCTCCGCATGAGGATGAACACAACACGACGGTCTTACTTGAGCGTTGACACGGCCTGCATCGCGAGCTCAACGAGCGGATTGGGGTAGATTCCAAAAATAACGACGCCGGCGACCGCGCAGGTTAGCACAATGGAGAGCGTTGGGGACATCACGAACTGAGGGATAGGGCTCGATCCAGCAACCGGGTCCCGCATATACATCACCATCACGATCCGGAGATAGTAATAGGCCGAGATGACGGCAAAGACGAGCGCGATTGCTGCCAGCCATGGAATGCCCGCTTCCACTGCCGACCTGAAGACGTATAATTTTCCGATAAATCCAGCAGTCGGAGGGATGCCTGCCAATGAGACCATAAAGACCAGCATCAGGAGCGCAGCCAGCGGATGGCGTTTGGCCAGACCGGTGAAATCTTCGATTTCTTCTCCTTCGATCCCGCCTTTCCGAAGCATCGCGACAATGGCGAACGCCCCGAATGTCATAAACGTATAGAGGGCCATGTAGAGGAGCACGCTGGCAATTCCTGAAGAATCCTCAATGCGCCCGGCCGACACGACACCGATCAGGGCATAGCCGGCATGTGCAATGCTTGAGTATGCCAACATTCGCTTGATGTTGGTCTGCACCAGAGCGACAACGTTGCCCAGAACGAGGGTGGCGAGACAGAGTAACAGGAAAATCGCAGACCAATCCGCCTTCAGTCCACCCAATCCCTCCACAAATACACGAAGGAATGCGCCAAAGCTGGCGGCCTTGGCCGCGACCGCCATGTAGGCCGTGACGGAAGTTGGAGCGCCTTGATACACGTCGGGTGTCCACATATGGAACGGAACCACGGCCAGTTTGAACCCAAATCCTACCGCCAACAAAACAGTCGAGAATGCCAGCAATGGATCAGCGAACCCGTGGCCGGCAATTGCCTCAGCAATTGCCGGCAGTCTCGTGCTGCCGGTTGCTCCATAGAGGAGCGAAATGCCATAGAGGAGAATGCCGGATGAGAACGCGCCCAGTACGAAGTATTTGGCAGCGGCCTCTAGCGAGCGAGGTTCCGCCCGCTTCAAACCAGTCATGACGTACAACGAGAGGGACATCAGTTCGGTGCCCAGGTACATCGTCAATAAATCGGCAGCCGACACCATGACCATCATGCCGGAAAGCGAGAGCAGGATGAACCCGTAATACTCACCGAAGTACAGCCGCTCCTCCTTGAGGTATGAATACGACAGGAGAATGGTGAGGCCGGTGATGAAATAGAACAGGAGTTTCCAAAAAATGGCATAGGTATCGATCACGACGAGCCCACTGAATATGGCTTCGCGGATTCCCATTTGGGAAGCCGTCAGCCCCATGCACACGGCGAGTGTCGCGAGACTGAGCCACACCAAACCATCCTTATCTGATGGGCGCAGCACCGGATCGAGCACCAATACGAGGCAAGCCGCAGTAATGATCAGCAACTCCGGTAGGATCAGAAGCAGGTCACCGGTTGAAAACGTCATGGTCGTTGCCTCGTCAGGTCGGTGAGCGTCATCTCGACATCAACACTTCCGGCTGAAAGGGGGAGGTTGTCACCAGATAAGTTCACGGTGTTTCGATTTGGGAAAGGCACCGCTGAAACCTGCTCGTGGGACGGCGGACTAAAGCGGGCGATGACCTTTTCAACACTAGCGTGCATCCGAGTCAGCATAGGATTGGGATACAAACCGATGAGAAAAATCAGGACGGCAAGTGGAACGAGTGTGGCCATCTCACGCAGGTTCAGGTCGCGTAGTTTCGGGAGCAGGTGCGGATGAGGGGTGCCGAAGGCCACGCGTTGAACCATCCAGAGTAGATAGGCAGCGGCCAAGATGATACCGACTGACGCGAGAGCCGTCGCAATCTTACTCCAGAGGAACGTGCCGGCGAGTACCATGAACTCCCCGACGAAACTGTTGGTCCCGGGCAATCCGAGTGAAGACAGTGCAAAAATGACCAGGAAGGTCGCATAACGAGGCATCGGCTTGGTCAGGCCGATGTTGTCGGCAATCTGTCGGCTATGGGTGCGCTCGTAAATCAGGCCGACACACAGAAAGAGCCCGCCGGTCGTGATGCCGTGATTGACCATCTGCATGACGGCGCCTTCGATACCTTGGATATTGAACATGAATAGGCCGAGGGTGACGAATCCCATGTGGCTGACGCTTGAATAGGCAATCAGCTTTTTGAGGTCGGCCTGTGCCAACGCCATGTAGGCGCCGTAGATGATCGCCACAATCGAAAGGACAATCATCAGCGGCGTCATGAGGCGCGAGGCGTCCGGCAGCATCGGAAGGCTGAAGCGCAAGAACCCATAGGTGCCCATCTTCAGCAGCACACTGGCGAGGATCACACTGCCCGCAGTGGGCGCTTCGACATGCGCATCGGGCAGCCAGGTATGGAACGGGAACATCGGGACCTTCACGGCGAACGCCGCAAACAAGGCGAAGAAGAGCCAAATTTGCAGCGTGGTGCCGTAGGTCTGCTGGCTTAACTGGAGGATGTCGAACGTATGGCCGCCCTGGAAATACAACACGAGGAGCGCGACCAGCAGCAAGACGCTGCCGGCAAGGGTATAGAGGAAAAACTTTACCGCAGCATAGAGACGGTTCGGCCCACCCCAGACTCCAATCAGCAGGTACATCGGGATCAGCATCGCTTCCCAAAACACATAGAACAGCACGAAATCGAGCGCCGCGAATACTCCGATCATGGCACTTTCCATGATCAGTAACATGGCCATGAAACTCCGCATCCTTGTTTCTATGGCATGCCAAGAAATGAGCACACAGAGCGGCATCAGGACCGTCGTCATGAGCACCAGCGGGAGGCTGATTCCATCGAGTCCAAGACGGTAGTTGATGGAGAGGGAGGGAATCCATGTTGCGGATTCCAGGAACTGCATCTGATCGGAAGACGCGTCGAATAGCCACCACAGTGGAAGCGAGATCAGCAAATCAGCAATGGTCACGGCGAGAGCGGTCAGTCGGATCGCGGTGTCTTTGACGGCAAAGACCGCCACTGCTCCGGCCAATGGGAGGAAGATCACGACGGTAAGCCAAGGGAAACTCGTCATCGAAATGCCACCATGTCACCTGCCATGCGCGTTGCGAAAGAGCCGACAACGGTCACTCGAATCCGTCGAAAAGTAGTTAGCCATCACCATCAGAACAGGAGATAGGCCGTGATAATCACCAGCCCCATTGCCATCGCCAACGCATAATGTTGGGTTTGCCCACTCTGAATCAGCCTCAAGATCCATCCCCCCCAGGTGATGGTACGGGCGACACCGTTGACGGCTCCGTCGATCACCGCAACATCGACCCGCCTCCAGAGTGCAGACGCTGCCGTCAATGTCGGCTGCACGAACAGACGATCGTAGGCCTCATCTACATACCACTTGTTCAACGAGGCTCGATAGAGGCTGGTCCACTGTTGGGCCAGGCGCTCCGGGAGTTGGGGGTTGAGGACGTAGACATAGTAGGCTGCGGCGATGCCGATCAGACCCATACTCGTCGCCACGATCATGATGACGATCCCTGCTGCCCCATGGTCAACGGCCGCTTCATGCCCGGTTGAGAAAATCGGTTCCAAAAATGAGGGAATGCCAAGGTACCCGGTCAGGATGCTGAAGAACGCCAGGATGAGGAGCGGCGTCGTCATGGTCCTGGACGGTTCATGGATATGGTCTGCATGATGTGGGTCAACATGGGAATCACCCCAAAAGGTCACAAATACGAGTCTGAAACTGTAAAAAGCAGTCAGGAGCGCGGTGAGCAGGCCAAAGATCGTCAGGACCTGACCGAGTGTCCCCGACGACCATGCGGACACGAGGATCTCATCTTTGCTGAAAAATCCGGCCGTCAGTGGAAATCCAGCGAGTGCGAGCGACCCAATCACAAACGTCCAGTAGGTAATCGGTAACTTGTCTTTGAGGCCACCCATATGGCGCATGTCTTGTTCATGGTGCAGCGCGATAATGACCGAGCCACAACCCAGAAACAGCAGGGCCTTGAAGGCGCCGTGCGTCAATAAATGATACATGCCGGAGGCGTAGGCGCCGAGTCCGCATGCCATGACCATATAGCCGAGCTGACTGACCGTCGAATAGGCGACGACACGTTTGATGTCCGTTTGAGTCAATGCGATGGTCGCCCCGAGTACCATCGTCACTGCGCCCGTTACAGCGACGACGCTCATTGCCGTTGGGGAGAGGTTATAGATCGGTGCCAGACGCGCCACCATGAAGACGCCAGCTGTGACCATCGTGGCCGCGTGAATGAGAGCCGAAATCGGCGTCGGGCCTTCCATGGCATCAGGCAGCCAGACGTGAAGTGGCACTTGAGCGGATTTTCCGACCGCGCCGGTAAACAGGAGCAGTCCAATCAGGGTAAAGACAGAGACCTCCCATGTACCCCCGAAAGGCCCGAGGAGATTCATCGTCACATCAGTCGTCTCATGCAGGGCGGGGAAGATGTCGAGATAGTTCAGCGAGGCGAATTGATACCAGACCAGGAGCAGACCGAGCAGGAAACCAAAATCCCCAACGCGATTCACGAGAAAGGCCTTGGTAGCCGCGGCACAAGCCGAAGCCCGTTCATACCAATGCCCGATCAAGAGATACGAGCATAGCCCGACGGCTTCCCAGAACACGAATAATTGAAGCAGATTATCAGCCAGTACCAGCATGAGCATGGAGAAGGTAAACAGGGCGATATAGCTGAAGAAACGGGCGTAACCAGGCTCACCGTGCATGTAGCCGATCGTATAAATATGGACCAGGGAACTGACCCCCGTCACCAGCAGGAGCATGACG
This sequence comes from Nitrospira sp. UBA2083, assembly GCA_002331625.1. Taxonomy (GTDB): domain Bacteria; phylum Nitrospirota; class Nitrospiria; order Nitrospirales; family Nitrospiraceae; genus Nitrospira_D. Next base: position 51,810 of record DCZN01000134.1, on the reverse strand, counting down.
GCGGTCAGCCGGTCGATGTAAAGGCCGATATGAATATCGAGATGACCCGATGTCAGCCAGGTGTACAGTGGGATCGAAATGACGGAGCCGGAGGCGACTTCAATAAACGCCGCGAGTGCCAGGACGAATGACAGCAGCACCGCTGGGACTGCGATCACGTGAGACTTGTCCTTGACCTGCGAACCAGCGAGACCTAAGACAAGAAACGCTGCAAGGGGAAGAAGTGGAATCAGTGCGTACAGCATCAGCGCCCGTGCCTCGTTGTTCGTCGCTCGTGAAGCGTAATGGGAAAGAATGGTTGCCACGCATTGTGATTCCCTGCGAGGGACGGCTTCTTTACCATTTCAGCAGATTGAACTCTTCGACGTTAATCGTGGATCGTGAACGGTGCAGGGCAATGATAATCGCGAGCCCGACGGCGACCTCCGCGGCTGCGACGGTCAATGCAAAGAAGACGAATACTTGCCCGCCGAGATCTCGAAGATGATCGGAGAACGCGACAAAATTAATATTGGTCGCGTTCAGCATCAGCTCGACCGACAGGAGAATGGCGATAATGTTGCGGCGAATCAGGACGCCGACCATGCCGGTCAAGAACACAATCCCGCTCAAAATCAGATAGTAGGAAATAGGAACTGTCATGCGATTCCCATTGTGTAGCTCATCACTGTTAAGTTTCGTCTCCGCCGATGTCTCGTTTTGCAAGGACGATGGCACCGATCATGGCGACCAACAGCACCAACGACGCAACTTCAAAGGGAAACAGGTAGGTTGAATACAGTTTTTCACCGATGGCCAACGTATTGTTCGTGGGAATTGCCTCTTGCGCCTGCATTGGAAACCCACGACCGTCGGTAGGGCCGCGTCCTGCGCCGCCCGACAGCAGCATGAGGGCTTCGATCAATAGTGGGATGCAGACAAATCCTGCGATTCTCCATTGGCTGTGATAGCGGTCGTCCTGTTTCACGTTCAGCAACATGACGACGAATAAATATAGGACCAGAATGGCCCCGGCATAGACGATAATCTGCACGGCCGCCAGGAATTCGGCATGCAGAGTGACGAACAGTCCCGCGACATGAAAAAACATGATCAGAAGACACAGTGCGCTGTAGACAGGGTTTCTCAATGCCACGACAAGCACGGAGGTCGCGACAATCATCCCGGCGAAATACCCAAAAAACAGCAGCGACATGAGGTGGTTCCTGTGTTAGAGGCCGATAGACCGGACTAACGCAACGATGGTGCAGTCATTAGTCTCTCGACGCGTTATCCTCTGGGGTCAGCCGGTTTTGGTGGCACGTGGTTGAACGCCACGTTGAAGAATGCCACATTCGGATGCTGAAGTTCCAAGCGCTTCTCGCGAACGGGATACGAACGGTCGCCGATCGCGAGCAACTGCTGTTTGTTTAGGTGGAGTTGCCGCTTATCGTATACGGCCCATTCAAATTCCCTTGTCATCCCCAGTGCATCGACGGGACAGGCATCGACACACATCCCGCAGAATAAGCATCGGGTCATATCCATGTAATACTCTTTTGAGTAGCGTTTGGTCGGTTCCCCCGGCACTTCGGCGCTGACGACCCGGATGACACGTGACGGGCAGGCGGCTTCACACAGATCGCAGCCCACACACTTTTCGGTTCCATCATCGTACCGGAGTAGCGCGAGCATCCCGCGATAGTTGTCCGGCAGCGTGCGTTTTTCATGGGGATACTGCAAGGTCACCGGACGGTAATTGAGGAGATGCGACAATGTCGCCTTCATGCCGACAAGAATCTCGTAAAACGTGATGGTCTTCAACCAATCGGACAGACTCTGGCGCGTGTTGTGTGCAGTCATGGTCATACCGGGTCCGTGGATCACTTCATCTGCTGGTAAATAAACACGGCGATGGATGTCACGACGATATTTCCCAATGCGATAGGCAGCAGTACTTTCCATCCGAATCGCATCAGCTGATCGTATCGTAACCGCGGTAACGTGGCTCGCAGCCAGAAGAAAAGAAATAAAAATGAGTAGGTCTTGACCGCAAACCACATCGTATTTTCGGCCCATGCCAAGTATGGCACACCGACCAGTTCCGCAATGGTTCCGGGGTACGGGGCATTCCACCCTCCTAAGAACAATGCGGAGGCCACACAGGACACCAACACCATGTTCGCGTATTCAGCGAGGAAAAAATATGCGAACCGAAGGCCGCTATATTCGGTAAAGAACCCGGCCACGAGCTCGCTCTCTGCTTCCGGCAAATCGAACGGCACACGGTTCGTTTCAGCAACCACGGAGATCACGTACACGACAAACGCAAAAATCTGCGGCGCCGGCAATGCAAACAGGTACCAATGCCAAAACCCCCCGGCCTGGTTATCGGTGATCGTCACGAGACTGAGTGATCCGGAGAGAATAAGCACACCCACGATGGACAATCCGACATTGAGTTCGTAGCTGATGATCTGTGCGGCGGATCGGAGGCCGCCGAGCAAGGAGTATTTGCTGTTGGACGCCCATCCTCCCAGGATGATGCCGTAGGCCGCCAGTGATGCGAAGGCTAAAATGTAAAGAATGCCGATGTTGATGTCACTGATGACGAACGGCCTCACCGTGACACCATTCACCTCAAACGTCCAATTGGGGCCCCAGGGAATTACGGCGAATCCGATGAACGTTGGGATCAAGCAGAGAATCGGAGCCATGGTGAACAGGAACTTGTTGGCACCGGCAGGAATGATGTCTTCCTTAAAGAACAGCTTAATGGCATCGGCCAACGGCTGAAGAATGCCATAGGGACCCACTTCCATCGGTCCCATACGGTCCTGCATCCATCCCAGGACTTTGCGTTCTGCAAGGGTCAGAACAAGCACAGTGAAGACCACAATGCACATGACTGCAGCGATCTGAGTAAGCGATATGGCGAGACGCAAGCCGAATTCAGTCACAATAGGACTCCTCAATTAGCACAATCTTCAACGATGACGAGACGTATTAAGCGACCCTCATCATGGACACCGTCGCCGTTCGGAGCGATGGAACATGCGTGATCGGATCGACGGCGCATTCGAATAATCGGACGGCAACTTGGCCGAAGTGATCCGGGAACCAGGCCGTGCCTTGTGGGACTCGGTCCATAATTTTCACTTCGGTCGTCATTTCTCCGGTCGTGCTGGAAAGGCGGACTCGATCGCCGTTCAGTAAGGCAAATCGCGCCGCGTCACGCGGATTGATCCGGAGCCACCCGCCGTGTTCAACTTGTAACAGGCCCTTGGCGCGAGTAGAGAACTTCCCAGAGTGGAACAGGCTCTGCACCAAATCCAATCGGAGCGTCCCATCCGGCCACGGTTTCGGTATCACGAGTCGATAGCGCATCGCAAGCTCGCGCTGATAGCCTTCAGCGAGATAGCGGTCAACGGCGAGCCGATCGACCTTCGGAGGCAGGGGTGTCGGCCCCAGGGACCCATAGCTGGGGATGAGACTCCGAATTTCTTTGAGAATTTCTTTGGCCTCGGCGTATTCCATCGGTGAGTTCAAGAGGATTGAAAGAGCAGAAAAAATCTCCCAGTCTGGGCGGCTTTCGCCAACGGGTTCAATCGAGGGCCGAACGGCTTGCACGTGTCCTTCCGTGTTCGTAAATGTCCCACTTTTTTCCAGGGACGAAGCGGCCGGCAGCACGACATGGGCTAACGATGCAGTCTCCGTCAAAAACAGCTCCTGACAGACCAGCAGATCCAGCTTGCGCAAGGCGTCCTCGGCGCGCAGTGACGCAGGGAGGCTTCCCACCGGGTTTTCTCCGACAATGAACATGGCCTTCAGGGTTCCTGCGTTGGCATGGGCCAACATTTCCACGAGCGAGGCGCCAACCGTCGGCGGCAGGACCCCGTTCCATTGCGCCATGATCCGATCGCGATCCGCGCGGTTGGTGGTGGAACAGACCCCCGGCAGGAACTCGGTGACGGCACCCATTTCAACGGCGCCTTGATCGTTGTTTTCCTCCGCCAGCGGTGCAAACCCGCATCCCGGCTGATCCAACTTCCCGATCAGGAGAAGGAGGTCAAGGAGTGTCAGGGATCCGTCGTATCCACGCTCGCTGCGCAGGAGCAGTTGTCCGACGAGCACGATGACCCGCCGCCCGGCTGCCAAGACTTTGGCGGCCTGTTCGAACGCATCAGGTTGAATCCCGGTTGCCGTCTGAACCTCCTGCCAAGAGATCTTCTGGAGGGCGCTCGTGATGGCCGTCACATATTCGGGAGACTGTTGGGCCATGGTCGGCTGGATGAGGTTGTGCTCAGCGACGGCCTTCAGCAGACCGAGCAGGGCGTTCTGCATATCGCTAGGGGGTACGCGGAAATGATGGTGCGAGAGATTGGCAATATTGCTTATCGTGCCAATGACCGGTTCCAACGATTCAATCGTGATCAGCGTGGCCCGGCGTTTCTTCACCGCCTCTTTGACCTTGAGCCCCGTGATCGGGTTCGTCTCGGTCACGTTTGTTCCCACGAGGAGGAGCACATCGGCATCGAGGATGTCGTCGAAGGTCACGGTCCACCGATGGGTCCCTTGCACGAGACGCATGGCCTGCACGCCGTTGACGTGGCCGTAGCGAGCGCTGCTGTCGATATTGTTGGTGCCGACGGCGATCCGCAGAAATTTTTGAAAGAGGTAAAGTTCCTCGTTGGTGCATCGGCCCGAGATCAATCCGCCGATGCTCTGGCCTCCATGGGCCGTCTTGATCGTACTGATACGATCGGCGACGTACTCCAACGCTTCTTCCCACGTGGTTTGCACGAGTGCACCATTCCGGCGAATGAGTGGGTGCGTCAGGCGATCCGGATGGCTGGCGGCATGGAACCCAAAAAACCCGCGGGCGCAGAGATCTCCATTATTCCGTCCGGCTCCGTGGGCCGAATTCACTTCGATCAACTCTTGCCCCTTCGTCTGGACGGTCATCTGGCATCCATCACCACAGTAACCGCAGATGGTCTCAGCTCGTTTCAGCATCCATGGTCGATACTCGTACATCGAAAGACGGCTGGTAATCGCTCCGACCGGGCAAATCTGAACGCAGCCTCCGCAGAACTCACAATCCAACGCGTGTGGGCCGAAGTGCTTGATTTCGGTCATGGTTCCGCGGCCGGAGGGAGCCAATGCTTTGACGTCCATCACTTCATCGCAGTACCGAACGCACCGGAGACATTGCACGCAGCGATTCATCTGCGTCTCGATCAGCGGACTGAAATACTCCTTTTGGAAGATTCGTTTGGTTTCAACGAATCGGCTGGTCGCGGTGTACTGATGAGAGAAATCTTGAAGGTCACAACGTCCACCTTGATCGCACACCGGACAGTCCAGCGGATGATTGGCCAGGATGAACTCGAGCACCGACCGATGGGCATCGTTGACCACAGTGGTCGCGGTGCGCACGTTCATCCCTTCGTCGACCGGCGTGCTGCAGGCTGTTTGAAGTTTGGGCACCTTTTCGATTTCGACCAGACACATACGGCAATTGGCGTCCGGCTTCAGCTTCGGATGGTAGCAGAAATGTGGAATCATGACGCCGACACGCCGAGCGGCTTCGATCACCAAGGTGCCTTTCGGAACCTTGACGGTCATGCCGTCGATCGTCATGCGAACCATCTGTGCTGTGCTGTCAGGCATCATGCTTGTCGCGCGTTGTTCGTGAAGCGTGAAGCGGCAGTTCGTAAAATGTCACAATTCATTCATCCCCTTCACTTGCACAAGACGAGATACGCTTCACGAGAGACGTTCGCGCGTTGCTCCTACCGGTTCAGGTCTGATCAGATTGGCGGTTTCCGCTTCATTGATAAGGTCGACATATTCCTGTCGCCAATGCTTCAATGTGCTCTGAATCGGTGCTACTTCCGCGTCACCGAACGCACAGACTGTTCGACCTGCGATGTTTTTGCATAGATCCAGCAGGGTTTCAAGGTCCTGCATCCGGCCCCGCTTCGCCATAATCCTGCGCAGAGTCTGAACAAGCCATGAGCTTCCCTCTCGGCAGGGGCTGCACTTCCCGCACGACTCATGATAGAAAAACTCCATCAGTCTGAGTGCCGCCCAGACCATACTGGTGCCTTCTTCCATCACGGTCACACCGCCGGACCCCAGCATGGATCCGGCCGCCGCAACATGTTCGAAATCCAGTTTCACGTCGAGATGAGCGGGCGTCAGAAATGGGGCCGACGCGCCTCCTGGAATAAAGGCCTTGATCGGCTTATCGGACCGCATGCCACCGGCATGTTCGTACACCAGCTCTCGGACGGTGATGCCCATCGGAACTTCATAGTTGCCAGGCCGTTTCACATGTCCACTCACACAGAAGACTCTGGTGCCGGTGCTCTTCGGCGGGGATCCGATTGCGGCGAACCATTCGGCGCCTCGGTTCATGATGTGTGGAAGGTTCGCCAATGTTTCGACGTTGTTCACCACGGTCGGCTTGTTGTACAGCCCATGGGTGGCTGGAAACGGGGGCTTGATGCGAGGGAGGCCACGTTTGCCTTCAAGTGATTCCAATAGGGCGGTTTCTTCGCCACAAATATAGGCCCCCGCTCCTCGGTGCACCCAGACATCCACGTTGATGCCTGTGCCCAGGATATTCTTTCCGATATACCCCGCCGCCCGGGCTTCGCCGATGGCGTGCTCCAAGATTTTCGAGCCCAGGACCATTTCGCCACGGATATAGATGTAGGCGGTTTCCGCACCAATGGCATAGCAGGCCAAGACGATGCCTTCCAGCACTTGATGGGGATCCCGCTCCATCAACTGTCGGTCTTTGAATGTGCCGGGCTCGCTTTCGTCGGCGTTACAGCATAAATAACGAGGGCCGTGATAATCTTTCGGGAGAAATCCCCATTTCACACCGGTTGGGAACCCCGCCCCGCCGCGCCCGCGGAGACCGGATTTCCGGACTGTCGCAGTAACATCTGCCGGGGCGATCTTTCCAAGCGCATTGCGCAACGCATGGTAGCCTCCCGTTTTCTCATAGTCCGACAACGACCCGGTATAGCCGGGTTGCATCATGCTTTTCAGTAAGATCAGTTCGTGTTGCGGCATCTTAGTACCACTCGTGAAGCGTGAAGGGTGAAGGGGCAGGGGTTACAAGAAAGACTCCACTACAGAAACAGATGGACATCCCCTTACTCCTCACTGTTCACCCCCTGACTGTTTACTGGCTCCGGCCACATAAAAGGCCCACTCTTGAGTGGACTGGTACCTGCCGACCGCAAATCGGCCAGAATGCGGTCCAGTTTGTCTTCGGTCAATTGCTCATAGTAGTCCTCATTGGCTTGCATCATGGGACCGGTTCCACAGGCCGCCAGACATTCCACCACGCTGAGCGTAAACAATCCGTCGGCCGTCGTTTCACCGGGGCCAATGCCCAGCTTCGCGCGAATCCATTCAACGACGGTGTCTGAACCGACGAGCGCGCACATGAGAGATTTGCAGACCTGCAGGTGAAACTTCCCCACCGGCTTGAGATTAAACATCGTATAGAATGTGACGGTTTCATAGACTTGCGGGGGCGTCAGTTTGAGGAGTTGAGCGATTTCCTGCATAGCCGATTCGTCCACGTACCCCTGATCGCGCTGGGCGACATAGAGCAGAGGAATCAAGGCGGACCGTCTTACCGGATAGCGGCTCAGAATCTCGTCGATCTCGTCTTTGTATTTGTTTAAGAACGTCATGCGTCTACAGCCCCGGCGCTGACAAGCACGCAAGGGGCAGGCTGACGAGTCCCGGATGTCAGCCTGTCAGCGCTCCTTCTTGTCAGCCGCTCGTGTATCACCGATCGCACTCCCCCATGACGACGTCGTAGGTCCCGAAAATCGTAATGATGTCGGAAATCAGATATCCTCGTGCCATATGGTCGAATGCGCCCATGTGGATGAAGGAGGGCGAGCGAATTTTCAGGCGATAGGGACGGGGGCTTCCGTCGCTGATGATGAAGAACCCCAGCTCGCCTTTTGGTGCTTCCGTCGCGCAATAGGTCTCGCCCTTCGGCGGTTTAAACCCTTGTGTAAAGATGATGAAATGGTGAATCAAGCTCTCCATGTCCCGCATCACATGCTGTTTGGGCGGAGGAATATATTGCGGCATGTCGGCGATGATGGGGCCGGGCGGCATCTGATCGAGACACTGTGAGATGATCCGTGCGCTCTGGCGCATTTCTTCGACGCGAATCCAGTAGCGATCATAGGTGTCCCCGTTTTTCCCGACCGGCACTTCCCAATCCACTTTATGGTAGACGCCGTAGGGTTCGAGTTTGCGGACGTCATAGGCGACGCCGGATCCGCGCAAGGAGGGACCGGTCATGCCGAAATTGATGGCGTCCTGTCCGGAGATCACCGCGATATGCTTGGTCCGTGCGATCCAAATTCGGTTACTCGCGAGGAGCGAATCATACTCGTTCACCTTTTGGGGGAATGTATCCAGAAACGCCTTCAGCTGGGCCACCAATTCCGGGGTAAAGTCACTGTCGACACCGCCAATCCGGTAGTAATTCAACGTGAGCCTGGCTCCGCAGAGTCGTTCGAACATGTCGAGCAAGGTTTCCCGCTCGCGGAATGTCCAGAAGAAGACCGTCATGGCCCCGATATCCAGCGCTTGGGCGCCGAGCCAAAACAGATGTCCCAGAATACGTTGCATCTCCGCGACGATCGTGCGGATATACTCAGCCCGTTCAGGCACGGTGATGTCGAGGAGCTTTTCAACGGCCCGCACATAGGCGTAGTTGTTCGCCATCGCACAGACATAATCGAGCCGGTCGGTATGCGGGATGATCTGCATATACGCGAGACCTTCAGCCAGTTTTTCCACTCCGCGATGGAGATATCCCAGATCGGGAGTGGCCTTGATGATCCGTTCCCCGTCCAGTTCAAGCACCACTCGCACGACACCATGCGTGCTGGGATGCTGCGGCCCCATATTCAAGAGCAGTTCTTCCCGCCGTTTGGCCGACGAAGTACTCGGCGCCGACATGAACAATTTTCTTTCAAACTCCGGGACCTCGCACTCGACCTGCTCGACGGGCGGTTCATCAAGGCGCGGGATAAAGTCAAATTGGCTGCGCCACCCTCGGCCTTCGGTGGGGAAGTCTTTCCGCAATGGGTACCCTTCCGCGTAGTCTTCCGGAAGGAGAATGCGACGCAGATCCGGATGGCCCGCAAACCGGATTCCCATCATGTCGTAGACTTCACGTTCGAGAAAATCCGCGCCGCGCCAGACGCTCGTGACCGAGTCAATCGAGGGGTGCTCCTCCGTGACCCTGGCTTTCAGGCGTAATCGCTTCCCATGCGGGAGCGACAACAACTGATAGATCACCTCGAATCGCTGCTGATCGCTCGGATAGTCGGCCGAGCAGATATCGGTGATATGGTCAAAACATGCTTCGGGTGCATCATGCAGAAAACGCGCGAGCTCAAGGAGCTTGGGTGCGGCGACATGAACGGTCGTTTCCGATCGAGCCGTATCCACGTCAACGGATAACACAGTCTGCGGGAATTTGTTGAGCAACGTTTCAATGAGAGATTGCATAGATTCTTTCATCGAACGTGTGAAAGTCGGAAAGTCCGTAAGTCGGTGGCGTTCCAGGAGGAGGCCCGAACTTCAAACTTTAGAACGTTCCACTTTGCAACGTGCATCCATGACGAACTCATTTCACGAATACTCGCTCGCGCTGGATCTTCTCCTGTAACTTCAACAGCCCGTCCAGTAAGGCTTCCGGTCTCGGAGGGCACCCAGGGACGTAGACATCAACCGGCACAATCTGATCCACACCCTGCACGACCGCATAGCTGTTGTAGTGATTGCCGGACGTCGCGCACGACCCCATGCAGATGACATAGCGGGGCTCGGGCATTTGATCGTAAATCCGCCGAATCACTGGTGCCATCTTGCGTGAGACCGTTCCTGCGACGATCATGAGATCCGATTGCCTGGGTGAGGCACGAAAGACACCGGCTCCGAATCGGTCCAGATCATAGCGGGACGAGACACTGGCGATCATTTCAATGGCGCAGCAGGCCAGTCCGAAGGTCATCGGCCACAAGGCCGACTTTCTGGCCCAGTTGACGATCGCATCCAGGTTCGTCGTCACGATATTGGCGTCGAACTGCCGTTCCAACAGACTCATGACACGTCCCGCGTCGTTCGTGAACCGTCGTTCGTCGAAAGCGGGGTGCGCAGCGCTTGCGCTTCACGCTTCACGAGATACGAACAACGGTCACGTTTCAGTCCCACTCCAGCACCCCTTTTTTCCATGCGTACCAGAATCCCACCACGAGTATGGCGATGAACAGCACCATCTCCACTAATCCAACCAACCCCAAACGGGTGAATGCAACGGCCCATGGAAACAAGAAGACGATTTCCACATCAAAAATGACGAAGAGCATCGCGATGATGTAGTACCGCATCGGGAACTGTACGCGGGCATCCTGAAAGAGCGGACTTCCGCTTTCATAGGGGGCTAACTTTGCCCGATAGGGCTGGTTGGGACGGACAAACTTCCCGACGAGGAGGGTCAGTGTTCCGAGGGCAATGCCCACTCCGATGAAAAGGAGGATCGGAAGATAGTTTTCCGGAACAGGAGTACTACCCATGACAACACCGTGAAACGTGAAGGGTGAACAGTGAACCGTCACCGAATGTTGAAGCGGTCATCATGCTGTGGTCCTTCACGCGGCGGATTGCGCAGTGAGCACCGACTGAAAGAACGGTTTGTACCTCAATCCGTCCAGTTCGGGTTGCTGGATCCCTCGATGCTGGATGAGGACCTTAAAAGTCGTACCCATCCCATGAGGCCTCAGCAAATGAATCGCCGCCTTGAACTCCGGACTGTCCTGCTCCAACTTCGCTAGCATCTGTTCCACACCGAGCCCCATCAGAAAACTCATCTGATTCGTGAACCCGGTGGTCTGAAGCCCATGTTTGTCGCCGGTCGCGGCCAGGCTCGAAAAATCGACATGAGCGGTCATATCCTGTTCGCCGACGCGTACAAACGGATTCTCGCTGACGGATTGCCGCGAGTAGCAGAGAAACGTGCCGCCTTTTCGGTCCGACCGATAGAAATCTTGTTGCGTGTGGCCGTAATCGATCGTGAGCACAAAGCCACGATTCAGGCGCTGGGCGACGCGCTCCATCCAATTCGATGCGTGAAGGTTGACCTCAGTGCGATAACCGACAGGCCAATCGGCTGTCAGGCCGCGAAGGTGATGGGCCAATGCGTCCGACGACAGTGGCATCACACATTCCACGAATCGTCCGTCGCGATAGTCTACCGAGAGTTCTTCGAGTCCCTGTGCCGTGACCTGAATGCGGTGGACCGGAAACGAGTCCACGAGCTCATTGCTGAAGAACAGACCGGTCACCGTGCGAGGGGCCAGGGCCGTGAGATCGTCCACCCAGGTGAGAAGATCTGGCTGATCGAGCCAAGGAGACAGGTTGTCGCGTTGCAACTTCCGCATGGCCGGGCTTCGTTCAAGCAAGACATACCGTAGACGCTGGAAAAACGAGGGATAGTCGCGCTGACAAGCCGATAGGAAATGCCTTGCCAGCAACCCCTTCCCTGGTCCCATTTCGACCACGGTCACTTGCTCAGGGTAGCCGAGCAATTGATCCATCTGGTCGGCTTGCTTGGCGAGCGCTTGCCCAAGAATCGGATGGACATCCGAACTTGTGTAAAAGTCTCCCCGCCAACCGATACGTTCGGGTGTCTGCTCAGGCGCACGCATGTAGTAACCAAACCGGGGGTGATACAACGCCAACTCCATAAAGCGAACGAATGGAATCGGCCCAGAAGCAGCAATTTCTGAGGCAATGGTAGCGACGAGTTCTGGATGCCCAGTGCTCACGAAGCGCTCCACATGTATGGTCAACTATGGGAAAAAGGGACACCCCTAGACCATGGGCCATACGGACCCATCATCGGGTGTCGAAAGGGAACTAGAGTAGCGTTCGGAAGTGTCTTAAGTCAAGGTGAAATCAGGGAGAATATGGTTGGGATTACGACAACGGATTCTTACCTGTGCAGTCATTCACTCTGCTCGTCTCACCCGAAGCCTTTGGTGTCGAAATGCATTGCAGCGGGGTGAGAGAAGGGGGGGGCAATTACGGTGGAGATGTGTCGCATCATGCCGAGGCGGAGGCCCGGCTCCACTGCCGATCCTCCCTCATGTCCCATGGCACTTTTTATACTTCTTTCCGCTGCCGCAGGGACAGGGGTCGTTGCGGCCGACCTTGTTCTCTGTCCGTTGAGCAGGAACCGGTGCCGAGACTGGCTCATCACCGCGGTTCAAGGTGAGCTTCGGCTGTGGACGCGAGAGGATCGGTTCCTGTGGAGTCGGCGGCTGGTCGCCTTCATGGCGAACGGCCTGCACATGGAACAGCCGCTCGAGCGTGTCTGACTTGATCCGTTCCATCATACCGGCGAAGAGGTCAAACCCTTCACGTTTATATTCGATCAGCGGATCTTTCTGTCCATAGCCGCGGAGGCCGATACCGTCGCGCAGATGGTCCATCCCCAATAGATGGTCCTTCCAGTGATGGTCGATCACTTGGAGCATGAACGTCTTCTCGAGAAAGCGCATCAGGTCGGGGCTCAGCTCCGCTTCCTTTTTCGCGTAGGCCTCTCGCACCTGGGTTTTGAGATCTTCCAACAACGCATCGCGGCCGACATCACGGAGCGAGTCTCCACCATCGTGCTTCCCCTGCGTGATGTCCAGTCCGAACTGCCCCTGCATGACGTCGGTCAACCCTTTGACGTCCCACTCCTCCGGATATTGTTCGGGGGGACAATATACGTTCAGAGTCGATTCCACCGACCCGGCCATCATGTCATGGAGATCGTGAGTCAGATTCTCTCCGCTGAGGACGGCGCGGCGGTGACGGTAGATCACCTCGCGCTGCTTGTTCATGACGTCATCGTATTCAAGCAGCTGTTTACGGATTTCAAAGTTATGGGCTTCGACCTTCTTCTGTGCGTTGGCGATGGCGCGGGTCACCATGCCATGTTCGATAGGGACGCCTTCTTCCATGCCGAGTTTGAGCATGAGCTGGGAGACTCGTTCGGATGCGAAGATCCGCATCAGATCGTCTTCCAGGGAAAGATAGAATCGTGAGGTGCCTGGATCGCCCTGTCGGCCGGCCCGTCCGCGCAACTGATTATCGATGCGGCGGCTCTCGTGCCGCTCGGTGCCGAGGATATGCAGGCCACCCGCTGCGAGAACTTCCTGCTTGTTCTTCTCACAGTCGGATCGAATGTCTTCGTAGACTTCCAGCTTGCGGCTGTCCGAGATGTTTTCTTCGCGATACAGTACTTGCTTGTACATAAAGTCGGGATTGCCACCCAGCAAAATGTCGGTTCCTCGACCCGCCATGTTCGTAGCAATCGTCACGGCACCTTTGCGACCGGCTTGGGCCACGATTTCGGCTTCGCGCTCATGCTGCTTGGCATTGAGCACGTTGTGCTTGACACCGTTGCGGTTCAAGAGTCCGGCGAGTTTCTCGGATTTTTCGATCGAAATGGTGCCGACCAGGACCGGCTGGCCTCGCTCGTTGCATTCTTTGATCTCTTCAACGATCGCCGCAAACTTTTCCTTCTCGGTTCGATAGACGACGTCGGCATAATCCTGTCGAATCATTTGCCGATTGGTCGGTACCACGTTGACGTCGAGGTTATAGATCTTGGCGAACTCGGCGGCCTCGGTGTCGGCCGTACCGGTCATCCCGCTGAGTTTCTTGTACATGCGGAAATAGTTCTGGAAGGTCACGGACGCAAGCGTTTGATTCTCGTTGGCAATCTTCACGCCCTCTTTCGCTTCAACGGCCTGATGCAAGCCATCGCTCCAGCGTCGCCCCGGCATCAAGCGTCCGGTAAACTCATCCACGATGATGACTTCCCCGTCCTTGACGACGTAGTCGACATCCCGTTTGTAGAGGGTATAGGCCTGCAGCGCTTTGACCACGTGATGGACCATGTCCATGTTGGCCGGATCGTACAGGTTGTCCACGCCGAGCAGTTTCTCCACACGGGCATTCCCGTCTTCGGTCAGCGCCGCCGTCTTGGTTTTCTCTTCGATGGTGTAGTCGGTTTCAGCCTTCAGCTGGGGAATGACGGCGTTGATCCGGTAGTAGAGGTCGGTGGTCTGGTCGGTTGGACCCGAGATGATCAGCGGTGTACGCGCTTCGTCGATCAGGATGCTGTCGACCTCGTCGACGATGGCGAAGTTCAACTCGCGCTGGACGCACTGATTCAGTGCCGTGACCACGAGGTTGTCGCGGAGATAATCGAATCCGTACTCGTTGTTCGTCCCGTAGGTGATGTCGGCACGGTAAGCTTCCGGTCTCGTGCAGGGACGGAGGTGCTGCAGACGTTTGTCCGGTGCATCGTAGGTCGGATCGTACATAAAGGAGGCGTCGTGTTGAATAATGCCGGTGGAGAGGCCCAGCGCGTGGTAGAGCTGTGCCATCCATTGGGCGTCGCGTTTGGCAAGATAGTCGTTCACCGTGACAAGATGGACCCCTTTCCCTTCTAAGGCGTTCAAATAGATGGGTAAGGTTGCGACGAGCGTTTTTCCTTCGCCGGTCTTCATTTCAGCGATGCGGCCACGATGGAGGATCATGCCGCCGATCAGCTGGACGTCGAAATGGCGCATGTTGAGCTTGCGGCGCGACATTTCTCGGCACACGGCAAACGCTTCAGGCAAGATGTCATCGAGCGTCTGTCCGGCTTCGAGCCGTTTCTTGAAGTCTTGCGTCTTGTCGGCAAGGGCTTCATCAGAAAGTGGCGTAAGGCCCGCCTCCAGGCTGTTGATCTGCTCCACGATCGGCCGCAGGGCCTTGATTTCCCGGTCGTTTTTACTACCGAAGATCAGATTGAGTACTTGCGTAACCATAAGAAATATCTAGTACCGTGTTGAATAAAATAAATGGTCGGTGGTGTTCAAAATAGATCGAGGAGTATACAGCATCTTTCCGATGAATCCTACTCGATCCTCCGGTGGTTTGATGGCGGCTTGACAGGTGTTGTCTTAGTCGCCTAGTATCCGAAAAGTAGTGGATCATAGGCATCCGTTGGTTCATTGCTTGGTGAGTTAAATATAGACCGATCAGGAAGTCGTTACAGCATGGGTAGCATGTTCCGCGCGTACATTTCTGTTTTGCTCATTCTCTGTGTGCTGGCCGTGGGAGGTTTGGCCCAGGCTCAAGCAGCTGAACACGCCGGACATCACGCGCAGCACCAAACGACAACACACGGCACGTTGCTCTGTTCTTGGATGTGTGCCGCGGGCACTATTTTGGACAGCGAAGTTGTTCTGATTCAGGCCGAACGCAATCCCGTTGCTATTGCTCCGACGACAGACTCCAGAGAGTTTTTCTCGCAGCCACCTCGCATTTCTCCTAGTCGCGGCCCCCCATCCTCCTCGTTGTAATTTTCGATCATCACCGTCTCAAACCAGAAGAACGAAATCTGTCGTTAGGGTCTCTCAGTGGTGGGGGCAGATGGGTCGTGACGATACGCATGTGAAAGGATTTCCATTCATCATGGCAGTGATGCAGTTTCGGCACAGATGGTCGCTAGTCATATTGGTAGTGAGCGTTCTGTTTTTCTGGACCCCACCGGCTCTCCGTGCAGCCTGCGGGTCGGTCACCTGTTTTGTGGTGATTGGCTCTCAGCAGCAGGTGCCACAAGCCGGGCTACTCACCTTCAACACCATTTATAATTACACGCCGATGCGTTTGCTGGATGGGACCACCGGTGTCATCCCCGCAATCGACCAAGCCGGTCGCCGCTTGATATTGGACCACCATCAAGAAGTTCGAACCATCACGCAAACCGTCAACTTTGACCTGAATTATGGCATTACGGATCGGCTGGGTGTGCAGGTGACGATTCCCTACCTCTGGCGGACCCATAAGCACATCGATGGGTTGGGAGAAGACGGCGCGAATGGCGAGGGAGAACTGGTCCCATTCCGAGACACCGGAATCGGAGATATGACCATTGCCGCCAAGTACAACGTGCTTCCCACGCTTCGGAGCATGATCGTGGCAGGATTTGGTGTGCAAGTGCCAACGGGCAGTACGAGCGCCCGGGATGCCGCCGGTGAGCTGATGGAGTCGCCAACCCAGCTCGGGCGCGGCCAAGTGGGACTCATTGGATCGCTGTACCAAACCTATGAGCTCATTCCCCATCGACTGAACCAGTTTTTTTATGGAAGCTATCGCCACACGTTTCGGAATAACGACGGGTATCAGTTCGGGGATGAATACAATCTTAGCCTAGGTGCCAACGGTGTTCCGTTAGAAAAGGCACCGTGGTTGGTGTTGATGGGCCAATTCCATTGGCGGTATCTGGTCCATGACAATATCAGCGCGTCGTTGGAACGATCAGCGACACCGGCGGATGCTCCGGACTTTCCCGGCGAGACGATTGTGATTGATCCTGCAATCTTCAATCGCCGCGTGCCGAATACCGGTTCTACCTATTTTGCGTTTTCACCGGGCTTCCAGGTCAGTCTCGATGGATTGCTCGACTCTCCACTGACCAAGTGGACGTCCGTGTATTTTTATTCTCAAATTCCGATCATGCGGGATTCCAACAACAATCTTGCTCAAGGGATTAGCTACATTTTTGGGGTGAGCCGGTCGTTCCAGTTGACAAAGATCGGATCGTAAGGTCTGGGAGGAGGAAGCGATGGTTATGAAGAAAGCAGGTCGCAAGATGGTCGGAGGACTCTTGGGTGTGAGTGCGGCACTTCTTATCAGCAGCAGTCTCGTATGGGGAATGGGTTCTCGAGTTCCGGCGGTGGGAACGACGGCCGAGGATTTTCGCTTGGTTGATTTGGAAGGCAAGCCACAGAGTCTCAGTCAATATCGCGGCAAGGTCGTGCTCGTGAATTTCTGGGCCACTTGGTGCAAGCCCTGCACGACCGAAATGCCCGCCATGCAGACCACGTACGACAAGCTGCAGCAAAAAGGCTTCATCGTGCTGGCGATCAATGAATTAGAAGATGAGGCGAAGGTACGCGACCATATCAAGCAACATGGCCATACGTTCCCTGTGCTCATGGATCGAGACAACAAAGTGGCGAACCAATTCGGAGTCTTCGGCCTCCCTGTCAGCGTATTTATCGATGAAAAAGGTGTTGTTCGGGAATACATCAAGGGTGGGTTGTTGACCGAGCAGGTGATTCTCGACACGGTCGCTCGAATCCAGAAACCGGAAACAATGAAGGCTGCGTCGCTATACGAGTAAGGGTCGAATGTTGATTTATTTGAAACGGCCCAGTTTGGTTTGGGCGCTCCTGTTCTGTGTGGTTCTCGTGAACGGGTCGATGGCCGCGCCCAGCGTTGGCCATGCCGGTCATCATGCCGATCATAAAGGTACCACTCACTCGACCGGCATCTGTGCATGGCTTTGTGCGGCCGGCGACAACATTGAGACGTTCGCTGTTCAGTTTACGTCAGATCGTCGGCCTATTGAAAGGACGATCGCTGTTCCCGTTGCAGATCCAGTTAGCCTCGGTCTATTTTCGTATTTCCTCCGCGGTCCCCCGGTTTCTCGCTCCTAGTTACTAGCTGCTCCAATCACAATATTCTGCGGCGCAGGTCGAGGTGTGGTCTTCGTCCGCGCTCGGACTAACAGAAAGATCATGGGATGATGATGATGCGCAAGCTCTGTTGCTTGATCTTCGCCTTCTGCGGTGTGCTCGGAATGTCGGTTTCCCTACTTTGTCCCGCAACGGTTCAGGCGTCCTGCGGCTCAGTCAGTTGTTTTGTCGTGATCGGTTCACAGCAACAAGTGCCGATGAAGGGCCTGCTGACCATCAACGCCATCTACAATTTCACGCCGATGGAGGCGCCCCCAGGTGAAGGCGGTCGTATCCCTTTTGCTAATCAGGGCGACAGGACGCTCACATTGGCCAACTTAGATGTGAATCGCATCGAGACGACGACGCGCACTGCGACACTGGATATGAACTACGGGCTGACCGACCGCCTCGGCATCCAAGTGGCGATCCCCTACAAGTATGTCGAGTCAGATGCACAGATCGGAGGCCTCACTCCGGTGCCCTATAGCGAGAGGGGGCTAGGTGATATTCGCGCCACGCTGAAATACAACGTGCTGCCCACGCTCCGCAGCATGATCGTGGTAGGCGTGGGGGTCGATATTCCGACCGGCAGCTATGGCCGATTTGCCCAGGGCAATACCTTGGCCGAGTCGACCCTGCAAATCGGCCGAGGGAACTTCGGAGTGATCCCCATGCTCTATCAGACGTATGAGCTGATTCCGCACCGGGTGAATCAATTCGCGTCGGTCAGTTATCGGTACACGGCTAAGAATAGTGACGGCTACAAGTTCGGCGATGAGGTGAACGGAGCGTTGGGGGTCAATGTGATTCCTCTCGAACAGACTCCGTGGTTGGTGTTGACTCAGCAGTTCAATTTCCGCTGGATGCAGAACGATGCCATNNTATGCCATGGACGCGTCGCTGTTTCAGTTCAACCCGGGAGGGGCCTCTATCTTGCTCGATCCAGCCATCAAGTTCAGGGCCATACCGACGACTGGCTCGACCTATGTCGCCTATTCACCGGGCATCATGTTCAACGTGTTTAACTTCGCGTCGGCCTATTTCATCGCGCAAATCCCGATTTACCGAGACTTCAACGGCAATCTGGAACAGCAGATCAGCTACATCTTTGGGCTCACGAAGTCGTTCCAGTTATTTGGCGGAACCTCCTAGAGAACGGCGATATCGAATCAGCCATGTTAAGGAAGATGCGACAACAGGTTTCTCGGGCACTGGCCGGCTGCTTCGCCCTGCTCTGGCTGACCGGATTTCTATCAGTGGGACAGGGAAATCTGACAACACAATGGTCGGCGACCCATTGTCCGAACGGGCAGACGCAGAACGGGCACCAGAGCCACAACCATTGTGTATGGCACTGTAGTGGCTTCGATCTCCAGAGTGGTGGGGGACGAATCGAAATCACTGCAGACCTTCAGGTGAGCCTTGTCTGGAGTCTCGGCACCAGTCCCTTACGACACGCCGTTATTGATGGCCGATTCCCGCCTCGGGGCCCGCCGCACGTAGCTTCTGAAATTGTATAGAGCAGATGTATTCGGGAGCCGGCTGCGCTCCCTCAGTCGAAGCCAATGATCACTAACGAGGAAGGAATGTTCCATGGAAGCGATGAACAGAAACAAATTTGTCTCGAGTGTCACAACCAGCGCGCTAGGACTTGCGCTGATCGGTCTTGCCGCATGTAGTTCGGGAGAATCCACTCCCACCACAGGAACGCCGGCGTCCGGCGGCAGCGCTGGCTTTACCGGCCCACTGGCCTTCATAAACAATACGGGCGACAAGACGTTGACCAGCGTAGGGCTGAAGGGGGATTCCGGCAATATCGTCGTCAATACGATCGACGCAGCAGAGTTCGAAAATGTGGCCTTAGGCGATATGCAGATGTCTGACGGAAACTGGGTGTTTGTGAATCTTACAGCTGCCGGCAAAGTGGCGGCGATCGATCCGCTGACAGCCGCGACTCCGATCCACAGGGTAAATTTGCTTGCCGGTACGCGAACAGTCCATATCTATCGCGATGCGAACAATGGAGAAGTCATTTGGAGCATGAATGACGGCAATGAGGCAACGGCGACTACTGCTCCTGGTGATGATGTGGAGAACTGTGCAACTCAGACTGGTGGTTCAGTGACCGTCATGCACAACTCCCATCTCGGCCCTGGTGCCAATCCTCCCACGGTGCTGCGAACCACCTGCGTGTTAGCTGACGGCCACAAAGTTGCTGCCTTTTCTTCGGGCGCTGGGGTCCCGAAGCGGGCGTTCGTGTCGAGCGAAACTGCCGGTGAAATTGCCGTGATCGACGATGAGGAGGGCTCACCGACCTACCTTCAGATGATCCACCGTATCGATCTCTGTAATCAAACGAAGGAAAATGCGTTGCCACCTGCCACACGGGCCACGTGCAATGCGGAGAGTGCGACCGGGACCACGCCCTTTACTCCAAACAATTCAGCTCCCCACGGCATTCGTTGGTCGAAACTGACCAAGAAGATTTACAGCTTTCAAGAGGGATACGGACAGTTCGCGGAGATCGATCCTGCCTCATTCGCGGTGACCAAAACAATCGATCTACCGGCGCCCTACACCACATACGGGATTTCGCCGGATGGCAGGTATCTTCTCCTTCGCGGAGAGACCACGAGTCCCCAGACGATGAGGCTCGGCGTCATCGATCTCAGCGCAACGAATCCAGTGGTCGTCAACCTGACTAATTCGGAGCTCGCTGGGACGACGATCGGATCGTTCACCACGGGGTCGGCGTCAATCAAGTTTTCACCAGATGGGAACCGCTTGTACCTGTTGGTCGGCAATTCGACATTAGCGACCGTCACGAAAAAAGATCGTCTCTTTGCCTATGACGCGTCGACGCTCGGTGCTACCACCCCGGCCCTAACCCTTCTTCCGAACGGAGAGATTTCCCTCTTGCAGACGGGGCGTCATAGTATGGATATCCTGGCGCAGGGAGTGGGTGAAGCCAAATATATCATTATCTCAAACAACGGCTCCCCTGGTTCGGTGTCGATCATCAATGCGGCAGATAATCAGATTAAGCAGCACGTGACAGTTGGAACGAATCCTGGAGCTGTGTTGGTATATCAGTCTGGTGCGGCAGAGGCCGGCAACCAAGCCAGCAATTAGGCTCAGGTGCGCATGGGCCGTACAGAACTATCTTGTCCGAGCCGGCTGCCCTCCGGCTTGGACCAGCGCGGGGTGGAGGTATATCTCCCTTGGCCTTCGCCCTGCACTTTTTCTCGATCGAGTGATCGTGAAGAGCCATCAGGAAGCATGACATGATCTCGACGAATGACAATCAATTCTTTCTTCCTGCCTGGGGCGTTTCGCTCGTGCTGCACGGGGTGGTCGTCGGTTTGGCGTTCACGTTTGCCGCACAAGTCAAACCAATCTCGCAGGACGATGTGTTCAAATGGGACGTGGCCTTGGTGGAAGGGGAAACAACTGCATCCGGGCCGGCACAGGTTCAATCAGCCGTAACCCCGGCACAGTCATCAGCCAGAATCCTGCCTCCGTCACGTCTCAAACGAGTGACGGAAGTATCCCAGGTGGTACGACCATTGGAGCAGAACATTGAGCGGCCGCCACCGATTGAACAGAAGACGGAGCTCCCTCAGCTCCGCGAAGGGCCGATGGAACAGCGCATTGTTGAAACGGCGACTCTGGTGGCTGAACCGACTGTCGAAGCCAAAATGGCCGGGCCGGTTGCCCCGGCCGCTTCACCAGAGCTGACTGAGTCTCGACCGGTTCCGCAAGATCCGGCCGCGGTTGCGTCGGCTCCTGTCTTGTCCGCCGACGTTGCGGTCTCACAGGAAAAGACGGTGGATGCTGTCGTGACAGCTGGCCCTGAAGTGAAAGCAGATAACCGATGGCTGGCGGAGTCGCTCTGGCGTCGGGTGGCGGAACTGAAGCGCTATCCGAGCTTCGCACGTCTGAACGGCCAGGAAGGAAAAGTGATTCTGAAGGCCGTCATCCGATCCGATGGACAGTTAGCTGATGTGTTTATCCAGAAGAGCTCCGGATACAGCACGCTGGATGAGGCTGCAATCGAAGCGGTGAAGCTCGCCTGTCCGTTGCATATGAAACACGCGATCGGGAAGCCACAAATCGTCGTGAGCCTTCCGATCGTCTACAGTTTGGCAAACTGAGCCTGGGCGAAGGTGACGGGCATCAAGAAGTCAAAGAAATTCCCGATCATAATAGGGGAACCGATGAAGAGATTCGTTCCAGTACTCATCGTGACTCTGCCATGGCTCAGTGCGATGCCGGTGTGGGCTGAAGTATCCGAGCCGGCCATCCGGTTGGGGACCAAAACGATGACGGTTCACCAAGTGAAGAACGTCGTGGGGCCGTCAGTACAGATTGATGAAGAGGGGTTCGTCTCTGCTGCTTGGATAGAAGAAGACAAGGAGACGCGCACAATTTTCTTTGCGAGGTCAGAACAGCCGGGTGGACCGCTTGGGACACCCGTACCGGTCCACCAATCGACCGAGTCTGTTTACTACCGTCAGGAATCCCCAGCGATAACAGTTCGTGGGAAGGAAGTTTTTGTCACGTGGTCGCAAACCCATCCGAAGATCACACCGGATAAGCCGTTTGCCGGAGAACTCCGGCTCAGCAAATCTCTTGATGGAGGGCTGACGTTCGAGCCCTCACTTTTGGTCAATGATGACAACCAAGTGATTCAGCATACGTTCGATTCGATTCAGGCCGCTCCCGATGGAACGCTGTACATAGCTTGGATTGACGGACGCGAAGGCAAGAAGGAACCCGGTACGTTTGTGGCTAGGTCAACGGACCATGGCCGTACCATCGCCAAGAATGTCAAGATTGATGACGACACCTGCGTCTGTTGCAGAACGGCGGTGGCGACGTCCGCCGATGGACTGGTTTATGTGGCGTGGCGAAAGATTTTTGAGGGGAACATTCGAGAGACGGTCGTGTCACGGTCGACGGACGGCGGTGAGCACTTCTCTCCGTCGGTCGTCGTTGGCAATGATCGGTGGGTTTATCCTGCCTGTCCTCATCGTCCGGCGTCCCTCGGCGTCGACAAGCAAGGACGGCTGTACGTCGTGTGGTACACGGAAGGAGCCGATGAGGCGCCCGCAATGTATCTTGCCTACTCCGATGATCAAGGCCGGACATTTTCCTCGAAGACTCAACTCAACCGTTCCAAGGGAACGTTCCCGGACCATCCGCAGATGGCGGTCGATCCGGCAGGACGAATTGTCGTGATTTGGGAAGAACAATCGCCGGTTCGTCGAGAGGTCGTCATGAGTGTGTCGCTCGATCGTGGCCGGTCGTTCAGCCATCCGGTCAAACTGAACGACAAAAACGGGCAGACACCCACCGCGGCAGTGAATCAGCAAGGAGTGGTTGTGATGGGTTGGAAGGAACATGCCATGCCGGCCCATCGGCTCGTGATTCAACCCGCACAATTTTCGACACCGAAGGCGGTGGCCGAGAGGAGCGAACGTGGTGGGCAGTAGCGTTCGAACGGTACTGCCTAGTCTGTTGGTAGGCGGGTGGGTGACCGTGCTTGCTGTGGCTGTCCCTTCGTATTCTGCGGGGGGCCCGGCCAGTGATCCGTTTGCCGCACTTCGTGTGAACCGAACGGCGGGTGATGCTCCGATCACGCCGTTTGACCTGAAGAATCTTGATGGCCGGATGATTGGTTCCTATGAATTACGTGGGAAAGTCATCCTTGTGAATTTTTGGGCGACCTGGTGCGGCCCCTGTAAAGAAGAAATGCCGTCCCTCTCCAGACTCCAGTCGCAATTCGATCCAGGGCAGTTCCAGGTGGTCACCATTACGACGGATCGGCATCCGCAAGGGATCAAACAATTCCTCGACCATTTGGGGATTCGTCTTCCCGTCCTGTTCGACGAACAGGAAGATGTGTCGAGATCTTTTATGGTTAGGGGGTTACCAACAACGGTTCTCGTTTCGGCAGATGGGAAAGCTGTTGGTCGCGCGGTTGGGCCACGAGCCTGGGACAGTGAGGAGTCAGTTGCTCTGGTACGGCATCTGCTCGCAGGTATGAAATGAAACGTTGGTTGGCGTCATGTGCCGTAGGGATGGTCCTGCTCTACAGCGCGCTTTCAGTAGGGGCGGCAGGCTGTCTCTTTACATCGAAGGCGGAGCCTTCGCACGCACATCACGCTCCATCCCATTCCGAGCACTCTCCATTCTGTGCCTGGGCGTGCCAAGCGAATCCGACCGAGAGCATACACGCGGCGGCGCCGCTCCTCACCAACTTTGTCTTCGTCGCACGTCAGCGGTTCATTCGTGTTATTCCACAAACTTTTCTCGTTGCAGCGGTTGCTCGCTCTCGCGCACCCCCTCAGTAATCTTTTCCAACTCTCAATCCGTCATATGCGATACGGGCAACAGCACCCACACTGGGCTATGCCTTGCCTTGTTGTGCGTAACCTCTGTCTGAGTAAGGAGTCCGTGATCATGTTTGAACTGGTACATGTGTCTCGATGGATCTGCGCGGTTGTCGTTGGAATCGTGATGATGTGTGGCGTCGGTATCGGCAGCGCAGGAGCTCAGGATACATCGGTCGGCGATCCATCTGCCTCACCGCGTGAGAAGGAGCTGCGTCAGCAGCTCAAGACCATTCTGCAGGAATTAGATGAGATGCAACAAACGAAAGAGAGCGCGAAACCCGAAACGGAGCGTCCTGCCATCATCAAGGAGAAAACACAGATGATAGCGCCTGAGGGGACTACTGAGGCTGCTTCGTCGGCGGAGTCGGATTTTGATCTGTCTGACATGAGCATCGTCAGCAAGCGGTTTCAGAAGCGATCAGAAGGGGTCTCACTGTCGGCGACGGTCCCGTCGGAAACGGAATCCCAGCCAACGAGAACGATGAAGGAATCCATGGAATCACTCCCCGGCGTCGTGCTGCGACAGGCCAACGGACCACGCGATTTCAGCATTATGATCCGTGGCCAAGGGGCCAAGACGACTTTTGCGATTCGGGATATCAAAGTCTACGAAGACGGATTCGTCCAGACTCAATCCGATGGCCTCTCACGGCTCGACATTCATGATCCGTGGTTCATGCGCAGTGTCGAAGTCATTCGAGGGGCGTCCTCGTCCTTGTATGACAACTATGCCCTGGGCGGCATGGTCCACTTCCGCACCAGGCGCGGGAGCGACATTCGAGGGTTGGAAACGTTCTTCTCGGGCGGATCGTTCGGCTACCAGAAGTACGGTGTCGCCATCGGCCAGGAAACGGACCGGTTCGATGTCTCAATGTTCGGGAGCCATGTATCGGAAGAGGGGTATATCCGACACAGCAACTACAATACCCAAACGATCAACTTTAACGTCCGTTATAAGATCGACGACAAACAAAACTTCTATTTCAAGGCCATCAACAATTGGCTGAATACGAAAGTGCCGACCAGGCTGACACAAAGTCAGTTCTTTGCCGATGAGCAGCAGGCGGGTGGGGCGCAGACCACCTGTACGCCGGGACTATTCAACGGCGGCTGCGCCAACGCGCTGCTCCTCAATCAAAGTCGGGTTGATCGTCGCACGATCATCGGGGGGATCTATGAGCGCCAGATCGATGCGAATACCATCTTGACGGTAGAAGCCGACTACGATGTGAAGGACATTCAACAGTCATTTTCGCAGATCTTCGAGAACACCAACCCGAACTATAAGAGCTATGCCGACTTGCGGCACGACGGCCATCTGTTGACCCTCCCTTTGAGAAGCTATGTGGGTTTCTTCGTGAATCAGATGGAACAGAAGGGGAACACGTTCCAAAATCTGGCGGACAGTTTTGGGACGAAAGGAACCTTGATCCAAAACAGCCGGGGGACGATTTTCAACATCGGCGGCCGGATCCGCGAGGAATTGGAATTTTTGCCGAATTGGATCTTGGCGGTCGGCCTCGGGTTTGAACAGTCTCGTCTCAGTGTGCATGCGACGAACTACGATCCCGTGACCGGGGCGTTTGCCAATCGTGCAAGCGCAAATCGGACGTTTACAAACTGGGCACCGGAGGGCTCGATCACCTGGAAACCATCACCAGACTACCGGTATTGGGTCAGGGCCTCGACCGGATATGCGATTCCCCAATTCGGCAACCTCCTGCGGGATCCGGTCACAGGGCAACCGGGAACAAACTTCAGCCTGAAGCCGCAGAAGAATCTGAACTTGGAAATCGGCACGGAGGCGAGACTGCATCCAACCTTGCTGGTGCACGTCGCGGCGTTTTACACCTTCTATAAGGACGAAATCATTACGCAGGTCATTTCGGGAAACAACACGGCGTCCGTGAATGCTGACTCCTCCCGGTATCGCGGCGTCGAGGTCTTTGCCGATTGGCGGCCGGTGACAGGGCTTCGGGTATCCGGTGCCTACACCCATATCGATTCGGAGTACATCAATTTCTCCGATCGCACGGCAGCCGGATTCATTGTCCGCGATGGAAAGCAGGTGCCCAATGTACCGACCGACATCTTGAACGGCAAGCTGGAGTATTACCATGCGCCTATCGGGTTAGGTGCGTGGGTCGAAGGCAATTACTCCAACAGCTATTTCTTGAACAACAGCAACACGTTTGGATTCCCTTCCTACGTGATCGGGAACGTGAACCTGTACAAGAACATCGAGATCGGAGGGGCGTCATGGGTTCGATTTGCGAAAGTNNGAAAGTGTTTATCGAGGTCGATAACGTGGCGGATACGAAATACGCCGCATCCGGACAGGTCATCGGCGGCGAAACCCATGCCGCGGCTGCCGGACAACAGATCTTTTTCGCCGGCTACGGGCGGGCGGTGTACGGCGGAGTGACGCTCGGTCTGTTTTAGGAGCTCTTGAAACCAGAGAAGGAGGGAGACCCATGTCTAGTGCTCATGGAACTGGTCATGCGTTGGCGATTCTTGAAGGAAAGACATTCTTACGAGTTGGAGAAGCGGCTGACTTGCTTTCGGTCAGCCGCTGGACGATCTATCGGTGGGTGGAAGAAGGTCGTCTTCGTGGGACGAAGATAGGGAAGAGCAGTTTGCGAATCTTTCGCGAGTCCGTCGTCAGTTTGATTGAACGCAATGAGAATGATGTAACCGACACCTATTTGGGGTCAGGGCATTGATAGTATTGCGAATAGATCGGTGCGTACCGCAATTTCTGTAGCATCGGTGAGCAGGTGTCGGTAGACAGATTCTTGGGTGTGCCGTATAGAAGTGATCACCATGCTGAGATTTATGACACGGGCCCATAACTCCTGGCAGAGCGGGTATCTCATCGGCCTGGTGACGCTGGTCTATGGTGTGTTGCTCGTGATGGCCGCCGGTTGTGCACTCGCTCATGCGGACCAGGCGCAGAGTCATCATCACCATGATGAGCAAGGAACATCCGCGCAGAGCGTACTCTGTTCCTGGGCGTGCCACGCGACGGCAGATGCTGCCGTCGCGGGTGGGCCTCCTTCGACTGTCGTCGAACTGGTTGTTGAGTGTTCCAATTTCGCTCCCAATCTTCCGATTCTTCCGATCTCATCCTCAACAATGCGCTCTCGTGGGCCCCCCCTCGGTTTCCCTCGTCAAGCTCGGATAAGCACTGGCCAGCAGTTGTGTTTCTGCATGCTGATGCTTATCCAGGCTTAGTGTAGCTGTCCCACAACAAACGTAGATGTGCATCGTCCGAGTAGGCGACCCTCCCGCTCGGACTAAGCGCGGGGCGAAGGTTGACTGCCTCCTCCTTCGCTCCGCCCTTTATTACTTCAGACAAAAAGAATGAGGTGACTGTCGTGCCTGGCTATACGGTTCGGTAGAATGAGTCGGATGATGTGTGATGTTGGAATATGACGCCGTTCCGTATAGTGGTGGGCAAGCGTGAGGCTATCGGGGTTGTCAGCATTCGCAAGAATGGCGACGTGAGATGGGTGCAATTCCGCCAGACCGAGTAGCGGGGTAAGGCACACGAACGTGATGGCAAGTATGCAATCTCTCGTTGAACCGAGAAAAGAACACGTCATAGTCAGGTTCTTGTACTGTACCTGGATTACCGCTGGACGAAATCGGTCAACCAGTGGCAGGGATCATCGCACGAAATTCGTCCGTGCAGAGGTGGTGGAGCTAGTGCCTTGACCGGTAGAGTCAGGGTGAGAGTACTTGGGTCCAACTCTACTCACGGGAATGCTGGGATAGGTACGATCGCCAGCCGCCGTAGGCGGTGATCTCTCGTTGCCCTTCGACGAGTGCCGGTTCACCCAACACACCCAAGACGGTGCTTCCGTCTTCCAACCGCACCTTTCCGATGCATAGGCCGGGAGGTTCGTTCAATAAGATACTAGCCAACCCGGCTGGTGGTACCAACCAGACTTCCACTGCAACTTTGACACCGGTCCCGTTTGTCACCCGCAGCATCGCGGGATGTTCGTCGTTGATCGTCCAGAGACGATACGCTGGCTCAGTCATGGTCTCTCGGATGAAAACAGCCTTCGCAGCCGTCATATTTGAATTGAGCTTAAGACCACGCATCAGTGTGCCGTTGACCGCAAGCAGGACATCGTTCTGATTCATGCGACGTTCCTCATGAACTCAGCCGGTAACATTTCGTTGGGGTAGGGTATCCTCCACATAGGAACGTCTACGCGGCAATTCATGTCAACACCTGTGTCTCGCTTCATCAGAGGTTCGCACCATCATCCGTAGGACTGCCTGAGGGCTTCTGTCAATTGATCGGCTTTCGTGACCCAACCGACAATACCGCCTTGCGATTGGATCATCCGGACCGTCGCCTGTTTGAAATCCGGGAAATAACTTTCAGTTCCATCCTCTACCAGCAGACATTCGTATCCACGGTCATTGGCTTCTCTCATGCTGGTCTGGACACAGACCTCCGTGGTGACACCCGTAAAAATCAGATGGGTGATACCGCGTGCCTTCAATTGTTCATGTAACCCTGTTGCGTAGAACGCTCCTTTGCCCGGCTTGTCGATGACAAGTTCGCCAGCACCTGGCCGCAATGCTGGTACGATATCATTTCCAGGCTCTCCGAACACCAGGATGCGCCCCATCGGGCCGGGATCTCCGATGCGAAGAGTAGAATTTCCGCGGCTTCTTTTGGTCGGCGGGCAATCCGATAAGTCAGGATGGTGACCTTCTCTGGTGTGAATCACCGGTAGCCCCAACTCGCGAAAGGTCCTGAGAAGATCAGCCACCGTCGGGATGATCTTTTGCAGATGTTCGACCTTGTTGCCTAGCGCAGCGCCGAATCCACCGGGCTCGACAAAGTCGCGCTGCATATCGATGATCACCAGCGCCACTCGATTGCGCGAATCTTTCGCTGGCAACGGATAGGGATAGGGAGAGGCGACAACCCTATTCATGCCATATGTCCCGTCATATGCCGTCCAATTACCGCCAGATCGGCGGCGGGCGACGTTGTCTCATAGACTAATTGGCCGTTAAACATCACCACGGTCCGGTCGGCAAGTTCTAAAATTTCATCCAGATCCTCGCTGACCAGGAGGACTGCGGTCCCACGATTGCGGACCGCGACAATTTGCTGACGAATCTCTTCCATGGCCAAGAAATCGAGGCCGAAGCAGGGATTGGCCACGATCAAAATTTCGACGTCCGCCGACAGCTCGCGCGCCAACACCGCCCGCTGCACATTGCCGCCTGAGAGAGACCGGATCGGCGTATCGGGATAGGGCGGCTTGATGTTATAGCGTTCGATCAGTCCGTACGCGCTGCGACGGAGCGCAGGGCGGCTGATGAGCCAACCACCCATGGCGTGGGGTGCCGAATCGAAGTTGCGGAACGCCAGGTTTTCGGCAACGGTCATATGTCCAACACAGGTGTTCTGAAGCGGTTCTTCCGGCAGGCAAACCATCTTGTGCCGCACGATCTTCTTACGGGTTGGTTGATACAGGTGATCCTGCACGCGGATCGTGCCGGCGGTGGCCGGTCGCTGCCCACCCAGGACTTCGACCAGTTCGCGCTGTCCATTGCCCGACACACCAGCTACCCCGACGATCTCACCCTCATGGATGGTCAGGTGGACACCCCTGACTACCTCCACGCCGAGATCGTCCTTGATCCGAATGTCCTGTAGAACCAGCTTGGGCACACTGGTCGACCTCGGTGTTCGTTGCTTCGGTTTGGCGGTGATCTCGGAACCTACCATCATCTCAGCCATCTGAGAAACTTTCAATTCGGAGACTTTCCCGGACCCGACGAATTGCCCTTTCCGCAGGACCGTCACTTCATCCGCAAAGGCCGCCACTTCGCGGAGTTTGTGGGTGATGATCAACACACTCAATTGCTGAGCCAACGTCATGGCTCGGAGGTGTCCCAACATTTCGTCCGCTTCTTGTGGGGTCAGGACGGAAGTCGGTTCATCAAGAATGAGGATGCGGTTTTGGAGCGCGAGTTGTTTGAGAATCTCGACTTTCTGTTTTTCACCCGCCGCCAAGGAACTAACACGAGCGGAAAGCGATACTTTGAACGGCATCTTTTCCATAAACTGGATCAGGTGAGCTTCTTCCTGCTGCCAATTGATGATGGGGTTCAGCTTGGCTCTGGAGATGACCAGGTTCTCAAGGACCGTCATATTGGAGATGAGGGTAAACTGTTGATAGACCATTCCGATACCGAAAGCCTGTGCGTCACGCGGGCTGCGGATTGTGACGTGCTGCTGATCTAACAGAATTTGCCCTTCGTCTGGGTGGTAATACCCCATGATGCACTTGACCAAGGTGCTCTTGCCCGCGCCATTTTCGCCGAGCAGCGCATGAAATTGGCCTGACCGTAGCCGAAAATTCACGTCCTTCAAGGCCACGAGGGGCCCGAATCGTTTGGTAATTCCCTGCGCCTGCAGATCAGGAGGAACTCTGTCGGTCATGAAAGCGCCTCGATAAAGGCATCCGATTTTGCCACGGCGCCGAAGACGCCACCCTGCATCTTGATCATTTTTAGCGCAGCTTGGTGATTCGCATAATCGGTCGCGCCGCAACAGTCTTCCAGCAAGAGACATTCGAAGCCACGATCATTGGCTTCCCGCATGGTGGTATGTACGCAGACATCGGTAGTGATGCCGGCCAAGACTACGTTTTGAATGCCGCGAAGCCGTAACAACATGTCCAAATCGGTCGCCCAGAACGAGCCCTTGCCTGGTTTATCGATGATCGGTTCCCCTTCTTTTGGAGCTAGCTCCGGAATGATCTCCCAGCCTGGCTCCCCCCGCACCAGAATCCTGCCGCAGGGACCTGGATCTCCGATGCCGGCACCGATCTTTCGACTGCGCCACCGTTTATTGTCAGGCAAATCCGACAAGTCGGGCCGATGGCCCTCTCTGGTGTGAAAGACGTGCATTCCAATGGTACGAGCTCTTGACAGCACCCTGTTGATATGGGCGATCGGGGCGCGGGTCAGCGAAATGTCATAACCCATCTTGTCGACATAGCCGCCTTTGCCGCAAAAATCGGTCTGCATGTCGATGATGAGGAAGACTGTATTGCCAGGTCGGAGATCACCATTATAGGGATAGGGATATGGATCCGATGCGACATACTTCTTATCCATGGCTCACCTCTTCAATATGTAATCGATCTATCATCTTCAATCTAACGAGTTACGGTCAGTTCATGCGGGACCCCTACGAGTGTCCGTCTGGGTGAACAGGTGATGATCATCACCGCCAACGTCATGATGTACGGGATGGCATTGAAGATATAATAACCACCGGTGATCCCGACTGATTGCAGAGACGGTCCCAACGCGGCTGCTCCTCCCCACAGGAGCGAGACCCAGAGGCACGCCATCGGTTGCCAACGAGCAAAAATGACAAGGGCTACCGCCATCAAACCTTGACCGCTTGATAGGCCTTCGCTCCAATTGAACGGATAATACAGCGAGAGATACGATCCACCGATGCCCGCGAGAAATCCTCCCTGGGCGGTACTCATGATCCGTATGCGATCAACCGGTAGTCCGAGGGCCCTCGCCGCATCCGAGCTTTCACCGACGACTCGAACTTTGAGTCCCCAGGCCGTATTTTTCAGCATCCATCCCAGGGCAATGGCCACGATTATCCCGATCAGAAACAGGGCATTGATCTGCAGAGCGGCTTTGAGTTGAGGGATGTCACTCCATGCTCCAAGATCGATGGAGGGGAGCCGAGGCGCAGAGGGCTGGATATAGGGTTTGCCGAGAAAGAAAGCCAATCCTGTGCCGAACAACATCATCGCAATCCCAACGGCGATATCGTTGACCCTCTGAAAACTACAGAGCCAGCTGTGTAGCGCACCGAGAACCATGCCGGCCAGTCCGGCACATACGACTCCCAGCCAAGGCGATCCGCTGTGTAACGACACGGCATAGCCCGTCATGGCACCCATGACCAACGTGCCTTCAAGGCCCAAATTGATGCGTCCGCTTTTCTCGGTCAAGCACTCTCCCAGCGAGACGAACAGGAAGGGCGTGCCGATGCGGATCGCACCTCCCAAGACCGCGATGACGACTCCCCACCATCCGATGTCCATCAGGACACCCCCTGCTTCTGCAATCTTGAAAAACGACCGTACAGAGTCTCGCTGAACAGAATGACGAGGAAAATGATTCCTTGCATGACGAGTACCGTCGCATCGGGAAGCTCATGAGCGCGCTGCAATAATCCACTGCTGGCGCGGATTCCTCCCAACAGTACGGCGACCGGGATAATGGCGAGTGGATTATTGCGTGCGACAAACGCGACAAGAATGCCGGCGTAGCCATAGTTGGCGTTGAGGGTATCGTTGGCTCTGCCATGAATGGCCGCCACTTCCACCATACCAGCCAGCCCACCGGCTGCCCCTGCGACGAAACAGATGATCAATATCAACCGCCCGACTGGCAAGCCTGCGATTTGCGCAGCGCGAACATTGCCACCGGCGATCTGAGATGCAAAGCCGAACACAGTGTGATGCATGAGAAACCAGGCGATGACACAGGCCACGATGCCAAAGACTAACCCCCAGTGGAGGTCTGTTCCAGGAATGACGCCGATCATATTGGCTTCGCCGATATGATGCGTCGACGGGTGATTGAGACTTTCCGGGTCACGAAAGGTACTGGTAACGAGATGGTTCAGGAGGGCGATGGCGATATAGTTCAGCAACAGGCTGCTGATGGTTTCGTTGACGGCACGATAGTGCCGCAGGACGCCTCCTATGGTGAGCCACACTCCACCGGCCACCATCCCGACCAACGCCATTGTAGTTAACACAACCATGGGGGGAGCGGCGGGCATCGTAAGAGCCGCAATCGCTGCAAAGAGGCCTCCCATGACGACGGCTCCTTCGCCCCCGATAATGATCAAGCCGAGATAACCTGGGAGTGCGGTGCAAAGGGCAGTCAACATCAGCGGCGCGGCACGGATCAGCGTGTTTTGCCATGAAAACGAAGTGCCGAACGCGGCGCGATACATCGTTTGATAGACTTCGATAGGATCCGCGCCCGCCGCCGCCACGAACATCCCAAACAACACCATCGAGACCGTCAGCGACCCCACGATGATGAGGAACGGCTCCAGCGCTTTGTTCAGGTTTTGCGGCATGCCAAGGCTCACGACTTCGTCGAACCGACAACGCCCTCGACCAACCAATCCGTACTTTCCAGCCAGATATCCGTTTGGACGTGTTCCTTCCCAGCTGCAATGACAACGCGACCAGTATTGTCCTTGATCGGGCCCTTGTACACGACCATCTGGCCGCTCATGAATTTCGCTTTGGCCTCGTCGGCTTGTTTGCGGACAGCTTCGGTCACCACCTGATTGTAATCGGACACGCGCACGAGCCCTTCTTTCAAGCCACCTCGGACCAGATGAGGAATCGGCTGTCCTTTGCGGATCATCTCGGCGTAGTCCATGTAAACCTTGGCCCAATTCCATTCGGCTCCTGTGAGATAACCTTTGGGCGCAAGCTTGGACTGGTTACAGTGGTAACCGGTGCAGTAGATGCCGCGTTTTTCGCTGGTCGTGATGACGACCTTGGGACTGTCCACATGGCAGGTGACGACATCAATCCCTTGGTCGACTAAGCTGTTCGTGGCCTCTGCCTCACGAACCGGGAGAGACCAGTCGCCGGTGAAGATCACATTGACGGTCGTATTCGGCTTGATGCTGCGGGCGCCGAGCGTATAGTTGTTGATATTACGCAATACTTGCGGGATCGGTTTAGCTGCGACAAACCCCAACTTCCCAGTCTTGCTCATCCCACCCGCCACAATGCCGGCTATATATTGCGATTCGTCGATATAGCCGAAGTAGCTGCCGACGTTCTTGGGATGCTTTCCTTCCTGATACAGCCCACCGCAATGCAGAAACTGAATATGAGGGAATTGAGGGGCGACCTTGAGAATGTGGGGATCGAAATACCCGAACGAGGTGGGGAAGAGCACCTGGGCTCCGTCCAGTTTGACCATGCTTTCCATGGTTTTTTGAACCTCGATGGTCTCCGGAACTTTTTCCTCGTCGAAGGCCTTCACCCAGTCGAGCTTGGCCACCGCCGATTTACCCTCGAAGTGCGCCTGATTGTACCCGTAATCGTCTCGTGGCCCCACAAAAATGAAACCCATCTTGACCTTGTCTGCCGCCCAGGCTTGGCCGGTCCAGTTCAAGCTACCCAACATTCCCAGGGCGCCGGCAGCTGCAGTTCCTTTCAGTAGCTGGCGTCTCGTCAGTTTAGGTGATGCAGCCATATGGCCTCCTTAATGGTGAGAGGTGAACGTTGGGACACCTTCCCGAACGATGAATGTGCCGGTCTGACCAGCCAGCGCGCGACCGATGTTCTCAGGATTGGTAATCAATCCCGTCTGCCCTCCTCCTTCGAGAAATTCGATCAGGGCTTGAATCTTCGGTCCCATGCTCCCCTTGTCGAATTGATTGTCTGCATAGTGCCTCTTTGCCTCTCCGACCGTCATGCGATCCAGCCAGTGCTGAGTGGGTGTGTTGAAATTGATCGCCACTTTTTCCACGCCGGTGGACACCATCAATAAGTCGGCGCCGATGCCGCGAGCCAGCAGGCTCGATGCCAGGTCTTTATCAATGACCGCTTCTACACCGTTCAGGTTTCCGGCCTCATCCTCAACGACCGGAATGCCACCGCCTCCACAGGCGATGACCACGAATCCAGCCTGAGCCAAGGATTTGATGGCTGCAAGTTCCACGATGGTCTTGGGAAGTGGAGAGGGTACCACCCGCCGCCATCCACGACCTGCGTCTTCCTTGACGATCCATCCCTGTCGGGATGCAAGCCGTTGCGCTGTCTGTTCGTTCATGTGTGACCCGATGGGCTTGGATGGGTCGGCAAAGGCCGGATCATTGCGGTCGACCAAGGTTTGGGTCACGATGGCAACGGCCTTGCGATCGATCTGGCGGTTACGAAATTCATTGTAGAGGGCTTTGAGAAACATGTAGCCGATGCCGCCCTGCAAATCGGCGTCGGCATAATCCATCGGCACAGGAGGGACTTCCTCCAGGGCCAGTTCGGAACGGCGCAGGATGAAGCCGACCTGGGGGCCGGTCCCATGAGTGATCACGACGTTCCATCCCCCGGCGATCATGTCGGCTATATGGTGGGATGTCATCGCGGCTTCGCGGCTTTGATCGGGAATCGATTCGTGATACTTGTCACGAATCAAGGCGTTGCCACCGACTGCAACGACAGCGAGCTTGTGTGTGGCGCTCACGAGAAATTCCTCCCGGTCACTACCCACTGGCAACGGTATTCGCCAGCGCGGAAACTGCCTGGGTGAAACACGCGAGCGGCGCACGCGTGATTCCGGCCCCGATCTGGCCGATCCCGGCCTCTCGGTGGGCGATACCCGTATTGATGATTGGCTGGATCCCTGTGTCGACAACTTTTCGGATGTCGATCCCGGCCGGTGAACCGGCAAAATTCAGCGACGGCAACGTGAAGGCATTGTTGCGGCCAAGGGTGATGTGGGTCATGGCCATGGTGTTGTCGATCGCGTCTTGCGGCGTACCGCCAACGAACTTGACGATGGCGGGAGAGGCGGCCATGGCGAAACCACCGACTCCGGCGGTTTCGGTGATGGCACTGTCTCCCAAATCAGGTGCTGCATCGGCCGTGGTATAGCCGGGGAAGAACAAGCCGTTCACGACCGGGGCCTCTGCGGTAAACCACCGGTCACCGGTGCCACTGACTCTGATGCCGAACTCAACTCCGTTACGGGCCATGGCCGTGACCATACTGCTGCCTGGAACGCCGTGAGCTGCGTCGAGCATGGCTTTGCAAGCCGCCATGGAGAGATTCAAAAAGAAGTGGTCGTTACCGGCGATGAATTCGACAACCGCCGCGATGTCTGTGGCGGTGGTACGTGTCTTCAACAGTGCTGAAATGAGGCGTTTGAGGAACAGCGAGGAAGCAGCGGCGTTGCGATTATGTACCTCATCGCCCATGTGGAGGGCCTGCGCCATCATGGGCTTGAGGTTTACCCCGCCTAGGAGCTCGACACCGGTTCGCAGAGCTGGTGCGAGCACCTGCCCCATCCATTTAAGACGGCTGATCACGTCCGGCCCATTGGCGCCGAACCGAAGCGCCTTGCCGAGGCCTTCGTTAAAGTTACTGAATGCCTGATTTCCATTGGTCGTATTGGTCACCATCCATACCGGCATGGATGGGCTGATGATCCCGGCCATTGGTCCGACGGCATTGTGATGGTGGCAAGGTTCAAACGCGATTTCCCCACTGGAGGCCATGGCTTCCGCCTTGGTGAGATTCTCTGCCCAGCCTTCATAGAGAATTGCTCCGACGATGGCTCCTTTCATGGGGCCGCACATCTCTCTCCACGCAATGGGAGGACCACTGTGCAGGATCATCCGCTCTGCCATGTTCGGCAGGACCTGACCGGCACTGCTCACGCCGTTCAACACCGGCTGGGCCGTTTGGTAGGCATCGAACGCAGTCTGGTTGGCGATTTCAACGGGGAGCAGGTTGACCAACCGCGCCAAGGCACGACCAATCTCCGGCTGCCCCTGTGCGGGAGGGACCCATTCAATCTGCAGCACTGAGCCGCCCGCACGCGCGATCGAATCAGCAAAGGAAGACAAGCCGACATTCAAGATTTGAAGCTTCTGTTGAAACAGAACCTGGATCATGGTCGTTCTCCGACGGCAGCAGCCTCCAGCGCTACAGATACAGCCATACGCACAGCTTGAGCGTTGCTTTCCGCAAGGGTCACCCCAGCCTCCCGAAGGGCCGTTTCCTGTCTGGACAGATTTTGGGGGTCTGCAGCGGTGCCGCAGACAAATCCTACGATGACGAGGTGCCTGCCTGCTTTGATGGCGAGATTGCGGGCTTTCTGAATCGCCGGGACCATTTCAGCGGCAGGGTCTGGGTGAGATCCGTAGCCAAGGACAATGTCCAACAGGATCACCGCCACATCGGGGTCATTTGCTTCCTTGATCAGTCGCTCATTTCTGAGCCGGTGGTCGATCATGGGATGAGGCCGCCCACGAGTGAAGAGATCGTCGCCCAGGTCAATAACTGTATGCTTTCGGCTGGTCCAGACATCACCCAAACGGTCTCCTGGTTCCACTGGCGTGTTGGAATTGATCTGCCCCAATTCTTTCTTGAGAAGGAGCGACGCCTCATAGCAAAAGGTGCCGCCGCTATAGAGACCTCGAATGTAGCGCTGCCCCGGGGCAAGAGGTGTCATGGGAAGAGGGGGCACACTCGCTTTCTTGATGTCGGGGGTTCTGCCGTTGGCGAGTGCTACCGCTGCCGCAGCTGCGTCCTCGAGCGTCATAGCGGGATAAACATTCTCCCGTCTTACCCGGTCGGGATCGGCACCAAGAAAATTGACGATCACCGGTTTCCCTGCCGCTTGAGCTGCCTCCAGGACCTTTGCGGCCACCTCTGGGGCAGGAGGTTTGGAGATCAACACGATGACGGAGGTAGAGGGATCTGCAGCCAGGGCCTTCAAACCCTGGAGCATCGAAATACCACCGACATCGCGATGCAGATCGTGTCCCCCAGTTCCGATCGCCTGCGAGATGCCGCTGCCCCATCGGTCGATCAAGCATGTGACTTGCTGGAGGCCTGTGCCCGATGCGCCGACGACACCGATAACTCCGCGGCGCACCACATTGGCGAACGCAAGCGGGATGCCGTTGAGAATAGCGGTTCCGCAGTCCGGGCCCATCACAATGAGATCATGCTCTTGGGCGAACTGTTTAAGTGCGATCTCGTCCTTGAGCTCGACGTTATCGCTGAAGAGCATGACATTGAGGCCGAGCCTCAAAGCCTTGAACCCTTCCGACGCTGCATACTCGCCAGGGGTGGAAATCAAGGCGAGGTTGGCGCCAATGAGGTTTCCGAGTCCCATCTCGATGCTGCGGGGAGCCATGTCGCATGACGTCTCGTTGCCGGTTGACGAAGGGGAGGGTTCTTTCAGCGCGGATTCCGCCGCAGTGAGGGCTGATTCCAGCGTGTCGGCTTCTTCTCCTTGCAGGGCGATCAAGAGGTCGTTGGCGGAGGCTTGAACCGGTTCGGTCAGCAAGCCAGCTTCTTGGAGGAGGCTGATGTTGTTGGCGGAGGCCATCACGGCCGAGGCCTGTTCCACACCGGGCAGCTTCGCGAATGACGAGGACAGCTGCATCAGTGAGACGGAATCACGGTAGAAATTTTGGATAATTCTGGTCGCCCTGGCCACGTCTATGGTCTCCCCGGTGAAGTCGTCACCCTGACCGGCGTGTGGTGTTCAACGTCAGACGGGTGGGAGAACGTCCCGCCGATGGCTTATGTGGCGAACGTCAAATCTTGCAGCGTGATGCCTCGTGTAAAAGTAGAGAGCCAATCGTTCGAAGTAATACCGAGCAACTGGATTTTGTAGAAACGTACCTCATTAACTTGAACACAATATTGTATACAAAATCAAGGGCAAAACTGACATTCGAGTTACACATTCAGTTAGCCTCGGAATCAAGAATCATCCCGCCGTTTTTTTAATAGGGTTTCATTGCTGGGTAGTTGAATCACGGTGAACAAGCGAGTGCAGAAGGTCGTCGGAGTTCAGATAAAGAGGAAGATGTTGCCAAGCGATGCAGCCTAACAACAGTCCCAAGACGCCATTACTGCCGGAAGTATGCCCGACCTGCAAAGCGGCTTGTGTGGCGGCACGGACTCCATTCATACCACTCGATTGGTTGAGTTGCTGTGCCAATCTGGCGATTGGTTCAGAGACGTTGCCCTTGGCCGCAGATCGGAGATAGGCGCAGCTAATCGCATTCGTGTGTTGTGCCACGTTGCATAGCTCGAGGCCCAGGGTAGTCAAAAATTTCATCCGAGAAGTGTCATGGCCCACCGTGCTCCATAATCCGGCTACGTATCCCACGAGAAAATCATCGCCCGATGGCGTCAAGCCGGGCCCGCATCCAATCAGTTGTTGGATGGCGATCATCGCATCTTCCAGCCGACAGGTACCTGTGGCTTGCAATAGTGCCGGAACGGTCGATGCTGCTCGCTGCAGAAAAGGTTCGGTACCGACCGAGGAAAGGTCTCTTCTCGTGGAACAGACGGGTCCTATGATTTCCAACCCGCCGTTTCTGTAGTGGTGCGTGTTCAGTTCTGACCATGCAACCGTCCAGGCCCGAGCTTGGCTCAGCTGACGGAGATCGATGTGTAACTCTCTGAGATTCACGTGCCAGCGGCGCGCACTTCGTAAATCCACACACAAGTCGACTTTGTCGATTCGAATGATTCCACCTCGGCAAGCGACCAATTGTCCGACCCTCAGACGATCGAGGAAGACAGACTGACATGCGACATTCAAGCGAATGCCCTGAGGAGTATTGCCCTTCTGGGAGAGAAGAAGGGTGAGCAGCCCATCAGCCTCAAGCCCGAGGTTGCAGGCCTGGCCAAACACGCTATGGACTGTCCCACTGAAACAATGAGTCGGCACATCAACGCCGATGGAAAGGGCTTGGACATGCATGACAGGCACTCTATCGTCCGGATAGATGACAAGGAGCGCTCTACGTTCTCATCAAATACGCTCTGGCCAGTGCGTCTTTAATCGCGGCATGGACGTTATTCTGTCCTTCTTTGATATTTCGTTGCATGGCGGCTCGAGCTCCCCGTGTATCCCTGGCTGCGATGCAATTCAAGATGTCCAGATGTTGACGGCATGTGCTTTCAACCCGATCTGCCTTAGCGAAATCGATCATTCGAAAAAGCATCAATCGCTCATTAATGGCCCGGA
Organism: Nitrospira sp. UBA2083; assembly: GCA_002331625.1. Lineage (GTDB taxonomy): Bacteria > Nitrospirota > Nitrospiria > Nitrospirales > Nitrospiraceae > Nitrospira_D. The sequence goes on along the minus strand of DCZN01000134.1, from coordinate 11,963 downwards.
GGTGTTGCAAGAGAGGTCTGTTGCCTAAGGCATGAGCGAGCGCCTCATGAAACAGGGTATCCAGTCTGGCAAGCTCCTCGGCTTTCTTGGAAGATCCATTCAACAGTCCCGTCCATGTTTTCTTGAGTCTCTCGATGGCTTCCTTATCTGCTTTGTTGTAAGGCCCCTTGGTTGCTAAGCGCTCAACGGCATAGAGTTCCAACGCCAAGCGCACCTCGTACAGTTCTTCGATTTCTCCGGTATTGTACTGCCTGACGACATAGCCTCGATTCGGTAATTTTTTCAGGAAACCGTCTGACGCCAAGACGCGGAGGGCTTCCCGTACTGGACTCCGACTCACGTCAAATTTCTTGCAGAGTTCAGCTTCCGTCAATCGATGTTCAGGCGGGTAGTGCCAGTGAATGATCTGATCTTTTAGGGTAGACACAATCGACGAACTCAGGTTGGACTGTTCTTTTCTTACTATCCGGCTGTGTCTGGTGATCATAATTTGCGGTATCCGATTCAGGGGATCCGCTAGTGTTGGTCATCAGGTTTCGGCCACGAAAAACAGGTGGGTAGAATTGTATACAATCTCGCGTACCAAGTCTAATGAAGCGAAGGGTCGCTACCTAGACGGGCGAGGGAATCCCCCCGTTTCGGCACGGCGGCATCGGATGGATCAGGCGAGGTGTGGGTAGATCGAAGTGCAACGTAGCGAGGCAGATCGCAAGAGGCAGTGCATAGGAAGAGGATTGGCTGGAGGTCAACGGCGGACAATCCATTGTCCACTGTCCCCTGCGCTCATTACGTTGTTCTTCTATACGCTCTAGCCAGCGCATCCTTGATCGTTGCCTGAATAGTGTTCCGTCCGGATTCGATATTCTCCTGCATGGCGTGGCGCGCACCCGTTACATCCTTGGCCATAATCCGATTCAGAATTTCCAGATGTTGGCGGCATGTCCTTTCCGCCCGCTCTGGGCTTTCAAAATCCAGCATTCGAAACAAGGTCAGCCGTTCATTGATAGTTCGGATGGTCCGGAGAATCGACGTATTTCCCAAGGTGCGGGCGAGTGTATCGTGAAAGAGGGTATCCAGGATGGCAAATTCTTCTGGCTTTTTCGACGATTCCTTCTGAAGTGCCGCCCAGGTGTGCTTGAGGTCCTCAAGCTCGCTCTGATCCTGCATCGGCAAGTCCTTGCGGGCTAAGCGCTCCACGGTATAGAGTTCCAGGGCGAGGCGCACTTCGTACAGCTCTTCGATCTCCTCCACGCTGTACTGCTTCACGACATAACTTCGATTCGGCAGCTTTTTGATGAAGCCATCGGAGGTCAAGACACGGAGCGCCTCACGAATCGGACTTCGGCTCACCTTGAACCGCTTGCACAATGCGTCTTCGGTCAACCGATGGTCCGGCAGGTAGTGCCAGTAGACGATCTCTTCCTTCAGCGTCGTGACGACCGAAGCGCTGAGATGTGCTGGGGAAAGTTTTGCTCGCGATTTCTTCAGACGGGCCATCATGTCCTTCGGTATTTCTCCAGAAAACGGGTTTCGTGTGCGTGAGTCTTCAGAGAAAGCTCACCAATAGTAGGGCCAGGGGTACCAGTAAGGTGACCAGTAGGGGCCCCAATAGGGACCGGGGCCGATGGGCCGGCGAATGCGGGGTGGTTCATCGTAGTGATCACTCCAGACCCGTAGCGTATTGACGCGCAGCAGTGGGTAGGTGTACTCCGTCTCATCGAGCGGTAAGGTCATGGAACCCATGATCTCTCCGGTGACGGTGATGAACGTACCAGGGGGGATCGTTGCCGGATCAAGAAATTCTTTCCGCAGCGCCACGAACCGACCTTGTGTTTGTTCGAGGTCCAGGGTCGGTTGATCGGAGCGAGTCAGCGGCAATTGGAGGATTTCAATTCTGGTGCCCTCTTTGAGCCGACGTGCGCTGAGCACTTTCCCGCCGAAAGTCACGGGTTGTCCCTTATATGATTCGGGAGCCGCTTTGACCTGTTCAAAACTAAGGAGAGGCGGGCCGGAGGGTAGTGTCCCGCCCTGGCCACCAAGTGCGGCACAGCCCGCAAGGAGGGCATATGCGGAACCGAAACCGATCAAGGAGGGCCAGCGCATGGCCCCATTATAACAAAGCGCATGCGCACCCTCCATCCGCTATAATGGACCTCGTTTACTTATCTAGAAAGGAGTAGGAAATGAATGGTTCGCTGATATCGATGTGGAAAGTGGGGTTGCTCGCCATGGGAATGATGGGGTTACTCAATGCACCGGCGAACGTGCAGGCGGCGAAGCTGGAGCTGAAGGGCAAGTTTGAGATCCTGAAGGATGAACCGTCGACCCATCAACCCGGCAAGGTGAAAGTCATCGAGTTTGCGGACTTCTATTGCCCACACTGCCATCATTTCGAAGAGACCGGAGTGCCGTTACTTCAAAAAGAGTTCGGCAACAAGGTGGAGATTACGATGATGGGATTTCCCGTTATCCCAGGAAAGCTGCCGACCCCGTTCGATATGTACGAGCAGGCCAAGATGATGGGGAAAGGCGATCACATGAAAACCGTGTTGTTTCGCACCATCCACAAAGAAAAGCTCGACGGGGTGTTGGATCGGTCGATTCGATCGCTGCTGATCAAAGAAGTCGGCTTGGACGTCGCGGCGTTCGAAGCTGGGATGGAAAGCGGCAAGCCGGCCAGGTTATTCGAAGAGGGCCGCCGTTGGGGTGAGCGGATCAAGGTGTCGTCCACGCCCTCGCTCTTGCTGGATGGAAACATTAAGGTCGATGGTGTGAATATGACACCGGAGAATGTGATCACCATCATTCGGAGCATCTTGGAAGCCGACATGAAGAAATAAGAAAGGACAACTTGTGATGGTGGAGAAGGCGCACGAGATCATGCAACGCCTTCTGGAGGATGAATCGGTCTTCAGGAATTTCGTTCGCCGTCGAGTGGGCGAAGAAGCCCTCGTGGACGATATTCTGCAGCAAAGCCTCACTCGAGCGGTCGCCTCCGCTCATTCATTGCACAATGAGGAAAGTGCGCTCGCCTGGTTCTACCGCATCCTTCGCCATACGGTGGCCGATTACTATCGGTCCCATGGAGCAGAAGCTCGTCGGAATGAAGCCTTTCTACGAGAACTGACCATCTCGGGTGACCATCTGGAGCCGCCACCTGACGAAGTGCAGGCGACTGCCTGCGCCTGCCTCCACCGTCTTCTTCCGAGTCTTCATGGTAATTATGCGGAACTCATCAAACGTATCGATCTCAATGGCGAATCACCGGAACACGTTGCGAAAGACCTCAAGATATCGCGGAACAACCTCACGGTTCGTCTACATAGAGCTCGCCAATCGTTACGAGCTGTTCTTGAAGAAGGCTGCGGAATTTGCAGTCAACATGGCTGCCTCGACTGCCAGTGCGAATAGCCCTTGATACGCTGACAGACCTTCTTTCATCGCTTCCTCCTCGGTTTTTTACCAGTTTCAAATAATCATTGTGTCCACCGTGGTGCCTGTAATGTTTGTGCACTTGCTCCGTCTGTATGACTGAACGCGACAATACGTTGCCGTACCGGATACAATGAAAGGAGCAGCGAGATGGTTAATCAATTGTCGAGCGGCTGTTGTGGGAGGCCGCATACAGGACAGGACCACATGAACGAGAACGAGAATCATCAAGACCATCGGACATCTTCACAGACTCAGGAAAAGGCTGAGATTGATCCCATTTGTGGGATGACCGTCGATCCGACGAGAGCGGCTGGTCAGTATGAGTATAAGGGCAAGACCTATTATTTTTGCTCCGCCTCTTGCCTGGGACGGTTTCGATCCGATCCAGAGAAGGCGCTCAATAAAAAGCCGCTGAATGTCACCTCTATGCCTTCCCCCCGGAAATCCCTCCCAATGATGCAGCCGGCTCACCAGGGTGAGATAGACCCTGTCTGCAGGATGACAGTCCAGCCTGCCACGGCGGCCGGTTCATACGAGTATGGCGGCAAAAAATATTATTTCTGTGCCACCAGATGTCTCGAAAAGTTTCGTGCCGAGCCGGACTATTACCTCATCCCTCCTGAGCAACGTCAGCCGAAGCCGACATCTGTCCCGGTTGGTGAAGCTGTGAAGTATGTCTGTCCAATGGACCCAGAAGTGCTGGAGTCCAAGCCCGGGGCATGTCCTGTCTGTGGCATGGCATTGGAACCGGCCGATGTCACGGTTGCGGGCACACGCACGGAATATACCTGCCCCATGCATCCGGAGATCGTGCAGTCAGCGCCAGGGACCTGTCCAATCTGTGGAATGGCGTTAGAGCAGCGTACAGTGACGGTGGAGGAAAGCAATCCTGAATTGGAGGATATGACGCGCCGGTTTTGGCGGAGCGTCGTTCTTGGGTTGCCCATTCTGGCGTTGATGATTTCCGAGATGCTGCCGGGTCAGCCGTTACAGCATCTCTTTTCCGGAAGAGCATTAGTCTGGTTTCAGTTCCTGCTGGCCACTCCGGTCGTGCTCTGGATCGGTTGGCCGCTCTTCGAACGGGCCTGGTTCTCGATCGTCAATCGCCACCTGAATATGTTTACTCTCATCGGTCTCGGTACCGGCGCCGCCTATCTCTATAGCGTCGCCGCCACTCTTACGCCAGACCTGTTCCCTGATTCCTTCCGTGGTCATGGCGGAGAACTCGCCGTCTACTTCGAACCGGCGGTGGCCATCATCGCGCTTGTTCTTTTGGGACAGGTGTTGGAGCTGCGGGCTCGTAGCCGGACCAGCAGCGCATTGAAATCTCTGTTAGGGCTTGTACCAAAAACCGCGCGTATCGTTCGACCCGATGGCCGGGAAGAAGATATCGTGTTGGAACAGGTTCAGGTCGGTGATCGGTTACGGGTCCGGCCAGGTGAAAAGATTCCCGTGGACGGTGTGGTGCAGGAGGGTTCGAGTGCTGTTGATGAGTCGATGGTGACCGGTGAGTCCATTCCAGTGGAGAAGCAGCCGGGTCAGAAGGTCGTGGGTGCGACCGTCAATGGAACCGGAAGCTTTGTCATGCGGGCCGAGCGAGTTGGTCGGGAGACATTGCTCTCGCAAATTGTGCGGATGGTCAGTGAGGCTCAGCGTACCCGTGCGCCGATTCAGCGGTTGGCCGATGTCGTGGCAGCCTACTTTGTGCCGGTTGTCATGCTGGTGGCTGCTATCACCTTTGTGATCTGGGCGCTTTATGGACCGGAGCCGAGGATGGCGTATGCCTTACTCAACGCTGTCGCGGTGTTGATCATTGCCTGTCCTTGTGCACTAGGGCTTGCGACGCCGATGTCGATCATGGTCGGCACCGGCCGAGGGGCGACAGCCGGCGTGCTGATCCGCAATGCTGAGGCGTTGGAGACGTTAGCCAAGGTGGATGTCCTCGTGGTGGATAAGACCGGCACGTTGACGGAAGGGAAGCCTCGTCTCTTGACGGTCACTTCATTACCGAGTGTCAGCGAGGCGGAGTTGCTCCGATTCACCGCCGGCCTGGAACAGAACAGCGAACATCCATTGGCAGCCGCGATCGTAGCTGGTGCTCGCGAGAAGGGACTTGTTCCGGCCAAGGCACAGGACTTTCGTTCGCTCACAGGCAAGGGAGTGACCGGCACAGTTGAGGGGCATGTCGTGGCGATTGGCACGATGCCGTTTCTCACTGAACTGAACGTGGATACATCGCAGTTGAAGGCCCAGGCCGAACCGTTACGGCAGGAAGGGCAGACCGTCATGTTCGCAGCGATCGACGGCAAGCCGGCAGGGCTGCTGGGTGTGGCTGATCCGGTCAAGTCCACCACTCCTGAGGCCATCGACCTGTTGCATCGTGAAGGGCTGCGGCTTGTGATGCTGACCGGCGACAACCGGACAACCGCCGAGGCGGTGGCGCGTCGGCTCCGGATTGACGAGGTGCAGGCCGACGTGTTGCCCGATCAAAAGGCAGCGGTGATCAAGCGGCTCCAATCAGAAGGACACGTCGTGGCCATGGCGGGAGATGGAATCAACGATGCACCGGCTCTGGCGCAAGCTCAGGTGGGAATCGCCATGGGAACCGGCACCGATGTGGCGATGGAAAGCGCGGGCGTGACACTGGTGAAGGGCGATCTCCGAGCCATCGCGCGGGCCCGGCGCTTGAGCCGCGGAACGATGAAGAACATCCGGCAAAACCTCTTCTTCGCGTTTATCTACAATGTTGTGGGAGTTCCTATTGCCGCCGGGGTGCTCTACCCGATCTTCGGGGTCCTCCTGAGCCCCATGATTGCGAGTGCTGCGATGACCTTCAGTTCTGTGTCGGTCATCGCGAATGCGCTCCGGTTGAGACGATTGGCTCTCTAATAATTTCCAGGTTTCGACGCGCTCTGATATGAATGACGAGGTCATTTCAAGGCGTCTGCTGCTGAAGCGAGTAGGAGCGTTGGGGCTGCTTGCCGCGCTCCAACCGCTCCTTCCCTCCTGTGCGAGCCATCCATTGTCACCAGCGGCTCGGCTCGATCCAGCAATTTCACCGCTGAGCGGTGAGTCGATTGATCTCGTGATCCGCGAACAGTCCTTTACCGTAGGTGGGAAAACCGGGATCGCCACAACGATCAATGGGGCCATCCCAGGTCCGCTCATCCGTTTGAAAGAGGGGCAGGAGGTGACCCTGCGAGTCACGAATCAGCTGATGGAGACCACGTCGATTCATTGGCATGGGCTGCTCTTACCCTCTCAGATGGACGGGGTACCTGGTGTAAGCTTCAGTGGCATTCATCCGGGAACCACATTTACGTATCACTTTCCTGTCAAACAAAGCGGAACCTATTGGTATCACAGCCACTCCGGCGGGCAAGAATTACAAGGCATGTATGCACCGATCATTCTGGATCCGATCGAGCCGGAGGACTTTCTGTATGATCGGGAATATGTCGTCATGCTCGCGGAGTGGAGCTTCGAGTCGGCAGACAGGATGCTCGATAAACTCAAAAAATCATCGGGCTACTACAACTTCCAAAAGCGGGATGGACGCGAGTTCATCTCAGATGCAGCACGATGGGGATTCTGGCCTGCGCTGCAAAATTATATGGTGTGGGACGCGATGCGGATGGATCCGACGGATTTTGCCGATGTCACGGCCTCGACCTTCACGTATCTGATGAATGGAGTGCCACCCTCGGGCAATTGGACAGGTCTTTTTCGGCCGGGAGAACGGGTGCGGCTGCGCTTCATCAACGCCGCCGCGATGACGTTTTATGACGTACGCATTCCAGGGCTGACCATGACGGTAGTCCAGGCAGACGGCCAGAACGTGCTGCCGGTTGCTGTTGACGAGTTTCGATTCGGTCCTGCCGAAACCTACGATGTCATTGTGCAACCGATCGAGGATCGTGCCTACACGATTTTTGCCGAAACCATGGACCGGAGCGGCTATGCTCGGGGAACCCTTGCCCCTCGCCATGGAATGGAAGGGGACATTCCTGAACGTCGCATACGTCCGCTCCGAACCATGGAGGATATGGGGATGGCGGATCATGGTAATGGTCATGCCGGCCATACCATGACCCCGTCCGGCTCGAATCTTCATGGCGCCCCGATGAATCATGGGATGACACACGGAGAAGGACTGCCATATGGTCGGGAAGAGGATGGCCGAGACCGCTCACTGGTCCCGGGTGCAATGCCGGTGAAGCATGGTCCTGATGATCACGGCACAGGTAACCAAACAGTGGCCGAATACTCCCAAAACCGGATGCACGAACCAGGTAGAGGGTTTGAACAGAGCTCTGGACGTGTGCTCGTCTACACTGACCTAAAGAGCCTTGTTCCCTCTCACGATCAGCGAGCCCCAGAACGTGAAATGGAGTTGCATCTCACCGGCCATATGCAACGCTACATGTGGTCGTTCGACGGAAAAACATATTCCGATGCACCGGAACCGATTCGGTTTCGGTACGGCGAACGAGTGCGGCTGACCTTTGTGAACGACACGATGATGGAGCATCCGCTCCACTTGCACGGAATGTGGATGTACCTCGAAAACGGATCAGGCGCGTATCTTCCTCGGAAACACACGGTCGTCGTCAAACCAGCCGAACGGTTGTCTGTCATCGTCAGTGCCGATGCACCAGGGGCTTGGGCTTTTCACTGCCATCTCCTACTGCATATGGAAGCAGGCATGTTCCGCATCGTTCAGGTGGATCCATAACCAGTCAGAGATGCGACCAGTGGGGATAACGATCCAATGCTGCTGGGGGAGGTTTGTCGTTTGTGCCCTGAGTATAGGCGTGGGCGTAGGGACCGTTGCGGCGGAATCTTGGCATGGGCATGGATCTTCCGGTTTAGAGAACGTTGTGTTGGCCCCGCCGCATCGGGCGCAAACCGAATCACAGGTGCATGGACTTTTGCGAGCGGACTGGCCCAGTCCAGTCATGGATCGGGAACACCGGCTGTTCACGTTGGTCGACGTTCTCGAGTATCGACCCCGTACGGGCGGAGAGGGCAGCAATAGCGACTACCGTTGGGATCTCGAAGGTTGGTATGGCGGCGATCACAACCGGCTCTGGTTCAAGAGCGAAGGGCAGAGGGATACCGCGTACAAGGCAGACTATGATGTGGATTTCCAATTGCTCTATGGTCGATTCCTCTGGAAGTATTACGATGTTCAGGTCGGCGTCCGAATGGAAACACAATCGTTTCGTGGTGGGAATGTGGCGCGTGGTATGGGGGTGATCGGGCTACAGGGAATTGTACCGTACAACTATGAGTTCGAATCGGCACTGTTCATCGATCAGCGTGGTGCTGTTTCAGCTCGGCTGTCATATACGAAAGATTTTCTGTTCACGCAACGACTGATCCTTCAAGGTCGATTCGAGACAAACCTGGCTATCCAAAAAGTCGAAGAGTTTACGACCGGTTCGGGGCTGAACAATCTTGAGTTTGGGGCTCGCCTGCGTTACGAAATTCGGCGAGAATTCGCTCCTTATATCGGGGTGTCATTCGACCGTAGTTTCGGTGAAACGGCGACGTTAGTACGCCGGCAGGATGGAGATCCGAGTCAGATCCGATTCGTAGTCGGCCTGAGGATGTGGTTCTGAAGTTACAGCGGATCTTGCAGGTATACGACCCTCGGGATGGCGTTGTGATCAATAAATATTGAGCCCGCATGGCGTCGTCCCCGGCAGATGTCGGAACGGAAGTAGAACCTCTGGTTTCCATAGAGAGCGACCTGGGCTTCCTTTGGAACGACATTCATGCCACAGACCGGATCTTTCAAACTATTCATACGTCATTTCCCATCTTGCGGTGCCACCATGCCAGCAGAGTGAAAATCAGCGGCGGCAGCACCAGCATCTGCGCCAGCGGAGCCAACCCGATGTTCAACCACGGAATGACAGGCATGCGCGGGCTGTAGGCCCACAACTGTCCCACATGGATTGTGCTCCACTCGATNNGCGCCATAGATCGTGATCCACTCGACAGTGACGCTGATGACCGCTCCCGACAGCAGCAGTACGGCATAGCCTCGCGCTCCCGGCCGGAGATACCAGTCACGTTGTCCGATCCCCAGTCGACCGATCTGGAAGATCAGAAGTGCCATCAGGCCGTCTGCAACACTCGCAGCCGCACACATCCACCACTCAACCTCTACCCCGCTAGGTAGGACATAGAGACGAGACTGGACCCGTTCCCACGGATAGTTGACCACCACGGCAAGACAGAAGAGAACTGTCAGCCGTCGATCACGCAAGCCGCTCCTCATCACTCGATTCCTCAGCCTATGTCCACATTCATGATGTCGGAATCTCTCTCACTATGGCTCACGGCTGTTTCATGACCGCACGAATGAGGACGAGCATCCCGAACGCTGTCGTGAAGCGGCACGTTGTCAGCGACCGTAAGGCCTTCATAGGTGCGCCCTTCTTCTGCATGTTTAGATGTTCCTATACGAGACGCAAATGCGTACCACCGTGATGATGGTCATCTTTTTGAAATGTTGTTTGCTGGTTGATTGTCCCTCATGCGTCTTGCCCGATCTTTCTCACGTGTCCGTGTGTGCTTTCAGCCCACCACCGCCACATGACATAAACGGGCGGAATGACGAACAACGTCAGGATCATGGCCGAGAACACCCCGCCGACTTGCGGGGCGGCGATGCGCTTCATGACATCGGCGCCCGTGCCAGTGGCCCACATGACCGGGATCAACCCGATGACATCGACAAAGCCGATCATGGCCATGGGCCTGATGCGTTCGACTGCGCCAAGTTGGACGGTGTCGATCAGATCCTGCAAGGTTGCAAGTCCGCCCGCCGCTTTGCGCCTGGCGCAGGCCTCGTCCAGATAGGCCAGCATGACCGCGCTGGTTTCCGCCGCAGTTCCCACGACCGTGATCAGTCCCACCCACACGGCAATGCTCATGTTGTAGTCGAGGATCGACAGGTACCAGACGGCTCCGACCAACGAGAGCGGAACTCCTACCATCACCATGAAGGTCTTGGCCACTGATTCGAACGAGAAGTAAAAGGTGACGAAGATGATCACGAGCGTCAGCGGGACGACCAACTTCAGTCGCTCCTTCACCCGCTGCATGAACTCATACTGGCCGGACCAGACGATGGTATATCCAGTCGGCAGCTGGACCTTGTCCGCCACGGCTTGCTTGAGATCCTCCACATAGCTCCCGACATCACGGCCCGTCATATCGAGAAACACATAGCCGGCGAGCAAGCCGTTCTCATCACGGATCATCGGAGGGCCACTGACAAATCGCAGTGTCGCGAGTTGGGCCAGTGGGACCTGCGCCCCCGTCGGCGTATCCACGATGACTCGTTGGAGCTTCTGCGGATCGTCCCGCAATTCCCGCAGGTAGCGCACATTGATCGGGTAACGCTCACGCCCTTCGATGGTCGTCGCGATATTTTCTCCCCCGATGGCTGATTCGATGATCCGGCCGACGTCCATGAGTTTCAGTCCGTAGCGGGCGATCTCTTCGCGATTGATGTCGAAATCGAGGAAATATCCGCCGGACACTCGTTCGGCATAGGCGCTCCTGGTGCCGGGCACATCCTTCAAGACCATCTCCAAATGTTTTCCGATCTCCTCGATCTGCTTCAGGTCCGGTCCGAAGATCTTGATCCCTACGGGGGTACGGACGCCGGTCGTGAGCATGTCGATCCGTGCTTTGATCGGCATGGTCCAGGCGTTCGTCACGCCGGGGAATTGCATGGCTCGGTCCATTTCATCCACCAAGCCTTCATAACTGAGCCCCGGCCGCCATCGGTCTTTCGATTTCAGTTCGACGACGACTTCCATCATGCTGAAGGGCGCAGGATCGGTGGAGGTTTCTGCTCGTCCGGCTTTGCCGAACACATGGTCCACTTCGGGAAAGGAGCGAAGTTTCTGGTCCATGATCTGCAACATGCGCCCGGCTTCTGTGATGGAGAGACCGGGCAAGGTCGTCGGCATGTAGAGGATCGTGCCTTCATAGAGCGGAGGCATAAATTCAGAGCCCATTTTTTGGTACAGCGGAACGACGCTGGCCATCAGCGCAAGGGCGACTACGACGACCGCCTTTCTGTAGCGCAGGGCCAGGCGCAACACCGGCGCATAGAGCCGTTGCAGAGAACGGCTGACGGGATGTTTCTGTTCCGGAAAGATCTTGCCGCGAATAAAGGTCGGGAGGCAGGCCGGGACCAGTGTGATCGCGAGCACTGCGCACATGGCGATAGCCAAGTTATTGGTCCATGCCAGCGGTTTGAACATCCGGCCTTCCTGCGCTTCCAGCACAAAGACCGGAATGAAGGAGATGGCGATCACCAGTACCGACGCGAAAATCGGCGGCCCCACTTCTTTGGCCGAATCGATGAGGACTTGAAGCCGCTCGCCGACTCTCCCATCCCGCTCCCATTCTTCGAGGCGCTTGTGGGCGTTATCAACCATGACGATCGCCGCATCCACCATGTCGCCGATCGCCACGATGATGCCGCCGAGCGACATGAT
>DCZN01000109.1:75623-75760 GCA_002331625.1 Nitrospira sp. UBA2083 | reverse complement strand
GGAGAGCCGGGCTATCTGATCGAAGGCAATATGGACACCGCGACGGAATCCTTCGAGGTCTGGACCTTCATGCGTGTACGGGACGGCCGCTGGCTCCTGTCGGCCATTCAGCAAGAGTAATGTGGTAGAGGCGGGGG
>DCZN01000109.1:75023-75412 GCA_002331625.1 Nitrospira sp. UBA2083 | reverse complement strand
GAAAAAGACAGCGCAGAGGAATCTGAATGGGAGGGCATGCCGGAAGTATAACCAGAATAGTGGTTCAACAGCCACTTCGAATCCGTCTCGGCCCCTCCTTCCAGGAGATTGTTTTCACTTCCCCCCGGCACCAGGCGGTCGGTCTATTCGACGATGTCTGTTTTGCCGGTCGTCGCCCCCTCGATGGGCCTAACAGAATTGGACCCGACGGCGTAGATCAATCGCTGGAATGAATCCCGGCAATCAACCGTCACGGCTATAGGGTCTCAGCGGGCTCGGAAACCGAGCCCGAGGCGGTTGAAACTTTCTTATCCGGCAGCGACAGTCTGGGCTTCTCTGGCCGCCTGGCTCATGCGGCGATTATTAGAAATGGTGCGGTCGATAATGGC
>DCZN01000109.1:67005-74982 GCA_002331625.1 Nitrospira sp. UBA2083 | reverse complement strand
AAGACGAGAAAGAAATCCGAGAACCGCTCCAACATCATCGTCCCCTTACACTTCGGACATTCCATCGATCCCTCCTCAGGTGGTTACGTTCACAGCTACTGATGAACACAGGCAAGAGCTGCGCCACAGAGACGCATTCGCTATCGCGCAATATTTCAGTGATTTAAACAATACGTAGTTACACGGGAAAGACTCCGTTCAAAACATTGACGGTTTTAGAGAGCGTACTCCGTCAATATTTTGTCATAACACATAATATACTGACGTATTTATTCTTAATATTTTATTTTTCATTTGAACAGTGCCGGCCCGAAACGATTGCTCTATCGCATGATTCATGGATGCTCTGATGCATATCGCTCCATCCAAGTGACGGATGACTCTCACCACTCAAGAAGTCGCGCTGCAGTAGCTTGGGAAGAAGGGTCAGGGGGTTATCGCGTGACTGTTGTAGCGAACAGCGGTATCAGATCGATGAAAGACGGTGGGAGTGGAGACACAACTATCTACGCCCGTCAGTGGAATGTCGCCCCATGCCCTGCTCCCTTCGCCAGGTCGCAGCATTTCTTGAACTTTTTCCCGCTGCCGCAAGGACAGGGATCATTACGTCCAATTTTTATGGGGCTGGCGGGTTCCAGATCGAGATCACCCGCATCGAGGCGTGCTCGGTAGATTGATCGTCCCAGGTGGGCGTACTCACCCATCGCCGTAGGAAAGATCTCCGTAACTGATTGGGCCAGCTGCTCCAGCGTACCCTTGCCTTTCATTTCATCACGATAGGCCTCGGCAAGGGTTGGCGAGCTGAAGAACGTGAGCGTCATCAACAACGCCCCGATCTCTTCATCAAATTCATCCGGTGTGTACACATCCCACACCTCAGAAAGATAGTCATAGCCCATACCAAATCCTTGGGCCCATTGGCTCATCGGCGCATCGGGTTGCAAATTCTCCATGGGCTGAGGCCTCATCTCACACCCGAGAGGAAGCGACGCTTTCCCTCGTGGTCGTTCCCGGACACAGTCGTTGTAGAGCGCCATCATGGCTTGGAGTACAAGGCTCGCTTCCTCTTCGGTCTCATACAGAGCATCTTGATCGTTAAAGACGAGTGGAATCCATTCCGAAGGCGGGATCAACTCCGGCCCATTCGCCAGGCCAAACAAGAACCCGGCTAATTGGGGATAGGTCAGGGTGTCTTTTGGCCGCTGGGGGGCAGACAAAAAGTGTGTGAGGAGCAGCGCCTGATCACTGGTGAATGGCGGGACAACCGGCATCATGGTGCGAGCAGTCTTGCAGGTATGGCTTGTACATTTCAATCCTTCCGCAAGTTCGACTGAGTGAACGGATTTATCCGCCTGCCAACTTCCGCGGATCGAGCGTCTGTCCGGTCATCGTGCCTTCGACGCTCGCGAGGTAGGCTTGCGCCACTCGCGCGGCCGGCATGCCGTGCGACGGGTCCATTTTCCGTGCAATGAGCGTTTCAGTCACCCAAGGTGGACTCACCACATTGACTCGGATCCCACGCGGCAATTCCAAAGCTGCAGCACGGACGAAGCCTTCGAGACCAGCATTCACCATGCTGATGGAGGCGCTGCCCTTGATCGGCTCCTGACCGAGCACCCCGCTCGTGAGCGTGAACGACCCACCATCGGCGATGAACTGTCTGCCGATCCGCACAAGATTGGCCTGGCCCATCAGCTTGTTCGAGAAGCTGAAGAGATAGTCCGCATCGGTCAGGTCATCGAGCGTTCCAAATTTCGCCTGCCCCGCTGCACTGACCACCGCATCGAATACCCCCACTGACTGAAACATTGAGCGGATCGACTCCGGTGACGCCAGATCAACATGGATGGTCCCCGTCTTCCTTCCGGCCACGACCACCTCATCCCGCGCTGATAGCGCCGCCACTACCGCCGACCCAATCGTGCCGCTTCCGCCGACCACAATCACTCGCATGACATTCCCTCCACTACCCTACTTGTAAGATTCCGTGCTGAGCCCAAACAAACGGCCCACTCAGCTGCAAGGTGCAACCCCTGGAGTTTCCCTTTCCATACGCTTGCAATCATCAAAGCTTTGAGGAGCCAACCACCCAACCCGATTAATACGTCCGCTTTAAACAAAATCGGGCAGGGAATTGCTTCCCCGCCCGTTCGTACGAACTCAACTTCACTGAAAGTCTGGACGCTTACTTGGCTTCGGTCAAATGCGTGAGGGCCGCTTCGGCATGTTGCGTGGCGACGTCGGCGTGGCCCGCCTTGCCATGCTCGATGGCTTCCGTCAGATGCTTGATTCCTTCGGCGAGATGTGGGTTTTTGCCTCCCCGCTCGGCGTGATTCCTGGACTTTTCTGCATGCATTGCCACCGCATCAGCATGCCCCTGTTTACCATGCTCCACCGCCTCTTTCGCGTGTGCTATGGAGTCCAACACATTCCCGGCTGGAGACGGCTGAGCGTTGAGCACCGGAACACTCACCAACATCCCAAGCGCACCGAAAATGAATGCCCCGCGATAGAATTTACTCTTCATCGTCATGCCCCTCCTGGTTAAACGTGTTGTGCCGAACACCACTGTCTGCAATCTGGGGGTTTACCTTAGCACAACATTTCTGTAGCCTGTCAATCAATGGATCCTCCACATTCCACATCTCATCCCCGCGATCCCTTGCACGGGATTACATTGGAAACCATTGTCACGACCCTGGTTGCGCGGCACGGATGGCCTGAACTGGGTCGGCGCGTGCCGATCCGCTGCTTCCGCCATCACCCGACGATCAAGTCAAGTCTGACCTTCCTGCGCAAGACGCCCTGGGCACGCACACGTGTGGAGCAACTGTTTGTCAGAGATCTGCCCTAGCCTCCCCCTTGACCCTATGGCAACGAACGCAACCATCTACAAAGCCGGCCTGCAGATCTCCGATCTGGACCGTCACTACTTCCAGGACCATATGCTGACCCTAGCGCGCCATCCATCCGAGAATGAGGAACGGATGATGGTGCGAGTGCTCGCGTTTGCACTCCATGCAGACGATGCCTTGACATTCGGCCGTGGAGTCGGCACTGAAGATGAGCCGGCCCTGTGGCAACACGATGCGACTGGGACCATCGACCTCTGGATTGAAATCGGACAGCCCGATGAGAAGACCCTGCGTCAGGCCTGCGGCCGTTCCAAACAGGTTGTCGTGTATGTCTATGGTGTACGCGGCGCAGAAGCATGGTGGGAGAATCAGCGCGCCTCGCTCGACCGGTTGAAAAACCTCACCGTCACGCTGCTCCCGATGGAGCGCGTCCGCGCTCTAGCGGGCATGGCGAAACCTTCCATGCACTTACAATGGACAATCCAAGACGGGCATCTCTGGGTTGCAGACGGTACGCAGACCCTCCACCTGGAATTACAGCGATTGAAGGGCTGAGGTTGATGTCTTCCTGGATATCCGTATGACCGGGCTGGTAAAGGATAGCTGTGCTCTGGTTGTTGCTGACCCAGCCTGAAAGGAACGTCGCACGATGATGCCAATCGTTGAAAAGCTCGAGATCCAAACCTCTGTGCCACGAGAGGACGTGTCCGCGCTCATGAGCAACGGGAAGCGACTCATCCATCGCATCTGCCTGGCGACGGCATTGCTGGTGATGGTCGCTGTCGCAGCTCAGGCAGTACACGCCGCAGACGGAAGCCAGACAAAGTTCAAGCGGATCTCGACACAGTACATCGCGGCATTGGGCGATCCAGGTGCAAGCTCCGGAAGCAGCGCACAGTTGTGGGGTCTGTGGCCGTTGGACCCAGGCCCTCGTGGCGTCAAGCTGAGCCGCTATCACTCGCTGAAAGAAGCTGGCGGCATCGCTCCCGCACGCTGGAAGTTCGACGAGGCAGACTGGTGGCTGGAAGAACACGGGTTGATCATGGAACAACCGACCGTTCCACTCCCTCCCGGTAAGTATGTGGTTACAGGCAGCCGCAAGGTGACGGCCATGCTGACGATTCATCCCGCCGACAGTCGTGGCGACCGGCGCTGGGAACTTGATCAGAGCGCGACACTCTACGACGTGACCCACCTGGCTTGCCGTTCCGCGCGCTATACCCCAGCGACAGTGGGTGGTTCATGTTCACCGGCCAACGCAAAGCAGACAGCATTTCCCGTCGCGCCAGGAGGAACAATGCCTCCCGTCGAGGGCTGCACGAAGCAGGACTATGCGGTGCTCATCGTGATCGGTATGGGCGTGGAAGACTGAACTGCAAGTGGTGCACCGACAACTTGCACAACCGATGTCAATAAATGACTCTCTCCTCGATGAGAAGTAGAAACTGGAAGTCAGTATCCACGCAGTTTCTTTCGGACAGCCACTTTTGCCAAAGCCTCAGCGCGAATCTCTTTCCAATCTGCCGCCGTCAATGCGGCTCTGGAACTCTTCAACCCCTCCAGCAATTTTACTTCAAGATCAGCCGCCAGCTGCCCGGCGAAACCATCACTGTCATCTCGTAGGTATGACACAAAAGACTCCCGGTACATTTTCTCCCTCCTGTGCGATCTACAGCAAGCGAAGAAACTCCTCCACCGTGAGATCCGCCTGACGAATAATGGCACGGAGCGTTCCACGATCGAGTTCTTTATGATCCGGGACAACTAGTTGCGCAAAGGGCTGTGCGCGCCGAAGAATGACATGGCTGCCTTCCTGCCGTTTCATCACAAAACCTGCTCGCTCAAGCGCTTTTATGCAGGCTCGGCCAGAAAGACTCGGCAACTTGCTCATACAGCCATCAACACAGCATCAAAGCGTTCTTCAGGTACGGCAAGTTTGTCTTCTTCCAAAGCGGCAATGTAGCCCCGAATGGCTTCTCGGATATTGCCAACGGCCTCTTCTTTGGTCTTCCCCTGGCTCAAACAACCAGGCAAGCTTGGACATTCCGCCACCCAGTAGCCGTCCTCTCCCCGAAAAATAATCACCTGTCTCACAAGTCACCTCCCCTCGTACATACGAGCTTCCAGGTTCAGACACCGGCGATAAGTTCTACCCATGGTAGCATACTTTGACAATTCCGCTGAGCAGGGTGTGAATTTTTGGTTGAAGGGCAACTCGGTGGCCTGCATGAAAACCCATGGCGACAGACGCCGGGAGATCGATCAAGGCGCGACGCTTTACGATGTGACTCACCTGGCCTGCCGTTCCGCGCGCTATCCCCCGTCGACGGCGGGTGGTTCGTGCTCACCGGCCCACGCGAAGCAGTCGGCGTTTCCCGTTGCACCTGGAGGAGTGATGCCTCCTGTTGAGGGCTGCACGAAGCAAGACTACGCAGTGCTAATCATAATCGGCATGGGTGTGGAAGACTGATCACCGGTGGCACACCGACAGCTAGTGCAGCGATCTCGATAAAAGACTCCCGGTATTTTTTCTGTCTCTTACGCTATCGCCTCCTCTCCATAATGCCCTCCATGGCCTCGCATGATGCGGTCCAGATGATAAGAAACCGATATCGCAACGAAGACCTCCTGGGTAAGATTGCAGATAACTCAATTCGTTACATAGACACCACATAGGGAACGGAATATCCTATCCAAACAAGCGGAGCCACTTCTATTGGCGTAAGCGACAATGAGGGGAAGTGAGATGACGGATCAAAAGCCTATGGAGAGCAATGCCTCACATTCAGAATCGACCGGATCTGGAAAAGATCAGGACAATGGGACTAATGGTGGAACTAACGCGGTGCCCAACACTAAAGACAAACATATGGTCCGTATCTTGGGGACCTATAGCCTTCTCACATTTTTCACACATAATGGTCAGGAGCAATTTTTCGACACAATTACTGATCTCAATTTTGAAGCCATATTTTCGTTCAATGGACCGTATGCCAGGGACACTGATTCTTTTGACTTTGATATAGGTGAAAAAGAGTTTGAGTTACGGATGACCAACTTGGGGTTTATCCGTGAGGCCTTTTGGAAAGAAGCCTTTCCCCCCATATTTAGGCATAGGCATAGCAGTGATCAGCTGGTTCCTAAATCTACCCGAAACCAACTTAACAGTATCTTATTTGATCGCACAAATCCCAAGTTTGGCGATGCCGATGCATATCTTTACAACTACTCGCTCTGGAAGCTGGGCAAAGAATTACAAAAAATCAGGGGCGTAGAGAATGGCAAAGAACCAAATAAGGGACCGAAGATCCATATCGGCCTGAATAAATTCGGAATTGCGAATGTCGGACTTACCATAGAACTCAACCGACAAGAACATGAAACTTTTGAAGATCTATGCAAGAGAGCATACACGACCGTCGCCCATCTCCAAGAAGATCCTCTCGAGGACTTGAAGAATGACTCTAAAAATTGGCAGACGACTTCTGGAGGAGAGCACTCATGTAATCAAGCTAAAAAAGCAATCGATACCTTGGAGAAGAGCAATTCTCCTCGTCTATTAGTTTCTTACTTCCAAGTGTTGGCGATTACGATTATCCACACGTTTCTTTATGAACAGTTAGACAGAAACGCCATTCCTGGATTTTGTAGACGTTGGTTAGCTGATCCGTGGGCTCTTTCAAACCAAATCCCAGATTCAACCCGTAAAGGGCTCCCTCCGCTGCGGCATGTGGTTTTCATCTATCAACTGGTTCACCCGTTTCATCGAAAAAACAGCTTTTTGAGCCAAGCCGATAACAGGCGAGCTCTTCTTACCCTTGGACACAATGTAGGATGGTCTCCAAGTTGGAACTCTCCTTTTCCTCTTTTTGATTTCAGTCAAGGTCTACTGAAGGATTCCTCCTTGCTGGAAAATTCATGCTGTTTCATTTTTCCGCAGGGATTAGTTGTCGTGCATCCACCGAACCAATTTATCTACCCTGGAGGACACCCTGAAAATAACTCATCCACCAAAGTGTCATATCGTGACTATTGGAAACTCATTTTCAAACTCTTTATCCGTGTGGTGGAAGCCCGCCTTCTGATGGGCATAGTCAATACATACTTACCTGGCATTCATAAGCAGTTTCTTGATTATAGCCGAATGTTTCAGAGACATGTCCGCTGGTGGGAGAGGGATAAGATTCACAAACAGATCGTTCATGTAGGACGAATTATTCAGCGGACATCGGGCAGGGTTATTACGCCAGAAATAACTCGCTATTCATTCGTTCGTAAAAAGCTCGAACGCTTCATGGAGAACGTCAATTTCGAAGAACACAGGGGTTATATCCAATCTGAATACGAACGGCTTAATCAGTGGGTTGAGGACGAGAAGACTACTACCGCAGCACGAGCAGCAATCGTCGTTGCGGTTCTCAGTTTAGTTTTAGCATTCGTGTCGTTACAGCGGGACTTTTTCGACTTTACACCAGACAAGGTAAAGAGACTGCTGCATCTTCCGGTGACTGAAAAACAGGGCAAAACCGTCGAGGTCGAGATGGAAAAGTTCAAGACGTCAGTTGGCACCATTAATTCCGAGATCACAAGTATGCGGAACAACATAGAGGGGCTTAACAAAGAGTTGGAGTCCTTCACGCATGCCCTGTCGGTCTCCAAAACAGGAATTTCTCCTCCAGACAAGAAATAGGAGCTACAACACCTGCACGATAAAACACTTCAGATACCGTGTTTCCGGCATGCTGGCGAGGATGGGATGGTCGGCGCTTTGGCCCCGTTGTTCGATGAGCCGGATGTCTCGCTTGGCGTCGCGTGCCGCGAGACGGATGCTCTTCCACAGATCTGCCTCAGAGACGGGATGGGAACAGGAGCTGGTGACAAGAAATCCTTCCGGCTTGAGCAGCTTCAAGCCCAAAAGATTGACATCCTTATACCCCGTTAAGGCACCGGCCAGGGCTTGTTGGCTGCGGGCGAAGGCCGGAGGATCCAGCATAACCACATCATACCGTCGGCCAGCCTTCACGAGCTTACGCATCTCCTCAAACGCATCGGCTTGGCGATAGGTGCAACGATCTTCCACCTTGTTCAACGTGGCATGCGTTCGGGCCATGGCCAGTGTGTC
>DCZN01000109.1:65880-66960 GCA_002331625.1 Nitrospira sp. UBA2083 | reverse complement strand
GCGGCATGAATGCCGAAGGCGCCGGTATGGCAGAACACTTCCAAGACCTCAGCCCCTGACGCGAGCTTGGCCGCTGCCAGCCGGTTTTCCCGTTGATCGCAAAACCAACCGGTCTTCTGGCCCTTTTCGACATCCACGAGAAACTTGGCAGGCCCTTCTTGAATCTCCACTTGCGTCGCTCCACTGCCCCGAAGATACCCTCGTTCGAGCGGCAGCCCTTCGAGTTGCCGGCTCTTGGCCTCGTTCCGCAGATACACCCTTGTCAGATTCAATTCTTTCATCAGCAGGTCGGCCAAGAGTTCCTTCCGGCTATCGATGCCGAACGAGAGACACTGCATGACCAATAGCTGATCGTATCGATCCACAATCAACCCCGGCAATCGATCCCCTTCGGCATAAATCAGCCGATAGGCATTGGACTGCGCAACGACTCGCTGACGTAAGCGAATCGCTTGCTGGATTCTCCCCTGCCAGAACGTCTCATCGATGGGTTCGTCCTGGAACGTCAGCAGGCGAACGCGGATTTTCGACGCCGGGTTATAGAGNNATAGAGACCACGTCCATAGAATTTCCCGTCGGCAGTCAGGACATCGACCACGTCGCCGGCCGTCGCGTGACCGATGAGCGGGCCGACATGCCCGGCATAGAGCCAGAGATGTCGACTCTCTACGCCTCGTGATGCCGTGAGACGAACCTGTGCGGCTGGTTTCATATCGTGCCCCATACTCTGTTGTACCTGAATCTATGCGCCAGCGGTCAAGTATTGGTGGAGAAAGTTCGCGCCCTGTCGAGTTGTTCTTGACGAACCGCACTCAGTATGTTTTCTTGATAGTGAATCATTCAACCGACTGCGACAAGCCAACCCATGGGTAACAAAGCGACGATCGGATCAGCCGTCTTGGATCGGCTGCATCGCCTTGGTGTCCGCCATATCTTCGGCATTCCCGGCGACTATGTCCTCTCCCTCTACCAGCTGATTGAACAGTCTCCCATGAAGCACATCGGCACCACGCGGGAAGATTGCGCGGGGTTTGCGGCGGATGCCTACGCCCGGATCAACGGCATCGGAGCCGTCTGTGT
>DCZN01000109.1:53923-65820 GCA_002331625.1 Nitrospira sp. UBA2083 | reverse complement strand
GCCGAACGGTCGCCGGTCGTTCTCTTGACGGGCTCGCCTGGGCTCTCCGAACGAACTCGCACCCCCTATCTCCATCATATGGTCCGGGACTTTGCGACGCAACGAGAAGTCTTTGAACGGATGACCGTCGCGGCCGTGACGCTGGATGATCCCTTGACCGCCGAGCGGGAGATGGACCAGGCCTTTGCTGCCCTGTTGCGCTACCGCCGTCCCATCTATATCGAAATCCCCAGAGACATGGTCCACTGTCCGCTGACCAGCAGCATGAAGCCGTTCTGTATCGAAGACCAACCCAGCGACCCGGCTGCACTGGAGGAGGCGATCAGCGAAGTGCGGATCATGCTGGCCTCGGCAAAGCGCCCGGCCATGCTGGTCGGGGCAGAAGTCGGTCGGTTTGGGCTGCAGGACGATCTTGCCAGACTGGTCGAGCGGCTCAATATTCCCATCGCCTCAACCTTGCTCGGCAAATCGGTGATTCGGGAAGACCATCCGCTCTATGTCGGTGTCTATGGCGGACTCATCGCTCGAGAAGATGTGCAGCAGTTTATCAACGACTCCGACTGCCTGTTGATCCTGGGATCCATTCTGTCTGATGTGGAAGACCTGGATGCCACCTCGCCGTTACTGTCTGAAGGCCGGACGATCCATGCCACCGCCGACCGTGTCGCGATCAAACATCACCGGTATGAATCCATTAAGTTCCAGGATTTCGTCCAAGGCCTCGTGCGCTCGCCGCTGCCGTCCTTTTCCCAATCACAGCGGCCGCTCCCCGCCCGGACCACACCGGCACCATCAGCGCCGGACCTCGACGCCCCAGTGACGTTGGAAGGCCTCTTCAGGCACCTGGATACGGTGCTCACTGAAAAGACGGTGGTGATTGCCGATGTGGGAGAATCGCTGTTTGCCGCGGCGGATCTCCACGTGCGTCATCGATTTGAGTTTCTGTCGCCAGCCTATTACACCTCGATGGGGTTTGCGGTTCCAGCCGCCCTCGGCGCCTCCTTTGCCGACCCTAGCCTGCGACCTATCGTCCTGGTCGGGGATGGCGCCTTTCAGATGACCGGAACTGAACTGGCCAGCTGCGTCCGCTATGGGCAGGCGCCGATCGTGATCATTTTGAACAACCGCGGCTATTCCACCGAACGGGAGATCCTAGAAGGCCCCTTTAACGATGTGCATGAATGGCAATACGACAAGGTCTGCGATCTGATCGGAGGCGGAAAGGGCTCGCGCGTGAGTACCCAGCGAGAGTTTGAACAACGCCTTGGCGCTGCCTTTGCCGATCACAGCCAGCTTCATCTCCTGAATGTGCTCTTGAGCCCCAACGATCGATCGCCCGGTATGGTCCGACTGGCCAGGCGCTTGGGAAAGAAGCTCTCGACCGATAAGCCATAGGGAAAAACCTGCACCCCTGCCTGCTTTTCCCTACATCTCTCATCGATCATTCTGCTACTCTCTCTGGTTATCATCATTGAAATGTCGCGAGTCTAGGCGTTTCGCCCATGGTGCACGATGGTATACTCCCTGCACTCTTCCCCCTATTTGCATTCATGGTAGTCGGAGTATAATCAGACTCTTCTCAGTTAGCTGATCTTTACGCGAGACAGGCTTTCAGTAATAATCAAGGAGCTGCAGAGAGGCCACTGTGTCGGACTTTTATCAAAATGGGGTCGTGACCGTTCTCCACCGTCTTGGCCAAGCCAACACGGAGCAACTTGAGGAGGAACTTGAACGGTACGCCAAAACGACCCCGATCGCGCTGGTCCTTCCTTCGCTCTATGCAGAACTGGAGCGCCCCGCCCTCAAACACATCGTCGAAACTTTGAGTGAGGTGCGCTACATCAATGAAATCGTCATCTCGCTCGATCAAGCATCAGCGTTGGAATTCAGATTGGCCAAACAGTTCTTTTGTCAGCTTCCCCAGCGGGTCCGCGTCATTTGGAACGACGGCGCGCGCATCCAGGCCATCCTGAATGTATTGGTCTCGCATGAGATCGACATCGGGCACCAAGGCAAGGGACGCGGCTGTTGGACGGCCTACGGCTATGTCCTGGCTCGAGGCCAAAGCCAGGTCATCGCGCTCCATGACTGCGACATTGTGAGTTACGATCGCCAGTATCTGGCTCGCCTCTGCTATCCCGATCGCCAATCCGAACCTTGCCTACGAATTTTGTAAAGGCTACTACAGCCGCGTGACGGACCGGATGCATGGGCGGGTGACACGTCTGTTCATCACGCCGCTGATCCGCAGCTTGCAACTGCTGGTCGGACCGCACCCGCTCCTCTCATTTCTGGATAGTTTTCGCTATCCGCTGGCCGGCGAATTCGCGATGGTGCGGGATCTGGCCTGGATCAACCGGATCCCCGGCGACTGGGGGCTGGAAGTGGGCATGCTGGCCGAGGTGTACCGGAATTGCGAGCTTCGACGGANNGCATTCCCGGCGACTGGGGCTTGGAAATCGGCATGTTGGCGGAGGTCTATCGCAATTGTGCACTCCGGCGTATCTGCCAAGCCGATATCGCCGATGCCTATGAACATAAGCATCAAACACTGTCGACGCACAATCCGGATGCCGGGTTGTTGAAAATGTGCGTGGACATCACAAAATCATTGTTCCGCAACCTGGCAAGCGAGGGATTAATCCTCTCGGAAAGCACGCTCAAGACCTTGCGAGCGACGTACTTGCAGGCCGCGCAGGAAGCCATTAGTCGGTATGAAAACGACGCCGCGATCAACAGTCTGCGCTTCGACCGACACGAAGAACGGCGTGCGGTCGAAGTGTTTCTGCGCGGAATGACGTTGGCAACCGAGAGTTTTCTCGAAGACCCGTTAGGGGTTCCCATGATCTCGAACTGGAGCCGCGTGACCCACGCTGTTCCCGATATTTTTCATCAGCTGATGGATGCCGTCGAGCAAGACCACGCCTGGGATCCCGCAGCGGAAACACGGCAGGCTGTCTCATGAGCACCGGCTTGATCCCTCTCACCGATGAGACCGAAGATCTGCTGGAGGCGGTGCACAGTGCCGACATTCTGGTCGGCATTCCCAGCTTCAACAATGCAAAGACCGTGGGCCATGTCGTGCGTGCCGTCGGCGCAGGACTGGCAAAATACTTTCATGGATATCGCGCCGTCCTGGTGAACGCCGACGGCGGCTCTACCGACGAGACCTCGGCCATCGTCGCCCATACCATGGTTGATCTCGAACCGCTTTTTATCAGCGATCGGCAAAGTACCCTCCACCGAATCGTCACGCCCTATCACGGCATTCCGGGCAAGGGCAGCGCGTTTCGCACCATTTTTGAGATCGCCCGACGGCTCAAAGTGAAAGCCTGTGCGGTCGTGGACTCGGATGTTCGGAGCATCACGCCAGAGTGGATGGAGCTGCTCCTTCACCCAATTGTCAAAGAAGGCTACGACTATGTCGCTCCCTACTATCGGCGCCACAAGTACGACGGAACCATTACCAACAGTATTGCCTATCCGCTGACCCGAGCCCTCTATGGACAGGAGGTCCGTCAACCGATCGGCGGAGATTTCGGATTCACCGGAGAACTCGCCCAACACTATCTCGAGAAGCATGTCTGGGAATCCGACGTGGCACGCTTCGGGATCGACATTTGGATGACGACCGAAGCCATTACAAGCGGCGCCAAGGTCTGCCAGAGTTTTCTCGGCGCCAAGATTCATGACCCGAAGGACCCCGCCGCCGACCTCTCCTCCATGTTGCGTCAGGTCGTGGGAGCCTTGTTCGCCTTGATGGAGGCCCATGCCCCTACCTGGCTGTCGGTCACTGAATCGCGAAAGGTGCCGCTCTTCGGCTTTCAATATGAGGTAGGTGTCGAGCCGGTGAACGTCAATGTCGAACGAATGGTGGACTTGTTTCATCTCGGACTGACGGATCTGCACGATATTTGGGCACGCATTCTCTCCGACGACTCGCTGGATCAGTTATCCCGTCTGCGTGACCTCCCGATACGAGACTTCCGCATTCCCGATTCCTTGTGGGCTCAAATTATTTATGATGCCGCGCTGGCGCATCATCGAAGCGTCCTGCCGCAAGAACATCTTCTGAAAGCACTGACTCCGTTGTATTTGGGAAAGACCGCGTCATTCGTGTTGGATAGTCAGGGGTTGACCACCGCAGAAGCTGAGCACCTCATCGAAGGGCTGTGCCGAACGTTCGAGAAACAGAAAGACTATCTTGTGACTCGTTGGCCTCAGTCTGAGAGTGCGAGGGACGTTATTACCACGGCCCCCGCGAGGCCTGAAAGGAGCCAGCCATGACTTCAACCTGGGAACATACGCTACTCGGACCCGTCGCGGCTCTCGGGGAACGCGTTTTCTCCATTCTTCCCAATGTCCTGGCCATGATGATTCTCCTGCTGGTGGGTCTCGGTGCGGCCTGGGGCATGGGGCATGTGATGGAACGGCTGCTTCGCGTCATCGGTTTGGATCGACTCTGTGATCGGATCGGAATCGCGGCCGCGCTCCTCCGGGGAGGCATTAAATCCGATCCGTCTTACATTATCGGACGGGTGACCTACTGGTTGATTGCAATCTTCGCCACCACGGCATCGCTGGGCGCACTCGATGTCGCCCCGATCAATGAAGCGGCGCACTCCCTCCTTTCGTACATTCCCCATTTGGTCACGGCGGCCGTCATCGGGGTCGTGGGCTATCTCATCTCAA
The DNA here is from genome assembly GCA_002331625.1 of Nitrospira sp. UBA2083. Classification (GTDB taxonomy): domain Bacteria; phylum Nitrospirota; class Nitrospiria; order Nitrospirales; family Nitrospiraceae; genus Nitrospira_D. The sequence continues at coordinate 61,128 of DCZN01000109.1, read as the reverse complement.
ATTTTGTCTCGCAGGCGGTGCTGATTGCAGCCGTGAATGCGGGGTTGCCGCCGGCCCGTTGGATCGCGGCTGGGACCCGTTGGGGGATCCAGCTTCTCACCGCAGCCATGGCGTTTGAACAATTAGGGATTGCCCAAAACATCGTCGTGGTCGGGTTCGGCATTACCTGGGGAGGCCTGGTCCTGGCCGCTGCACTGGCGTTGGGATTGGGTGGAAAGGACCTGGCCAAGGAGTTCCTGGAGCGACGTTTGGCAGGACACTCCCGCTCGCAGATGAACGAGGACTTACGACACCTGTAACGACTATGTCTCGCTATCTTCTATTCACTGATCTGGACGGCTGTCTCTTAGACAGTGACACATATTCCTTCGATGAAGCGAAACCAGCCCTGGAGGCGCTCCGCGCTGAGGAGATTCCGGTCATCCTGGTCTCCGGAAAGACCCGCGCCGAAATGGAACCCCTTCGGGAACGGTTAGGCCATCAGGCTCCGTTCATCGTGGAAAATGGAGCGGCGGTGTATGTCCCGCTGGAGACATTTGAATTTGCGCCTGAACGCTCACGCCGCCGTTCGTCCTACCATGTCATTGAACTGGGGACACCCTATGCCCTGCTCCGCGATGTGCTACGGCAAATTGAAGAAGCCGTGGGAACCCCGCTGCAAGGATTTGGCGATCTCTCGGTCGAGGAGGTCATGGCGACAACCGGACTCCCTCGTGAGGATGCGTTGCGATCCATGCTGCGAGAGTTTGACGAACCATTTTTGGTCAACGGTCCACCCAAGCTCATTGAGGAAATCTGTCGCCAGATCGTGACACGTGGTCTGAACTGGACGAGAGGTGGGCGATTTTTTCACTTGACCGGAAATAACGATAAAGGACGGGCCGCAGAACTTCTGCTCCGCTGTTATAAACGACAGCGACGATTACAAGATCCACCGGAAGACGTTGAAACGATCGGCATCGGCGATAGTTTGAATGATCTGCCTCTCCTCCTGACCGTCGACCATCCGGTGTTGGTACAAAAACCGGACGGCTCCTATGACCAGGACATCAACCTACCCAACCTTATTCGCGCGCCAGGAATCGGCCCTGCCGGCTGGAGTCGTGCAGTTATGGACTTACTGAGACAAGCGGCCGAGGAGCCAGCGCATAACCGCTCCATCAATATCCAAATCAGATGACCGTCCTATCTCGAAGTGTGTTGAAGGACTAATCCTGTGCCGGATTAATAATATGGAGTCCCGCGGTCTTAGAGGCCGCCAAGAGTTGTGTGTCCGCGCTGACCACGGTCAATCGTAAAGGCTTCAGCTCCAATGCCAAGGCCAGATGCATGACCTGCGGCGATCGAAGGGACGGATATTCCAATACCAACTCTTTCGTGGCCAGGTAGGTGTCCATGGTCGGGGCAATAAATTGGTAGAGTCCCTGTTTTGATTCGATTTCAAACTTATAGAGCACCGAGTAGCAATCGTCCCTCGTAATCTGCCCCTCATGGGCTCGTGCGCACAGAATCGAATAGAAGTCCGTGACGGTCCACGTCGGGACAATGGCAACCTTCCCACGCTTCACCATCAGCTTGTTCACAATCCTCGTTCCCCGCTCCATACTGTAGCGCTTGATGAGTGCGGTTGAGTCGAAGTAGTAGTACGGCATGCTGTTACACCCTCCCCTTCAAAATGATTTCCGCGAGCGGCCCCTGGAGCTTCGAGAGCCGGTCTTGCAACTCATCAAGCGGCAATTCTTCGTACCCCTCTTTTCGCAACGTATCACCAAGATTCCCGTTATTGTAGGCCGACGTGTCTTCCTTGAGTCGGTCGTTCAAGCGTCGCTTCGCCAGGCGGCTTGAAACCTTTTGCCCTGCCTTGGTCAATCCCCGTCCCCGGCTGCGTGGCGCTTTACTGACGGATAATTCGTTGGTCTTTTTCACAATCTCTTCCTCCTCATGACAGAACGTTCACTCCCGCCTTGTCCCTACGTCTTCCCGTGGGCAACTCGCCGGCATCGCCGCCCTCTCAGGCAATGCCGCCTCTCCGAAGATATGAGCGGCAATCACCTTCGCGACATCCGACGACAACTCGTGTTGCATCACCCGGACGGTCTTCGCCGTGGCTTCACGCTCGGTAAGATGGCCTTCCTTTCCGCCACGTGCGACGGCCCCGACGACTCGCCGCGTTTCCGGCTCCACCACCTCGAAATCGCTGCACCATCGGACATACTTGAAGTGTGGATCACGCACGTCGATGGGAAACACACGGACCGTCCCTCGGACGATCAATTCAGGAGCACCACTCGCACCACGTTCCCCATTCGTGGTCACGTGAAGTCCTTCTCGAATCAACCCTTCTGCCAGAGCCCGTCCAACCGGTTCGGCATGGTCACCGGACACTTGTACCGCAAGTACTAGATTTGTAGCAAGAAATTGTTCTAGCTCACCTGACAATTCGTTTACCTGATAAGTTGATGCGACGCCCTGTCCGCTCGAACGAATCACTCGCAAATCCGTGTTGTAGACCTCGCGGAGCACCAGATTTCTGCCGGCCCGCCGAAGGGCGCGTATCTTGGCAAGTTTGTCGGTTGCTTGCCGTGACTCAACGACATCCGCATCGATCGCGCGATCCAACGAGCCAAGCTTCTCCATCAACGACGCTTCGGCCTGAGCACGATGCATCGCGCCCAACGCATAATGCATCCGCTTGTCTGAGTCGTACCACACATCTGCAATTCGGACGTTTTCAAGCACTTTGTCGGTCGAGACTTTCGTCACACTGTCGATCGTCAGTCGTCGTTCGGCGTTGGAGACTCCGCGATTCTCCACGACCAAATAGGATTCCCAGTCCTTCGCCTGCGCGGCAACTTCTGCCTTGAAGATGCGAGCCACGGCCGCATAGGCTTGATCTTCTGCGTTGCTTCGCGTGTCTGCTTGTCCGACCCCGGTCAGGTATTGAGTCGAGGGGTACTCTGAGTTGTGTCCATCGACCCACCCAGGCTTCCCTTTGCCACTGAACCAACTACAGGCAGTCGAGGTGAATACCATCAGCCCTATGCACAGAACGATTGTGATGCGCAGACCGATTGAGAATTCGCCAGGACGCGTCATTGCATCACACGTTGGATAATAAACATCGTCTGTCCCTCCGCCAGGGTAATGGTTGACTCGTCTTTCGCCACCATCCCGTCTTGTGCCGGGGGTCGAACGGACAGGTAGTACTGGCCCGGCGGTACCCATGCCCGAGCCACGTGCACCTCGTCAGGCAAGGTCTGCCAACTTCGCTTGTCGGCCTCTTCAGAGGCCACGGCCAATCCATGAGCCACGAGCCCGACCAACAGCCCGACCCACGGGGCCGCATCCTTTCCAGCGGCGTGTTGCGCTCCAATCATGGCTCCCTCCGCCATCGCAAATTTTGTGGCTGCGCGCGCAAGCGCTTTCGTCGTGATCATAGGCAGGCGCTCAGAAAGGCTTTTGTCCGCCAGCGCGGTCACATTCTGCGCCAACTCGGACCGGACGGTCACCGAACGACCAAGTGAGTTCGTCAGCGTCATCTCTTCGAACGGAACACGTGTTTTTTGATGGACCAATCGTGGGAGAGCCACACGGACCACGCGTCCGTTAAGCCCATACAAGACACTGTCGGCAACACGATTTCGTTGATAGGGATGGGGCGGCTGAAAGACTCCGCGATTAAGCAGGACCAGCTGTAGCGCATCGAGACTGATGGGAAGATCCAGATAGAAATCCTCCTTCCGTGGAGCCCGCCCATTATAGCTGATTAAGACGACTTGAGCGAATGGCTCCGAGGAAGAGGTCGGTTGCCAACTGATATCGGGAAACGCCTGCCGATACTCTTCAAATTCGGTCGTCAGGTGCAGCGCATCAGCGGTACGCAAAAGGTCCGCGCGCAATGAGGGAGGCGCGCTGGCCTTGGCCCATCCACGCATACTTCCATAGGCCTCATACGCGTTGCGATAGGCGATGAACGCATTGTTGAGGTCTCCGGCCGCTTCGTACACAATGCCGCTGACATATCGGGCAAACCCATCATTCCGGTATTTGTTCGTATCTTTGACCGTATCACTGAGCACATTCAGGCGATGGTCGAGACGTCGGACCTCCACCAGCGCGCCCTGGAGTTCCCCCTGCACCGCGTAGTTCAACGCATTCACCACGTTGATCATCACATGTTCATAGGCATCCCCTTCATACGGCAACAGATTGTCGTTGGTGAGAAATGCGGCCGTTTCCGAGCGGATGGTCCGGGTATAGAGCCGTTCGACTTCTTCCTCTGCTCGCGCGAGCGCCGCACTGCTTTGCTGATACTGACCCGCCAACTGCAGCACCATTCCACGATCCATGGCATACAGTAAGCGCCCCTTCGTGCCGTAGTCTTTCTCCGTTTGTTCAACGATCGCGGCGGCCCGTTGCGGATCACCTGCCAAGAGGCTTTGTTCGATGAGGAGATAGTGATTGCCCGACAGACCGCAACCCGCTATTGACAGGCAGAGGAGGAAAGGAATGATGCTGGTGGCAGTGACACCGCTCCACCGCACAGCATCTCCGTGGGTAAAGCGTAGGAGAAAGGGATTCAACAGCGTCCGCGGAACCTAAAAGACCGTCCGTTTCTTTTCGACCACCTTCTTGATCTTCTTTTGCCCATACCAGACCTTCGCATTGTTCTCCAAATCGATCATCTGAAGATCCACTTGGTAGAACACGGCTTTGGTCCCGTCGGCTTCGTCAAGAATAGTGGCGATCGTGCCCTTCATCATAAAATCGGCCCCTGTTTCTTTGCCGGGGGCTTTCTGTGTGTCTTCACGAGCGTAGATGGCCTGTTCCTTCCGCTCCGCTCGAACTTCGTCCCGCTCGCCTTTCCCGGCGACGAAGGTGACCTTTTGAGAGTTGGTGAGTTCACGCTCCAAATCCGTGATGAAGGTTTGCACACTGATATGTTCATGACTGCTGTTCAACACGGTCCCAACGACCACGACCGGCTGACGCTGGTTCGACTTTTCGAAATTTCCGAGCCACGGATATTGCAACGCATCCTTGACCATCGCTTCGGCCACCATCCGGGAATCGGTATCGTTCCACCGGCCGCTCAAATCCGTGACGACTCCGGTATCGACCCGCGTCACCTTGGTCTCATGACCGCATCCGGACAACACAAAGGCAAGACCCATCGTCGCTGCAAGCGAATGACGAAACGTCTGGATCACCGTGCACCTCCGAAAAGAGGTAGACTATCCCGAGTCATGTTTAGCGAACACCTCGCTTTTCTTCCTCTTGCTCCAACCGTTCAAAAAGACGATCGGCATTTTTTCTCACGAAATCCCGAACCTGTGAGTTGAGTTCCTTGGCCTGTTCCAGGTTGTTCTTCATGTCTTCCAAACTCAACTTGGTGAGCACATAATACGTATTGGTCTTTGAATCCACATATTGATCAATTTTCCGGACGCCACTCAGCGTCGTCGTCGTGATGGTCTTGATGGCTCGCTCGACATTCTGTTCTTCCGTATTTCGAGTGAAATCGCCCGCCGTGGTCGAGGCCGCATAGTCTCTCATCAGATATCCTGTATACGTCTCAAACGTCTTGGCGATCTCCGCCCTCCCACGATTTTCTGCCGTATCCCAAGCAAGCGGCGCATTCCGCACCCCCGACACCGCCCCCACTCCATAAAAGGCCTTGCTATCTTTCTCGTTGAACGCGCCCGACCCCTTTTGCACCCATTTGGGAGGACCACCACAAGCCGCAAGTCCCATGATAAGAAGGACAGCAAGACTGGAGCCGACCAGTCTTGAACCAATCGCTTGTGACCTGATCATACAACCCTCCTTCGGGTGAATAAGTATATACACCGTACGTAGAACTTCCCGCGAAAAAACGTTGGAATCATGCTAACATGTGCATTCTGATCCGTCAATGCAAGGCGCTCTTCGCGCGTTATCCAGATCGAACGACAGGAGGATCCGTGGCAGACATCCAAATCGACGAGGGCATCATTAAAATTCTTAACCTGGAAATCCAGGATCCCAAGGCTGCGGCCATACTAGCTGCCTACCCTCAGGCACGTTGGGCGGAAATCACCCGTCGCGCAGCTAAAATCGGGCTGGGGTATCTCAAAGGTGGCGAAGCCGACTAGGGATTTGGAAGACCATTGGCTTGACTCACGGCGGCACGAGCACGAGCATGTGTGCCACCCAGCTCTAGATAGCGACGGAATGCGTCCACCGATCTGATCTGATCATTGAGATGATCCGCATACAATTGCCCCAATTCGAAATAGACATCCTGATAGCTGTTGTTCACCTGTAGTGCGTGCTGGAACGCGGCTTCGGCTTCAAGATATTTGCCTCGCTTGTTGTAGATCAAACCCAATGTATAGAATGAATCTGGGTTCTCCGATGCGTATTTCACCGCCAAGAGACCCGTCGCCAGGGCTTCATCAAGATTCGGCAGCACTTCTAGTCGGACATAGCTCTTCAGCACATAAGCATTGCCATAGGTCGGATCGTAGCCGATCGCGCGATCCAATCGTTCCAAGGCCTCTTCAGCCGACTTGCCTTCTTGCAGCAGGGCAAAGGCTCGTTCATATTGGGCTTTGGCCTCCTGATGTCGTTCAGAAGGAGTCTGCGGCCCGACACCGGGCCTAAATGCCGACCTCCGTCCTTCGATCAGGACCATGTCTCCATCACCATCGATGCGGAGACTGGATGGACGTTGTGTCCCATTGGATGCCGCCTCGACCTGTCGCCCCAAATAGGCGCCCAACTCAGACGCCATGAGCCACCCATTGTGGTCGAGATCCGCTGGCCCAGAAAGTCCGGCCAGTAAGTGCTCGACAAATCGACTGCCCTGTTCTGCGCGAATAGCAGATTCGCCTGCCCCTGCCGCACTGATGACTTGGACCGCCCGCCGCTCGGTATCGGATTCTGGAGCCAGCCGCCCTTCCAACGAACGCCCCGGTGGCTCGGTTGTCTCCCATCCGAATACCGGTGCATCCAACAATAAGAGAGTGTGCTTGGAAGCCGACCGCCGCGTAAATTCTTTGAGCTGTTCGACCGTAATCGATTTCGTCGCGTTGTTGATCGGGGCATCAAACGGCACCAGATACCCGCGATCGTGGCCTTCGGGGTCCTGCGTAGACCCGGCATGGCCCGCGTAGAAGATCACGAGCCGGTCCATGCGCCCCACTTTTCTCGGCAACATATCG
>DCZN01000109.1:53324-53856 GCA_002331625.1 Nitrospira sp. UBA2083 | reverse complement strand
ACCTCGTCGAACCCCAACCGCCGAAAGGCCTCGGCAACCCTCTTGGCATCGCTGATCGCTCCTGGGATGGGCGGCGCTACGACATAGTGTTCGATCCCAATAATGATCGCCCAAGACTTGTAGTAGAGCCCTTCCGGTTTCCCTAGTTGGGCCTCTGTAACCGAGGCACCAATCAACAGAAACATGACCAGCAGCTGTGCACTCACTAGAAGCGGGCTGAAGAACAAGACCACGAAGCGTTTCGCAGCATATCGGACACAGCTCATATATTCAGCCTATCTCTCGCCCAGACGGAGTGTCAAGAAACGGAATCGAGAGGAACCCGCAGTGGCACGCCGCGATGACCTCGGAGCAACTGTATGGTTGCAGGCGTTCCCAACTTTATCCATAATGTCGCGTCGGTGACGGACCGTGGTGAGGAAGGAGATGCGACTATCATGAGCGAACAGATCGAAACCCTCTTGAAAGAAAGCCGGACATACCATCCGACTGCCAAGACAGTCGCCGCAGCCTACATCAAGGACTACGAGGC
>DCZN01000109.1:46272-53305 GCA_002331625.1 Nitrospira sp. UBA2083 | reverse complement strand
CCATCGCAGATCCTGAAGGATTTTGGAACACTGAAGCCAAGAGTCTCGAGTGGTTCGCTCCTTGGAGTAAAGTCCTGGAGTGGGACTATCCATGGGCAAAATGGTTTGTCGGCGCCCGATGTAACATCGCCTACAACTGCCTGGACCGCCACATCAAAACCTGGCGCAAGAACAAAGTCGCCCTCATCTGGGTAGGCGAACATGATCAGGAGCGAATTTTCACCTATGCCGAACTGTACCGACAGGTCAATCGCTGCGCCAATGCCCTCAAGAAACTCGGCCTCCAGCAAGGCGATCGGGTCACTATTTATCTCCCGAAAATTCCTGAACAGGTCATCGCCATGCTGGCCTGTGCCCGGATCGGGGTGATTCATAGCGTCGTCTATTCCGGTTTCAGCGCCCCGGCCCTCGCCAGCCGTATCAACGATGCGGAGGCCAAGCTGGTCATTACGGCCGACGTCGGGTTCGACCGCGGCAAAGTAATCCCCCTCAAACCAGTTGTGGATGAAGCGCTCAAGACCTGCCCGACGATCGGCCACGTGGTGGTCGTCCGTCGTCAGACTGAAAGCGCACCCCTAGCCGCTCCAAAAGAAATTGGCTGGAAGGAATGGATCGAGCAAGAACAACCCGTATGCGAAGCAGCCCAACTGGATGCCGAAGCTCCGCTCTATATTCTCTATACGTCCGGCACGACTGGTCGACCGAAAGGCGTGGTCCATGTCCATGGCGGGTACATGGTGGGCACCTATACGACGACGAAGTATGTCTTCGACCTGAAAGATGACGATGTGTACTTCTGCGTGGCCGACCCAGGCTGGGTCACAGGCCACAGCTATATCGTCTATGGCCCTCTCCTCAATGGGGCTACCATCCTGACAGCCGAAGGCAAGCCGGACTATCCAAATCCCGGTCGCTGGTGGGATCTTATCGCACGGTATGGCGTGTCGATTTTCTATACGACTCCGACGGCCATCCGACTGCTCATGCGGTATGGCGAAGATTGGCCGAAGAAGTTTGATCTCTCGACGCTTCGGATTCTCGGCAGTGTCGGTGAACCGATCAACCCAGAGGCCTGGGAATGGTACCACCGCGTAACAGGCGGAGATAAACCCATCATGGACACCTGGTGGCAGACAGAAACAGGAGCGATCTTGATCACCCCGCTACCCACCGTTCCGCTGAAACCAGGATCAGCGACCCGCCCATTTCTCGGCATCGAAGCCGATGTCGTTGATCGCGAGGGAAACAGTCTCCCCACAAACGCCGGGGGCTTTGCCGTCATTAAGAAACCCTGGCCTTCCATGATGCGCACCATCTACAAGGATCCCGAGCGGTACAAGACCTATTGGAATACGATCCCCAATTGCTACACGGCCGGTGACGTCTGCCATAAAGACGCAGACGGCTATATGTGGTTTATGGGCCGCGCGGACGACGTGATCAAAGTGGCCGGCAATCGGCTGGGCACCGCGGAGGTAGAAAGCGCTTTGGTCAGTCACCCAGCCGTCGCAGAGGCTGCCGTGATCGGCAAACCGCATAAGACCGTCGGTGAATCCATCAAGGCCTTCATCATTCTGAAGCAGGGAGAACAAGAAAGCCCGGCGCTGATCAAATCGATCAAGGATCAGGTCTTGAAAGAGTTGGGCAAGATCGGCGTCCCGTCTGAAATTGATATTGTTTCGTCGCTTCCCAAGACCCGGTCCGGGAAAATCATGCGCCGTGTGCTCAAGGCGAAAGAGCTTGGACAAGACCCGGGAGATATCTCAACCATCGAGGAATGACGAGCAAATGGCTCCACAAGAGGCGGATCAATGAACCGGAGGGACAAACCCATGACGATACTCTCAACGCGCGCTGCCATGGTTTGTATCACTTTCATAACGTTGTCCTCGATGGTCAGCACAACACTCACGCTTGCCGAGAGTCAGAAGCCAAAAGCCACGCCACAATCCAAGGCCATCACGCCCAAGACAAAGCCGAAGGTTCAACCGGCTGCCGCTGCAGCAAAGACTCCAGCCTGTTTTGGAGTAGCCCCGCAGATCGAAAAGCTCGTGCCCGATGAGGGACACCCCGGTGCAAAGGTGGCGATCACAGGGACGGAGTTTGGCTCCCCGGAATGTTTGCGCGGGGTGTCGTTCGGTCCAGGCCAATCCGCAACCTTTTCGATGGGAAACGAGTCGACAATTGTGGCGACCGTACCGATCAACGGTCGGAAGGGGCTCGTCATAGTAACCGTCACCACCGCGTCAGGCGAGGATTCCAAGCCGTTCTTAATCAAATAGCAACATTCCCCACTGCGGTTCACCATGAAATGGACGAGGAAACCAGGCGAGCCTATCTATCAAAGACGGCATATGGTGGCGCTGGTCTTGGCCGTCGCTATCCCCCTCGTTCTTTTGCAACTGTATAGAATTTATGTTGGGCCGCTGAGCCTTGATTTTCAGCTTGGCGTGGGGTTGTTCGTGTCCGTCATCCTCGGGCTGGCGCTACACCTTGCTTACCGTTCATCTGCTCGAAACGAGCCATAGAATAGCGGAAGAATCTGCTCAAAAGTACGGCGGCGTAGATCGAACGAATGCCTAACTAACACTGCTTGTGCCGGAGCCTCAAGTGGCACAATCGACTCAGCACACTAGCACCCTGCACGATTCAAGACCCGATCTCACCACTTACTCCCTCTAGTTAGGCATAGCTATCCGTAACTGTTGGGGTGGAATGGAAACCGCCGGATCACTGAGCGTGCTTGTGCTCACGCTTCTGCTGGCCCGAGCCGTATTGTACAGGCTGAAATTCACGCCTTGATCGGTGCCATCGGATGCGGCACTCTTCGCAGGACTCCCAGCTTGCAGGGTATAGACTCGTCCCGCACGGTTCGCCCAGAGGAAGCTCGTCGCACTGGCCGGATAACGATTCGTCCCTTGCGGATAGAGGACGGTCTCCTCTCCACCCCCTATGGCCGCGAGTTGATTGTTGGTGAATATCCAGGTGCTGCCATAGTGCGCGTTCAAAAACTTTGTCCCCCAGAGCCCTCCATTGAATATCCCGCGCCCCCCATTGACATTGATCAAATTATCACGAAAATCGAGCCCTCTCTGGTTTGTCCTCACAGCCTGAAATGTGTACTCGTTGATGTCATCAACCGTATTGTGGGCGATTCTCAGATCACTCACTTCACAGTTCGACCCGGGCCCAGGATCAATGCAGGAGGTGCCTCCCTCCTCAATAATGATCCACGTTCCGCAAGCAGCCCCTCCACCACACAGCGATCCACCAAGTCCATAGAACAGGTTGTTGTGGATATGCCAGCGCTTACTTCGTTTGCTGAGATTGCGAGGACCTGCATCATCGGCTCCGAACCCAAAGATCCCGTTGGTAATATTTCTGAACAGGTTATGTCGAATGGTCAGGTCCGATACCTCGGAGAAGGGCGCCGATCCATCTTGATTGCGTGCAGTCAGAAGCACGGCATAACCCCCACCATTCCACGGCATATTGATAAAGTCGTTCCCTTCGATGAGGACTCGAACACCGAGCTTCAGTTCTAAGAGCGTCTTCGTCAGATAGCCACGATCGCCCCACCAGGCTGAGTTTTTCGAAAAGGTATTCCGCCTAATCGTCACATCTTTCGGGAGGACCGTGGCACTCACGGGATCTCCCCCACCCAACATCAGGTTTTCCCCAGAGGCTTCCAGAAAATTATTCTGAACGAGGATTGGGCCTGGATTGCTGATAGAGAGCCACGCCTGCGTGTCATTATTCAGGCCAACATCTTTAATTCCAGCCACGTAACTATCGATGAGTGCCGTATGCCCACGCTGAGCATCCCCATACACACCACGTAGCGTTTGGTGAGTTGCGTTGGTATCACGAATCACAACGCGATCGAGGATGATATAGCCGGTGTTGAGCGCATTTGGGTGGCCATACCCCGTGACCACGAGTGCCAAGTTTGGGTTCCGTGTCGAATCTTGTACCATGTCGATCCCCATAATGCGGTAGCGCTGGGCCCCTGTTCGTGCAGAGAAGGCCCCGACATGGGTATATGACCCCTCTTCACGCTCCCCGTATTTGATGTGAGGCATGAGGGACGTATCCGTGAGCTTGACTCGTGTACCGGGGAGAGGAAGCTTCGCGTAGTTCGAACCCTTAATCAGAATCCAGCCAGTTCCACCAGTATGTGCTGGGAGCATGTAGGGACCGGTACAGGTTGCCCCTGCGGCAAGAATGATCTGGTGAGTGAGATTGACGTTAAGCGTGGCGGCAGTATTGAGCCTGGCCTGGAGCGTGGCACAAGTGGCGGTCAATGTGGAACCATTCACAGTCGGCATAGCCACGTTCACTTGTTTTTGGGGTAACTGAGGCAGCGTGACGGCATGGGCCGTATGTTCCCCCCCAATTATTACGGTCATCACGAATAGGGTTAGCACTGTGCGTATCGCCGTCATTTCGTCCCCTTTGAAAAAAGACCGTCCATTCCATATTCGCCATAACGCCATACATCAGCTTTGAGCAGGCGGGGTCACCACGAGCACTTCATTCGAACAGAGGCTTTCTTCAGCGCTTTCTACTTCGCCGCCGTACACGCTGATAGCAAAGAAATAGGGTGTGTTGGGATCAAGCCCGGTGATCGTCGCCGGTGGAGCCTCAACCGCTTGACTGTCCGGGTAGGCACATGAGCCTTGCTCGCCGGACGATTCTTTCCCGTAATACACCGTATAACCGACCACTTTGGAATCAGTAGATGCCTCCCAGGTCAACCGTGCGGCCACCCCAGTTGGCGTCGAGGTGAGCAAGATTTTCTGATCTTCTTCGTTAGGGTCCGGTAAACTGGTCGCTGGGTTTGAAGCGTCGGTCTCACCTGCGATCGGTTCGGCTGGAGCTTCTTGGTCTTCAGGTCCCGCTGTAGGGGAATCGGGAATCGATGGGGTAGAGAGTGAAGACATGATCGGTCCACCTTGGCCACTGTCACTACATCCGGCTAGGGGAAGAACGATCACCATGAGAACTACAAGGTGGACCAAGGCAATTGTGCAGCTTCGGCAGATAGAGCCGATCGAGATTACATCTCTCAGCATACTCAACACTCCTTAAACGTCGGTGAAAGACTGTGGGACCAAGGTGACTGCAATGAGCTGAGTGGGCTCGGTCAAGGTGGAGCAAATGTAGTGCCACTGGCTAAAAACTTAAATGTTCAGAAACTCAATAGGTTATTTTTTGGTTGGACGATGAAGCTACTCAGGATGAAGGGTTCACCCTTTAAGTACCGTGACAAGCAACCGCGGGCAGTGCAGCATGTAGCAGGCGAGGGTGTGGGAAGTTTTCTTCCGTTTGTTCCTAATTGGAACTAAGAGTTGGGTATCGGAGCTATCAAGAAAGGACGTGTTGGGGATCGCTCGGATCTCTAAAAAACCGAAAGAGCAGATAGCCATAGATATTTTTTGCGCCATGCATGATTCAAGACTCGACCCCTCAGGAGTCACGGCGCCCGCCTCGACCGCCTGGTTAGAGCGTAACGTTGGAGACACTCGCCACTTTCTTTCTCCAGGCGACCGGCGACATCTTAAATGGTTCGAGCAATGAGCAAAGCTCTGGGGTTGGAGAGGATGTTGAATATTTTCCTTCCCTCCACGACGCTGTCTCTGTCCATTTCATTGCCTTCGCAATATCCAGAGCTTCGGAATAGGTGAGCGCAAATGTTTGTGAGTGCTCCGGCGCGCGAACACCCCAAACAAAAGCAAGGATGAGATTTGAAATTCTCGCGTACTTCGAGTCCAGAGAGAATGCTCGCATTGACGACGCTTTCATTTGAATCGGAACTGCAGCGAAGGTAGAAGTAACGGACGCAAGCTCCACATACGCGATGAGATCAATACCTCGATCCCTTTGGGGAATGGCCACTTCAAGTTCGGCCATCAGCAGTTCTTCAATCAGCCGATTGCGCCCAAGAATCTCTATAGTCTGCGTATCCATTGCTCGGGCTCTAACGGCCTTGCGGCTCACTGGCAGGCACGGAGCACAGGTGCTAATGAGGGTAGCCTGAGAACCCTCTAAGATCAAGGTCGCAGTCAGAAGCCTGCTATTGTCCTTATTTTCCTTCTCCCATACTTCTTTAGATTAATCCGCGTTTCTGCAGGTAGTCTGTATCGATGCTGATGGCAGGCTTTGGCAGTTGGCTTCGTTCTTGAAGCAAGCGCTCGACATATTTGCCGATGAGGTCGGATTCGAGGTTCACGGTATCATTGACCTGCTTGAGCCCAAGCGTCGTCACTTTGGCCGTGTGCGGAATGATGGCGACAGAAAACCCGTGGTCGGTCACGTCATTGATCGTTAAGCTGATCCCATCCACCGTCACTGAACCTTTCGACACGCAATATCGCAAGACATTGGGAGGGGCCTCGATCGTCAGAACAATCGCGTTCGCATCTTGTTGTCGACTGCGGATCTTCCCGACCCCGTCCACATGACCCGCGACCAGATGCCCGCCGATCCGTTCGTTGAGCTTCATGGCCCGTTCAAGATTGACCGGCATGCCAACCGCAAAATGGCCAAGCGTCGTAACCGAAAGGGTTTCGGGCGAGACCTCGACGGAGAAATCTCGCTCGCTTTTTGCCACGACCGTCAGGCAGATCCCATTCACACTCACACTGTCTCCGATTTTGAGATCGCCCATCACGGTCGAGGCCAGAATCGTGAGTTTCGTTCCAGTCAGCGATTTTTTCAGGACCGTAATCCCGCCCATTTCTTCGACAATGCCGGTAAACATCAGTCTTTCCTCAAGATAATCTGTTTCACCACATAGACAAACAGTACCAGCAGCACCAGGACGCCAAGACCGGCCAGAACGCCAATGACGAGATTCTCGGTTGCCATCTCTTTCATCACACGCCGATTATAGCTCAGCCGCCTAAGAGGATGTTGAAAAAGTCCTCCAGCTTCGTTCTCGCATCTCTCAGAGGCTCAACGTACCGAAGCGTACGCCTCGCCACTTTGCTCGCTGCGGCCTTGCCTGAGGATCGGCGCGTCTTGGCGCGCC
>DCZN01000109.1:45262-46195 GCA_002331625.1 Nitrospira sp. UBA2083 | reverse complement strand
AGTATTTCAACAGCCTCTACGTTCGTTTCATTGCAACCCAGAACACACCCGCCGCCAGCAGTTGGACGCCCGCAATAATCGCAAACGCGACGGAATAACTGAAGCTCCCAATCAGCACACCGGCTAAGAGCGGGCCACAGGCATGTCCGATATCCATGATCGTCCCTTGCATCCCCATCCCTGCCCCCAGTCTTTTAAATTCTGAACTGTCGGCGACCAGTGCAGCGGACGAGGAAGACACCACGGCTTCACCAAAGCCGAACCCGGCAGAGAGCACGAGCAAGACAGGAAACATCGCGACATATGGAATACAGACAAAGGTGCCGGCGCAAATGCACAGGCCAAGGACAATCAGCGGCTGGCGGCCCACTCGGTCGGAGATCCGTCCCATGATCGGCTTGGAGAAAAATGACGTGAAGGCCTGCACGGTAAACAGGATCCCCACCTCACCTGGATTCAGGCCGGCTGAGACGCCATACAGCGGGAGGAACGCCATCAAGGCCCCATTGGCGATCATCTTGGCGGCATCGGTCACGCTGGTGATGAGCACCTTCTTATTCTTGGAGACAGCGGCAAAGCCTCTCCACATCTCGGACAGCACGACGGCCATCCCTTGTTCTTTCCTCTGAGGTACGGCCACGTCGAGATGAAGGCTGTAGAACAACACCATCCCGATACAGCCGAAGACCCCGGCCGTGACGAATGCGGTTGAAAACCCAGCTGCATGGATCAGGTAACCTCCGAGAAAGGGACCTAAGAGCGAACCGGACTGCGTGCACGCCGTATAGGTCCCGAGCGCGGCGCCGCGGCGCTCCCGATAGAGCTCCGCCACGGTGGCCAGCGCACTCGGGGCAAATATGGCCGTCGCAAACCCATGAAGAAAGCGAAGCAGGGTCAGCGCGTCCAGGTTCGTAATGAAGGGATAGAGAAAGG
>DCZN01000109.1:42815-45247 GCA_002331625.1 Nitrospira sp. UBA2083 | reverse complement strand
GGCGGCAGCCCGAACGCCACCACCCCGATCCGCAGCAAGAGCCGCCGACCATAGATATCGGAGAGGGCGCCGGATGGCAGCTTCAGCAGGACGCCCGTTAAGGTCGACACCGACACGATCAGGCCGATCCGTTCCGGACTTGCGCCGAGGGATTCAGCAAACAAGGAGAGTGCGGGCATCCGCACCATGTTATAGCTGATGAAGGAGAAGATGCCGACCGTGCAGATCAGTATGAAACTGCGCGTGGTCGTCATGGCATCGATCGACCGTGCGGACTGACGTTGTCAGGGCTCAGTTGGCTGTTCAATGACTGCTTCAGAAACGCTACGTGATGGTCAAGCAATGGCGGCGGTTTCTCCACTTCCGACCACACCCGTTGGGGATCGCGCGTCATCACAAGCCCGAGTCGGTCGACAGTCGCCACTCCTTTTTGCAACCGGCTTGTGACAACCTTTGTGACCAGGGGATGGAGGAGAGACACCAACCCTGAGAGGACACGATTGTCCAGCTTGATGTAGGCAACCAATGTACTATCCATGGCTTCAAGACTGCCTGGCTCTCGCACAACATCCATCCTGAGAAAGACGACCGCTTTGCCTGTGACGTGAGGAAGTATCCGGCTTTCATGCGTGCCTTCAAGAAAATAAATCCGGTTGACGGGATCCTCGTACACAAGTTCGACCATCCCTTTCGTTCCCTCGCCATCATCACCCCAGAAACGACCCGGGCCTCGCGCGTCCGATTGATACAGACCAAGACGCAGGCGCCGGATCAACGCCGCGGCAAATGGAGGTGCATCCAGCAGATACCGATAGAGCGATTCGGACAGCGCAGTCCGCATCGGCCCGAGTGTGCTCTCCGTCGTATGGTTCTGAATGATGGCCTGCAGGCGACAGGTCCAGACAGGATCCACTCGTTCAACGGGAAAGGTGAGCCCCGCATGATCCGGACGTAACGTACAGGCTTCTGATTGGTCATACCCGGCAGACACAAGGAGCATGAGACAGACCCCTGCCACTTGCAGATGGGACACAAGACAGGGATGGGACTGCCGTGGGAAGGTCATGACACCGGCTTGTCGATGGTAATCGTGAGCTGAATGGGAAAGAGTCGTCGCACGTCTTGTCGTAACCTGGCTTGCCTCAACAGGGTCTCCACCGAGGGTGTGAGGGTTCCCTCGAACGAGAGGCGACCGTTCGTCACCACCGTGACAGGCTTGGAACTGTCGATCAACTGTTCATTCAGGAAGAGGCTGTACCGACGCACGCGCTCGGTCTTCACCTCTATCCGATTGTTTCCCGTGATCGAGGCATCAAGCGTGGCATACACTCGACGTTTGATACGCTCGTCCCGCTTGTCCACGAGATCTTCCGAAAATGCCGCAATGGGGTCTGTCGCATCAAGACGGACCCAGTTAAACGACTGAAAGTGGCTCCCGTCGCGCACGACGGTCAGACGTGTCGGCAACGGCTCACGACGTTGACGGGTGAACCAGTCGACAAGATCCGGCAACTCCTCTTTAGGAAAATAATGTCCACCCGCCATGGGGTGCTCCCGTTGATGCTCGCGATACACATAGGGATAACCAAGCACGTCCAGCTCTCGGGCGATCGAACGGCTCAGATCCACCGGCATCACCTGGTCCTTGGCTCCATGGATGATATAGATGGGTGTGTGACGAAGGTTCGCTAAGAACGGCATCAGCACATCATCCAGTCCGCTTGCCATCGGTGCAATGCCGGCAAACAGCGGTGCATGATGCATTCCGATCAGCCAGGCACCGATCCCGCCGTTCGACATGCCCGTGAGGAATACTCGGTCAGGATCGATATGGTACCGACGCTCAGCCTGCCGGATCGTCTCTAGAACCAACTCCTCCGCACGCCTGGTAAACCAGGCCCCGGAAGGATAGGTGGGACAGGCCAAAAGATAGTCATCGCCCAACCGCGTTCGCCACCGCTCTAAATATTCTTCTCCGGTAAACCCGAATCCATGCAGACACACGACGAGGGCATAAGATTTGGTCGCTCGATATGCCGGTGGAACAAACAAGGACAGCTGATACGTCTGTCCTCGGAGCACGATCGGTTCATTGGGAAGAATCCCAACAGGTTGGTCCTGGTAGGTTCGCTCCGTTCGTATGATCTGTGAAACGGTATCGAGGGACGCCTGCTTGTCGGAAAGAAGGCCGTGCAGCAGACCTTCCGCTTCATCACCATCTGTAGTGTTCAGATAGTGTAGGACTCGGGACGCCAGGCTTGCGACAGTCGACGCGGTCTCTTCTGCGACACTCGGCACCACACCGCCGGCAAGACAGACCAATAGAATGATTCCCCAGACACAGGCGATCACAGATCCCCTTCTACCACTAAATCATGGCCTATGAGCCTGCTCACCGCATGGCGCAACTTGAACGCGCCCGCGAGCCGTGC
>DCZN01000109.1:42136-42537 GCA_002331625.1 Nitrospira sp. UBA2083 | reverse complement strand
ACGATCATCGTCTTGGCCTTGTCTTGCTGCCTCAGAACCCGAGCCTTGAGCGGAGTCCGCAGTCGGCTATCGACTACAATGCGACAAGGTTGCTGTGCCGCCAACCTATTGAATCGCGCTCCCGTTCTCGCCGTCAGCGCCGGATCATCGATCAGCACCGTTCCCACCCCGACCAACACGGCATCCGTGGTCCTGCGAAGTTGATGAACGTCTCTCCTCGACAACTCGCCGGTAATCCACTGAGATTCACCAGCAGCGGTCGCCAGCTGTCCGTCAATCGTCATGCCTGCCTTAAGCGTCACATAGGGACGGCCGGTTTTCATCCAATGGCAATAGGGCTTGTTCAATTCTTCCGCTTCGGTACGGGCCACCCCCACCGTGACCGAGAGTCCGGCCCGCCT
>DCZN01000109.1:0-42067 GCA_002331625.1 Nitrospira sp. UBA2083 | reverse complement strand
CGACGGACGCCGGAGCGAAGGATTTCAGGGACACAAGGAGGAGTCCGTTTCCTGAGATGGCAACACGGCTCAAGCGTGACGTAAAGCGTCGCGCCTCGGGCACGAGGGCCTGCTTGCCGTAGCGCATGAATCTCAGCGTGTGGAGTTCCTGGTCGGAGATGAAACCCCTGTCCGATGATCTTGCCTTGATGAACCACCAAGGCTCCGACCATCGGATTTGGGCTTGCTGTCCCTCGGCCCTTCACCGCCAGATGAAGGGCCAGAGTCATAAAGTGGAAATCTTGTTGGGTGCTGGTCACCGTCTCTTGCGACGCGAGGTCGACGGCTTGCGCGCCGCCTGGGCCTTCTTCTCCACTGCCTTCGCACTCGATTCCGCAATGGCCGCCTGCGCTGCCGCCAATCGCGCAATCGCAACACGGAATGGGGAGCAGCTGACGTAATCCAATCCCAATTGATCGCAGAACTCGACGGAACTGGGATCGCCGCCATGTTCCCCGCAAATACCCAGTTTGAGATTCGCCCTCGTCTTACGCCCGCCTGAGATCGCTTGTTTCATCAAGGAACCGACACCGTCGCGATCGAGCACGGCGAAGGGATCCGAGTCCATAATCTTCTCGGTCTTATAGAAATCGATGAACTTGGCCGCATCATCGCGCGAGAACCCGAATGTCGTCTGCGTCAGGTCGTTCGTCCCAAAGGAGAAGAACTCTGCCTCCTGCGCGATCCGGTCGGCCGTCACCGCCGCACGCGGCAACTCGATCATCGTGCCGACCAGGTAATTCAATTTCACGCCGTACCGTTTCATTGTCTCCTGAGCCACTTCCTTCACCAGCTCCTTCTGCGACTTCATTTCGGAGACCATGCCGACGAGCGGGATCATGATCTCCGGCACGATTTTCTTGCCCTCCTTCGCCAACTCACAGGCCGCCTCCATCACCGCTCTCGCCTGCATGCGTGTAATCTCCGGCATGGTAATGCCCAATCGACATCCCCGCAGACCGAGCATGGGGTTGAATTCATGGAGTTCCTCCACACGAGTCAGCAACCGGCGTTGCTGCTCCAGCTTGGCCCCGTCGTTCCCCGTCAATTCCAGCTGGGCAATCTCCACCATCAATTCTTCCCGTTTGGGCAAGAACTCGTGGAGCGGCGGATCGAGCAACCGAATCGTGACCGGGTATCCCTGCATCTCCCGATAGAGCCCGATAAAGTCTTGCTTCTGCAGCGGCAGAAGCTGATCGAGAAATTTTTCTCGTTCTTCTTTCGTCCGTGCCAAGATCATCTTCTGCATGATCGGGATACGATCTTCGGCAAAGAACATGTGTTCCGTACGGCACAATCCGATCCCCTCTGCTCCAAATCCTCGCGCAATTCTCGCCTGGTCCGGCACATCGGCATTAGCCCGAACGCGCAACCGACGTTCGTCGTCGGCCCACGAGAGCAAGGTGGCGAACAGCTGATACTTCGGCGACTTCTTGACATCCAACTTCCCCTGCACCACCTGAATGATTTCCGACTCCACGACCGGCACATCGCCGTCATAGACATTGCCGGTCGACCCGTTGACGGAGAGATAGTCTCCCTCGCGAAACACCTTCGAGCCGATCCGCACCGATTGAGCGTCGATCACCTGGACCGCTTCGCAGCCAGCCACGCAGACTTTTCCCATTTGCCGCGCCACCACCGCCGCATGCGAGGTCATTCCACCACGCGCGGTCAAGAATCCGGTGGCCGCATTCATACCGTGGATGTCGTCGGGGCTGGTCTCCTCACGAACCAGCACGACCCGCTGCCCGGACGCCTTCATCTCAACAGCGCGGTCCGGCGTCAACGCAATCTTGCCCGCTGCGGCACCAGGACCGGCTGGCAACCCTTTGCCCAACGGAATCGAGCTGGCCTCCACCTTTGAGTCGAAAATGGGGTAGAGATACTGGGCCAACTGATCGGGACCGACTCGCTGCACCGCTTCGCGCTTCGTGATCAGCCCTTCCTTCACCATCTCGACCGCAATCCGAACCGCCGAGATACCGGTCCGCTTCCCGACGCGCGTCTGCAGCATATAGAGCTTGCCCTCCTGAATCGTAAATTCCAGGTCGAGCATGTCGCGGTAATGCTTTTCGAGTTTTTTATAGGTCTGTTCGAGATCCTTGTAGGCAGCCGGAACATTCTTCGCAAGCGCATTGACCGGCAGGGGCGTTCTGATGCCGGCCACGACGTCTTCGCCCTGCGCATTCATGAGGCATTCGCCGAAGAATTTGTGTTCGCCGGTATTCGGATCGCGGGTGAAGGCCACACCCGTCCCACTGGTATCGCCCATGTTGCCGAACACCATGGCCACGACGTTGACGGCAGTGCCCCAGTGATCGGGAATGCCGTTCAACCGCCGATAGGTAATCGCGCGCGCGCCGTTCCAGGATGAAAACACCGCGTTGATCGCCATCCTCAGCTGCTCGTTTGGATCGTCCGGGAACTCCTTACCGGTTTCTTCCTTCACCAACGACTTGAATCGTCCGACGAGATCCCGCAACGCCCGCGCATCCAATTGCGTCTCGTGAGTCACGCCCATTTCTTCTTTCTTATGGTTCAGAATCGCTTCGAAGTGTTCGCGGGGCACCCCCATCACAATGCTGCCGAACATCGTGACAAATCGGCGATAACTGTCTTGGGCGAATCGCTCGTTCTTCGTCTTGGCGGCAAGCCCTTCGACCGTCTTCAGCGTGAGGCCCACATTCAGCACCGTATCCATCATGCCGGGCATCGACGCGCGAGCGCCCGATCGGACCGAAACCAGCAGCGGCCGTTCAGGGTTTCCGAACCCCATGCCCATCGAACGTTCCACGCGCTTCAACGCGTGGAGTGCCGCCTCCCACATGCCTGGAGGATATTTCTTCCCCTGCTTATAGTATTCGATGCAGGCTTCGGTCGTGATCGTAAAGCCCGGCGGAACGGAAATCCCGAGGTTCGTCATCTCGGCCAATCCTGCACCTTTCCCGCCGAGTAGCTCCTTCATGTTCGACGTGCCTTCGGCTTTCCCGTCGCCGAAATAGTAGACGTATTTCTTTGCCACGTGACTTCTCCTTCTCGCAGGATGCTGCAAGCCTGCCTGCAGCGTTCTCTCATTGCTCAGCAGTTCAACGTACTGAAGCGTACGCTGCGCCACTTCGCTCGTTGCCGCCGTACCGGACAGCCTTGTTGAGCATCTCGAAGTTATCTGATGTTCGCACCGTATGGAGAACTTCGGCCCTCCCGCCCCAGGTTCTTCCTCGCCTCCTTGGAACGCAGATATCAATGAACGGGCGACGCGCGACGACCGTCGGTTGATTCCAGACGGAGCCGGTAGCGGTTCACTAAAAACCACTTCGCCCGTACGCCACCGATGATAATTGTGGCGACAAACAGCATCAGCATCAGCAATCGATAGTCGGCCTGAACACCTTGATCGACATAATATTGGCCGTCAAGCCCCTTCTTGAGCTTCGTGTCCGGCTGCAGATAGTGGGTTGTTCCACTCGGATCGGAAAGATTGAGCCATTCTGAACAGAGTCGAACCGGTTCGTTCGCTCCGGGCAACGACTGCCAGGTAAGCCGAAGACACACATCTTGTTTGGCGTTGAAGAGATCGGGTGTTTTAACCAAGTCATCCAAGTTGATGCCGCTGAGTCTCAGCCCGGCGAACAGAATGGCATTGCACACCACCACCAGGGCAATCGAGATCAGCAGGGAAAATCGTCGGATCTTGTCCGCCCGACGGGATTCGTCCGTCATCGGCTGATCCATGACAACTCCCGTTGTTCCCGATCTTCGTTAGCGACAGTCCATGTTCCGTCCGATTCGAACTACCGTCCTTGTACCACAATCTGAGAAAAGTCTGCGAACGACATGAATAGATCATCAACATCGTTGAGCATCGACAGCCGGTTGCTGCGGACCGCCTGGTCGTCGGTATTGACCATCACACCGGCGAAGAAATCATCGACCGCCGGCTTGAGACGAACCAGCGCCTCGAGCGCCCGCCCATACTCACCGGCCTGGATGGACGCCTCGACCCGGCACCGTTCGTCCGTCACGGCTTTGTAGAGCGCAGACTCCGCGGCATGTTGAAACCGCGTCGCGTCCACCGGTTCCCTGGTCCATTGCTCTTTTTCGATAAGCCGGTGCGCCCGCTTGAAGCCGACGATCAAGGGATCGAACTCCGGCTTCGTCGTGACCGCTTCAATGGCCTTCATCTTCTGCACAAGATCAACGAGATCGATGGCCTTCCCGTAGGCCTGCTTCAACACCGCCTCGATGACGTCGTCGCGCAGCGCATGCACGATTCGAACATAGTGACGAACCCGTTCGAAAATGAAGTCCGTGATTCGCTGCAGCCCTTCCCGCTCGATGCCCGACACGCCTTTGAACCCATCATGGGACATGAGGTTCATGGCCTGTTCAATGCCCCCCACCAAATCGAGTCGTACTGACCCTTCGAGGACGATCCGGACGATCGCGGTGGCATGCCGGCGCAACGCAAACGGATCCTCCGATCCGGTCGGAACAATGCCGACGTAAAAAAACGCAACGATGGAATCCAGCCGATCGGCCAGAGAAAGAATCTGTCCGGCTACTGTGTTGGGCAATGGTCCTTCTATCGCTTTGGGAAGATAGTGCGCCCCAATGGCCTGAGCGATCGCAGCAGACTCTCCATCATGCCGTGCATACTCGCCGCCCATGATCCCCTGCAACTCTGGAAACTCGCCCACGATGCCGGTCAGGAGATCGGCTTTTGAAAGGGACGCTGCCCGCTCGCAAATCTGTCGCAATTCATCCTGTCCGGGAGACACCTGCACGGCAAGGGAGCCGGCCAACTGCCTCACCCGCTCCTGCTTTTGCGCCATCGTGCCGAGCTTTTGATGAAACGTAATCCCACTTAACTTTTCGGCCCGTTCTTCGAGACGTACTTTTCGGTCCTCATCAAAAAAGAATTTTGCATCCGCCAACCGTGCCGCCAAGACTCGCTCATTGCCTTCACGGATGAGGGACATATCCTTGACACGGTTGTTTGCCACAGCGATAAAGTGGGCCACGAGTTTACCGGTGTTCTTGTGCCGTAAGGAAAAGAATCCCTGATGTTCCTTCATCGAGGTCATCAGAATTTCCTCCGGCACATCGAGATAGGCGTCCTTGAATGATCCGATGATGGACAGAGGCTGCTCAGTCGAGTACACCGCCTGATCGAGCAAGGCTTCGTCGTCGTTCAATTGAAACCCGGTCTTGTCACAAATGGCGGCAATCTGTTCTTCGATCAATTTCCGGCGGCGCTGCGGGTCCACAATGACGCCATACCGTTCCAGTGTACTGATGTAGGCGGCGGCATCGCGAACAGATACCCACTTCCCTCCGCCCAAGACCCGATGGCCTTTCGTCTGATTCGATGCGTTGATCCCGGCCGCTTTGAGAGGAAGCACCGAACCTCCATAGAGCGCCACTACCCACCGGACCGGACGGGCGAAACGCACACCGGTCTCATTCCACTTCATCGATTTGGGAAAGGCGACGCCCGAGACGAGTTGCGGCAATGTATCGATCAGCACAGCGCTGGCAGGACGGCCCTCCTCCCGTTTCACGGCAACAATGTACTCGCCCTTCGGGGTCTGGCGTATGTGCAGATCCTGAACGGCAACACCCTGGCCTGCCGCAAATCCTACGGCGGCTCTGGTCGGCTGGCCGGTTTGGTCGAACGCGACGGCCTTCGACGGCCCCATCGCCTCTTTTGTTATGGAGGTCTGCTTCGATGCCAGGCCCTCGACCACGATCGTCAGTCGGCGCGGCGTACCCATGGTGCGGACGGACTGAAATGTAAGCCGCTGATCGTTGAAGAGACGCTCGGCTGATGCTTTGAGTGAATCCAGCGCGGGAACAATGAACTGATAGGGCAATTCTTCCACACCGATTTCCAAGAGCAACTCACCCCCAGAAGCTGTGGAAGTCCTTCTGCCTTTCTTCGACGCCGTGTCTCGATGTCCAACTTTCTTCTGTGTCGCCATAACCTGCTTACATTCGTCCGACTTTGGACTTGGAGCGGGGCTTACTAGACTTCACGACTCGATTCTCCCGATTGAGCAGCGGATGGCCCATCGCAGCTCGTTCTTCAAGATACCGCTCGGCACACTGCCTGGCCAGTGCCCGCACCCGGGCGATGTAGCCGGTCCGTTCCGCAACACTGATGGCCCCGCGCGCATCCAAGAGATTGAAGGCATGGGAGGACTTGATGCAGTAGTCATAGGCCGGCAGCGTCAACCGTTTGTCCATCTGCGCTAACAGCCGCTTGCTCTCCGCTTCATACGACTGAAACATCTGCATCAGCGTCGGCACATGACCTTCTTCGAAATTGTATCGCGATCCCTGCACCTCGGTCTCATGATGGATGTCCCTGTACGTGATCGAATCCGTCCATGCCAGACCGTATACATTGTTCACTTGCTGCAAATACATGGCGATCCGCTCGGTTCCATATGTGATTTCGCCCGTGATGGGACTGAGCTCAATTCCGCCGATTTCTTGAAAGTAGGTAAATTGGGTGATTTCCATCCCATCCAAACGCACTTCCCAGCCGAGCCCCCAAGCCCCTAACGTCGGCGACTCCCAATCATCCTGGATGAAGCGGATGTCGTGCTGCGTTGGATCAATGCCCAGCCGGGCCAGACTCTCCAGATAGAGTTCTTGGATGTTGTCGGGAGCCGGTTTCAAGACGACTTGATACTGATAGTAGTGCTGAAGACGATTCGGGTTTTCGCCATAACGACCATCCGTCGGGCGACGGCAGGGCTGCGCATAGGCCGCCCGCCACGGCTCCGGCCCGAGTGATCGTAGAAACGTGGCCGGGTGGAATGTCCCAGCCCCCATTTCCATGTCATAAGGTTGATGAACAACGCATCCCTGATCGGACCAAAATCGATGGAGGGTAAGGATAAGTTCTTGAAAGGTCACAAAGCCTACGCTTGATCTGCAGCAACGCGTTGATATTTACACGAGAAATATCGTGCCAAGCTAACAAGAATGCTTTTCTCCTGTCAAGGAACAAGCCCAGCTAGATCAACGGTTTGTACTTTGAGAGTCCTACTGGCTGAACCTAGTTCGTGCATCAGGGACAAAAATGCGAATGTATGACTCTCTCTACAATACGATCTTGACATAGAACGTGCAGCTTATCTATTGTTTTACTTGTTGAGCAATTTAATCGTGTATTGGCTGCAAATATGAAACTCTCCAAAAAAAGCGAGTACGGTCTTCGCGCGTTGCTTGAACTCACTCTTGCACATGGACATGCGACCCTGCAGCGCCATGAGATCGCTGATCGTCAACACATTCCGGTTGAATTCTTGGAGCAGATTCTCCTCATGCTCAAACGAGCTGGGCTGATCGCAAGCCGACGCGGGATCAAGGGGGGCTACACACTGATCAAACAGCCTCGGGAGATTTCATTGAGTCAAGTTATCCGCATTCTTGATGGCCCGCTCGCACCGATCGGCTGTGTCAGTAAGACCGCCTATCAAAAATGCAGTGAATGTCCCTATACCGACAAACCCCAGTGTCCGGTCCAGCACGTGATGGGCACCGTTCGCGATGCCATCGCTGGAATTCTCGATCACTATACCCTAGCGGACTTTGCGTCTGGCTCTCGCAAAGGTTAACCACGAATGGATGTTGTCGTTCTTGTCCTGATCTCATTTGTCGCCGCCACGGTCAACGGCGCACTCGGATACGGGTTTTCCTCTATCACTGTTCCAGTTGCCTTACTCTTTTATACCAACAAGATCCTGAACCCGGCTCTCGTTCTTGTCGAACTCGTCATCAACGCCTATGTGCTCTTTATCAACCGAAAAAGCATTCCAAACGTCTTCCGGCGTGTCGCTCCCATTCTGATTGGTCTAGCGATGGGAGTCGGCGTCGGCAGCTATCTTCTTTTTCTGGTGCAGCCCGCATGGATCAAGCTCATCACCTATTCTTTTCTGTTGCCCTTGATTCTTCTTCAGGCTGCGGGCATTCGGAAACCAATTCGTGCTGAAAAAGCTATCGGCGTACCGTTTGGAGTGGGGCTCGGCACCCTCTATTCCCTTACGACAATTTCTGGCCCCCCCTTGGCTCTCCTCTTCAACAATCAGGGCTATCCGAAACAAGACTTCCGTGCGGCATTGGGAATCATTCGCCTGACGGAGTCTTCACTCACCGCCATCGCCTACGGATTTATCGGATTCTACAGCGCCGGCAGCATGGAAATTATTCCGTATATCGTTCCCAGCGTCATTATCGGTATTCCACTCGGGACGTTTCTCATTCGGTTGATGGATCCCGAAACGTTTCGACGCATTTGCATGGCATTCGATGGGTTGGTGGTCGGCTTTGGCCTCTCTCGCGTATTAGGTGAACTAGACCTTGCTTCACCATTTACAACCTACAGCATCTTGTCGATCGTGATTGCGATTAACGGATATCTCCTCTTTCGTTTTTTTAGAGATCGTAGCGTCCTTGGACAACCTCAGCCACCGTAATCCTGACGCAGATCCTTCCAACATGGTAGTAACAACCCGCAGAGCCCTCACCTTCCTTCAACTCTACGGATCCTCATCACCCTGGTCTTTGTAGTACTTGAAGGTTGATCCCTTCACACCTGCACAATCACAATTCCTACAATCTATATAAGTTATTAATAGTATTAAATTTTGCATATTTCAATCTTGGCACACAATATGCTTAAGGCTAGAACGGTTTCACCAGCGTACCTGTGTGAGTAAGTATTCCTAGCAATTCACCGAATCGAGGAGTATCCCCATGCTGATAAAAAAGAAGCTGCCCAGCCTTTCCTGTCCAACATTCACCAGCTCTATAGTCAAACTGATTCTCCTAGGCCTGATCGTGCTTCCATTTGCCGGCTGTGGTGCAGATGGAGGAGGGGATGCACCAATTATTTCTTCACTCTCTGAGCCTGTCGATGAGCCTCAACTAGAGGACCTCCCGGACACGGATCTTCCTCCCCCCGACGTCGATGAGGTAGCCCCTCTGCTAGCTGAGTCCAATCCCGCAAGTGCTGGTGATGAGGAGGATCCGACAATATCGGTTGCCTCCACTCCCACCAGTTCGACCGCCCAATTGAACTGGGATGCATCGCTTGACCCTAACGTCACAGGTTATTACGTATACTATGGGAAAGAATCTCCAGGAATACCTGGTTCCTGCTCCTACGAGGAAACTCAAACAGTTGAGGCTCCGCCAGCAACCATCTCCGGCCTTGAACCGAACACTCAGTATTTCTTTGCAATCAGTGCCTACGGAGAGGAATCAGAAAGCCCTTGCTCAAATGAGTTACGAGTGTCAACTCCTCCTGCTCAAGGCTGAGTAACGTTTTCCCTCAGTTCAGTCCAATATCAGATCCCCTGGTTAAGGCCAGGGGATCTCTTTGTTGACCTCCTTTCAGCGATTTGCTAGCCTCACCCCTATCTTTCGGCATCCGAAACGGCCATCAGCGACGGACGCCGTTTGACATCCACCTCGCGACTGATGAAAGGACTCTCCATGACCGGTTCTGTTGCTTCGCCCGAACTCATCACTACCTTACATAACAAGGCCACCCAACTTCGTATCAGCAGTGTCCAGGCCACCAGTGCAGCCGGTAGCGGACATCCATCGAGTTGCGCGTCCGCAGCCGATCTGGTCGCGGCCTTATTTTTTTCGATCATGCGTTACGATCCCCACAATCCTAAGGCCCCTAACAGCGACCGCTTCATTTTGTCCAAAGGACATGCCGCACCGCTCTTGTATGCGGCATGGGCAGAAGCAGGCCTCTTTCCATCCGGCGATCTCTTAAAATTGCGCACCTTAACGTCTGACCTTGAAGGACACCCCACTCCACGTTTGCCGTTTGTCGATATGGCCACCGGCTCATTGGGTCAAGGCCTTCCCGTCGGGATTGGCATCGCGTTGAATGCAAAGTTTGTCGATAAACTCGATTATCGAACCTACGTCTTGATGGGTGATGGCGAGTCGGTCGAGGGCTCCGTCTGGGAAGCCGCAGAAATTGGTCGTCAATACGGGTTGGATAATCTGTGTGCCATCGTCGACATCAATCGATTGGGGCAAAGCGACCCCACGATGCTGCAGCATGATATGGACGCCTACCGTTCCCGCTGGGCCGGTTTCGGCTGGCATGCCATTGTCGTCGACGGCCACGATATCACGGCAATCCTCAAGGCATTCCATGAGGCGACCCAGACGAAAGGGCGACCGACCGTGTTGTTGGCTAGAACGTTCAAAGGCAAGGGCATCTCGTTTATTGAAAATAAAGCAGACTGGCACGGCAAACCGCTGAAGAAAGGCGAAGAAACACAGAAGGCGATCGACGAGCTCACGAAACAATTGAGCCCAAACGGTGCCACGGTTCAGATCACCAGGCCAATAGCGCCCAGCACGACACCAGCAACGATCGGTACCATGCCGCCTCCGCCTTACAAAATCGGCGACTCCGTCGCAACACGTGAAGCCTTCGGTGCTGCGCTGGAAACCCTGGGGTCCGTTAACCCCTTAACCGTCGCCCTCGATGCAGACGTCAAGAACTCGACATACACCGACAAGTTCGGCAAGAAGTTTCCCCATCGATTCTTCGAGAATTTTATCGCGGAGCAAAACATGGTGGGTACGGCTGCCGGTCTGGCGGCCTGCGGTAAGATCCCTTTTGCGGCCACGTTCGCCTGCTTTTTAAGCCGCGCCTATGATTTCATCCGCATGGCTGCTGTCAGCGGGTCCAATATTAAACTCGTCGGCACTCACGTGGGTGTGAGCATCGGTGAAGACGGCCCATCGCAAATGGGGTTAGAAGACATCGCCATGATGGCCGCACAACCAAATGTCACGGTGCTCTATCCCTCCGACGGCAATTCGACCTATCGGCTGATCGAAGCAGCTGCGCAACACAAAGGAATGGTCTATGTACGTGCGGGGAGACCAAAGAGCCCGGTGATCTATGGGCCGGAAGAGCCATTCCACATCGGCGGCAGCAAAGTCGTACGGCAGAGCCCATCGGATGTGCTCACCATTGTCGCGGCAGGAGTGACGGTATTCGAAGCCCTCAAAGCCCATGACCAATTAAAATCCGCCGGCATCGCCGTTCGGGTGATCGACCTCTACAGTATCGCTCCCATCGACCGCAGCACATTGTTGGATAGTGCCAATGCGACACAACGACGACTCCTCACGGTAGAAGACCACTACGCGCACGGAGGTCTCGGGGATGCCGTCCTCAGCGCGGTGGCTACTGAGGGCATGAAGGTCCACAAACTCGCCGTGCGAGAAATTCCACATAGCGGCAAGCCTGAAGAACTCGTAGACCATTATGGAATCGGAGTCAGGTCGATTGTCGATGCCGCCAAGCAGATCATCAAGTGAGCAGTCACTCGACTCGAGTGAGACGTTGGCAAACACAGGCAACTAGATCAGGAACCTCAGCCGCGTGATCACTCAACCATAACGCGGTGATCGAAGGCTCCTGTTTCCATGATGATACTTCGGTATCCATGAAGTTAGACCGATTGCACGTGCACCATTCGGCAGGTTTTCATTTTATCCGTCAAAAAGTATGGTATAGTTCCTACGATTTGATGCCGTGTTGGCAACGCCGAATGCCGTCTATTCACAAGACCGGTAGATCACTCACTACTAAATAGGAGGCGCGAATGACGAGTAGGAAAGTAAGTGTCTCAGTGCTGGTAATGGGGTGTGCCCTGATCCTTTCAGGAGGCATGGCCTCCGCCGAAGATCTCACGCCCCTCGCCCCGGTTCCGGCCGATTATACAAGCAAACACATGCCCGCGGGCGGATGGACCGATCCTAAAGCCATCGAAGAAGGTGGAAAGATTTATCGAGGCGAGGTCAATACCGACATTAACTGCGCCAGCTGCCACGGCAAGGACGGCAAGCCGGTCAAGAAGGGGGCACGGGACCTCCGAGACCCAAAGAATACGACGCGATACTCAGACAGCTACTGGTTCTGGCGTGTCTCGGAAGGTGTTCCAAAGACGAAAATGAAGGCATGGAAGGGGCTCTTGTCGGAACAGCAAATCTGGCAAGTCATCGCCTATCAACACATGTTCTCGCACGATGGTAAGCCGTCAGACCACTCAGATTACAAGCCATGAAAATCCTCTGATCGTTCCTCTCTAACAGGACGATGGTCTTTCGATAAGGGGGTGGGCATATGCCCACCCCCTTATTCATTTAGTGCCTGAGAATTTAGGCTGGATTGGGGGCGACAAAGACCAAGACTTTGAGTCGATGGGCTGTGTGGTTCAACACCCCATGTTCGTCCCCGGCTGAGGCCATGGTTCCCTGCCCTGCCTCAAGGACCCGCCGGTCCGCGCCGACTTGAAACGTCCCTTGGCCCTCTAAGACAATATAGACCTTGTCCTGATGGCCATGCACATGGCCCTTCTGTTCTTGCCCCGGCTCAAAACAATACACATCGCAAAAGAATCGTTCTGTTTGGAACAGGTTGTTCTTCTTCATCTTCTCGTTGCTGAACTGGTGGAAGTCTGCGAGTGTCACCACCTTCATCATGAATACTCCTCGGCGCCGAAAGAAAGAGCAGGTTGCTACGGGATATGAGACAGCACGTTTCGGTATGACTGTTTGAGTTCGTTTAAGGCCGTGTTCATTCCTTCGCGCACCTCATGCCACTTGGCATCCGTCGCCCCCTTCAACTCCTCCACCTTTTTCCTGACTCCATCCTTCTTCTTCTCCAATTCCTTGATCGACTGTTGAAGCTCTGTTCGTGTGGACTCGGAAGCGTGCGTGACCTTTTCCCGAAGTTCGACAATTTGTCGCTGAAGCGTCGTTAATTCCTCCTGGGTCTTCCGCTCGAAGGCCTGCTTCTGCTCAACCGTGTATTGTTTCGTAGCCTCGATCGTTTCTTGGGCCTCCTTCACCACCTTTTCAGCACTCGCCGTGGCGTCGGCAACCTTCCCCCAGGCGGGCATGGTCCCGACCACCACGACACAGACAATACCTGGCAAGACTCGACTACGTCTCATACCGCCCTCATAGAGCCCGCGAAGTATAGTCTGTGACCACCTCAAAGTCACGCCCGCTAAACTTTCACCGGAAACCAGCCGAGAAAGGAAGGTCGTGACCGTCATGGTCACTCTTCGAGGAGCATATTCCTTATGGCTGCTGAAACCGGATCGGCCACTACCCCTGTCGAGAAACTGGAACAGGCCTTGGTTCAGAAAATCGAAGCGGGGGAAGTAGAGCTTCCTTTACTTCCACATGCAGCCAGCCAGGTCATGGCCTTGGCGTCGGATCCCTCGGCCGATGCGGCCAAGCTGTCATCCTTGATTCACCAGGATCAAGCACTGGCGGCGCATGTCATGCGAATCGCCAATTCACCGGCCTATATGCCCCGTAGCCCGGTCGTCTCACTCCAGCATGCAGTCGCGATGCTCGGCATCTCCCTGCTGTCCGAGATTGCCTTTACGGCCTCTCTTAAATCCGGCGCATTCAAGGTACCAGGGCACGAGGATGAGGTAAAGCGACTGTGGCGTCACTCGCTAGCGAGCGGGACTTTCGCCAAGGAAGTGGCCCGCATGAGGCGCGTCAATGTTGAGAGCGCCTATCTCTGTGGACTCTTGCATGAAATCGGGAAGCCCGTTGTGCTGAAGACGGCGACGACGCTGGCACAGACGCAGCGCGTTACCATTGAAAAAACGATTCTCCACGGATGGATCAACGGCTACCACGCCCGCGTCGGTACCGTCATCGCGGAGAAATGGGGACTCCCGAAGCAAGTGGGAACGGCCATCCAGTACTGCGACGAGTATGATCACGCGACGACATTCCGTCAGGAGTGTTTACTGACCTGTGCCGCCGACAGACTCGCAACGCATCTCCTCACTCCGGAGGACATGCCGGATGAGTCACTTCGCACCCATCCGGTCTTTGCAGAACTCAATCTCTATCCGAACGACATCGACCAGCTCCTGAGCAAGAAGGATCATGTGCTGACCGTGGTGAATGCCCTTAATCTATGAGCACACCAACTGCTTTCGATATCATCGTCATCGGAGCCGGCCCTGCTGGACAGAAAGCGGCGGTCCAGGGTGCCAAAGCCGGGAAACGTGTCGCGCTGATTGAGCGGGAACGAGGCATCGGTGGCAGCTGTGTCTATCGTGGAACGATCCCGAGCAAAACGTTGCGAGAAAGCGCCCTCCATCTCGATCGCCTCAAACGAGCGGGTGAAGCGTTCCAGTTCAGTCTTAAACCGGACACACATATCTCCACGCTCTTGGGTCGATTGGAGGATGTCGTCCAGGCGCATGACTCCTTCATGAGCAAACAGCTCCGGCGGAATGGCATCTCGCTGCTCCACGGCCGGGCACGATTTCTGAACGAACACGTCATTGACATGCAAACCGTCGATGGAGCACGCCAACAATTCACCGCCGGCACGATCGTCATCGCGACGGGGTCCCGCCCTCGCAATCCGAAAGATATCCCGGTGGACCACGAGCATATTCTTGACAGCGATTCACTCCTGTCCATGATCTACCTCCCACAATCGCTGACCGTGCTTGGAGGCGGTGTGATCGGTTGCGAATATGCCTCCATCTTCGCGTTACTGGGAGTGGAGGTCACCTTAATCGACCGCGGGGAGTATCCCCTCCAGTTCATGGATCGGGAACTGGCCCAACAGTTCGTGCAAGGCTTTGAGGAACGCAACGGACGCTACCTCGGGGGGCGAACCGTTACGGAAGTTCACTGGAACAACATCGCGCATGTGGTCACAAAACTGAGCGATGGCACCACCATCAACAGTGAAAAGATGCTGGTTGCTCAGGGACGACAAGCGAACGTCGAAGACTTGAATCTCCCCGCTGCAGGCATCACAGTATCGGACAAAGGTGTCATCCCCGTGAATCAGTACTGCCAGACCGGTGTGCCCCATATCTACGCCGTCGGTGATATGGTGAGTGGACCAGCCTTGGCATCGAAGGCGATGGAAGAAGGTCGGCGGGCGGTCCGCCATGCGCTCGACCTTCCGGTCGGTGATGCCGCTTCCACGATTCCACTGGGGCTCTATACGATCCCGGAAATGGCCAGTATCGGTCTGGATGAGAAAAGCGCACGCGAACGGTATCGAGATCCACTGATTGGACGAGCAAAGTTTGAAGAAGTGGCTCGTGCCCAGATATCAGGTNNGTCATGGACTGCTGAAAATGGTCGCGGATCCGGAAGGCGAGCGTTTACTCGGCGTGCAGGTGGTCGGTGACTCTGCCACGGAATTGGTACACCTTGGTCAATTGGCCTTGCAGAATGGTGCGACCGTCGAATCGTTCATCGACAATATCTTTAACTTCCCTACCTATGCCGAAGCCTACCGTATTGCAGCACTCGACATCTTAGGCCAAGTCGCAAAACGTCAATCTGCCAAAGCCGCGTAGGGGTGGACGAGAATCAAGGCGAGCACCGCTGCTGAGAAGTAGCTGCAAATGAGGCACACTCTAACGACCAATCGCTGACCAAGCATCCAATTGCACCGCGTGCCTGGCCTCTACAACGCTTCGCCCACCCTCCTGAATCGCTCCCCTGAAGGAGAGCCATTCTCATTTGTAGAGAGCCAACGGTAAAAGAGTCGAAGTAAACTTCTTCACTCAAGCCATCCAGCATCTCCCTATTCAGTCACAAGACCGTTCGGAACCACCAATAACGTCAAGGTATCGACCTCATTCGCCGATACCGTGATACGGTTTCCAGTCACGGAGGAGTGTATGAGGTCGCTCACTTTGAGATCTGTCTTGACGATATCCGCCACATGGTTCTGGTGGCTACTCGCAACAGTGGGTGGCGGCCCCTTAGAAGGGTCCATGGCCCATGCGGCGGATATCAACCTGCCGAACGGCAATGAAATCCGAGACCTGACAGAGCTCGGGCTGGAAGAATTAATGACGATGGAGGTCACCTCTGTCGCCCTGAAATCCCAACCGATCACTCAAGCCCCTGCAGCTATATTCGTTCTGACCCAAGAGGACATTCGCCGCTCCGGTGCCAACAGTATCCCTGATGCCCTGCGTCTGGTGCCGGGCCTGATCGTAGCTCGGATCGACTCGAACAAGTGGGCCGTTTCCTCTCGTTCGGAAACGGAACGGTTCTCGGATGACCTCCTCGTCATGGTCGACGGCAAAACCGTGTGGTCTCCATCCGTAGCCGGCACCTTCTGGGAAACAATCGACACAGTCCTAGAGGATATCGACCGAATCGAGGTCATCCGCGGACCTGGCGGTACATTGTTGGGAGCCAATGCGATCAACGGCGCCATCAATATCATCACAAAGAAGGCCAAGGACACGCAGGGAGCGCTCGTGACCATCGGAGGTGGAACAGAAGAGCGGGCATTCACCTCAGTTCGCTATGGTGGTCACATCGGACAGGATTTCCACTTCCGAGTCTTCGGGAAAGCCTTCGAACGTGACCGCAATTTTAACGAGGCCGGCTCCCACGACGATTGGAGAATGGGGCGGGGTGGCTTTCGGGCCGACTGGGATGTCAACCCCGACAATGTCCTGACCCTACAAAGCAATATCTACACGGGACGCGCCGGCCAGCAAAGCACAATTCCGACGCTCATCGCTCCGGATTTTACCAACACCCAAGCTGAAGATGTGCGGCTTCAAGGGCAAGATCTCTTGCTCCGGTGGGGACATACCTTCTCCAAGCAGTCGGATCTGACTGTCCAGCTCTATTACGATCGGACGCAGCGCGAGGAGATCAGCTTCAAGGAGCGCCGTCAAACGTATGACTTCGATCTCCGACATCGGTTCCCACTCTTCAGCAACCAGGAAATCCTCTGGGGATTCGGCTTCCGTTCGACGACGGACGACATCGAACCAGACCGTACCTTTTCAGCCGATCCGGCCCACCGGACGTTGCGGACGATCAAAGGGCTCATCCAGGACGAATTCCGCTTTCTCAACGACCGTCTGCGTCTCGCAGTCGGAGCCCAATTTCTCACACACAGTTATACGGGGCTGCTGATTCAACCGACCGTCTAGGCCAGCTGGACACCGAACGACCGCCATGCTCTCTGGGCCTCCGTCAATCGAAGCAATCGCGTGCCGTCGCGGCTTGAGCGGGAAGGGCTCCAACGAGAGGAAGGCTCCGGCATTGGATTCTCCCGGCTGCTGGGCAACCCAAACCAACGAGCGGAAGACCTCTGGGGATTTGAAGCCGGCTATCGCGCCATGCTTCATGCAACGCTGTCGCTCGACCTCGCAGCGTTTTACACGACCGAGCGATTCTCACCCACCGAAACTGAAGTAGACCCTAGCACCGAGCAACACAGCAATGGAGAACAGCTGCAGAGTTACGGAGGTGAAGCCTCGCTCAACTGGCAAGTCCTCCCATGGTGGCGCCTGCGACCGACATTCTCCGCGTTACGGGTGACGAATGATATTCATGGAGACCAGATTCAGGAGCAGTCCGGTCAACCAGCCCAACAAGCCGCACTCCGATCCCTTATGAACCTGACCGAGACGATCGAACTCGATGCGACCTACCGGTTTGTCGACCGGATCGCGGCATTTGGCATTCGGAACTATCACAATCTGGATGTCCGTCTGGGATGGCGTCCTAGGAAGGCCTGGGAAATGTCGCTCGTCGGCCACAACCTTCTGGAAGCGCACCATCATGAATTTCTTCCCGGCCTCTTTTCCACACAGCCGACCGAGGTCCAACGCGGCGTCTATGGAAAAGTGACCTGGCGGTTCTAACGCGGATCTTCCAAGGCTGACATGCTCCGATTCAATAGACAAATCATTTCCCGGAGGGAGAGTGGCAGGAGAAAGAACTGGCCCGTCCTCTCGGTTCCAGCCACTTGGCTTCACACCACCATGACGGTCCTCTGTCTTGTGAGTCTCTGTTCGGTCAGCATTGGAGCTCCAGCACAGGCGCAGGAACCGAACGGAGAATATCGACTCAAAGCCGCCTTCCTGTATAACTTTGCCAAGTTTGTCGAATGGCCGGCTGCTTCCTTTTCCGACAATCACACTCCGTTCGTCATCTGTACCGTCGGACACAGTTCGCTCGACCCTGAGCTCGATCAACTCGCAGGGAAAGTTGTTCGAGATCGGCCACTCGTCCCCAAGCACATCCGCACCGACGACCATCTCACGGATTGCCACTTGCTATATGTGAGTCCCAACGAACTGAAACACACACCAGAGATTCTGCGCACACTGCAGAAGGCGCCGGTACTGACCACCTGCGACAGCGAAGACTGTGCAGATGCTGGATTCATGTTCAACATGCGGGTAATCGACAATCGGATCGCGCTGGACTTAAATCTCGAAGCGGTGCAGCGGACCCAACTAAAGGTCAGCTCTCAGCTGATTAAGCTGACGCGTATCGTGAAAGGACAACCGTAGCATGTTCCGTTCATTGGGAGACTGGCCAATCGAACGAAAACTGACCGCGATGGGTCTGTTGTCGACCTGTCTGGTTTTGCTCATCGCCGTCTGCATGTTCATCGTCAATGACCGGTTTTCGATTCATGAAACAATTGAGGCCCGCATGGCTACACTCGCCGATGTCATCGGCACCAATAGCACCGCCGCCCTTACGTTCAAGGATCACAACGCAGCCGGTGAAACGCTCGCCGCCCTTCGGCAAGAACCCCACGTGGCATCTGCACTGACAATAGACATTGATGGGAAAATCTTTGCCACCTACACGAGTTCACGGGTGCTCGATCAAGCACCGATTCCCTTCAATACCCCAGACGGCATCACCTTGCCCCGTACACGCCAGAGCCGGATCGTTGACGGCCACCTGGAGATTTCGGCTCCTATCTTTTTTGATGACCAACACCTTGGTTGGATTCTGCTTCGCTCAGACCTCACGGAATTAGATCAGCGACTCGCGCAGTCGGCAACTGTAGCGCTTACTATCTTTCTTTTGTGCATTTTCCTGGCGCTGGTGGTCTCGCGACAACTCCAGCGCAGGATCACTGCTCCACTCCTCCAGCTGGTGGCAACGATACGCTCAGTGTCTGACACAAAAGACTACTCGATCCGTGCTAAATCGCTGTCCACACAGGATGAACTCGGTGTGTTAACCGAAGGGTTGAACGCTATGTTGGCACAAATCGAATCGCAGTATACACAACTGCGTCAACACAGGGAGGAACTAGAATACAAGGTGGCTGAGCGTACACAAGATCTAGTAACAGCAAAAGAAGCGGCCGAGGCCGCCAATATCGCCAAGTCGCAATTTCTGGCGAACATGAGCCATGAAATTCGCACCCCGATGAACGGCGTGCTCGGCATGACGGAACTCATGCTGACCACCCAGCTGACCGAGCGCCAACGGCACATGGCGGACACCGTTCACCGGTCCGGCACCGCTCTGTTGGGCATCATCAACGACATACTCGACTTTTCAAAGATCGAGGCGGGCAAGTTGGAATTGGAGCGGATCGAGTTCGGCCTGCGCCAAACCATCGAGGAGGCCGTGGAACTCTTTGCCGAGCCAGCGGGCAAGAAAGGGGTGGAGTTGACCTGTTTTCTCCCGGCGGACACGCCCGACCGCGCGATTGGCGATCCCGTGCGACTGCGACAGATCTTGTTGAACCTTGTTGGCAACGCCGTGAAGTTTACCGAGCGCGGAGAAGTCTCAGTCCGATTTCACTGCCTCGCTCAGGCAGCCGACCTGGTAACGGTGAAGTGCGAGGTACGGGACACCGGCATCGGGATTGCTCCCGAGGCACAGGCACGCCTGTTTTCCGCGTTTTCCCAAGCAGACGGCTCGACCACTCGGCGGTTCGGCGGCACGGGGCTCGGCTTGGCCATCGTCAAACAATTGGTGCAGCTCATGGGTGGTGAAATCGGCATCGAGAGCGTGCTCGGCCACGGCTCCACCTTCTGGTTCACCGTGCAACTGGGGTACGATCCAACACACCAGCCATTGGAGACCACGCTAACTCAATCACTCGCCGGTACCAGGATCCTTATCGTTGACGACAATGCCACCAATCGTTTTATTCTGGAGACCCAGTTGAAAGCCTGGGAGGCAGAATCCATCAGCGCCGATAATGCGGCCACCGCCTTGAAGCACTTAAAACAGGGCGTAACGGAGGGCCATCCTGTCGACATGGCCATTCTCGACATCCACATGCCAGACATGGACGGCATCGAGCTCTCTCGTGTTATGAAAGCCGACCCCGAACTTCAAAACATTCCTCTGTTGGCCCTCAGTTCGGTCGAACAGGATTCAGCTTCTGGACGGCCTGAATCCTCGAACTTTTTTGCCTGGCTCCGGAAACCGGCCCGACAGTCGATGCTTCGGGATTGTCTCCTGCGGCAACGCTCTGCCATGACCGAGACCGCGGCGAGCCCTGCATGCCCGACACCACCCCCTCCCACATTTCGTGGCCATGTCTTGCTCGCTGAAGACAACCCGACCAACCGTGAAGTGGCGTTGGGGATGTTGGAGCTACTAGGTTGCCGCATTGACCTAGCTGAGAACGGCCGGCAAGCCGTGGAGGCCGTCTCGAAGCAGCCCTACGATCTTGTGTTGATGGACTGTCAGATGCCAGTCCTGGACGGGTTGGCGGCGACCGCTGCGATTCGCCGGCAGGAAGCTGCACTCGGTACTGGTCAGCACGTACCGATCATTGCCTTGACGGCCAATGCCATGGAAGGTGATCGGGAAACGTGTCTGGCGACGGGGATGGACGACTATCTCTCAAAACCGTTCTCGCAAGATGACTTGCGAACTACTCTCCAACGTTGGATACCGACCACACCGATCGAGCAGCTCCCTGCCCTTCAGGTCATGCCCGAGGAGAGGATGACTCTTACGACCTCGTTGGGGCTTCCCATCATCAACGAGGCCGTCTGGAGGAACTTGCTCGCTATGGAGCAATCAGGACGTCGGAACGCCGTGCAAAGGATTCTCTCGCTCTACCTCTCGGATGCCGGGCGGCTGATGCGGGAGATTCGGGAGGCGAGCCACACCGGCAATGCGACCGCGCTCGCCGCAGTGGCCCATCAGT
This sequence comes from Nitrospira sp. UBA2083, assembly GCA_002331625.1. Classification (GTDB taxonomy): domain Bacteria; phylum Nitrospirota; class Nitrospiria; order Nitrospirales; family Nitrospiraceae; genus Nitrospira_D. The sequence continues at coordinate 21,000 of DCZN01000109.1, read as the reverse complement.
TGAAGTCCGCCAGCGCCCACGTGGGGGCGCTGGCCGCGGCCTTTCACGCGGGAGAAATCGAGCGGCTCGCACGAGCCAATCAGCTCGCCACCGCAGCAGACCTGCTCACACCGCTTGAAGAAAGCATCAATCTGGCCTGTAGGATTTTCGAAGAGAAGCTCCGTGCGCAGGCGGCCTGACTTCCTCCCGGCCTCGGCATTATGCGGCGTCGATGTCTTCTTGGGCCCGCTCGTATGGCTCCTTTTCCAAATCCTTAATTACATGCTGCAGCCTGGCCCACTCATCTGGACTGAGATTCACAAATTCACACCCAAAATGACTGGCTCGATACCACCGTGCAACAGCCTGAGACACCTGAATCGGTGGCTCATCATCAGACGTCTGCAGCCGTAGCTGGAGCGCCGTTCCAGGCTTCACCTCGACGAGGCTATACACGCGACATCCCCGAATGGAAAGATCGCTCAACGTGCCTTCACCGGAGACAATGTTCGCAGAGCTGAATGAGCTCCGAAATTGAACCGGAAATCGTGCATCCTTTCGCTGTTCCATCGATTGACTCCTCACAGACCGAGGATGGTTCGTTCTTGGGATTACCGATTGATCATGAGAAAACTGAGGCGGATTCGCCTCCTATGCCGCCCATCCTGTTTGTTTTCGTGGGACAGCCGATGCGAGCAGTCGCTCTAATTCTTCTGCCGGCATCGGCGGACCAAAGAGATGCCCCTGGACCTGATCGCACTCTTGTTGACGAAGTAGCTCCAACTGCTTCTCTGTTTCCACTCCCTCTGCCAAAACGGACAGATTCATGCTGTGCGCAAGGGAGATAATCGCGCGGGTAATTGATGCGTTGGCCGCATTGTGAGTGAGGTCTCGAGCGAATGATTGGTCGATCTTGAGCATATTCAGCGGGAAACGCTGCAAATGGCTTAGCGACGAATAGCCGGTCCCAAAATCATCGATTGATAGCCGAACGCCCATCATCCTGAGTTCCTGCAACATGGTGATGGATGTCTCCACATGCCGCATCGTGATTGATTCCGTTAATTCCAACTCAAGGTAGGCTGGGTCGAGCTTGGTTTCTGCCAGCGCCTTTGCAATGACGCTCGTCAGCGAGGCCCCGTGAAAGAATGAATTAGATACGTTAACCGACACCCGAATAGGAGTGTACCCCGCATCTTGCCAGGCTTTGTTTTGCCGGCATGCCATGAGGAGTACCTCTTCGTCCAGTTTTCGGATCATTCCCGTGTCAACCGCCACAGGAAGAAAGGCAGCAGGTAACAACATTCCTTGCTTAGGATGGCGCCATCGAACCAGCGCTTCCGCTCCCACAATTCGGTTGGTCCGAATGTCGACTTGCGGCTGGTAATAGGCCAAAAGCTCATGACGCTCGAGCACCTTGCGCAAATCGTTCTCCATGTCGAGCCGCTCCGCCGCCAATACATTCATGGTTGCCGAATAGAACTGAAAGTTGTTCCGGCCCTGCTCTTTGGCGTGATACATGGCAATATCGGAGCTCTTAAGCAACTGGTCCACCGTGTCACCATCAGTTGGAAAGATCGCAATGCCCACACTGACGGTTGCCGTGATCTCATGACCATCGATTAAGAATGGCCTGGCCAACGCTTCTAATATTCGTCTGGCGACAATCCCAGCATCTTGGGCATCATGAATGTTCGTCAGTAATACAGTAAATTCATCTCCTCCCAAGCGGGCGAGTTCGTGTGCCTCTTGTTTCTCCACCGACCGGCTGACAGAATCACTGTTCCGGACAGAATCCGCTAAACGGTCCGCAACCTGCTTCAGAAGCAGATCTCCGACGTTATGGCCTAACGTGTCGTTAATGACTTTGAATCGGTCTAAGTCGAGGAACAAGACCGCTAGAGTAGATTGGTAACGACGTGCATGGGCAAGTGCTTGGGTGACACGATCTTTGAATAACACACGGTTCGGCAGCCCGGTCAGGCTGTCATAATAGGCCAACCGGTGAATTTCTCGTTCTGACCGTTTTCGTTCGCTGATATCCTTCGCCGTGCCAACAATCGTCAAGGCTTTCAGTTGATCATCGAATACCGCTTCGGCCTGCAAGTTCACGGCAAACTCGCCCCCATTGGGCAGGACGATCCGGTGATCGATATCGCAGGGCTTCCGCTTGTTGAGAATCTCATTCAGCGCCTGGTCGACACGATCCCGGTCCTCTTCATGGACCATTTTGAGGAAGGCCGATTTTGTACCTCCGAAATCTTGGAGCCGAACGCCCATTAACCGACAGAGTTCTGGCGACGGCGTAAAGTGGTCAGTGGAGGGATGCCATTCCCAGTTACCGATCTTGGCGATCCGTTGCGCCAACCCTAGACGCGCTTCGCTGCGCAGGAGCGCGTTGAGCGTGATGCTGCCGCGCAACATGTACCGGACTCGATGCTCCAAGATCGTTGCCTTCATCGGCTTAGGGATGAAATCCGTCGCGCCGTGTTTATACGCACGGGCGATCGACTCGGCATCATCCATAGCGGTCATGATCAAGATCGGCACACGACTCCCTTCCGGCAATTCACGAAATTTCGTGCAGGCGGAAAATCCATCCATCACAGGCATCATCACGTCCATGATGATAAGATCAGGGCGCCGAACAGCAAACTGATCCAACGCCTGCGCACCGTTCGACGCTTCGCAAACCTCGAATCCTGATTGTTCCAGGGCCTCACGCACGAATATTCTGGCGAGCGCTTCATCATCGACAACCAAGACGAGTGCTGGCGTCGACTTCTCTACTTCTCGCATGTCAGGATCTCCACTACTTCGAGAACTTCTGACGGGTCACAACCCTAGAACGACCTATGCAGCTTCCTTTTCCAACAGTCCCTCTATGGCTCGGCGAACACGGTGATATTCCTGCTCCACCTGAGCGAATGCCGTTGGCGCGACCGACAAATTTCCTGAACGAGCAATAGCTTCAAGCTTTTTCACGCGTTCAGCCATGGTCATGGCACCAACCATCGCACTACTCGACTTGAGCGAGTGAGTCGTTTGCGCTAACCCTGTGGCGTCTTGAGCTGCCATGTTCTGCTGCATCGCGGCAAGATATTCTCTGGACGAGTCCAGGTACCGCGTCAGCATGCCGACATAGGGATCTTGCCTTCCAGGACGGCGAAGGGCGCGCAAGTCCTGCAAGATCTGTTCATCTAAGCAATCCTGAGATTCATACGAGGAAACAATCGCAGTAGCATGGCTAGTTGTACCAGGCGCGTTCATGGCAGATGAATCTCTGCGTGAAATCCACCGCTGCACAATACTAACAAGTTGCGGCTGCCTAAATGGTTTGCTCAGATAGTCATCCATGTCCTGAGCCAAACAACGCTCTCGATCACCTGCGATCGCATGGGCGGTTAACGCGATAATGGGCATTCGTGGGATTCCAAGATCTTTTTCCCGGGCACGGATGGCAGCTGTGGCCGTAAAGCCATCCATCNNGACAATCCATAAAAACCATATCAAATTTCCGGCTAGCCACTGCTTCAACAGCCTCACGCCCGTTGCAGACGGCCTGCACACGATATCCATTGATCTCGAGCATCTCCGCAGCAGCCTCTCGATTGACCGGATTATCCTCCGCAATCAAGATGGACGCATCTGTTCGACATTCCGGATGCGATGTGTCAACCGGCTCGGACTCAGTCGGAGCGGACTGGGACTTATCCATTGTGGTGAGACCAAGAAGACGGTTATAAAGGTGAGATTGCCGCACCGGCTTTGCGACGGCACAGTCAATATCACCGGCATGCTCTGATGCAAGTAATCGCTCGTCTTGCCCCATGGAGGTGAGCATGATGATTTTCATCATCGCCAGTCGTTGGTCAGTCCGTATGGCCCTTGCCAACTCAAATCCATCCATTTCAGGCATTTGTCCGTCGATGATCGCAAGGTCGTACATCGCCGCAGTACCGATCGTACCCCGAAGTATCTCCATCGCCTCCTTGCCGGACGATACCATCACATGTGCGACTCCCCAGCCATTAAGATATTGATCAAGAATATGTCGATTGGTCGCATTATCATCGACCACGAGCACGCGCATCCGACGAAATGCATCAGAGGCCTCCGAACGCTTCGATTCAGAGTTCGACGCCCGACCAAGCTGAATCTGAAACCAAAATGTCGAACCTGCCCCTAAGGAACTTTCAAGGCCAAGAGTTCCGTTCATGAGATGCACCAACTGCTTCACGATCGTTAACCCAAGACCGGTCCCCCCGAATTTTCTCGTTGTTGATCCGTCGGCTTGTGAGAAGGCTTCGAAGATTTTTTCATGTACGGCAGGCGCGATCCCAATTCCCGTATCCCTCACCTCAACGCGAAGCATCACATGTTTGTTCTGCTCCTCAACACGAGAAACCGTCACCCCGATTTCTCCTCGTTCGGTAAACTTGACGGCGTTACCCAACAAATTCACAAGAATCTGTCGCAACCGCGCCATATCACCGCATAGATGCGTCGGGACATCCTCTCGAATCCTGGATAGCAACTCGATCTGCTTCGACTGCACTCTGTGGGCAAACAGATCCATGACCTCCCCAATCAACTCCTGCAAATCAAAATCACCGCGTTCAAGTTTTAATTTGCCCGCTTCAATCTTCGAAAAGTCCAGGATATCGTTCACAACGTCCAGCAAGTTGACACAGGATCGATCCGCGATATCGACAAATCTCTGTTGTTTCTCAGTCAAAGGGGTATGCCGCAAGAGTTGCGTCATACCCATGATACCGTTTAACGGAGTTCGAACCTCATGACTCATGTTGGCCAAAAATTCCGTCTTGGCCTGACTGGCCGCCTGAGCCTTCTGAGCCAGACCTACCGCCTCATTTGTTTTCTCTTCAAGCTTTCGCGTTCGTTCTTCAACCTGCGCCTCTAACGTATTTTGATACCTCCGTACTTCCGACTGGGATGAGGCTAGCTGCTGAACCATCTCATTAAAGGACTCCGCCAAGGTGCCAATTTCATCGTTGCCTGTCACGGTCACCGACTGCCGGAAATCTCCACGGGCAATTCGACCGGTTGCCGTGACGAGGCTTTGAATGGGACGAATGATACTTCGAATTCGCAATAAGGTCCCCACGATGCCGACCAACACGACGATGAACGTCACGGACCCAATCCAGATGAGATAATCATACAGTCCTGCTCTCAGCCGCTCTTCGCTGAGCCCAAGCCGTAGATGTCCAATCGTTCTCGCTGGGAGCTGAGACCCAGACTCATCTGAAAACAGGTTATCTTTCGCGTGTGAAGCAATTGGGACATTGATATCAACGTAATGCTGCCCACTAGCAGGGTCGAGAATCTCTGAAGATGACACCCCATTCGGCTGCGGCACGTTGGGCAACATACTGGTCGCGCCCTGGTCCTTCGCCTCCTGAATCAAAGTCTTGTTATCGGCGTTACGTACCTCAATGTAGGCGAAGTCAGGGTCCTTATGCGCACTCACCACGACCTGTCTCAGCGTCTCCACATTTTCCGTGTAGACCCCATACTCACTGGCCTGCGCCAGCATGGCAGCCGTGATCAACCCGCGCTGCACCAACTCCTCGCGGGTGGTCGTTACTTCACGATACATCACCAGCGAGCCGATGCCGACCGCAGTGATCAGGATGACTCCGATCGTCAGGAGATTAAACTTGGCGTTCAAGCTTGTTCTCATGAAACATCTATCGTTTCATTGGAGTACTTGAGTCGCTCCCTCTATCACCGGCTGAGGAAGCTCTATCCTCATTGACCGAGCGGTTTTAAGATTGATCGAGAAGAGCATTTTTCTAGGTGGAACCACCTGAATTGCCTGAGGGGATGTCTTGTTGAGGATCCGATGAGCTAGCTCTGCGCATTGCGCTCCGATATCGCCATAGTCTCGTTCCAACGCATATAGGGATCCGGCTTTGACCCACGAACCAGACAGTCCGACAAACGGAACCTTATTCCGAAACGAAAACAACAAGATAGGCTCGGCCGTCTGCGGTGATACTACCACCTGATCGGGGATACCCCAAAGAAGATCAATATTATTGGCTAAGCTCTCCAGCGCGTCAGGAAGCTCACGAGGTGTAGCGACCGATTTCGATATGAGTTTTACCCCAATCTTTCTGGCAAGCTTCGACGCGGCGTCGATGGTCTCCTGATTCTCTGTGGGGCTGTACAGCACCCCGACAGTCGACAGGTCGGGCAAGATCCGTCGCATCATTTCAAATTGCCCTTCAAGTGAAAACTCGAAACCAACCCCAGTGAGATTTCCCTTTCCCCTAAGCTTCTCAAGGTGCGGAGTGAGACTGGCAACAACCGGTACTTCCCCATGCTCTGTAAGGACAGCCTGCGTCGCCAATGATCCGACAGTCAGAAACAGCGCCGGAGGCTCTCCCTTGAACTGGCGCAATACATCCTGCGCCCTCCCAATATTGCCCTGTAAGCTATAGACTTCGATCCCCTCCCGAACCCCAGCAGCACCCATGGAAGCGCGAAATCCGCTGACAACCTCAGCATACGGAGGCGAGTCCTGACTGACGACAATCACCATCTTGGGCGAGGCAGCCACAACATGTATCGGCCGATGGCCGAACCAGACCAAGAATCCAATCGCAAACCAACAGGTAATTGTCTTCGCTGTACGGGAGTGGCGCACCGTGGGCAGATCCTGTTCAGAAGCGATACTTCAGCTTGACCCAAAAGGTTCGGCCATTCTGGTCAATCACATTCTGGAGGTGTTCGCCAGAACCGGGATATCCATATTTCTGATTTACAAGATTATTGATGTGGGCGGACAGTTCCCAGCCTTTCAATATTTGCTGGCTGAATAGCGACAAGTTCAGAATGTAAAAGGGGCTGGCGCTGTTTCCTAAGAGAGTTAGGCGCGAACTGGTATATCGTCCTTCAAAGGCGGCAAAGAGCTTGTCCTCAATGATCGGGACAATTACGTTGGTTTTCACCAGATGCTGCGGGGAATTGGTGAGCATCTGATCCATTTGATCATTGCGAGAGGTCTGAATGGCGTAGCTGACTCGTCCTTCATAACCGGACGGCCATTTCCCTTCAACCGTGAATTCCGCGCCACGTGAGGTGATGTCATCCACGTTATTGAAGAAGAGTTTGTCATCGGTGTCGAGCGTCTGGGTGATTAAGCCAGAAATATTGTATTGGTAGAGACTGCCAAGAGCCCGGATGTGGTTGCCGAGATATTGTTCGATGATGAGTTCGTACGTCTTGATCTTTTCTGGCTTGAGATTAGGGCTGGTCTTGAACACATTCCCGGTTACATAGAACTGTTCAAAGGGATTGGGAGCGCGAAAGGCCTGCCCGTACAGGAGTTTCACTGTTGTCTTGCCCCAGGTGGAGATAAGTCCGACTCGGGGGTTCGTGGTCCCTCCAAACGTGCTGTAATGATCATGCCGAAATCCGACATTCAAGGTCACATGATCCGTGATGGCCCATTCGTCTTGAAGGTAGCCGGCAATGAAATTGGAATGCGGGTTGCTTTCCAAGTATGTGAGCGGAGGCTCGACATCCCGGTTGGCCTGATACTGTCGGAACTGGTCACGGTACTCGGTTCCAGCTGTGATCTTGTGACGATCGAACAGTCGTTTGGTTGCCGTCAGTTCCGCGCCCCACCAGTCGGCTTGTGTGCTGTCTCTATTCAGAGTAAATGGAGGAACACCGGCACCGCCATAGTCGAAGGGGTAATCGCCGCGATACCAGTACCGGTCATAGTACAACCGTGCTTTCACATTGAGCTGATTCGCGAATTCATGTTGATAGCTGAAGTCTAGGTAGGTCCGTTCATCAACGGTGTTGAAGCGATTATCGTTGAAGACAGTGCCGAACGCTGCGGTCGGCACCAGCTTCTTCCGCCACTGATAGCCTCCAGTCAGCGTGAAGTCGCCGTACGTGAGCTTGCCGGTGTAGTAGTAGAAGTTGTCTTTGTCGGCATCCTTCGCGATCCCATTATTCGTGGAAGAAAATTCTGGGTACACCAGTTCTCGGTGCCCCTCGCTACCTGAGTAGGAACCGGATAGGAGCATCTCCACGCCGTTTGAGAATTTGTTGCCGTAAGAGAGGCGGCCTCGGTAGGTATTGAAGCTTGAGGCTTCTCCAGACACTTCAGCGCCCTTGAGGTCTCGCCCCCGCTTCGTGATGACATTAATGACTCCGAAAAAAGCATTCGTCCCGTACAAGGACGACGCGGGGCCTTTGATGATTTCTACTCGATCGATCAGATCCACGTCGATCGGCGCTTCTGTCCCAATCGCTCCTTGATCATACACAGCATCATTCATACGATGGTTGTCGATCAGGATAAGAACGCGAGTATTATAATCACCAGGGCGGTTGAACCCTCTGATCCCCAAATAGCCGTAGTTCCGATCGTCGGTGGTAAAGAGTCCCGGGACGCTGTCCAGAATCTGGGCAAAGGTTCGATAGCCGTACTTCTTGATTTGATCCGCCGTGATGAGGGTGATGGCGGCTGGCGCCTCGTGGACTTTCTGGTCATATTTAGCTGCCCCATAGACCGTGGGAATCTCCTGGAGCAACGTCGCCTCCTCTCCTGACACTTGTGATACTTCAGCCAATTCATCTATAGGGGGAGTGGGGCCTTTCGTCGCTGCAGTCTCTTTTAGCTCTGTTCGTGCTTCCACCAACACCGGACACAGAAGAATCAGCGCGATGCCGGTCCAGACCGAGCAGAACTTACCCGACTGAGGCGTATGCCGGATTGTCATGGTTTTCTCACCTTTGTTCAGAAGGTCAAACAGGCAGCGCCGAGCATTTTCTCCGCATCTACAGCGACGATAGCAGTATTTTTTTATTCGTAAAGAATTGAAGGAAAATCAACTACCTACCTTGGAACAGGCCGAGAAAAAATCTCCCATTCCTACGTGAAAGATGCCAGTATTTGACCACCGCTCACGCTGTTACTTGTGAGCTATGGGAAGACTCTTTGAGATGGAGGGTGATGGTTGAATTGTGTGGTGGAAATTGAGAGTGAACGGAATCTGGATGGAAGGATCAAACTATCCTTTTATGTTTCCGATCGGACGTAACTCCGCCACTTTTTTGGTGATTCCTGCACGATCGACGGCTTCGACCACCTCGGATATGTTCTTGTACGCGAACCCTGCCTCTTCCGCCAACCCCGACATGGAGACGGCCTTCACGAGGATCCCACGCCGTTTCATCTCTTGCTGAAGCTGTTCACCTCTGATCGACTTCTTGGCCTGCGCCCTCGACATGGTCCGCCCTGATCCATGCATCGTAGAGCCGAAGGTCTCATTCATCGCACGGTCTGTGCCGACCAGCAAGTAGGAACCAGTTTCCATCGATCCGCCGCAAATGACTGGTTGGCCGATCTTCCGGAAATCCGGCGGTAAATCAGGACTGCCGGGACCGAACGCCCTCGTCGATCCTTTGCGGTGCACGAGTAAATCCCCCTCGGCATAGCGTTCGACCTTGGCGATATTGTGGGCCACGTCGTACACCAGCTCCATGCCCAACTCTTCGGCCGATGTCCCGAACACGTGCGCAAACGCTTCACGGATCTGATGAGTGATCACCTGGCGATTGGCGAAGGCCGTGTTGGCTGCGCAATTCATGGCGGAGAAATAGTCCTGTCCCTCGACTGAAGCGAATGGAGCGCAGGCGAGCTGCTGATCCTTCACGGAGATCCCGTATCGCCGCATCGCTTTTTCAAAGACTTTCAGATAGTCACTCGCCACCTGGTGGCCGAACCCCCGAGACCCGCAATGCACCATGATCACAACCTGATCGTGGCCGGTAATGCCCAATGTTGCCGCAGTGTCATGGTCGAACACCCGATCATTCGACACGACCTGCACTTCCAAATAATGATTGCCGGACCCAAGCGTCCCCAGTTGATTGATGCCTCGCCTCACCGCCTGATCGCTGACCTTGGAGGGATCAGCACCCGCGATGCAGCCGCCTTCCTCGATATGCGCAAGATCCCGATGCCAACCATACCCTTCCTCGATGCACCAGCGGGCGCCTTTGGTCATCACCCCATCGAGCGATTCCCGATTTAATCGAACGAATCCCGCTGCCCCGACGCCAGCCGGCACCCGACGGAATAACTCCGTCATCAACCGTTCGAGTGTCGGCTGTACATCTTCCAGCGTCAGGTCCGTACGGATCAGGCGCATGCCGCAATTGACGTCATAGCCCACACCGCCTGGCGAGATGACTCCAGACCGGACATCAAATGCGGCGACACCGCCAATGGGAAACCCATAGCCCCAATGCCCGTCCGGCATGCAGAGCGCGTAGCGCGCGATGCCGGGCAGACAGGCTACATTCGTGACTTGTTCAAAGACCCCAACATCCATCGATTGTAAAATGGTCGGCGTCGCATAAATACGAGCGGGAACCAGCATGCCGGATTTCTCAGTGATGGGAATTTCCCATACCTCGTCGGTGATCCGGTTGACTCGCATCTCGGTATGAAGCCTCATACGTCCAAGACCACCCTGACAGTCCATCGCCCTTGTGCTTGGCGAAGCCGATAGAGATGCTTCGTCACTCCCTTGACATCATCTCTCAAGGTCTGCCCCACACCACTGACGGGCTCTCCATAGAGCACCCCTGTCAGCGCCCATCCATCATTCTCCTGCCGCCTGAGTGTGAGTTCTGATCGATTGAAGACGACCCCGGCGGCATCCTTCCAGTACACGAGATCAGAGAGCCAATCGAATAACAGCTCAGCAGGGTCTTCATCTGTTCGTTCAATGGTCTGCCGCCAAGAAGACCCGACGGTGATCGGATCTGCAAGCGCTTCCATCACCGCGCATGTCGCGGCCTGGAAGACTTCCTGCAGAGAATCGCCGGAGGCGTCGAACGCCAGATCGGCCGTGGCGACATCGTCTAAGAAGTGAAAGGAAGAGGACATTCCTTTGTCAACATGAAGTCTGTATCCGATGAGCCCCTACGGAGAGGAGAGGCCAGATTCAGGCTGCCGTCTATGTGAGTTCGAACACTTTGGGGAAGTTGGTGAGATTGCGGCAGCCGTCCTTCGTCACCAGCACCATGTCCTCGATCCGTACCGCACCTAATCCGGGATAGTAGAGCCCAGGTTCAACCGTTACGACATGCCCCTCCTGGAGCAGCGACCCAGTTCGACTGATGCGAGGCGCTTCGTGAATGTCGAGTCCCACTCCATGCCCGGTCCCATGAAAGTACCCCTGCATCCGCCCATCAACCTTGCCGGTCTTGTACCCAGCCTTCTCAAACCGCGCACAGATCCCGTGATGGATTTTCATGCCGTCGGCGCCGTCCTTGATCTTCGTGATNNTTGATTTTCGTGATGGCTTCTTCTTGTGCATCCTTCACGGTCTGATACAGCCGTTTCAATTCACCACTCGCATTGCCACGGATGACGGTGCGCGACATATCGGCGAAATAGCGACTCGTGGCGGATCGTGGGAACACATCGAAAATGATGCTCCGGTGAGCCGGCAACAGTCCGCTGCCCTCATTGTGCGGATCACAGGCCTGTTCTCCTCCCGCGATGATCGTATGCTGAGCAATGCAGTCCCGTTCCATAAGTTTTACGTTGATCAACTTTTTGATCTGCTCCGAAGTCACCGGTGCGCCGTCGATCCACAGTTGCTCGTGTTTGATCTCCGTCCGGCGTAACATGGCGTGGGCTGCCGCCACCGCTTCTTCCGTCGCTCGCTGCGCCTCTTCGATATGCCGCACTTCATCCGAAGTCTTCACCACGCGCTGCTCATAAAACGGGTCCCGCTTCGGTTTGAGGCTATATCCCCGCTCTTGCAATCTGGCGGCATGAATGATCGGAAAATTCGCCGGCACCGAGAGACGGCGGATCTTGAACTCTTTCAATACCACATGAACGATATCCACGGCCGTGGGGTCTTTGATACCCTGTTTCTTCGCTTTTTGTTCGAGTTCAGAGTAGGACAGTACCCGATCCACCGAAGCTTGAGCCCGAGCACGATCCATTTCAAGATCGCTCATCACCAACACTCGTTCGCCTTTGATCTCAAGATAGATAAACGGGTCGGGTGCCATGAATTTGGTCGCATAATACAGGTTGGAATCCTGTTCGCTGGCGGCGATGAACAGCGTGGCCGCTTCCGGTTGGGCGATTGTGGTGCGTTTCATGGATAATTAGTAAGAGAACGGAACCGGATGGAATCGTATAGCAAATAATAACCAGACTTGAGGGATGTTCAAAACATTCGTCCAGCACGGCCACAGAGAGTTTGAACGACGAGACGTACGTAGCTGGTACGTTGAGGCATTCAGACCACCGAGACCGACGCTGGAGAGCTTACTCAACATTCTAGGAACGATGCTAGCATGGGGTCGGGGACCGGTCAAGAATCTGTGGTCCGATAAGAATTCGGGTTATCGAAACCCGCACTCGGTTACGGCATGGCAGGAGCGGGTGACGGCGTCGCATCTCTGGGCCGCACGCCGGACTCTTCATCCGGCGCCACCAGATCCATCGGAAGTGTCAGGGTGTTGGTCAAGACATCAACGGCGAGCTGCGCCAAGCCTGAGAGACCGGATGCAAAGGACTTGACCGGCAGGTACGTCACTTCTGGATCTTCCAAGGCTCCTTTCATCGTAAACATGGCCGTGGCCAATCCCTTGCGATCTCCAGCGATAATCCGCCCGAAGAGTGGAATCGTTTTCAGAAACTGGGAATAGGATCCAAACGGACTGACCGCAACGGCAAGATCCAGCTGATCAGTCGGCAAATCATAATTCCCCGCTGCCGTGATCTTCAGAATTGGACTATCGATGATCAGATTCTCCGTCTGAAACATGCCATTTTGGATCACAACGGTCGAGGAAATTCTGTTGTATGGCAGTCCCTCTTTTTCCAGATCGACCTTCCCCTGCAGGACCGCAGGAAGATTCAGCAAACTGATGATTTTCCAGACCGCCCGTTCATTTGATTTCAGAATACGCCCATTCTCCAACAACACGTCGAATCTTCCATTCAATGAAGGGTAGATCCCATGAGGATTACGTCCATGACCCCGAAGTGCGCCGCTCATGCGCAGCTCTCCCGAGACGCCATGGGTCTGACTCTTGGCCAGCCTCAACACGTCATCGAATTCCACTCCAGTGGCGCGAAACGACAGATCGACGTCAGCCGGTGCCTGTGGTGGAAGATGGACAACCAGCCGCCCGGCCAGGTGCCCATGGGTGGACTCGCCCGAAAGACGATCTATATCCAGGACAGCATCCTGGATGTTGATTCGCCCTGAGAGGGCGGTGAATTTGAGTTGCTTGTAATGCCCGCGTGCGACCGCCGCAGTCATAGTCACATGACTGGTCGCCGCCAGCGTTTCGAGAAACTCCCGGATCGGTGTGCGCTCGCCCTTGGGAATGAGGAGGCTCACATCAAGCTGATTTGACTCAATCCGACCAGTGATGACTGGCTTCGCCACCCAGTTTCGAACCGTGGCTTCTACGGCGATATCGCTGCCTTGGACTTTGAAGGACAGCCGTTTGAGCTCAACTTCACTGCGCAAAAATCTGAGGCGCGCATAGAGATCCTGGATGGGGCCATCAATGCCTTTGGCCTGCATGAGCCCATTCGTTAACCCCATCCATCCGGTCACTCGCCATGTCCGCCAATCAGCCTCCCGTCCTTTGACATCAAGAGACAGTTCCAGGTTCCCCGCATCAAGCCAACCTTTGGATAGCCATACCGGAAGACTGGAGACTGATACGGTACTCGTCGCGACCGCCACGTCGATCATGAAGCCATTTCCGAATTGCATGGTGCCTTTGGCCTGAAGGGTCACCGTCGGCAGGACCAGCTCCACTCGATCCAGCCTGACACTTCTCGCCTGAGGCAGGGCACCTTCGAACCGGATCGTGGCATGAGGACCGATTGGTTTCTCAATCCCCCCAAGCATGATTTTTGTTTCATCCAGAACCAGGGAGCCTTTGAGATGAGGTCTCGCCGTCGGACCTGACAACGCAATCGTTGAAACGAGTGTCCCCTCGAGGGTCCCCTTCTCAACGGCCGTTGGTTGAAACAACCGCACCATCTGTGCCGCATCACCCCGCCCGCGAATCACCACATCTTGAAATTGGCTCGTCGTTCCGCCGGTGATGGCACCCTGAATCTCCACGGACGTTTTCCCAAGCTGGCCGGTGATTTGATCGAACTGCGTGGATCCATCGGCTAGGACGAATCGTCCTTGGATCCCGGTCACTCGCTCCGGTAATGCCTCATGGTTGAGGCTGATGTGACGCGCGGTAATTTCGCCACCCGCGAACGTGATCCCACCGGATTGATTCAACGGACCGACAAGGCGAAAGGTCGAGACCGCCGTTCCCTCTGCATCTTGAACCCCGGCAAATAACTGGGTCACCCGTTCCGTTTTGATCGTCTTGGCGAGAAACTCCACCAAATGTCCAGCCCCAATCTCACCCGTAATCTCCAGTTCCAACCACGGCCCCCCGTCGAGAAACGAAACCTCCGCTTTCCCATCGATGAGCTGCATCGTTCCGTAACTTCCCGTGACCTTGGACATCCGAACACGTCCGGCTTCTACCAGAATGACGGCTGCCAAATCTTTCGCTGCCACATGCTCACGACCGATCAATCCTTGCCCTTCCCGCACATGAAACTCTCCGGTCGTCGACAATTGAGGGCCGGTCGTGGCGGAACCCGTCAGCGTGGCCTTCACGACTTGCACCTTCCCATCGATCTGACGTTCAGCCAGCACGGCAGGCAACTGTGGGTGGATCCATTCTGGAGGAATGGTCTTGAGCAACTGGGGAAGACCCACCAGCGAGCTGGCGAACGTCACCGAAAACGTGGGCTGAGGGGTCAATAGCCCCGCAAGACTGGCATGACCAGTCAGCGCGATGCCATTCAGATGTGCCGTCATATCAGACAGCACCATATCGTACCCAGCCACTCCCGGCATGACACGAATCGTGCTCCGGAGATTCAAAGCGCCTTGCAAATGATCGGACACCGGTCTCGGTCCAAGAAAATCGGCCGCGTCACGCATCTTGATATCGGCTGCATCGATACGTCCCTCAAATTGAAACCCTGATGCCGGTTCTTCCACTCCTTCATTGGACAATGACACCGATTGCTCAGCTTGTTTGAGAATCCCATCCAGAGAAACAACCGAAACCCCTTGCGATCCTTGGTGTGATACCGAGACATGCAGGTCGGCAAGGCCACGATCCTGGCGAACGATCACGCCAAACTCGACATGTTCCAGTGTGATGGAACGAACGCCATCCGGTCTCCCCGCATCGATCACCGTGATCGTCCCGTTCACGAGTGTCGCTTGCCGAACCATAAAGGTCTGAGACATCAGATCCATCGTGTATTGATCCGTCTCCACTTGCGCATCCAATCCGTCAAAGAGATTCCAATGACCACGCTCATTCCGCCGGAGCGTCAGCGTCGGTTCCTCAATCAGCAAGCGCTTGCCGACAATGTGCTTTTTCAGGAGCGGCAACAAGCGTAGAACCAGGTCGACTCGCTTCGCCGTCAACACCACTTGATCTGATTGCGGGTCATGGATGGCAACTTGAGAGAGCTCCACCCGAATGCCGGGGAACAGCACGAATTTGACTCGATGCACATCGATTTTCCGGCCAAGACTCTCCTCGAGCTGTTCAAGGACAAAATCCTTGAGATAGTCTTGACCGGTCAGCTCCCGAGAAAACGAGAGAAACACACCGGCGAGGACAACGAGGGCCACGATGATAAGGAAGGCAAGCCGAAGACGGGACACACCACCCCCTTCAGACTCTCTACAGATCCTGATCGGCATCTTACCGAATCAATGGGATGAAATCTATCAACTCTGCATTCTATAAGGGTTTTCTTGGCNNTTGGCTACCCTCCTCTGTGTATCACCAGACGCCTCCCATGACACACAGAACCCGACACTCTCACCACTTTTTCCAATTCCCAGAAGAGTCCGGTCCTCTGTGAGTGCCTCTTCAGAGTTGACAGGCATAGGACATTCGCACTACACCTCTTCTATGGCCCTACATACATTCGCCGGACAGCCGGCACCTCCTTCTAGTCTCGTGGATATCGAAAAGCTCCTGTCTGCCTACAAGGCCGAGCAACCCGATGCCTCCGTTCGCGAGGAGCGCGTGGCATTCGGAACCTCAGGACATCGTGGCTCCTCCTTCAGGCGAAGTTTCAATGAGAACCATATCGTGGCCGTCACACAAGCGATTTGTGAATACCGGGCTCTGCAGCGCACGACCGGACCGCTCTATTTAGGGAAAGATACCCATGCGCTATCCGGCCCGGCCTTCCTGACCGTACTGGAAGTCCTCGCAGGCAACGGCGTGAGCGCTAAGATTGATCAAGACGACGGATTTACTCCCACGCCGGTGGTTTCACATGCCATCCTGACCTACAACCGTCGCCGAACCTCTGGCCTGGCTGACGGTATCGTCATTACCCCATCGCACAACCCACCGGAAGACGGTGGAATCAAATATAACCCCCCGAGC
This sequence comes from Nitrospira sp. UBA2083, assembly GCA_002331625.1. Lineage (GTDB taxonomy): Bacteria > Nitrospirota > Nitrospiria > Nitrospirales > Nitrospiraceae > Nitrospira_D. Next base: position 4,476 of record DCZN01000109.1, on the reverse strand, counting down.
GGCGGTCCGGCTGATACCCAGGTCACGAAGTGGATCGAGGAGCGAGCGAATACTTTTTTGACGAACAACCTGCATGGATGTAAACGACTTCCGATCGAACAGGCACGGCAGGCATCGACCACCCACCGCCATGACTACATCGGAGCCTACGTACGGGACCTGAACAAGATCGTCGATCTGGATGTCATCAAGGCCGCGAGACTCAGGTTGGGCATCGATCCGCTCGGCGGATCCGGTGTGGCCTACTGGCAACCGATCATCGAGCGCTATGGATTGAACATCGAGATCGTCAATACAACCGTCGATCCGACTTTTCGGTTCATGCCGCTGGATTGGGACGGCAAGATCCGTATGGACTGCTCATCGCCCTATGCCATGGCCAATCTCATCGCCATGAAAGATCGCTTCGACGTCGCCTTCGGCAATGATGCGGACAATGACCGGCATGGGATCGTCACCCGTGCCGGGCTCATGAATCCCAACCATTATCTGGCCGTCTCAATTGCCTACCTCTTTGCCAGCCGTCCCGGCTGGAAGCCGACGACAATGATCGGGAAGACCTTAGTGAGCAGCAGCTTGATCGACCGCGTCGCAGCCAAACTGAAACAGAAACTGGTCGAAGTACCGGTTGGGTTTAAGTGGTTCGTCGGCGGCCTGCGAGATGGCTCTCTCGGCTTCGGTGGTGAAGAAAGTGCCGGCGCATCGTTCTTGCGGCGTGATGGGTCTGTATGGACGACTGATAAAGACGGCATCATCATGGACCTTCTCGCTGCAGAAATGATGGCGAAGACCGGCCGAGATCCGTCAGAACTCTACCAAGCCCTCACAAAGGAATTGGGCGAACCGGTCTACGAACGGATCGATGCCCCTGCTACACCTGAACAGAAAGCCGTTCTCTCCAAACTTTCACCTGAGCAAGTGAAGGCAACGGAACTAGCAGGCGATAAGATCACAGCGATGCTCACCAAGGCTCCCGGTAACGATGCAGCCATCGGTGGCCTGAAAGTGGTGACCGAGCATGGCTGGTTCGCCGCCAGACCGTCAGGGACGGAAGACGTGTATAAACTTTATGCCGAAAGTTTCAAAGGGAAGGAGCATCTGAAGCGGATTCAAGAAGAAGCCCAGGCACTCATCGCACACGCATTGGCCTCGCCCTCATGACGGTGGCCGCGTGATGAATCAGCGCACACGCTGGTCCCTCCCCAAACACGACTATTGGTCGACGCCATTTGCTGAGTCATTACTGCAGCACATCGACCTTCGAGCAGGGCTACGGATCCTCGACATTGCCTCAGGCCATGGCATCCCCGCTTTTTATTTAGCTGAGCAGATTGGTCCAACCGGAGAAGTGTTGGCCATCGATCTCAGTGCCGGTCAGGTGGCCCGTGCGAGGGCTATTCAAGGCTCGCAACTGCCATGGCTGCGGTTCGAGTGTATGGACATGCGCTCTCTACCTGCTGATCTCCCAACCTTTGACCGCATCACCGGAAACCTCTCCGTGATGTTCTTTCGCCCCGATAGGTTCCACGCAGTTCAAGGTCTGGTGAAACACCTCGCACCAGGAGGTCAGATTGTCCTGACCTTCCCGTCCTATGGCACTTTTGATTCTCTATGGCAGCGAGTGGATCAGGCCATGATCCAGCAAGGACTAATCAAGGAACGAGAGCAATTCCAGGACTATCTGAATGAACGTCCGTCAGCAAACGATGCTCGAGGATGGCTAGAACAGCTAAGCTTTGAACGAGTTGAGGTGACTGAATATCCGCTAGAAGTCACAACAGGCGCCGGACAAGATTTTCTCCATCATCCGCTACTGCGTGGGGGCTTCCTTGATGACGTGTATGAATGTTTCGAGGATCAGCGTTGTGCAGAAGAATTCATGATGAAGATAGCTGAAGACGTCAAAAGCTTCACGCCGCTCATCGCACAGCGTTGTGTTTTATCCGGGTGGAAGAAGAATTGATGCTCAATCCGAAGAGACTTGCTGCTCCGCGTGGTAGGAGCTGCGAACGAGCGGGCCGGATTCGACATGAACAAAACCTATCGCAAGGCCTTCTTCTCTTAGCAAAGCAAACTCAGATGGGTCGTAGAACCGAGCGACAGGTAAGTGGTCTCTTGTCGGTTGGAGGTATTGGCCGATGGTGATGATGTCGCAGTCAACCTCTCGAAGATCGCGCATCACCTCGCGCGCCTCGTCGATGGTCTCCCCCATGCCTAGAATCAAGCCGGACTTGGTTTTCATCCCAAGTTGTTTGGCCCTTGCCAGTAGATCGATCGATCGCTGATACTTTCCTTGTGGCCTGATCGATGGGAACAGTCGTCGGACGGTTTCGATATTGTGATTCAAGATCTCAGGCTTCTCTGTGCAAACCATCGCAAGCGCCTCTTCGTTGCCTTCAAAGTCCGGAATCAATACTTCAATGGTGCAGGTCGGATTCAGCCGTCTGGTCTGTCTGATTGTGTCGGCAAAGACTGATGCACCCCCATCCGGCAATTCATCACGATTCACCGAGGTAATCACCGCATGGCGTAAACCGAGCGCCTGAATTGCTTCCGCAACCCGACCTGGCTCCTCATGATCTACCGAGAGCGGTCGTCCCGTCTCCACCGAACAATAGTGGCACCGCCTCGTGCAGATATCGCCGAGAATCAGGAACGTCGCGGTACGGGCATTCCAACATTCCCATCGATTCGGACAACGAGCCTCTTCGCAAATCGTATGGAGACTGAGCCGTTCCATGGTCCGCTTAATGTCGAGATAATCAGGACCAGTCTTCGCCTGGACTTTAAACCATGACGGGAGGCGAGGTCGGTTGGTAGTCACTGAGTGAGGAGTGAGGAGTGAGGGGTGAGGGGTGGTAACGGATGAGGACCGGAGCTGATTGAGAGGCACAAAGCTCATGGTTTGTTATCCATTAGTAGCGCGCGACGTAAACCAGTGTTTGAGTCTGCCAAAGAAACCAGATGGCTCCGGATCTGCTTGCGGCGGATCCGGATATTCCACCCAGAGTTCCTGGGAACCCAGATAGACACCGTTGCGAAAGCTCCGCTGAGTCTTGAGTTGTCGGTAGCCTTGAGCCTGTAAGGTCTGGATCAAACCCGTGAGTGCATCATCCTGGGTCGGATGGATTTCCGTCGAGAGGCGAACGGTCTCGTACCGCAAGACCGCCCGATACCCTTCGCCCACCTGTTCAAACCCAACCGGCCTGCTAAATCCCCGTTCCCGGTCATCCAGCCCGGCGAGTTGGTATTTGTCGAGCCCTTCTTGTCCCATCGTTCATTCGAGCGCTCGGAAGACGGCCACGAGATCACTTAACGCGATGGTCTTGTGCTTAAGTACGGCCCGTTCGGCCAGAATCATCTCTTGACTCTTGGGATCGACCGCACCGGACTTGAGACAAGCGGCACCGAGCGCCAGAATTCGATCACACTCGTCGGCAAGCTTTCGTTTCACGACTGGATTGACCGACAGAATTTCCATCAGCTGTCGGCGAGTCTCATCCAAGTGCTTTTGTAATTCTGAATCCGGATAGCTCTTCCGAGCAGCGTCATCGGAACAGCGATCAAGATACTGGGCAAGAAACACGTAGAGTCGTACAAGCGCCGCCGCAATATCGGTCTGATCGTGAGCTGAGACTGCCATACGTTCTCCCTACGCTAGCGTGACGCTGAACGGGCTGAGTATGTCAGACATCCAGCAATACCTTTACATCACTGCCTTCCACTTTCACTTGATAGGCTTCCACCTTGGCGGACGGATTGTTCATACAGGCACCGGAGGTCACATCAAATCGCCACCCATGCCACGGGCACGTCACGATAGTGCCTTCTAACTCACCTTCCCCTAATGGTCCCTCCCGATGGCAACAGGTATTGTTGATTGCATGAATGGTCCCATCCACATTGAATACGGCGAGCGTCTTCCCCTTGGCTTCTGCCACAACACCGTGTCCCGGCTTTATGTCTGCTACTGCTGCAACCCGTACGAACTCTGCCATGCCTTTCCTCCAATTAATTCGTGCTGAATGGCTGCTTGATCTTCTTGAGCAAACTGTCGATCGTTGGGCCGCCTTTTCCAGCACCCCCTAATTCATCCGTGATCTTCTTCGCAATGTCTCGAAATGCAACAGCTTGGGGCGATGCCGGATTGGCCACGACGATGGGATGGCCTGTATCGCCACCCTCCCTGATAGCCGGATCGATCGGGATCCGCCCAAGAAACGGCACGCCGAGCTTTGCGGCCGCCCGTTCTCCTCCACCGTGTGAAAAAATCTCCGTCCGTTCACCGCAGTGACCACAGACAAAGTAGCTCATGTTTTCGACGATGCCGAGCACCGGCACGTTGACCTTATTGAACATCGCCAAGCCGCGCTGGGCGTCGATCAGGGCGATGTCTTGCGGGGTGGTGACGATGATCGCACCGCTGACCGGAATCTGCTGCGACAAGGTCAATTGGATGTCGCCGGTGCCGGGCGG
>DCZN01000013.1:20098-20425 GCA_002331625.1 Nitrospira sp. UBA2083 | reverse complement strand
CCACGAAATCGGGGGAAGATCAGTTCGTCCCTAGTGGGGGAGAATCGACAGATCTTGCTCCATGTGATGCCCCCGCGCCAAATAAAAAGAGATCTAGCTTTTTTATCGAAGGATTTGCTCTACCAACGGGAGGCGATTCAAAAGGCCAGCAACGAAGCCACAGAGACAATTCCCTTCGGACGAGATGCGCTTTACGAGCGACGCCTCACAGAACTATGGCTCAACCACCACATCCACAAATGCCGGCAAACTATCCGCGCCCTTCTTGTCCGTCACGCGCAACTTAAATCGATAGGTTCTGGGCTCTGAGACGGTTGGTGCGAGGAA
>DCZN01000013.1:12889-20025 GCA_002331625.1 Nitrospira sp. UBA2083 | reverse complement strand
GCCTCTCCCTCTGGATCGTGGCTCTTGAGCCCACTCAATTTTACTCGGGAACCAGCTTTGACTGATTTGCTAACTCCAGCATCGGCGATCGGTGGTTCATTCGGCTCATCGTTCACGTTGACGTCGACGTCCAAAGAGGCCTGTTTGCCACGATTGGTGACGGTAATGGTGGTTTTGCCGTTGCCGATGATCTGGAGAAGACCATCTTGCACGACCTTGATAATCTTGTCATTGGATGAGGTATAACCAGTTCCACTGGCCGGCAGGCTAATGCGCCGCGTCACGCCGTCGGCGAAGTCTGCAACAACTGGGAGTTCAAAAATCTTACCCAGCGAATCGACATGGCCGAAGGCGGAGGACTGGCCTGCTCGGCCAAGTTGCAACGGCTTCTCCGTCTCAAAATCGATTGCTGTGAGAGCGACAGGCGGTTCAACTGTCACGATCACTTCGTCGAAGATGGATCGAGCCTCCAACCGTCCACGGGAGACTTCAGCCACCGCCAGCAGGCGCATTGGCCCGATGCGATCGTGGGGCACTTTAAGCGGGCCGCCGAAGGGTGGGTCTTGGTCCGCTGAGCCAATCATCGCGACCGGCGTCACAATGGAGCCTGTTGCGGTGGAGTCATCCTGTTCGACCAAGACTTCGTCTTGCTCTCCGTACCAATAGTAGCGGACTTTGATGATACCGGTATCCTTCCCAGGGTCCACACGAGCGGGCACCGTGCTTCCTGCTGTCAATGTGGCTCCTGTGGCTGGTTCCGTGATGTTGAAGGCCTGAGCCGGAGAGGTCGTCATCAGGCAAGCCATGAAGAGAACGAGGCGAGAGGTCGGAAGCCGCGCTTCACGTTTCACGAGCCATGCCTCACGAAGCATTGTCATCGCGTCAAATGATAGGGAACGTCGATGAGAATGACTCGCTCTTTAAAGAGCAGTGCGGCCTTGAGCATCAGCGCTCGCTGGTTATGCAGGATATTCTGCCACCATCTTGCGGGAAGAATCTCCGGGATCACGACGGTGATCCAGGTGTTTGGGTCCTTCTCAAGCACCTCTTCGACATAGTCTAATAACGATCCCAGAACCGAGCGGTAGGGCGAGGAGAGGGCGATCAAATTGACGCCACCTCCCCATTGAGCCCACTGGATTTTGACCTTGGCGCTTTCTTCTGGATCGACGTCAATGAACACGGCGCGAATTTCACCGGGACGGCTTCTCGCATAGTCCAGCGCTCGGATGACCGCTCGATTTAAGCCGCTGACCGGGATGATCACGATATTTCGTCGAGGGAGGGCAGGACGTTCACCTCGCCGGTCCAGGGCGATCTGTTCGGTGACGGCCTTATAGTGCGAGCGAATGCCCTGAAACATGAGGAGGAGAATCGTGATGAGCAGAAAAACGATCCAGGCACCCTGGATGAACTTGGTGCTGGCAATGATCATCGTCGCGATGCCGGTCGTCACGGCGCCGACCCCATTGACAATCAGTTTGGTCTGCCAATGTGTCCCCTTCTTGACGAGCCATCGTTTCACCATGCCGGCTTGAGAGAGGGTAAACGAGAGAAACACGCCGATGGCATACAGCGGAATGAGGGCGTGCGTATCTCCTTCAAAGACGACGAGCAAGAGGCAGGCGAAGAATCCCAGAATGATGATGCCGTTTGAGAAGACCAGGCGATCGCCGAAGGTCGCCATCTGATGAGGCATGAATCCATCGCGGGCCAGGATCGACGCCAGGTGCGGAAATCCCGCAAACGCGCTGTTTGCCGCCAACACCAATAAGGCCATGGTGCCGATCTGCACGGCGTAGTAGATGGGGCCGGTGCCGAACGTCAAACGAGCCAGTTGTGAGACGACCGTTTCGTCCACTTTGGCCAGGATGCCGTAGTGAGAGGCCATCCAGCTGATTCCCATGAAGAGCGAGGCCAGAATCGTCGACATCCAGATCATGGTGGTCGCTGCATTTTTAGATTCTGGAGGACGAAAGGCTTTGACCCCATTCGAAATGACCTCCATGCCGGTGACGGCCGAGCAACCAGCCGCAAAGGCGCGGAGCACTAAAAATAGGGTGAGGGCCTCAGTTTCGGCAGGGCTTGCCGGGAGAGGGGTGGCTCCAGGGGAGAATAAAGACCGAACTGTTCCCACGACGACAAGAATGCTCAGTGCTCCGATGGCGAAATAGGTCGGAATGGCAAAAAACTTGCCGGATTCGCGAACCCCACGGAGGTTCATCACGATCATGAAAAGAATGGCCACCAATCCAAGGGCTTCACGGTGAACGAAGAGACTGGGGACGGCCGAGGTGAGCGCCGCGATGCCGGCCGCAACACTGACCGCGACGGTCAAGACGTAGTCGATCATTAGGGCCGCAGCCGCCACGAGAGCTGGTCGATCGCCGAGGTTCGTCCGAGCGACGACGTAGGCGCCACCCCCCTCCGGATATTCATAAATGATCTGGCGATAGGAGATGGTCAGGACCAGCACGAGGAACAGAATTGCGAGACTGACAGGGATCGACCAGCTGACTGCAGCTGCTCCGGCAAGTATGAGCACCAAAAGAATCTCTTCCGTTGCATACGCGACGGACGAAATCGCGTTTGATGAGAAGATGGCAAGAGCAATCGTTTTGGAAAGCCGTTCATGCCGCGCTTGGGCAGTCTTGAGAGGGTCGCCAACGAGCCAGCGTTTTAGAATCATGAAGCGATTATCTCATAAACGTCCGGGAGGGTGAATGTTCAGATGGTCTCCAGTATAGGTCGAAAGACTCAGTTTAGAGCAATCTTGTTGAGTTCAGGCTTATTCAATGATTGTGAAATTGGTTCACCGTGAAGAGAGTGGTTGTAGGACGAGAGATGAAATGGCCCAACCACTCGCGACGAGTGAACTGTCCACGTTTTGGACAAGAACAAACGGAACACCGGTAATCAGTGCGCCTGCCTTCTTACGGCCAGCTATTGTGTTCTCCTAAGAAATAAATATAGCCCTATAGAATCACTGTGTTGCAGGGTTTGTTCCGATCCGATACGTTGACAGCAGGAATAGCGGCCTGTAGGGTGGTGCCGTGACGTGTCTAGCAACGTCGGCTGTCCCATCTTTCGCGTACTCCTTCCCTTCCCTGCGCGTCTGATTCCTCAGTCTCGGCAGTGTTTTCAGTATCAAGTCAAGCGGGGTGGCACGCGAATACCGGATCCTGCGTCCACAGTGTCTTTCGCGTCTGCACGGTTTTAGTGTTTCAAGCATCTCACATGGCAGCGTTACGAACGTGCCCATCAAAAGAAGGAACAGAATGACAACACAAACGCGGAATAAAATCGACTCGATCGCATTTATAGGGCTGTTATGGGCACTTGCTATCTTTCTTGTCTGGTTTTTCGTCACGATACCTAGTGTATGAGTGGTGATATCCAAAGTGCAGTCAAAAGGTTTGAGTCATTGCCAAAAAACTGGGAGTCGGATTTAAGCCCGTTGTCGTTGATGATTTGTCTGGTAGGTCAAAACGCTCCCAGCGGGAAGAGGACGTGGTCATTGCTAGCATCTTCAGGTGATGAGCATTGTCGGGATGTCTGAATATTCGCTGATGGAGACCTTGTATGGTCAGGTTCTTAGTGTTCATCAGGAGCTCCTGGTTTCGGTATTGTCATCGAAATCAGGCTGAATCTATCTATGCGTGCATTGTCTGGGCGAATACATTGAGAAAGGTGTTGTAGGTTCGAATTGCAGGAGAGTTTCATGCACTATCTACTGCCAAGGCCTCATGATTGCCGTCCGAATGAGCGACATAGGGAAGCTTTTGGTATCTGGATGGAGCTGCCTTCTCTGTGGTGCGGCGGCGGATCAGGAAATTGAGGCAAACAAAGTGAGTCACAGTCCACCGGCGGTTCTAAACCGCGTACGCCTCCAGGAACGCTTCCGACGAGGGTGAAGAAGGCTGTGCACGGTATTGCAGCAAATAGCGGTCCATAGGAGGGGGTATCATCATGATTCCAATGACACGAACGGGTGAAGAAAAGAGTCGCGCTGTTCTAGAGGGCGTGGAGAATATCGACCGGTACGGGTATGTCAAAGGTGATGGGCGTGATGGCTATCAGCATGGAATGTCAGTGGAGTCCCCCGTCCTAGATGGTGATTCAGGTCGTCGACCCGGGTGACGTAAACATTGTCGTGGATTCGCCGGACACCCGTTACTGGTCGGTGCGGAAGGTGATCACGTGGATCACGCAGAGACAACGGGTTTGTTATGAAGAATGCGCCCGCCATGACTACGTGCGGATGCGGCAGTTCGTACAGCAGGTACGCGCTGCCGCTGACCATCGGGAGGCCGTTATGAATCTGTGGTGGAATAGTAAATTTGAATACGTCCTGCTCGTGTATATGTTTGCGTGGGCGGTTGCTCTGGGTGTGACCTATCTGCTGACCGAATAGCAAAGAGTCAACGTGAAATTACCGTGGTGAAGGTTTCCTGGTAGTAGTTTGAAAATGCAGCGGGTTTCTGAGGCTCTGAAGCTCACGGCAATAGTAGAGTGGGGCGCGTTTATTCTCAAACGCCAGAGCACGTAGAAAGGTGAGTTCGTGTTCGGTCGCGACCGCCCACCTGAAGGCTCGAAGGCGTTGATTCATCCCATCGCGTAGCAACCGATTTCAGTTGATCCGAGTCATCGGTGAGACTCTCGTCCCGTTAGGCACAACTTAGGGGCGAATGGACGCATAGGGTACGATATACAGTCGCAAGCAACCTCCTTCAAGTACGACACCTTCTAAGGCGACGACGGCATTCGAGGCTTGCTCGCTCGAGCTCATTTCCACGAATCCATAGCCGGCGGACTTCCCACTATGTTTGTGTTTAACGACATGGGCATGAGATACGGTCCCGTAGGCTCCCAAGAGGTCGCGGAGCTGATGGTCTGACGTGGTCTTGGGGAGCCCGCCGACATACACAACACGTTTATTCATGATCATCTTCCTCTGGCACAACGCGAGCGCTTGTAAGCTTAAGATTTATGCTGATCGTGCGGGTCAAAATAGGTATAGATGAGGACGCTGATCAGTCCCGTAATGTACAGGAACGTTGCGGCTGTTAGCGGGTTTTGAACGAACCATTCAACGAAGTCGTGAAGGAAGGACAGGTTGGGCATAGATGGGTCTCTTTTTGCGGTTCAATCGGTGGTGCAGTGTTCACGTCTTTGGTGCCCACGCATGGTTGCTCGATGCGTGCTTCTGGCTCCGACGCGCGAGGGGATTTCTATCTAAGGACGTGCCTTCCTGACTGGGCGAAGGCGGGTGTCCGGTCCAAGCCCGTGTCTTGCCAACGAAGTTACTTCCCGCCTAATGGTTTCAATAGAGGAGGTGTGATCAACTGAATTGGGATCCGTTAGCCCGAGCAGTTCCCAGCGGATTTTAGGTTTACGGGCGGACCGCTTCCTTCCTGGTTTGCGACTTTTCCAAAGTGACGCGAGATCCATAGACTCCTCCTGGTGAGCGTCAAGCTCCATTGACCGAGCTTATTTCCGGGATACCAACAACTCGGCCCCCTGCATCTGTGCGAACTTCAGGGGGTGCCGTTCAATCAGGCAGAGAGTGTCAGCATTGATACTGCAGAATTTCGCGCAGAAACTCTGATTGAGTGCGAGGAGTGCGCGGGGAAGTGCTAGTGTAGTACCTGTTCTGTTAGAAAGTCAAATCATAGTATTGACTAAGATCGTAGGTCGGGATACAGCGCAAGTTGTTTGATGTTCTGTAGTTCGCTTTCTCGTATCGATTGAACATCAGGTTGACGTGCGATCAGTCATTCAGTATAGTGAGGGTGCATTTCACTCGTGCTGGTCCGGCGAGGAAGTGTTCAACCATAACGGACTTCGCGATCGCATCGCGACCAGGTCCAGTTTGGAGCTACACCCTTCTCGGTTGTCTCTCCCCTCGGTTCTCTGATCCCGTCATAATGCGATCATACTGAAAGGATATTGTAGTGGATACGTCTGTTCATGTAGGTTTTCACACGCTCGGTCTGTCCGATGTACTGGTCCAGACCTTGGCGGAGACTGGGTTTGCGACACCAACTCCCATCCAAGAGCGGGCCATCCCGCCGGCGCTTACGGGGCGTGATGTCATTGGCTGCGCGCAGACCGGGACCGGGAAGACCGCCGCCTTTGTCATCCCGATCATCGAACGGCTTGCCGCGCTTCCCAAGGGGCATCCTCAAGCCTTGATTCTGGCGCCCACACGTGAACTCGCCACGCAGATCTTAGCCACGATTGAGAAGCTGGGGCGAAGCCGACGGATTTCCGCGACGGTCATTGTGGGGGGAGCAGACATGCAGGCCCAAGTGCGTGGTTTACGCCAGCGGCCGGATGTCTTGGTCGCGACCCCTGGTCGCCTTCTGGATCATATGTGGAACGGGACAATCCTATTGTCGTCCATAAAAATACTGGTGTTGGACGAGGCGGATCGCATGTTGGATATGGGGTTTGCGCCTCAAATCAACCAGATCCTTGATGCCTTGCCGGAAGAACGACAGACTCTGCTGTTTTCAGCCACCTTCCCCGGGGATTTGGCGAGGCTGGTTCAAGCGAGCGTGAACAATCCAGTCCGTGTGATGGTGGCGCCTTCTGCAACCACGGCATCGGGCGTCACGCAAGCCGTGCATTATACGTCCCACGACACTAAACCCGATCTTCTCTTATCCTTACTTCGCGCGGCCACAGACACGGCTCTGGTGTTTACAAGGACGAAGCATCGTGCCGATCGGGTGGGGCGTTTGTTGGGTCAGTCAGGCCATCGAGTCGCCGTCTTGCATGGAGACCGAAGTTTGTCGCAGCGGCGTGCCGCGCTGGAAGGGTTTCGGCGCGGCTCATTCCGTATCCTGGTTGCGACGGATATTGCTGCCCGTGGTATCGATGTTGCGAACATCGGCCATGTGATCAATTTCGATCTTCCCAACTGCCCGGAGGACTACGTGCATCGTATCGGTCGTACGGCGCGGATGAAGACGACCGGTCGTGCCACGAGTTTTGTGACAGGAGAGGATTCTCAGCAACTCCGAGCGATCGAGCGTCTGTTGGGGTGCGCCATTCCGGTTGCCCCAGGGAGCGAGACGGCCGCACCTGCGAGTTCAGGTGAGGGCAAACGGATTCATCGGAATCGTCCCTCG
>DCZN01000013.1:12590-12782 GCA_002331625.1 Nitrospira sp. UBA2083 | reverse complement strand
AAAATAGTTCGCAGAATCCACCTTGTGAGATACAGTGTGTCTTACAAGGTGGATGTGTATGCCGACGATTCAGCAGCGGGACGCGACGCGACGCAAGCCTCGACGGTGTCCTCGAGTACGGATCTCTAGCCCATTCAGCTGTTCCCTTTCCTCCCTCTGCACCAGATGGTGGTTTCAGAAGCCAGTGAAGGA
>DCZN01000013.1:6242-12493 GCA_002331625.1 Nitrospira sp. UBA2083 | reverse complement strand
ACGAAGAGCACTCCTCCGGCGGAGATCGCGGTGGCCACCGTGTGCTGGACCAACCATCACTTCTATGGTCTGGCATTCAGGAGGATGTCCGAATCGTCGGTGCGACAGGTAATCGAGTACGTGAACGCGACAGGCATGGAGGAAGAATAAATGATTATGGATGATCTCGACTTCAAATCCGGCAGTGGACCGAATGCTCCGCAATTGCGGAAGCACCCTCGTGTACGGGTGTCGGCTCCCTTTCCTTGTTCATTTGCTCGAGTGGGGCTGTTGAGGAAAGGGGCCATTGAACAAGGGCTGGGGATTGTCTATGACGTATCGGCAAAAGGGGCGCGTGTGATGACGGAGGCGGTCATCACCCCTGGAGACCGAATTGCCATGCGGTTGCGATTGCCGAATCAGGCCGCGTCCATGTTGATCGAAACCGCCACGGTTCGGTGGGGTAGAGAGCACACCTACGGAGTCGAGTTCGAGGCACTGTCTCCCAATGACAATAAGCATCTCCAGAGCTTTATGAGTCATCAGTCAAAGCCCGGAGTGATGCTCACGACCTGACCATTGCCTACGGCAGATTGATGACCGAACGTCTCCGCGTGAACCCGCCCACTCACCGCCCATTGCCGTCCGCAAGCGACACAAATTGTTTGCGGAAGCCGACGACCTTCACCAGGTAATCCCGTGTTTCCTGATAGGGGAGGTTATTGCGTAATCGGTCATAGACGGCCGGTGGCTCGAGGCTGTTGATCTGATTGATGGCGGATGTCGAGTTGGCGGCGAAGGCTTTGTACACATTCCCTGATCCGGTGTTATAGGCTGAAATGACGCAATATTCACGCGACACCTCATTATCGATCTGTTCGAGTAGATTGTAGGACAGTACATTGAGGTAGGCGCTGCCGAGCTCAATGTTATTCTCTGGATCGAACAGGTATTCTCGCGATGGGATCGTATCCTTTCCCTTGGCTTTTCGATAGGCATCACGGGCTCCACTCGTCGGAACCAATTGCATCAGGCCGTATGCAGGGGCGGAACTTACTGCGAACGGGTTGAAGTTACTTTCTGTCCGGATCACGGCAAAAATGAGGCTCGGGCTGATTTTGAATTGCTCGGCAAACCGAGCGACGGTTGCTCGATATTTGTCCGCTTGTTTGTTCGAAAAGTTGGCCACCATCTTGATTTCGGCGATCAACGATTGTTTCGTGACGCCGTTCTGGTCGACCGGACGCATCTTGGCGGTTGTGAGACTTGATGCTGCAAACGCCTCCGCCTGAGCTGGGGTGCGGATCGGTTGTCCCTCTGGATCCAATACCAGACCCAGTAAGTAGGGAGCATGGTCGCTGGTCAGGGTGACTGGTTTGTCGGAAAACAAATCGACGGAGCGTGGATCGTCCGGCGTGAGAAGTGTTGTGACGATCGCGTTCTTCAGGCTCTCCTTCGGCGCTTTATCGTCAAGAGTTTCCACCACGATCGTTCCATTGTCGAAGTCGACGATGGTTCGGCTCATATAGTTCTGGGTATATTTCACGTACTTCTTTTGTTCCGGAACTTTGACTTCTTTCTCACCCCAGGTTTGTCGGACTCGACCAGTCAGGGCCGTCATGATGGTGTTGAAGTCTTGTTGAACCGCTCGAAGGTCTCTCAGGACCGCCTGAGGGTCTCGCTGATAGGCATCCACTCGCTCTTTGAGAATCTGTTTCGGGTCTTTACCGGTTGCAATGTCGAGCATGGTTTTCCCCGTTCGGCTCCCCAGCACCCGTTCGGCACTCGTGAGCACACGGTCTGGTGATTCGCATCCGACGAGCAGGATCAGCGACGCGACGAACAGCTTGGATATACGCATAGGGTGGTCACTCCTGATAAGAATGGTGGCATTCTACATGGGTATCGGTAGAGAGTGAAGAGGCTGATTCAAGAAAGCGGGTTGGCCCGGGTTACGTCGAGGGAACTATTTGATGGCGACGGCTTTGACTTCTTTGTAGGTTGTGTGCCCCTGTAACACTTTTTGAATGCCGTCTTGGACCAGCGTCGTCATGCCATCTTCCAGCGCGGCCTTCAGCATGTCTTCGGTGCGCGCTTTCTGCTGTACCATGCGCTTCATTTGATCGGTGCCGAGGAGGAGTTCGTGTAAGGCCACCCGTCCCTTAAAGCCGGATCGGTTGCACGTTTCGCAGCCTTTCCCACGAGACAGCCGAAACGTATTGTCCTGCTTCACGCCAAGCTTGTCCCAATGTTCAGGGCCATATCCAAGTCGGAGCTCTTCGTACTCTTCTTTGGTCCCAACATACTGCTCCTTGCAGTCCTTGCAGATTCGGCGGGCCAAGCGCTGAGCAAGGACGCCCAGCATGGCATCGGCAAAGCTGAATGGATCGCACCCCATGTCGAGCAGGCGGGTGACGGTTTCGACGGCACTGTTGGTGTGCAAGGTGCTCAACACCAGGTGGCCGGTGAGAGAGGCTTCGATGCCAGTATCGGCCGTCTCCTTATCCCGCATTTCTCCCACCATGATGACGTCGGGATCTGCACGGAGAAATGCGCGCATGGCGCTCGCGAATGTAAAGCCGATCTTCGGCTGAACCTGCACTTGGCGCAGGCCATATTGGGTAATTTCCACTGGATCTTCTGCGGTCCAGATCTTGATGTCCGGAGTGTTAATGTTGCCCAGGACCGAGTGCAGCGTGGTCGTTTTTCCGGAGCCGGTCGGACCAACACATAAAATGATGCCGTATGGCTTCTCCGAAATGTCTTTGAGGACTCGAAGATTGCGCTCTGAAAAGCCCATCTTGTCGAGCGGTAAGGGCTCGCTTGCGGCGAGGATACGCATGACTACGTCTTCGTTGTATCCGGCCGTGGGGAGGGTCGCGACGCGGAGCTCGATCTCTTTTGTATCTGAGAGCTTGAATTTGATCTTGCCGTCTTGAGGCTTGCGGCGCTCGGCAATATCCAGGCTGGCCATGATCTTGAGTCTGGAGACAATCGCTCGCCGATAACTCTGCGGGATCTTCATGTATTCGAAACATTCTCCGTCGACTCGGAAACGGACCAAAGTCTCTCGTTTTTCTCCGTATGGTTCGATGTGAATGTCCGAGGCGTTTTGTCGGTAGGCGTCCGCGATGATCTGATTCGCCAGCCGGACGATGGCACTGTCGTTTTCGTCCAACCCAGCCGCGGACGAGTCCTCCATCGCCTCAGCTTGGGCTTCCGTAACCAGTTCACCGAGAATATCCGAGACGTTTTCGTCGAGCTTGCGTCCACCTCCCCCGTCGCTCTGTCCGGTCGCCGACCCGAGGAATTGGGCGATGTCGCGACGGAGACTGACGGCGAAGCGGATGTTGAGGCCCGGGAAGGTCCGCTTGATGTCCTGCACACGATCGAGGTCTCCCGGGTCGTCGGTTAAGATCTCGATGGCCGTGCGGTCCCGTTTCAGCGGCATCCAGTGGTTCTTCTTGAGGTAGTCGACGTTCAGATTCTTCAGGAGCTCAACATCGACGATCGTGCGCTCGCTATACTCGATGTAGGGACACTTATAAAACTGAGCGAGTGATTTTCCGATGTCGAGTTTCGGAACCTTGTATTTTTCGATGAGAATACTCTCGAGGTCGCTCACCCCTTTGCGGGAGTCGGCGATGGCTTGGTCGAGTTCATTCTGAGTGACTCGGTTGTTACTGACCAAGAGATCAAACTTCGTGGGGTTCTTTTTCGAAATCTTTTTGAGGTTAAAGAAGGCGATTCCAAGTGCTTTCGCGATCTCGTCAACGGCCTCTTCATCTTTTCTGGTAAACCGACTCCCGCTTTTCTTATTGAGAAGTTGGAGGACACCCATCAGGTATTTATTATCCGCGACGATCGGATAGGTCAGGACTTGTTTGGTCTTGAAGCCGGTGCGCTTGTCGTAGGAGGTATCGTGGAGCAAGGAGGGATGAATCGTATGAAGCTCGGCGATGTTGTAGGCATCGGCGATATTCACGGGCCTGAGGTATTTGGCACAAAATCCGGCGAGACTCTGCTCCGTGATGGGAATGCGGACTTCCTCGACATTGTCGATGTGAGGAACCTTTGAGAAAATTTCCTTCTTTTCAGAATCGAAGGCGAACAGCGTCAGATCTTCGGCGTCGAATAGGCTGAGGATATCCTTGTGCAGGTCGAGAAGGATTTGATCAAGATTGCTGGCCGCATGGATCTGGGTAGTAATGCGTTTGACGTGTTCCGCATGCTCGACCTTTTGTTGGAGTTCTTGGACATTCGGAGTCATCGGTTTACTGTGCATCCGATCATGTTCTCGCTGAGGTCGAGGCGTGAATGAATCAGGCTCGATGCCGGATGGTAGACCAGGGGCTACCAACAGCTCACGCAATTCCGTATCGAGTCTCAGTCTAAACAAACACGATGGGAAGGCAAGCAAAAGGCAATTTCTGTCGGAGTCGTTGGAACGGCTGATGATGGCCGGCTGTCGGAATGTGAGGGATGGATCATGCAGTGGGTGGAGCTTCGGTAGACTGTTTCTTCAGATAGCTCACGAGATCACCGGGTGCGATGCGGGATTTGGCTCCCGTGCGTCGTCGCTTGACCTCTACGACGCCGTCTGCGAGTCCTTTATCGCCGATCACGATCTGGAACGGAATGCCGATGAGATCGGCGTCATTGAATTTCACACCGGCGCGATCAGTGCGGTCGTCCCATAGCACCTCGAAGCCTGCCGCCATCAGATCAGCATAGAGGTGTGCGGCAACCTCTGCCGTCTTTTCCGATTGGCTGACGGTCAGGAGGTGAACATGGAACGGTGCGATGGGATAGGGCCAGATGATGCCCTTCTCATCATGATTCTGCTCGATCGCTGCGGCGGCAGTCCGGCCGACGCCGATCCCGTAGCACCCCATGATGGCGAGGCGTTCCTTTCCCTGGTCGTCGAGAATGGTGGCGTTCATTTTGTGGCTGTACTTTGTTCCGAGCAAAAACACCTGTCCGACTTCGATCCCTTTCGCGAGCGTCAGCGCGCCAGGTCCCCGAGGGGAAGGGTCGCCGGATTGGGCGTTGCGGAGATCGGCGAACTGGTGGACGGTAAAATCTCTCGTGGGATTCGCATTTTGATAGTGCGTATCGGCTTTGTTTGCTCCGATCACGACGTTACTCATGCCTTTGACGGCGTGATCGGCAAGGATTCTGACGTGCTGCAGTCCGACTGGTCCTGCAAAGCCAACGGGAGCGCCTGTGACACGTTGGACGGTCTCGGGATCGGCCAACACGACCTCGGTGGTATGGAGCAGCCGTGCCAATTTGACTTCGTTCACTTCATGATCCCCTCGGATCAGCACGGCCACCGTTTCAGTCCCTGCACGGTAGAACAGGGTCTTGACAAGTTGGCGAGGCGCAATCTGTAAAAATGCCGTGACCTCTTCCACCGTCCGGCGTTGTGGTGTCGAAATGGGCGTCAGGGGAAGCAGGGGAGTCGGATCGACGTCAGAGGGGGGCAGGACTTCCGCTCGCTCAAGGTTGGCGGCGTACGAGCCTTGGTCGCTGTAGGCCACGGTCGCTTCACCGGTCTCGGCCAGCACCATAAACTCGTGCGAGACATCGCCGCCGATCAGCCCCGTGTCGGCTTCCACCGCCCGAAAGGTGAGCCCGCACCGCGTGAAGATTCTGGTATAGGCATCGTACATCTTTTGATAGCTGACCTTGGCGCCGTCTTCATCCGCGTCGAAACTATAGGCGTCCTTCATGATGAACTCGCGGCCACGCATGAGCCCAAAGCGGGGGCGAATCTCATCTCGGAACTTGGTTTGGATCTGATAGAAATTGAGCGGCAGTTGGCGATAGGAGCGGACCTCTCGCCTGAAGAGATCGGTAATGACTTCTTCATGCGTCGGTCCCAGGCAAAAATCCCGCTCGTGGCGGTCTTTAAAGCGCAGGAGCTCCTTGCCGTAATAGTCCCAGCGAGCGGTTTCTTTCCACAATTCAGCGGGCGAGGCGATGGGCATGAGAAGTTCCTGCGCCCCGGCGCGGTTCATTTCTTCACGGATGATCTGTTCGATTTTTCGAATGACTCGGAGGCCGAGCGGAAGATACGTGTAAATGCCGGCTGCGACCTTTCGGATCAGGCCGGCGCGCAGCATCAATCGGTGACTGACGGTTTCCGCTTCTCCGGGATCGTCCCGCAGGGTGGGGATGAGTAACTGAGATGTCTTCATGGGAGTGTTAGCGGGACAACATGCGTTCGAGATCGTTCCAGAGGGCAAAGATCATGACACCGACCAGCA
>DCZN01000013.1:2230-6201 GCA_002331625.1 Nitrospira sp. UBA2083 | reverse complement strand
GGCTTGCGCAGAATGCCCTCAATCAAGAAAAAGAACAAGTGCCCGCCATCGAGAATGGGGATAGGGAGCAGATTGAGCACACCCAGGTTGATGCTTAAAATCGCAATGAGGTAGATATAGCTTGAGATGCCTTGGTCGGCGGCCTCATTGGAGACTTTGGCAATGGTCAGTGGTCCGCCGATGTTTTTACTTGAAATATCGCCGACGACCATCTTGTACAGCCCAATCGCGGTCAGTTCGGTCCATCCCCATGTGGCTTCGATCCCCTGGTAGACCGCCTCTACGGGGCTGTTTGAACGCATAAGAGAGCGACCGGGACCTGAGATACCAATTTTCCCAACTTCGACCGTCTGTCCGTTGACCGTCCCTTTTTCACTGCTCGGCGTGACGGTGAGGGGCATACGTCTTCCGTCTCGGAGCACCTCAAATTTCAGCGGTTTCTGAGGGTGTTCTCTGACCTGGGTGGTCATCTGGGCCCATGTATAGATGGCTTGTCCATCGATCGCGACGACTCGATCGCCCGGCAGTATCCCGGCTGCGGATGCGGGCAACCCATGCATGACGGAAGTGACAAGCGGCGGTGTTTCTTCAACGCCGATGGTGTACAGCGGTTCCGCGTCGCTGCTGCCGTCTCCAGTGACTTTTACGGGTGTGACGGTGAACGTTTTGGGTTGTCCTTCTCGTCGGATTTCGAGTGAGACGGGCTGTCCCTTCCCCTTGGCAATGACATCCAACAGCTCGGTTTTCGTCGAAATATCCTTGCCGTCGACTTTGACGACACGGTCACCGACTTCCATGCCTGCCGTTGATGCAGGAGAGCCGGGAGCCAAGGCTTCCACGTCGGCGCTGAGGTCGCGGAATGTCGGGACAAACAACGGGGTACCCGTCGACAGCCATCCAGCAAAGATCAAGTAAGCTAAGATGAAGTTGAATCCCGGGCCGGCCGCAACAATCAGGACCTTTCCCCAGAGTCCCTGGTGTGAAAACGATCGCCGACGGTCGTCGGGGGTCGTCGCTTCCGCTTCATCTTCACCGAACAGTTTCACGTAGCCGCCAAGCGGGACGGCCGAGACGAGATATTCGGTTTCGCCGACTTGTCGCCCAAAGAGCTTTGGGCCGAAGCCGATGGAAAACTTGAGGACTTTGACTCCCACCCAGCGCGCTGCGAGAAAATGGCCGAGTTCATGGAAGGCGACCAACACGCCGAGCATCACGAGGAAACGCCATGTGGTTTGAAGAAAGACCCACAGGCTATCGGGGGACCAGGCAAATGCAGACGTCATCGAAGCTCCCTGTCTTGGTTCAGTCCCTTACTCTAACATTCGCGCCCTGAAATGCAAATGATCATGATCGAGGCAACGCATGCACCAATGAACCGGCCTTTTCGCGAGCCCAGCGATCCGCTTCCAAGGCATCATCGAGGCACGTGATCTCCTGGTGGGTGTGAGTCTCCATGGTACTGTGGATGACGGGTGCAATTTCGACGAAGCGAAGGCCGTGGTTGAGGAACGCCTCCACGGCGATTTCATTGGCCGCATTCATCACGGCAGGCATGGTACCCCCGATGCGAAGCGACTCGTATCCGAGGTTGAGACAGGGGAACCGGTCATGATCAGGCTTACAGAAGGAGAGCCGTCCGATCTCCGTCAGGTCGAGCGACGGGAGATCGAGGGGCATCCTGGCCGGATATCGCATCGCGTAAGAGATGGGGGTTCGCATATCCGGAAGTCCCAACTGAGCGATCATCGACCGATCATGATACTCTACCAGAGAATGGATAATGCTTTCTCGATGAACCAGGACATCAATACTGGACTCAGGGATATCGAAGAGCCAGCGGGCTTCGACGACCTCCAAGCCCTTATTCATCAAGGTTGCCGAATCAATGGTAATCTTGGAGCCCATCTTCCAGTTCGGATGCTGGAGCGCTCGTTCCGGGGTCACATCTTGAAGCTGTTCGTGGGAGAGTGTCCAGAGCGCTCCGCCGGAGGCCGTGAGAATCAATCGTCGGACATCTTCAATCCGATGTCCTTCCAATGATTGAAAAATGGCGCTGTGCTCACTATCGACCGGGAAGATCCTGACTCCGTACTTCCGGGCTTCGTCCTGCATCAATTTCCCGGCCATCACCATCGGTTCCTTATTGGCCAGGGCAATATGTTTTCCGCTGCGGATGGCGGACAACGTCGGGACAAGTCCGGCTGCCCCCACGATGGCGGAGATCACCAATTCGGCATCGAGCCCTGTGGCGATCTGTGTGATTCCCTCTTCTCCGGACAGGATCTCAACCGGAAGATTGGCGCACCGGGACCGAAGCTGCGCGGCCGACGATTCAGCAGCCACGGCTACGGCCGTGGGCCTGAAACGCCGAATTTGCTCCTCAAGCTTGTCGATGTTATGGCCGGCGGTCAGTCCGACCACGCGGAATTCATCGGGAAACCGTTGAACGATATCGAGCGTGTTGGTTCCGATTGATCCGGTCGAACCCAAGATGATGATCGACTTCATGTCATCTCCTCTCTCTAGAGAGACGGCGACAGGCCGCGAATATAGGCGATATAGTAGTAAAAGGTGGGGGCGGTGAACAAGAGACTATCGATCCGATCCAGCATGCCACCATGGCCAGGCAGAATCCCGCCCGAGTCTTTGACGCCGGTCCGACGTTTGATCATCGATTCAAAGAGATCTCCGATCAGGCCGGCGATGGTGAGGAGCACCCCGAGCAGGACGGCATCGGACCATGAAAGCTGTGGGACGAACCACCAGTGCGCCAACAGGGCGGCAGCGATGGCCAGAAGGAGTCCTCCGAGGACCCCTTCAATCGTTTTCTTGGGACTGATGGACGGCATGAGGGGGTGTTTGCCCCAGAGGGTTCCAACGTAGTACGCGCCGGTGTCGGAAGCCCACGTCACCACGGCCAGGAACAAGGCCAGGAATTCTCCTCCCGGGAGTGTGCGAGTCGACACCACGGTGCTGAGCGGAACGCCCACGTAGAGGATCCCAAGCACAGCAATCAGAGTATCTTGCCATCGATGCCCTGCTGATGTCGCGACAAATGAAGCGCTCACTGCCGTCACGAGCACACCGCCGAGAAGAAGTTCCGGGAGAGTGAGCGACAGATGCGTTCGGGCGACGGTCAGCATAAAGGTGACCATGCCGACGCCGACGAGGACGTGATTCAACCGTGATTGGAAACTGATGCGATACAGTTCGAGCAGGGCAATGGAGCCGACGGCGATCAAGAGCAGGGTCAGGGCCCAAGGTGAGAGGTGCACGATAATGGCATAGACGGCGGGGATGAGAACAGCGGCGGTATAGAGACGCCGGCGGTCAAATTGTCGAGTACGTCCTGGTGAAGTGGTCACAGATCTCGAGCGGTGGACAATGGATTCTGTAGTGAGGAGATATTCCACAAGAGTTTATGACGGCACGGCGCTGAGTACTCGGCCGAATCGACGCTCCCGTCGTTGATACTCGATTAGTGCGAGGAGGAACTCCCGTCGTCGAAAGTCTGGCCACAAGGTCGGTGTGAAACATAGTTCGGTGTAGGCCAGCTGCCACAGGAGGAAGTTGCTGATCCTGGCTTCTCCGCTCGTCCGGATCAGGAGGTCAGGGTCGGGGAGCGGATGCGTCGAGAGGTACCGTTGGAACAGGGGCTCATCGATCACATCGGCTTGCACCGTCCCAGCCTGCACGTCCCCAATCAGGGATTTCACGGCGTCGACGATTTCCGCCCGTCCTCCGTAGCTGAGCGCAACGGTCAGGAACAGTTTATCGAGATGGGCGGTTTCTTTCTCAGTCATCTGCACCCAGTGTTGGGCTGATGGGGGGAGTAGTTCATGACGGCCGATGGCGCGGAATCGGACTCCTTGCTCGACTAAGCTGGCCCGCTCCGTGGACAGGTAATGTTCCAGGAGCCCCATCAGGGCGCTGATTTCTTGTGTGGGACGGTTCCAATTTTCCTGGGAAAA
>DCZN01000013.1:1660-2108 GCA_002331625.1 Nitrospira sp. UBA2083 | reverse complement strand
CCGTCCATGATGACGGCCACATGCTTCGGGAGCAGGTCCGGCTCCAGCTTAGCAGTCAATTCGCTTTCCGATAGATGGTCGAGGTCTGAGGAAGGACCGCGCGTCATAATTTCCTGAGTGAGTTTATTGTATTCCGTATTCCGCTTGAGTCTCGGCGGGAAGTGGTCTGAGTCTACTGGTGGGGATCCGGAATGTCAAACGAATCTCGCGCCGATTGCCGAGAAATATGCGATTCCACGGATCGTTGCGTTGCGGGGGTGAAAGAGAATGGGCTATACTCACCCGTCAGCCGACCGATAGGTTAGTAAAAAAGCAATTTTGGCATTTCCTCATATAAGAGCGTCGGTATTGAACGATCTCCGTTTGGTATCTCACGATCCTGCCGAGACGAGGAGGACGCGGTCTGTATGTCTGAGTTGGTTCAACTCACAAAATTTGGCGTGACCGA
>DCZN01000013.1:1215-1613 GCA_002331625.1 Nitrospira sp. UBA2083 | reverse complement strand
GTGGATTACGCGGACCTCTATTTCGAATCTCGGACATCGGAATCAGTCTCGATGGAAGAAGGCATTGTCAAACGAGCTGCCAAGAGTGTGTCTCAGGGGGTGGGGGTTCGGGCCACCGCCGGTGAAAAGACAGGATTTGCCTACTCAGATGAGCTGACGAAGCGGGATCTGGAGATCGCGGCCGATACCGCGCGGTACATTGCCCATTCGCCAAAGGGCGAGTCTCCTGTTCCGGTGCCCACCCAGCGTCGACCGACACGAGATCTGTACCCGATTGAACGAGCGAGGGCCGAGGTCGCGACGGCAGAGCGTGTGGCGCTGTTGAATGAGATCGATGCGGAAGCCAGACGGTATGACCCCCGGATCAAGAACGTGATGGCGTCCTTCAACACGGAATA
>DCZN01000013.1:391-1084 GCA_002331625.1 Nitrospira sp. UBA2083 | reverse complement strand
CTCGGGTTGGGTTCGACTATTATCGAGACGGCCATCGCTATTTGGAGTATGCCCGAGAAGCTGCGAGAGAGGCGATCCTGAACCTCTCAGCGGTCGATGCACCGGCTGGAGTGATGCCCGTGGTGCTGGCTGGAGGGTGGCCCGGAATCTTGTTGCACGAGGCGATCGGACATGGGCTTGAAGCCGATTTCAATCGTAAGAAGACCTCGGCGTTTTCGAACTTGATCGGGAAACGCGTGGCGTCAGACGTCTGCACCATCGTCGACGATGGCACGCTTCCCTTTCGTCGTGGATCGCTCAATATGGACGATGAAGGGACGCCAACAAGTTGCACGACCTTGATTGAGAAGGGCGTCCTTCGTCGGTACATCACGGATAAACTCAACGCCCGCCTCATGGGGATTCCCCTGACCGGCAATGGCCGTCGGGAGAATTATCAAAGCGTCGTCCTCCCTCGGATGACGAATACCTTTATGTTGGCCGGTGAATCGGATCCTCAGGACATTATCCGGTCGGTCAAAAAGGGCCTCTATGCCGTGTCATTTGGTGGGGGACAAGTCGATATCACAAACGGGAAGTTCGTGTTTTCCGCCAGCGAGGCCTACCTCATCGAGGATGGTCGGATCACGAAACCGGTGAAGGGAGCCACCTTGATTGGAAACGGGCCGGAGATTCTCACGAAAGTGTCGATGG
>DCZN01000013.1:0-338 GCA_002331625.1 Nitrospira sp. UBA2083 | reverse complement strand
AGTCGGTCCCGGTCGGGGTGGGGCTGCCGACCATTAAGATCGACGAAATCACGGTCGGTGGAACGCAAGGATAAGAAATCTCACTGGTGACGGGATGCTGCAGAAGTACGCAAGTGTAAGCGATACGGCGAACGGATATGCCCAATTGGCTGCCGATGTCCTGGCACGAGCCAAGGCCTGCGGGGCCACGGAAGCGGATATTGTGGTCGCCGATGGGGAGACCCTCTCGGTCCAAGTACGGGTCGGGGCGGTGGATCGATTGACCAAGGCGCGGGAGAAGCGCCTTGGATTGCGTGTCTTCATCGGGAAGCGGTCGGCGACGACCTCCACCTCCGATT
>DCZN01000093.1:16532-17820 GCA_002331625.1 Nitrospira sp. UBA2083 | reverse complement strand
ACGACCCGCCCGCCCCTTCCCGTCATAGCCGTCACAGCTTTCAGGATGACCCGCAATCCGATCGAAGAAATGTACGAAATGTGAGAAAGATCCAGCACGATCCGGCGTTCTCCCTGCTCGATGTGGTGAATCAGCACCCGTTCGACCTCTGGCGCGCTGTTGGTATCAAACCGATCGCGTGGGGTCACGATCACCACCGTGCCGCTCCGACGTGAATCGACCTGCGCCCCGGCAACCAGCCCATCGTGAGGAAATGGTGGAGTGGCTTTCTCGGCCTCAAGTGTCCCGACCTCGGTGGTCCCAGGGCGGCTGCGCTGGGTCTCTACTTCGGAGACCAGTTTTTTCCTCACGGTCAGCACATTGCGCCCCACATTGCGATGGTAGGTCACTTCATCAAACATGGACCGGACCAGATGAATACCCAGGCCGCCGATCTCACGTTCGTGCAGCAGCAACGACAGATCGGGAGGAGCGACCGTCAATGGATTAAAAGGAATCCCATCATCTGAAATGGTCAGAACGACACACTCGTTGCGCACATCACCTTCGACCTCAATGAGATGCTCATTGGGGTCGTTGGGAAAGGCGTACTGGACCACATTATTGAGGAGATCGTCGAGGGCCATATTGAGTGTGGGAATCAGCGGTTTGGCGCCGGCCCATTGCGCAACGTACCGTTCAAAGGCCGTTTGTAACGTTGGGATCGCCTCCAACTGGTTGCGCATCGTTTGACGGAACACTCGCGTTACCACATGTGACGGTGCGACACCATGATACCGCAACCCCAACATCGTGATATCGTCCGCCTGCGGGGCATCACCGGCAAAGGCCCGCACAGCGTTCATGACCTCACCGAGCCGATCAACCACGGAACTCACCCGGGATCGATCCAGCACGGTCTTCAACCGATCCTTGCCGAAGAGTTCGCGCCGTCTATTGTCGGCTTCAGTCACTCCGTCGGTGTAGAGAAAGAGCTCATCCCCCGCCTCCAAGCGGATGGTGCTTTCTTTGAATGCGATGCCCGCCATGGGCCCGGCCATGGGCCCATCTTGGGCCGTCAGCCATTCAAACGTGCCATCCCGTCGCTTCAGCAAGGGCGGGTTATGACCGGCATTCGTCGTGACAAGCGTCCCATCGCGGAGGTTCAAGATGCCCAAGTACAGGGTGACAAACATGCAGCTGTCGTTGTCGGCACTGAGAGCATCGTTCACATGAGTGACGATGCTGGCCGGCGAGGGATCAGAGACCGCCCGAGTCTTGACCATGATCTTGGTCATCGCCATAAACA
>DCZN01000093.1:15901-16371 GCA_002331625.1 Nitrospira sp. UBA2083 | reverse complement strand
GGGAGCATGCTCCGCTGAATATCCCGCCCGACGTTCAATTCCTCCTGCATGCGCGCTTTTGCCGCTTCAACCAACGCCAGGGAATCCGCCAACCGTGCCGTGGCATCCTCGGCAGCCTGCTCGGCATTTTTCAATGCCGTAATGTCGGTGGCGATGAAGACAATCCCGCCATCCTGCGTCTTCCGCTCATTGATTTGAAGCCACTCTCCACTGGACCGGTATTGGATGTAGGGCGCGATCGGATTGCGATGCATCTCTAGGCGCCATCGCATCCAGGGTTCGACATTCCCGATCGCGGCTGGAATATCACCGCGTTCGGCCGTCCGGCGAACGATCGATTCAAACGAGTCGCCTGGTTGAACTTCAGGTCCAGCCCCTGACATGACGTCCCGATACTTGCGATTACAGATGACCAACCGATCGTCCATCCCGAACAGCGCAAACCATTGTGGAACGCTTTCGATGGCCTC
>DCZN01000093.1:6882-15821 GCA_002331625.1 Nitrospira sp. UBA2083 | reverse complement strand
GACGATTGCGAGCAGATCCACATCGATGGCCGGTGGCGATGTACTGGTCGTCAGACGAACCGCCTCGTACGTCGGAATCATCCCCACAAGGTGGGTGCCGGCCAGAGCAAACCCCATGGCGCTTGCCTTCTCCGTCACCCGCCAGCCTCCATAGGCAATCTTCCACCCTCCGATTACAATGACGAGAATACTCAACGCCACGATCCCCAGGATCGAGAACAGGAAGGGAATGAGGACCTGTTGCAGATCGATCGACTGATGTACCGCCATCATGCTCGTCACATGCGTCAGGCTCATGCAGGCGCCCACCAGCATGCCCCCGGAGACAAGCCGCATGTGACCTTCGACATGGCTGCTGATCAAATACACCGCGACCGCTCCCGTCGCCCAAGCAGACAGCAACGAGAGAATGGCCAGCAGTGAGTCTTGAGTTGCCGGCACCGGTGGGCAGAACGCCAGGTTTCCAATGAAATGAATTGCCCAGATCTCAAGACCGGCTGCGACCGCTCCGATGGACAGCCAACGAAATCTGACATGTTCCTGGTCGGGGGCGCGCATCCGCTCGGCAATACTGAGGGTGGCGTAGGCAGCCGCGCCGCCAAGCAGCATCGAACAGAGGGCGAGGAGCGGGTCACAGATTCCCAGCATAGGAGCTCCAGTCAGATCACTGTTTCAGTACCAAGGAGACCGTCATACTCCACGCATTTGCAACCGCCGTCAACGGACCAGTTGATTGAGACGGTCCCAGCGTGGAGTCTTCGTGCTGGGATCGACCGACCAGTACACAAATAGGACACGACCTACTATGTGCTCTTTTCTGATCGGACCCAAGAAACGGCTATCCAGACTTTCTTCCCGGTTATCTCCCAAGACAAAATAGCTCTCATCGGGAACCGTGATCGGTCCGAGGTGATCACGAACGTTTGCCGCAATACTGGAGCGATCGGTATGTTGTATATAGGGTTCCGCCAACGCCTCACGATTCACGAAAACAACTTGGTCACGGATCTCAATCACATCACCAGGGGCTCCGATGACGCGATGAAGAAACCGCTGTCCGTCCTCGTCCGGGTAGCGATAGACGATCACATCCCCTTGTTGTGGAACGGCTTCCTGATACGCAGCCCGATGCACAATCACATGGTCACCAGGTAACAACGTCGGGACCATGGCCTCACTCGGAATCTGATACCGCTGCGATCGAGCTCGGACAACCGGCAATAAGTCCGGCAGACGGTTCTTGATGAACGATTCGCGAAGTTCCTGCAGTCGGGATGATGAATCACGCACATGCTGCTCATACTCGTCGACGAGCCTCTGAGTCTCAGCAGCCGGCACCGTCTCGGCATAGTAGTCCGCAAGATGATGCTCCCAGAAGTTATGTGGAGCCAGATCGAAGAGCATGACCTTGAGTGAGTGCACGAACGACTCCTCAATTCGAGTCATGTCGTCGCCGGTCAACGGACAGGCGAGATCGGACTGACGTTCCAGCTGGTGGCTATATCCAACGGCATCCGCCTGTTCCGTGATGGCATGAGACAGACGATCGGAGGAGACCTCCAGGCGAGCCAACTGTTGAAACGACTCATGTTCACGATCGGAATCGGACACGGCCAGGGAGGTCTCACTGCATCCTGTCCAGAAGCTCACGCTGACAGCAAGCAGCCCCAGGGCGAGCAGGCGGAAAGATCTCCTATCAACACCGCACGAGTGAGGAGAAATCCGTGGATTCAGCCCGCCCTCCTTTCAGTCATAACCCGTGAGGATACCCCACCGCGCATCTCCGGGGAAGACCTCACGATGTTCTAGCCGGCCTGACCATCGCGTGATTGAGCCGGGCTGTACTTCGAGTGCGTGAAAGCACTTGCCGTGAGCCAGCGGAACAGTGTTCGTGGACTGACCCGCAAGTCTTGATAGCGTCGCGTCCCCGCCATCACGTCCGTCACCGCTTCGCACAGGCGTTGCCCCCCTCGAGAAAATACCCATGCGCGGAGTCGAGGCGCATCATAGAACAGATGGGCCAACCACCGTCCGGTACGCAGCTCAGGAAGGATCACGTCGTCCACTGCCTGTGTATACGCCTGTCGGACAGCCTCTTCTTCAAGCTTTCCATCGACTACCGACTGGGCGGCCAGCATGCCGCTGCGAACGGCGAAGGAAATGCCTTCTCCCGTGACAGGATCGGCGAACCCGGCGGCATCCCCCACCAGCAGGATACGTTTCTCGACAAACGGCCCTCGATGCGGCCGAATAGGTATGACGAAGCCATGTGGTTCGACCTGTGTGGCACCCTGGCAGCCAAGCCGATCGAGATAGCGAGCCATGGCACTTTTTAGATCGTTCCCCCGCGGCGTCATTGACAGGATGCCAACCGACAGATGCTGTCGTTTCGGAAAGACCCAGCCATACCCATGGGGAAGCACACCAACATCAAATCGTGCGATGCCGTGAAACCTGTCTAATTGGTCTCGCGGAACCGTCACTTCATATTCAAGCGCCGGAATAAGGAGACGTCCATCAACCATTCCCATCTTACGTGCCACCGTACTGAGCGCCCCGTCAGCCGCCACCACAAACTTGGCGCACATTGCGCCCCTACTGGTCGCAACCATGACACAGTCTCCATGGTACCTGACGTCTTCGAGGACGCAACGTTGATGCACGACAGCGCCACCTGCTTGTGCAGCTGACAGCAACGTGAAATCGAACTGATCACGCATCGTCATAGAGACGATGGGAATCGCTCGATGTGTGGTGAAGGATACACCGGACGGAAAGATAGTCAGTTGCGCCGTAGGACAGTCCTGTTCGATGACGCGGCGGACATCCACCGGCACGGCCTGCATCGCCCGTCCCACGAGCCCACCGCCACAGGTCTTGTACCGCGGCAGTGAGGCCTTCTCGATGACGGCAACCGACAGACCTGCCTGCGCCAACCGCCAGGCCGCGCACGACCCAGCCGGCCCGCTGCCGACCACAATGACGTCATACGTGTCGTTCATGCCTCATCCATCCCGCCCTGTGGAAAGATGCCTGACCTGTCTCATCATCACAACCTGGACACGATTCCGTCTACCGATCGGTCGATCCTCGTCTGATGTTGCGTCGTGTCGAGCAAGCAGGGCCTCTTCCTCTCTTCACTTGTGGTAGCCTATGTGGGGCGGTGATGATCAACCAACCAGGTGCCACCCACGGCGGTCAGGTGTTGTATCAGACAGCTGTGCAAGGGAGATCGAGCGACATGCTGCGTGTTGTCCTGCTCATAGTCATCATAGGTCTGGTCTTGGTTGGGCCGCAACTCTGGACCAAGCGAGTGTTTGCCAAGCACAATGCGCCCCGTTCAGACTATCCGGGGACCGGAGGAGAATTGGCTCGGCACCTGCTCAATCGGTTCGACCTGCACCACATCACCGTCGAACCAACTGAGATCGGCGACCACTACGATCCCGTCAGCAAAACGGTCCGCCTGACACCGGCGATATTTGAGGGGAAGTCGCTCACGGCGATTACGATTGCCGCCCACGAGGTCGGGCATGCTATTCAAGACCACCTGGGGTACCAGCCGCTGGCGGAGCGAACCAAGCTGGTGCGGGTCGCGCAGGGAGCTGAAAAGATCGGAGCAGTCCTGATGATGGGTATTCCCCTCGCGGCAGCCGTGGCTCGCACGCCGGTCGCGAGTGTCGTCGTGATGATGGCCGGATTGGCGACGATGGGGATTTCCACGCTGGTCCACCTCGTCACGCTGCCGGTCGAGTGGGACGCCAGTTTTCGGCGGGCCTTGCCCGTGCTCCGGCAGGGCAACTATCTGTCGCCGGACGATGAGCGAGGCGCTCGCAGCATCCTCACCGCCGCCGCCCTCACCTACGTGGCCGCATCCCTCGCCAGCCTGCTGAACCTCTGGCGCTGGATCGGATTCCTCCGGCGATAGGCTCAGCCCCTAGGTCCCGCCTTCACCCAACCGACGATGGAATAACTCCATCGTCATCTCATAGCATATCTTGGCGGCAGCCGGATCGTAGCGTGGACCTTCGTCACGCATGAAGGCATGTGCAGCGTTGAACTCATGCCACTGGAAATACACACCGGCATCGCTGAGTGTATTGTAGATGATGGCCCGCCCCTCCCGGGGAATGTGAGGATCCTGTCGCCCCCAGATCATCAGCAACTCGCTCCTGATCTCGCCGACCCGATCCAGGCTGTTATCCCGATCCAGGCTGTTATCATGTTGGCCTTGTCCCAGGCCGCACGTGTGGATGTCCGTGGCGTAGAAACAGGCAGCGGCCAGCACGTCGGGCTGCATCGCGGCCCGAAATGCCAGATGGCCTCCGATACAAATCCCAATCACTCCCAGTTTCCCCGTGCAGTGTGGTGATGCGGTCAAATAGTCCAGTGCCGCCCGTGCGTCGCCGTCATAGCCCGACAAGGTCTTGCTGATTTTGTGGTGATTACCCCGAGCCGCACCTTCCTCGTCATAGACCAAGACCCTACCGGGCGGTTCAAACTCGTGGAAGATCTCCGGCACCGCCACCACAAATCCATGGCTCGCCAGCATCGCCGCCATACGCCGGATCGGCCCTGTGACCTGAAAAATCTCCGAGTAAAGGACGAGCCCTGGATACCGTCCCTCCGCCTTCGGACGAAAGAAATAGGTCCGCATCGGCCCAGTCGGAGTCGAGAGATCAGTCGAGTCCAGTTCAGTAATGATCATCTATCCGGCTCACGTGTGACCCCTCTCGCCTGGGGGAAATAGCA
Organism: Nitrospira sp. UBA2083; assembly: GCA_002331625.1. GTDB lineage: Bacteria > Nitrospirota > Nitrospiria > Nitrospirales > Nitrospiraceae > Nitrospira_D. The sequence continues at coordinate 11,069 of DCZN01000093.1, read as the reverse complement.
CATCGTTCTCACGGTCATTCTACGTGGGAACACACAGATTTGCCGCGCCTTTTCTGTTTTCTTGAGACAGCCTCCCTGGACCGCTGCACCAGACTCCTCCTGCATTCGACCCGACCACGTCTTTAAGACAACACCGTTGCTCCTGTCAAGAATGTACGACCGAATGACCGCCACAGCTTGTTCAGGTTTTGCCTTGGAACGTACGTACTGATACTATTGGCAATGACTACGTACGTTTCTTATCGTATCCTGATTCAGAGGGTATCAGCCGTTTCCCGTTTGACGCCATTCCTGTCTTGCAGAACCCCACACGAATGCGTTTAAGACTGTTCCAATGGCAGCTCTCCATCCTCCTGCTTCTCTTCAGTACCCCCGCGTTTTCGTTCACGGCCCTGGTGGTTTCCGTCAAGGACGGGGACACCATTGAAGTCTTGTCGAATGGGCGAGCCACACGGATTCGCTTACACGGGATCGACTGTCCTGAGAAGCGCCAAGCCTTCGGATCTCGGGCCAAACTTGCAACAGCGGTCTTGGCCTTCGGCCAGGCCGTCACCATCCATCCGCATGAAAAAGATAAGTATGGCCGACTTGTTGCTGAGGTGATGCTCTCGGATGAGACCAATGTGAACCAGCGCTTGGTCAAAGACGGCTGGTGCTGGTGGTACCGAAAGTATGCGCCGGATGATACGGTGCTGGAAACGTTGGAGACCGAGGCACGCCAAACCAAACGGGGGCTCTGGATCGATCCTCACCCCGTCCCGCCGTGGGTCTACCGGAAGCTGAAGCGCAAGCCAGCCGTCGGCGTCTCGGAGCTATCCCCCTAGCCAGACGTTGGACTGGTGCTCTCCCTACCCGTTACTTCTCAGACAGGTGCATGACCGCTGCATCCGCGTGCTTCGTGGCCACGTCCGTATGACCCGCTTTCCCATGCTCAATGGCGTTTTTCAACTCCGTAACCCCCGCGTCCACATGCGGCCCCTTGCCGACCTGCTGGGCATGCTGGAGCGCCGCCTCCGCGTTGCTCACGACTGCCTCAGCATGACCCTGTTTCCCATGGGCCACCGCGTCCTTGGCAAGCTTGAGCGCCTCCTGCTGATGTTGCTCCGCCCGCATCACATCCCGCCGCGCCCCACCCTCACCGAAGACCGGCTGCAATGGCAGCACGGTGGCGGTGGCAACGACAAATATTGCGGCCAGCGAAACAGCGAGTTGCGTGGTATATCGTGTCATCGACATTCTCCCTTCTCTAAATAAGGGCTGCTAGAGAGCCCCCTCCAACTTTGGTTTAAGGCATTGTACCATGCAAGCGACCAGAACTTCCCCAGGAACAAGCGCTGACAACGATGGCCATCACACTCAGGCCGGCTCAATCCGATCCCACCCTTTCACTCCAACGGTATCGGAACTGCGTTTTTGAATAACATGACGGATGACAAAGCATCTCAAAGTGGTTTCAGCTGATAGGTGCGTTCGTGTAGTACCCCACCCAGCTTCTCCCCAATTTTGTATCAATGGTGTGGATCCCCATCTCACACAGCGTGAGATGGCAGGATCTCGTCATCGTTTGTGCTTCCTTGGATCTGGCTCGGTCAGGTCTTTCCATGGATGCGGGGATTACTTCGCCAAGGCTGGCAGACCCGATAAACGATCAGTCTATCTGAAATTCCATAATCCATTGATAATACATGGTACTGATGTCAGTACATTGTCTTGACACCTGTGAACTCACACGCTATCGTTACGGTATCGAGAGGTGTCACAATGTCTGTCCGCGCAGTTCGCACCGAAAAACTAGATTTACGGCTGAGTTCCGCAGATAAGCGGAGACTGGAAACTGCGGCATCCGCTGCAAGTCGATCCGTGAGTGCCTTTGTCCTTGAAAGCGCCTTGTCTCAGGCAGATCAACTGCTCGCAGATCGCCACACCTTCATGCTCAGTAAAGCTAAATGGGCTGAGTTTCAGCGGGCACTGGATGCACCACTTCGATCCCTGCCTCGCCTCGAGCGATTGCTGACAGAGCCGGGATTCTTTGACGTCGTTCCTCCTACCACTGAGACACGGTGACTCCGAGGATCGAAAAGCTTCAGCCACATCACGTGGTGGACACATTCGACTGTGGGAACCAAGACCTGAATAGGTTTCTGCACAAATATGCGCTCCCGAACCAAGGCAGCGGGGCCTCAACTACTTATGTCGGATTGGCTGATCGCACCGTGATCGGCTTTTACTCTCTCGCGGTGGGATCAGTGGCGCATGAACAGGCCCCGGAACGAGTCACGAAAGGGCTTGCCCATCATCCCATTCCGGTGATGCTGCTCGCACGACTCGCCGTCGACGCTCAATGGCACAACAGAGGGGTCGGAGCAGGCCTACTCAAGGACGCCATGCTGCGGACGCTTCAAGCGGCAGACATTGTTGGCATTCGCGCCTTCCTGGTCCATGCCAAAGATCAGCAGGCCAAACGGTTTTATCAGCACTTTAACTTCCTCCCGTCCCCCAGCGATCCGCTCCATCTGTTGATGCTGCTGAAAGATGTGAGAAAGATCGTGTCCTAACGATGCAGACCCCAGATGCCAACCGGTTGACTCCTCTCGGAAGCGATCAGACCTGGCCAACTGTCTGCTGCCGGATAGGGGGATGAGTAGAACATGACGCGGGCGCCGTTTCGCGGGTGCAGTCTTTCTGCTGGTGATGGTGATAACAGGAAGCTGAACTGCAGCAAGGACGATACGTGGGCCGTTGTGCATGAGCGAGTGAGTCAATCTCCCCTAAGACGATTCCCGCCCCTTTATTTTCTCCCATCGTGGTGGGATTATGCCGCGTCGTCGTCTGACAATTTGATGGTCAGTCCCTTAGCGAGAAGGGCGTGAAGTTTGTCTGCCGGTCGTACCAGTCCTCGTGCTCCTGACGCTTGAGCCAGCCGACGATCGCATAGGTCACCGGGGTGAAGACGACCTCGACGGAGACCTTGAACGCCCAGTTGAAGGCAATAACTTTGATCATCGTCCCGGGTTGCCAGGTCCCGAGGAAGGCAATCGGATAGAAGAGGGCGCTGTCGACGAGCTGGCCGACCGCGGTCGAGCCGATCGTGCGGGTCCAGAGATGACGCCCTTCGGTCCAGACCTTCATCTTCGCCATGACATAACTGTTCATGAAATCGCCGCACCAGTAGGCGACGATCGACGCGATGACGATCCGCCCCGTGCTTCCAAAGACGACCTCCAGGGCAGGCTGGATCACGGCATTGAAGGGCTCCTCCGGATCCCCCGGCATATGGATCACAAACAGCCCCATGACGGTTGCAAAGAGCATCGCGATGAAGCCCGCCCAGATGACTTTGCGCGTGCGCGCATAGCCATAGACCTCGGTCAGCACGTCGCCGAAGATGTAGGAGATCGGAAAGAAAAGATTCCCGGCACCGAACGTTACGCCGAAGAGGAGACACGTCTTACCCGGCCCGATCAGGTTCGAGCAGAGCAGGACCGTCACAAAGCCCGCCATAACGAGGTCGTAATAGCGGTAGTGGCGAGGGTTCGAGACGGGTTGCGGCTCAAGCGGGTCAGCGGGGACAGTCATCTACGGACGAGGCTCCTCTCGGGTTCAAGTCCTAGTTGCCCCGTGCCGGCCTCGCACGTGAAAAGGATCAGCGACTCAGGAAGGAATCGAAAGTTGAACAGGCCATTGGGCCTGGCCATGAACGTACCAAAGACCTCGTCATGGATCAATCACCTGTCTCGGCTATCGGAAATTCGGGGTCCCTCACAACGGCCTCTCCTTCTTTGCTTCACCATTCGCCGCACACAGCTTCAATGCTTCCATACACGAACGCCGCTATCCCTGAGTGGATCCTGCCAACGGACTTGACACGGCATGTAGATCCAATGTAATTACAGTGACATCCCCATCGGAAAGAGAGTGGAGAACGAATGAAAGCACGTGTCGTACGAATCGGGAATTCGCAGGGCATCCGGATCCCGAAGTCCGTCATTGAGCAGTGCCACCTGCACGGCGCCGTCGATCTGGAAATCCAGCAGGGGCAGCTGGTCATTCGCTCGGCAGCCAAACCACGCGCCGGGTGGGACGAAGCCTTCGCGCAAATGCATCGCCATGGAGACGATCGTTTACAAGATGACGCCTCAGCCGCCCCATCCACTTGGGACCGACGTGAGTGGACATGGTAGTGTCCC
>DCZN01000093.1:6500-6776 GCA_002331625.1 Nitrospira sp. UBA2083 | reverse complement strand
ACACCGTCATCATCGCCCCCATGACGACGAAAGGCCGCCCTTACCCTACCCGTGTGCCAGTGCGATTCAAGGGCAAATCCGGACAGATCGTATTGGATCAGATCCGCACGGTGGACAAAAGTCGGTTGATCAAACGCATGGGAAAGATCGACGAACTGACACGCAGACAGGTCCTGACCCTGCTCGCTGAACTCTTCGCCCCATAAACGCCCCCGTAACACGAGCATCGGAGGCCATGATGATGAGGAAAGATGTTCGTCCGGCAAAAGCACGGGT
>DCZN01000093.1:6088-6321 GCA_002331625.1 Nitrospira sp. UBA2083 | reverse complement strand
GTCCTGGTCTTTCCCGGCTGGGAGGTGGCCAAGACGTCCGCGGCCTAACCACCAATGAACAAGGGTTGGCTTCATCCACCAGCCAGTCCTTCTCAATCCTCCTATATAAGAATGTGAGCGAGACACACCCACAGATGTGACGGGCCCACGACGGGAATCACGAGTGGCCGTGTTTCGGGATTCGCACGAATCAACATTGCCTTAAAACGACTCCCGACCCCGTTGCTTCAGCG
>DCZN01000093.1:1407-5770 GCA_002331625.1 Nitrospira sp. UBA2083 | reverse complement strand
GAACAGGCCATTGGGCCTGGCCACGAACGTACCAAAGACCTCGTCAATGATCAATCACCGGACTCGGTCATGGGAAATACCGGTGTGCTCCCTGCCGAAGAATTGGTCAGGAGATTAGAGAAGGTTCCTGGAACCTTTCTTGGCTAGAGTGGGTGTGATCGGCAGACACGGCTGATTGTCGAGATAGCAAAGCCCGACCCCATTAACTTATTCCCTGTTTTCTGCACCATCTCCAATCTCAGACCATGCTATACTATGCCTGTGCTCAAACGGACTCTGAATAAGACGAATCCGTATCTCGCGGACCCTACCCGGCGCCGTGCGATGTTTCAGATGACCGTCTCCACCTCTACGGACATTGAGGGCGTCAAACTCACCTCATCCGACTTGCGTGCTGGGATTAAACCCTCTCGTCGCATTACGCCCCATGAATCTGCAAAGTCCTCTCGATCACGACGGTGAATAACTTCTCCATCGGGCCGTAGTTTCGCCCAAGACCAGCCCGCAGCGCCGCAAAGTACTTTTCTCTTTTTTGACCCGAGAACTTGTCGAAATACAGAGCTGGCAGCCCTGCCTGAAGTCCCATGAGAACAGCCAGGATGCGAGCCACGCGACCGTTGCCTTCCCGGAATGGATGAATCAGCACCAGTTCGACATGCACCTCTGCCAACGCCGCGGCAAGATGCCTAACTCCAGCAGGACGGCAAGGCGTGTGACCTGCCAGCGGGCCTTGCTCGAACTCTGCCATCAGCCTTGGAATGTGTGCCGCAGCAGCAAACGCAAACTCCCCTTTCTTCACATTCACCTGCCGATAGTGTCCCGCCCAGGAATAGATTTGCCCTAACCAGATCTTGTGAATGCGACAGACATCTCTTCACATTCACCTGCCGATAGTGTCCCGCCCAGGAATAGATTTGCCCTAACCAGATCTTGTGAATGCGACAGACATCAGCACCCGTAAACCGATGATCCTTGTCGTACACCGCTGCCAGTTCTTCGAGCGCACGAACCTGCTCGCGCCCTTCAAGGCGATCCATCTCTCGTTTACTCGTGATACTGAGCTGGTTTCTCAGGACGCGGCGATGGGACCCCGGGCTCGAATTGATCCTCGCCTAGGTCAGCAGTATCGTAGCGATCTTTCTTGCGCATACCCGTCAAGCTGATTGAACTGAAGACTCGTTGCCTAAATCATTGGTTATCAACCGGAACTGTTCGAGGGCGGATTCAAGATCGTCCACAATCTCTTGCGCGATCACGTCGGGATCGGGGAGGTTGTCGGAGGCTTCAAGGGAGTCGTCTTTGAGCCAGAAGATGTCGAGGCTGGCCTTGTCGCGGGCGATGAGGTCGTCGTAGGCGTAGGCACGCCAGCGGCCATCTGGTTTCTTCTCGGACCAGGTCGCCTTGCGCTCGTGGCGGTTGGCCGGGTTATAGCACTTTACGAACTCATCCAAATCTTCACGTTTCAGGGGGTTGGTCTTGAGGGTAAAGTGTTGGTTGGTCCGCAGGTCGTAGATCCAAAGCTTCTTGGTCCACGGCGTCTCGCTGGCCGGCTTCTTGTCGAAGAAGATCACGTTGGCCTTCACGCCCTGCGCGTAGAACAGGCCCGTGGGCAGGCGCAGCAGGGTGTGCACGTCGCACTCGTGCATCAGCTTGCGGCGGATGGTCTCGCCGGCACCGCCTTCGAACAGCACGTTGTCGGGCACCACCACCGCGGCGCGGCCGTGGGGCTTGAGCAGCGTCTTGATGTGCTGCACGAAGTTGAGCTGCTTGTTGCTGGTGGTGGCCCAGAAGTCGTCGCGCTCGACGATGTCTTTCTCGGTGGAGGTCTTGCCGTCCTCGCCGACGATCATCGTGCTGCTCTTCTTGCCGAAGGGCGGGTTGGCCAGCACCACGTCGAAGCGCTCGCCGGGGTCGGCCGCCAGCGCGTCGGCCACCTTGACGGGCACGCTCTTCTCCGAGCCGATGCCGTGCAGCATCAGGTTCATCGCGCACACGCGCGCGGTGGCCTGCACCAGCTCCCAGCCGCGGAAGGCGCCTTCCTTGAGGTGGCGCTTCTCGTCGCGGGTGAGGCTGGGGTAATGCTGCGTGAGGTACTGGTGCGCGGTGAACAGAAAGCCGCCGGTGCCGCAGGCCGGGTCGCAGATCACCTCGCCGGGCTTGGGCGCGATGCAGTCCACCATCGCCTGGATCAGCGCGCGCGGCGTGAAGTACTGGCCGGCGCCGGACTTGATGTCCTGCGCGTTGCGCTCCAGCAGGCCCTCGTAGGCGTCGCCCTTCACGTCGGCGCCCATCGCCGACCAGTTCTCGGCGTCGATCAGGTCGACGATCACGCGCCGCAGCTTGGCCGGGTCCTGGAACTTGTTCTGCGCCTTGCCGAAGATCAGCGCCAGCGTGCCCGGCTGCTTGCCCAGCTCTTCCAGCGTGTGGCGGTAGTGGTCGAACAGCGCATCGCCGTCGTTGGCCAGCAGCGCGGGCCAGGCGTAGGGCGCGGGGATGGGACTGGGCTGGCTGTACGGCGGGCGGCTGCGCTCGTCCGCCATCTTGAGGAACAGCAGGTAGGTGAGCTGCTCGACGTAGTCGCCATAGCTCATCCCGTCGTCGCGCAGGGTGAGCCGGGGTTTCACGCGAGCACCTGCGTGCTCGCGTGCCGGCGAACGGGCGAGGCTCCGCGCGAGCCCTGGGCCGTTGCAGTAGTTCCAGGCCGAACGACTCGAAGCACCCGCCTGCAAGGTTCGGTGCCGCGCAGAGCCCTGAGGCGGCATTAGGACGCAGTCGGCCGCGGCCATATCTCGCACAACGCCTTGCCCAGCAACTTCCCTCGGCGGGCGATTGCTTCCTCATCCCACGCCGTCAACGCATCGAAGTACCGATTCAGGCGAAGCACAGAATGTCGGTACTCGACGCGCTTGGTGTCGAACGACCCATTGCTCGCGGCCGGGTTCAGGTACTTGTTCAGGAGCGTGAGGTTGCCCAACGTGTGCAGCTGAGCGTTGCGCGCCCTGATTCGATCAGCCAGCTCCGCGAGATCGTCTTTCGCGAGATGGGGAAACAGTACGACGTCCGCAGGGATCACCCGATCTGCGAGCGTCCAGTGCTCCGCCCATTTCTCCGGCAGCACGTGCTCGATCTGCAAGCCGGGAGGTATCTCCAGCCCCTCGGTCTTCTTGGTTCGCTCTCGGATCTCGAGCCGCTCGAGGACCACGCGAAGAGCAGGTGTCGACATGGCCCCGTAAAGGCGTCGACTGAGCGCGCCTTCGACGACTTCATCGTCCGTGGGCCATCGCCGCGTCGTTCCCCCTCCGCTCAGGAGCTTCTTCCGCAAGGCGGCGGCAGTGTCTGCAGCCGGCACGCCGCGGAGGCTGCCGATCACCTCGACGAAGAGTTTGTTGTACTCCTTGGTCTCATCGCCGAGGAAGGCCCGCCGCGCGATGAAAGACTCGACGACCCCCAAACAGTCGGCAAGCTGCTGGTCGTCCAGCCCAGCATTCAACTTCAGATACAACACGAGCGGCAGCGCCGTGGACACATCGAAGTCCAACAACACGCGCCGCAGATCGGTGCAGGGCAACGCAGATGACGCGGCGCTCTCGTAGTACCGGTACTCCTCGGCATGCCGAGAGAAGTCTTGGAGCTCGTCTCTCACCGAGCCATAGCGCGGCGGCTGCACGCCAATCCACCGCCGGTACTCCTCGTTGACGCGTCGCGCGTCGACGAGCTCCCCGGTCTTGGCCATCAGGAAGAAGCGCAGCCCCAGGTCAAGACGCGAGTAGCTTCGGCCGCCGCGGCGAACCTCGGTGCTCCAGAAGTCCGTTTCGAATTTGCTCCAATAGTCGTTGAAAATGGCGTCCCGATTGAGTTTTTCCTTTTCGGCCCGCATGAAGATGAGGCTGCGCAAAAGATCGGACTGCGACAGGGGGCGCCCTTGAGAGTTCAGCGAGTAGAAGATCTCCTGTGAATCGTCGCCTTCGGAGAGCACGATCTGCACGACGCAGAAGTCTTGCTGCAAGGCCTGCAGGAGAGCGAACGCGCTGTCTTCGAGCGACTTGCCCGACTGCTTTGCCCGCTCGGTCACCCAGGCGGCGATCGCGCGCGCGAAGTACAGGTAGGCTTCAACAAGGTTGCTGCGCGGTTCGTACGTCCGCTTCCGCGGCAGCTTGCGCAATGGGAACTGCGTCTCTACCGCCTGCTGGCTGCCGGCGGAGACCACCTGCCGGAACACATCCCGGTTCAATGTCGTGGGCCAGAGCTTGTAGACCTCTTCTTCCGGATGCTCCATCACGTCCGGGTCGATGTTTTCCAGGTAACGGGTCGTGGCTCGATCAAGCGTCTTCCACTCATGCAGGCGTGCGAAGTCGCGGAAGGC
>DCZN01000093.1:400-1344 GCA_002331625.1 Nitrospira sp. UBA2083 | reverse complement strand
TTCACCTCGCGCGGCGAGCTCGGACGCACACCCTCGATGATCAGCGCGCCCAGGTAATGCGCGTTCGTCTTCACCCCGACGAGCTGCAGATCCGCTTTCTCGACGATGTCCTCCCAGAGATTGACCCACTGCGGCGTCTCCTGCCACACGTAGAGCCGCTGGAACATCGGCACGACGTAGCGAAGCTGTGAGTTGAACAGCGCATCAAGTGTTCTGGGGTTTGCTTCCATGGGATGCCGGGCGTTTCTGTCAGCGCATCAGTCGATCAGCAATTCAAGGATCTGCTCGACGTACTGATGCTCGCCCTCCGGGTAAAAGACCGGCGTGATGTGGGCGTCGGCAAGGCGCTGGTCGATGGCGGCCTTCTTGGCGCCATCGGTCGGGCACGGGAGCAGCGCGTAGTGATGCGGCAGGTTCTCCTGCCCCTCAAGCTGCGCCACACGCATAAAGGTCTGGATGGTGCGGTCCGCGGAGAGACTGCAGCCTAGGAACAGGAAGCTGTAGCTCGTGAACAGACGCTTCAGAAGCTTCGGCAGCGGGAAGTCGAAGTGGATGTTCCCATCGTTGCCATACGCGGCGTCGTACTCCACCCTGTTGAGGACGCGCTCGGCAGCGTTGTCCAAGTTGCCATGGAGCTTCAGGAGATAACGATCACCAGCAGGAATGGCACGAAAGAAGGCGCCAGCCTGACCGCGCCCGGTGACCTTCTCGACGAAGGCCTTGGCCTCGGTCTCATAGACCCTTTCGAGCACGCGATCGAAGTTGGTGGTGATGACGGAGCAGTCGAACAGCTTGGGCAGGAGCGCCACGGCCCCGGAAACGTCATCAGGGGTCTTAAAGTCGCGCTCGAAGTCGAGGTTGAAGCGGTTGACCCCGAGCGCGGTCACGAGGTCGTTCATCACCCCTTCGTAGTCGCTGTTCTCAACAAGCCGGGCGTGCATCGC
>DCZN01000093.1:0-364 GCA_002331625.1 Nitrospira sp. UBA2083 | reverse complement strand
GTATCCCCGCCACTCGGGACAGCCGGCGCTCTTGGACATGCCGGCGCCAACAAAGGGGATGACGAAGCCGCGCTGACACGACCGCTTGAGCTCCTCGAAGCGCGCTAGATTGCGCGGGAACTGGTCGGTGTTGAGAATGCGAACTCTCTCCTCCTGATCGAACCGCTTCGCTTCCTGATCGTAGAGATTGCGGTCGCCGAAGTAGAACGCGCGACTTGGCTTAGCTAGCGGGATCTCCTCGCCACCACGCTTGCAGATAACCTGGATGTCCTCGAACTCCTCGTCATCGATGACGTCGTCAAAACGGCGATTCTTGCCAACCCCGGCGAGCTCTTCGAGGCTCGCGTCGGGGTCGAAATGTGGG
>DCZN01000078.1:631-95023 GCA_002331625.1 Nitrospira sp. UBA2083 | reverse complement strand
TGCCATGATGAAACCTCCTGGTTTAGAGACCCATTCGTACCAACCCGAACCTTAGCCGCGGCCGAAGAGCCGCCAGTTCTTTACCGATTGTGATTTCGAGAGCTCATACCCAATCAAGACAAAAAGCAAAATGATGGTAATCGGCCCAACCATTTTTCGTGCACTCGCCGAGTAGTCCACCTGCTGCACTCGCAGCAAGTAGGACGACGGACTGAAGCCTTCTGGCGCGATGATGAGCTGATAGAGACCCTTCGCTAATTTCGCTTCGCCTCGCAACACCCCATCCGGATGGATCGTGGCAGGCCAGGACGCGACGGTTTCACCGTGGTCGCCCTCGCGTGGTCCTCTGATAACCCGTACGCTCACCGGCAGGCTGCGCAAGGTCGGATCGACGAGATCCACGACGAGATACGTGTCGCCCTCCCCGGGGATGTCCGTGCAGTACTGAGCCTTGGGCTCGTGTTGCGGCTGATACGCATTGAAATGAACGCGACTTCCGCCCACCCGTTGGACGCAGGGATCATCCTCCAGCGCCACGGTGCCATGGGCGCCCGCTATGCTGGGCAGCAGAATGGGAAGAATCACGAGTCCCGCGAGGACGTCTCGGATGGTGATGAGCCGTGTGCGTCGGATCGGACGAACACGTACCGGCATCCGCTCGCGCGAGTGGATGACCCCCGCAGCGACGCTCAGGGCGAGCACGGTAAGGAATAGTATCGTCATCGCTCCTCACCCCCTTTCCCTATTGCCAATGCTACCCTACTCTCTACTTGAAACATGAAGAGCACATTAGGGGATCATGAAATTTTCTTCATAATTCAATGGACGATTTGAACCATCGTACGACCCTACCGCTACGCCTATGTGCCAACTGGGAGAAGGCCTTGGCTAAAACCGGGCGGCTGATTGTCGCCGGCGCATCGTGCCTCCAACGCCCAAAACGGAGACAATGGACCGTTCTTATCAGGCATCCTGACGGAGATCGGAGCGGTTGTTACATCCTAAACAAAGGAGAAGAATCCATAGGCTGGTGAGGATCCGGTTCTTGATCGAGCCACGCGTCTCCCTCGACCTGATCGGTGTCTGCCGATGCCAGTGACTTGAAATCAAACAGCCGGGAATCCATCAGGAGCGATGGTGCCACGTTGGTCAAGGCCGCCGCGATACTGTCGGCACAACCAGGTGCCTCTCGTTCCCATTCCTGGAGCAAGGCCTTCACTTTTTTCCGTTTTAAATCTTCTTGGGAACCACAGAGATCGCAGGGGATGATCGGAAATCCTCGTAGCTCCGCATACCGTGCGAGGTCAGTCTCTTTGACCAAGGCCAACGGCCGGATGACGATGTGTCGTCCGTCCTTGGAACGTAACTTGGGCGGGATGGCCTTCAGTTTCCCGGTAAAAAAGAGATTCAGGAACAAGGTTTCAATGATGTCATCGCGATGATGGCCTAACGCGATTTTCGTGGCCCCAAGCTCGGTGGCGACACGATAGAGATGCCCTCGCCGAAGACGCGAGCAGAGTGAACACGTGGTGTGCCCTTCAGGGATGAGACGTTTGACTATAGAATAGGTGTCACGCGACTCAATATGAAACGGAATCCCTCGGCTGGTGAGATACTCCGGCAGCACCTGTTCAGGAAAACCTGGCTGCCGTTGGTCAAGGTTCACCGCGACCAGGTCAAATCGGATCGGCGCGCGCTGTTGTAAAACAACCAGGATATCCAGTAAACCATAACTATCTTTACCGCCCGACAGGCACACCATCACCTTGTCGCCCTCTTCAATGAGACGATAGTCGGCAATGGCCTGTCCCACCGACCGGCAGAGGCGAGTTTGCATCTTCTCTGTCGGTTCGTCGAGTTTCAGTGTATATGGGGGAATGCGTGAGGCTGGCATGGGCTGGATTGTAGCGGCGCAACGGTGGCTCTGTCGACAGCCAGATGGGGAAAGGCCACACGAATCAGCGATGGTCCAATCCATTTTGTTTGTCTGTACCGGAAACGTCTTCCGCAGTATGGCAGCCGAATATGCCTTGCGGGCACAGCTCGGCTCACAATCGCCATACCGCGTGGAATCGGCAGGCATCCAAGCCAAAGCTCAAAAAATTCATCCCGTTATCACCAACCGGCTGACTCAAAAAGGTATCGATCCTTCCGCCCATGTCCCACGAGCTCTGACCAAAGAGTTGATTGACCGGAACGACCTCATTATTGCGATGGGTCTAGGACATCGTGAGTTTATCCAAGCACAATTCGGGTTAACCGTTCCCCTCTTCAATCAGGTGTCGCGCGGTGAGGAATCGCCGATCCTCGACCTCCACGAGGCACTTCCGTATTGGGAGCGTGATATCGTCGAAGCCCAGGCTTATGTGGAATCCGTCATCGACCATATTTGGGAATCGATCCCGTCGCTGCTCGCACGACTCTCACAGTTTCCAGGCCACCAAAGGCTTATCCAGCGCTAACTTTTGTTCAAACCAGTACGGTTTCGAACAATTTCTTCCTCCTTCTGCACTCGCTCACCCATTTACAGGACCTCGAGCGGTAGCATAACGCGTTGATGCTATAGTTTTTCATGCGCCCTACCGACAGGCCATATTGGGACGGCTTGTACGATGGACCGTATGGTTTCCGACATACTCAAGACTCCGCTCTCTGACCAACATGCGGCCCCATGGGCCTCATGGTCCGACGATGCCCTGTTGGATCTGCCGATGTGCGAGCTGCACATCGGACTCAAAGGGAGTTTTGTCGAACAACCCATCTCGGAATTGACTCACGAATTGGAAGGCCGTGGTCTCCAGTTTCGTCCACACTTTTGGCTCTCCAATGAGTGGTTTACTCCAGACGGGGTGCCCGGCGTGGCCATTCCGTTTTACCTGGCTCATCCGCGATTGGCGAAACTCGAACAGAGTCAAATGTTGGAAGTCGAGGGCGGGACGACGGAGTGGTGTTTACGGATTCTTCGCCATGAGGCCGGTCACGCGATTGAGAACGCCTACAAGATTCGCCGTCGCAAGACGCGCCAGGACATCTTCGGCAAGTCTTCGCAACAATACCCGCTGTACTACTCCCCTCGGCCCTACAGCCGCAGTTTCGTGCGTCACCTGGATTTATGGTACGCCCAAAGCCATCCCGACGAAGATTTTGCCGAAACGTTTGCCGTCTGGCTCACCCCGGACTCGTTATGGGAAGAACGGTATCGCGGGTGGCCGGTGCTGAAGAAACTCCGATATGTCGATGGACTGATGAACGAACTCGCCGGCACGCCGCCGGTCGTGACCACGCGGGATGAAGTTGATGCGCTCCCCACGTTGAAAAAGACGCTACGGGAGCATTATGAGCGTAAACGGAGACACTATGGTGTCGAGCGTCACTTGCAATACGACCCGGATTTGAAGCGACTGTTTTCGACCTTGCCGAATCATGGGAACAAGATCAGCGCGGCCACCTTTCTCAATCGGTTTCGTCGAGAAGTACGGAGAAAGGTCGCCAGCTGGACCGGCGAGTACCAATACACCATCGACCAAGTGCTGGAGGACATGATCCAGCGCTGTCGCGAATTGAACCTTCGTGTCCCCATGGCCGAAGACCAGGCGAAGCTCGATTTCACCATTCTGCTCACCGTGCACACCATGAACTTTCTCCGAAGCGGGCGACACCGGGTGGCGCTATGAAGCGACTGCGGGTGCTGGTGCTCATGCACAAAGATCTCGTGCCGCCCGAGCAGGTCAACGGCCACGACCTGAAGTCGGTTGCATGGCGGACGGAATACGATGTCGTGTCGACATTGAAAAAGCTGGGACATGAGGTACATCCGCTTGGCGTGAAGAGCGATCTCAGCGTGATTCATTCAGCCATCGAGGACTGGAAGCCCGATATCGCCTTCAATCTCCTGGAGGAATTCGACGGCGTGGCGGTCTATGATCAACATGTCGTCTCCTATCTGGAGCTCTTACATATGCCGTACACTGGCTGTAACCCCCGAGGCCTGATGTTGGCACGGGACAAAGTCCTGACGAAGAAAGTCCTGTCTTTCCATCGCATCCCATATCCGGAGTTTATCGAAGTCCCTCAGGGGCGGTTGGTGAAACGGCCTAAATGGCTTACATTTCCTTTGATCGTCAAATCGGTCACCGAAGAAGCCTCATTGGGAATTTCCCAAGCCTCCATCGTCGAAGACGATGACAAGCTGAGCGAGCGAGTCGCCTTTATCCACAACAGCGTGGGGAGCGGGGCCTTGGTGGAACGATACATCGAAGGGCGCGAGCTCTATGTGGGCATTATCGGGAACGGCCAACTTCAAGCGTTGCCCGTATGGGAACTCATCATGGACAAGTTGCCGGAGGATGCCAAGCGCATTGCCACCGAGCGGGTGAAATGGAGCCGGAAGTACCAGACCAAGTATGGAATCATCTCCAAAGAAGCCGACAACCTGCCGAACGGAAAAGCAGATGCCATCCAAGACTTGGCAAAACAGGTCTATCGCGCGCTGGGATTGAGCGGCTATGCGCGGATCGATATGCGGATGGATGCTCAGGGACAACTGTACGTGCTGGAAGCCAATCCCAACCCCCAAATCGCGGAAGACGAAGACTTCGCTGATTCGGCCAAAGAGACTGGCTACGACTACCCCGAACTGATGCAAGAACTCCTCAACGTCGGCCTCCGCTGGCGCCCCGCCAAGGCGGCGTGAGGGGAAAACTGAGTCCCCGACCATTTCTCCATGATAATCTCCTCCTACAGCCGCTTCTGGAATGCCGATTCCTTGATGCCTGTACGAATGTTTTCCATTCGTAAGCCGCCGTCTAGTGAATAGCTGCCCCTCTCAGCTGTCTGGGGAATCTTCTAGTGAGTGGCGCAGCATACACGTCCGTTCAATCTTTTTCAGAATTACCATCCCAGCGTACACTGAACACCTTCTTTGTTTACCAGATGGTTTCAGGATAGATACTGTATCCATTATCCTTCACCCCCCTACACGACCACTGACTATTTCAGCCATTCACGGCGTCGGCGGCCTGATACGCGTGTGTCATGAAAGCCTCTGGAAACACGATGGAAATGAGCTCATTGACAGAAGTTTGGCCATGCATAAGGACATGTGAGGAAGAGACGGCATGAAGTAGCATTAAACTTGCTCGATTAGTCCTCTCTGCTCCGGAGTTTTAGGATGGTGAACGACAATAGGTACCATCTACTGACGTGGGGAGGCCCCCATTCATACCTTGACGAACGGAAGTCCTCAAGGGTACCTTAAGAAAAATGACCAGCATGCTACTGCCTAAAGCCACAGGTTTTATTTTTGTTATTGTCGGCCTTCTGGTATTTTGCGTCATCATGCAGATGGTCGGCGTGAACCACTCCCTCTGGAACCCATTTGAGATCGAGACCGATTTCTTAGAGTTGTCGATCGGCAGCGCGGCGACCCTTGTCGTAGCCTGGTGTTACGTCTACTTCTGCTACACAACCATCTTGGGGTACCCTCCTGATCCCCTCCTTTATCAACGAATGTTAGCAAGGTCTTTGTTCCGTCCTCCCGCTTCCTGAACCACGTTCTTCGCGACCACCGTACCTTCGCATCAGGCTGTTCGCCCATTCATCGGCGAACACTTGCCAGCTCGGATGGGTTGAACCCATGTGCTGCGATTGAACGGAAGTGGTCGCACTTCTGAATCGGTCACTACTACGACTCAGCAGAAAGGCCTGCAGGAATGATTGGAGTTAGGCGTGTCTGTCTAAATTCTGCGCTTGTGATCACAAGCGTGCTCATCACCATCCTCTTCTGTGAGGTTGGCTTGCGATTGGCTGGCTTTACAAATCCCAGTGAATTCAAACAGTATCATCGAGGCACGGCTGCGCGGTTCTACTTTGCGGCTGATCCGGTTCTGGGCCATGATATTGTTCCCAATTTCTCCGGTGACGTCTGGTGGCTTCCTGATTACATTCGCACCTACGGCGCTCCGTTTCCCGTCTCTTCCAATAGCTTAGGGTGTCGCGATCGGCCGTTCGAACCAGAAGACGACTATACCTTGCTGATCGGCGACAGCTATACCTGGGGATACGTGGGGCTTGAGGAAACCTGGGGGGCAACACTCGAACAGCTCATCGACCGGAGAGTGCTGAAGTGCGGTGTCCCAGGCTATGGCCCACGCCAACAGCGGCAGAAGTTGGCCAACGTGGTGGCAGGTGCCGGACGACCGCGCCTCGTGATTGTTGGGTATGTGATGAATGATCTTCTCGATGACTATCTCTATCCGTCGAGAACGGTGACCGACGGATACCTCGTCGATCAAGCGGTGCTGGCCCACCCCGTGGATGGTGGCCGACATGTCCGTTCCGAAGACACGATACGGGCTCGAATGCAAAGGATTCGGAATCGGGTCCAGAGTCTCGCGGGACGCATGACCGCGCTGCTCTCCAAGTACTCGATCTTGTACGACCGTTTAGAGCATGCTGAAGCGCTACGGCCACTTACAACGTGGATCGGCATCGCAGAGCCGCCAAACCCACTGGATGGAATCCATATCTTTCGGCCGGTTCATGAATTCCCTTGGCTAACACACGCCTGGGAACAGCATCTGGAGAATCTGCGTCACTTAAAGTCGGCTGTGGAAGAGTTGGATGCCGCCTTACTGGTCGTCATATTTCCGGACCCCCGTCAGCTCTATCACTCATTGCGACCATCGAATGGCAATTTTGAGTGGGAGTATCCCAATCAAAAGCTGACGGAGTTCTTTCAGCGGGAGCAGATTGCGTTCGTAGACCTGCTGCCGGAATTCAGACGGTATGTAAGCTGCCGCGGCAGATCAATGCCGACGACCCAGGACGACTTGTATTGGGCCAACGATGATCATCCGAATGTACAGGGCAATTATGTAGCTGGGCTGCTCATTGGTCGCCATGTGCTGGAACAGTCATTGGTCCAAGTACCCAACAGAAGCAGGCGATTGTCGGACCTTGATCAGCTCTTGAGTACAACGAACCGATGTCGAACTACGGCATCCATACGATGACGATGAACTTTCCTGGTGGTGAAAAATGATCTTCGCGGCGTGGGCCTCACCCGCTGTGGCAAATTGACATGTACCATGTACATGGTTGCTGATGGGTAACCACATGTGCTGGAGGGCGATCCCAACCCCAAAATTGTAGAAGATGAAGACTTCTGCGATTCTGCCAAGGAGACTGGCTACGACTATACAGAACTCCTGCAAGAGCTCCTCAACGTCGGCCTTCGCTGGCGCCCCGCCAAGGCGGCNNGCGGCGTAACGTGGTCATGCCAATTAGTTAACGCTTCTTCTGGTTATCACCAGCCATCTTGTTCTGCCCTCACGAAGCCAGTAGGATCGAGCTGTATGCCGAGCATCCCAACTACCAGCTGCACGACTCCAACCATCCGGCGATTCATTTTCCCTCATGCGTAGCCCGCCCGAGCGATCCTCGACTGCGGGACTGACGCTGGCCGCGCTGGGCGTTGTCTATGGCGACATTGGGACCAGCCCCCTCTATGCACTGCGGGAATGTTTTCATGTGTCGCACGACTTGTCCGTGACCCTTCCGACGATCATCGGTCTCCTTTCCCTCATTATCTGGGCCCTGCTGCTGGTCGTGACGGTCAAGTACTTGCTGTTCGTCATGCGAGCCGACAATCAAGGGGAGGGGGGAATTTTGGCCTTGATGGCATTAGGTCAGCGCCATCGGGAAGAGTCTGCCTTCCCCTTGCGGATCGGCCCGGTGATCGCGCTTGGTCTGCTTGGGGCTTCCTTAGTCTATGGTGATGGGATCATCACCCCCGCCATCTCGGTNNGTGGAAGGCATCGAGGTCGAGACAATCGCCTATCAACCCTATACTCTGCCGATTGCCATCGCCGTGTTGCTCATCTTCTTTGCGATCCAGTCTCACGGCACCGGGCGCCTCGGTGGATGGTTCGGTCCCATCATGCTGCTCTGGTTCCTCACGCTCGCTGTCCTGGGAATCACGAGTGCCGTGGAGACCCCCGAGGTCTTTGCCTCGTTCAGCCCTCGCCATGCCGTCCGGTTCCTGCTGGACCATCCGACACAGGGCTTCGCCGTATTAGGGAGTGTGTTTCTTGTGCTGACAGGGGCCGAAGCCCTCTATGCCGACATGGGCCACTTCGGGAAAGGGCCTATTCGTCTCGGCTGGTACTGCGTGGTGCTCCCATCACTCGTGTTGCAATACTTGGGACAGGGCGCCTTGCTGGCCCGGCAGCCGGAGGCCGTGACGAGTCCGTTCTACTTATTGGCGCCCGGATGGTTTCTCCTGCCACTCGTGGTGCTTGCGACGATGGCAACCATCATCGCGTCGCAAGCCATGCTGAGCGGTGCCTTTTCTCTCACGCAGCAGGCGATTCAGTTGGGGTATCTGCCACGCATGGACATCCGGTACACCTCCGCGTCACAGATCGGTCAAGTCTATGTGCCTGCCATCAATGTGCTCATGCTGATCGGCACCACCAGTCTCGTCCTGTTCTTTCACACTTCCAGCAATCTAGCCGCCGCCTACGGGATCGCCGTGGCTGGCACCATGGTGATTTCCACGCTGCTGATTTTCGTCGTCGCCCGGCGTCAATGGAAATGGAATTGGCCGCTGGCGACCCTCGTGACCGGTACCTTCCTGGCCTTGGATCTCTCGT
This sequence comes from Nitrospira sp. UBA2083, assembly GCA_002331625.1. GTDB lineage: Bacteria > Nitrospirota > Nitrospiria > Nitrospirales > Nitrospiraceae > Nitrospira_D. The sequence continues at coordinate 86,369 of DCZN01000078.1, read as the reverse complement.
TCTTCGGTGCCAATGTGCTGAAGATCCCTCACGGTGGCTGGCTCCCGCTCCTCCTTGGCGCCGGCCTGTTCCTGTTGATGGCGACCTGGAATGGGGGTCGTCGACTCGTTGCGAAACACCTCTGGAGCAAAATGCCGCAACTGACCACCTACCTGAAGGAGGTGCTAGCCCAGCGCTTGACGCGGGTGCCGGGCACGGCAGTCTATCTGACGCAGTTTACCGACTTGACGCCACCCTCGTTTGTGCAGAACGTCCGTCACAATAAGGTACTCCATGAACAACTGGTCTTCCTGACAACCATGACTTGCCGCGTTCCAACCGTCACGGGCAGCCATCACGTGCGGATCGAACCTCTCGCACCAGGTGTGCGACGAGTCGTGGTGCAATATGGATTCATGGAGACACCGAATATTGCTCGCTTGCTTGTGGCCTGCCGTTCACAGAGGCTGGAGGTGGATCTCGACAGCGCGACTTTCTTTCTCAGCCGCGTGAATTCACTTGCGACGCCGAAACCGGGTATGGCGCTCTGGCGAGAACGTCTCTTCATCTTCCTCAGCCGCAATTCCCAACGCGCCAGCTCCTTTTTCCATATTCCCGCCGAACAGGTTGTTGAAATCGGTGTCGTAGTGGAAATCTAAAGAGTCAGTCCACGAGCTCGCGTGTCATCTCGCTTGAGTCACTATATTTCCCTCTCTTTCTTGAGCATTCTGCTTCTCTATGAAATAGTGATGAACGTGCGGCTGTCCTGTCCGCCAGAAACCGGTGCTCACCTTTACCATCTGTGGAGGTCCGATCCATGAGACCTATACTCATCTTTTGCCGATATAGATTGCTACTGCCTGCTCTGCTGGTCATGGTGACCAGCTGTGCCCAGCCTGTTGCACAGAGAGAATCGACACAGGAATATCTCGGGCTGGGGATTGTGTCGGGGACGTTGGGTGAACAACAACGCGTGGCGCTGTGCGCCGGGGAGCCGTCCTCTATGTCGGTAATCGGCCAAGTGCAGGCCTTAGAGGGTGGGGCGTATCTTATCCGGGATGCCCAAGGGCGAGACATCCGTATTCCGCATGATGAGAACACCAGAATTGACCGACCGGCTCATGTAGGCGACCGCATTCAATCCTGGCTCGATCGTCATGACCGTGCCGTGCTGATCCGCAACCTCGATGAGAATATTCGATAGTACTCACGCAACCCCTCATCTATGAATATCTTCTCGAGAGCGACGATCGTTCCATAAGCCTTCCCCGATTTCAGAGAGAGCTGTATAAGAAGAATCGGGTGAGATCAGTGGACGGTCAGCGTGTGTTCGTCTACCGGCATTCAGGCGATAGTTCGGTCACTCGCTCCTTCCACTCTTTCCTGGTCACAACCACCCTTACGTAGGGACGCCCCCTCTCAAGAGAACACACTAACAATCCCATTATATCAACGACCTTGGTTACAATACGCGGTGTCAGATCGTGCCATATAGTCACTTTGTTTTCTGATTCGAAATTACGAAATGATCATCAAAGGAGGCAGCATGAAGATACTCGCGTCCCTCGGACTTTTTGTCTTCTTAACCACCCTGTCGTTTCCACTTTCGGCAGACGCCTTCGGGAGACGGCCGAGCGGCTCGGAAGTGTACCAGACCCAACAGGCTCAAACCCAACCAGTTCCCACAAACAATCCCAGAAACGATACAAATGACAGACCACCTCACGCTGTTCCCGAACCCTCGTCAATCCTGTTGCTTGGTATCGGAGTGAGTCTTGTGGTGCTGTTCTCCATCAGAAAGCAGTTGCGTCGAGCGGCTGAGAAATAAGAGTTCCGTTACGGTACAACAAAGGGCCGCTGATCCCAGTATCAGGGGCTCTTTGCTCCACTCGACCCATGCACGGCACAGCCATCCCTTCTTCCAACTCTGAGCTTCCCGACATGCCCCGTTGGACTGCCCCCCCGAAGCATATGACTCAGGTGAGTCTCCGCTGAGTTGAACACAGCCTTCCTACTTGTCAACATTTGTGCATCCGAGGGCTGTCAATCGATGCTCAAACGCCGACGCCACTCCGCGAATAGTTTGCGATTGTGACACCATCAGCCAATGGGCATCAGCTGATACGCACGTGTGTCTCTGCCGTTTTCACCGTCACGTATACGTCGAGGTTCTGCAACAGCACTCATACATAACCCGGAAGCCCATCCCTTCCTGACGCATTGCGACAAACTGACAAAGGCTCCGCCCGCCATCCGTCACGAGAGATTCGACGGAGGACCGGGTCGATGGAAAGACGCGAAGGCGATTGGCAGATTGCCGATCTCGGTCCACGACAGCACCGCAATCTCCGGTTCGGCGCTGAATGATTGCAGCAATAAGAGGGCACCAAGAAAGATGGCAATAATGGCGGGCCAGACCATCGAGAGCGCACCGATAATCAAGACGAACGTGATCACCTCCACCGCATACTGAGCGGACTGACTTCTGACCTTAATCATCGTGCCCTCCTTCGCGTGCACTCCACCTGCACGCCTACGTATGATTGATTCAATTTGTTTAGCCATATTCCATACATAAGGTATCCAAAACAACTAGGAACTCTACTAGACGATGGCTCTTCAAGCACTACACGGTTCACCAGCAATGCCCATGCCACAGAGAATCCGAAAGAATGGTGTGTGAATTTCAAAGAATTGCACTCCGGTTTCTCGATGACATGCCTCCACCAGGCGTATCTCTTTCGATTCAGTGAATCTGAAAGGATTCTGTGACGGTGTGTCGTGAACCAGGCAGCGAGTAACACCACCGATGTCGAGTAGCATGTGATGGAACGACGATGATACCTCGGGATCGAGGAAGAACGTACCGTTGAATGGATCTTTCGATTTTCCAGGTGTGTTTGACGAGTCGACATGTGTTTACAGTTCTGATCTGATTGGCATCCAGAAATTTTTTTTGCTCAGGTTTGTGCCCGAGCCAGACCTATACCTGATGCCCTAGATATGGTGTGGTTAAGCCATCTACGTACCATTACGCTTAGGTACTGCTCCTTATCATGCGCCCCAACCAGATCATGGAGACCCTCAAGAGCTCTGTGGGCTTGCTGAACGCCTGGTGCATTGAAAATCAGTAGTTGCAAAGTGACGGAAGACGGCGTATAGGACAGAGTAGGACTTTTTGCACCACCCAAATTTCGAGAAAGCGCACTTGTATCAGGTCTAGCATTGTGCCTGGGCAGCCATTCTGTTTTTGTGACGGACGCGTTGCCGCGTGGACAGGGCTTGCCCAGGCATTGGATTTTGACTATTGATTTTTTCACACAACAAGAACGCTGCTGCCACTTAATTCATTTAGCGAGGTGAGACATGAAGAAACTAATCGCCTTGGCCTTTCTTTCCACGGTCGTGGTGAACGGACCTGGATTGAGCTTGGCTGCTACGGTTCAGTCCATGGACGACACTCAATCAACTGCTGTTCGATCCGATAATGGTCACGGCTCTCTTCTCGCTATGCTCGTCGGCTTCCTGAAGCTGGCCGATGTTCGGCAAGCGGACCAGAGTCACGAGGGGGAAGCGTATGTCCATAAGGTCGATAGCACCGAGGGCTCTCCTGCTCAGGCTATTGTTCCTATGACTTCTATTACGGTCGACACTCCTCCGAGTCAGCTTTCTGAAGCAGAGAAAGAGAAAGCACGATTGGAACAACTCCTGGAACAGCTGACAGCCAAAGAGAATGAGCTGGCCCTTCTGCGGGAGAAAACGACAGCAGCCGCCAGTCAGCTGAACGTGGAAAAGACCCGCGCCGAAACGTTGGAAGCCCAGTTGAACCAGAAGGAGCAGGAGCTTGCCGGACTCTGCACCCAGCGCGACACACACCAGCAGATGTCCCTTGAGCTCAACAGGACGAAAAGCGGCCTTGAGCTTGCCAAGCAGCAAGTCTACGATATGGAGCGGCAATTTTCCCTCAGCAACGACCAGCTCGATGACGCGATGCAACGCATCGCAGATCTCGACCTGCAGCTGGTCGCGAAAGATCGAGAATTCCAGCTGGCCATGGCAGAACTCGGGTCTCGGAACTCGCAGCTGTCACAGGCGAAGCAAATCCTCGCCAGCCTCGGACGGAGCTTGCCGAAGCCGGCAAAACAGGACCCTTTCAACAAGAATTCCCGGCAAGCCATTATGACGGCCCGCACCACGATCGACCTGTCCAAGGTCAATGAGAAGTTGATGAGCGCCCTTCAAGAAGAACTCAAACGGGGCACCGTGGCATTAGAGCAGCATGGTGACAGACTCACCCTCGCGTTGTCTTCGGGTGAACTCTTCGGCAAAGGGCGAGTAACCATGACAGCAGCAGGGGCCTCCTTAGTCAAACGCATCGGCGTCGCCCTGCGCAAATTCAAACCCCAGAGTGTGGAAGTAGCTGGCCATACCGACAGCATACCGGTCAAGTATGACGCTCGCCGGCCTTTTAAGGATAACGCTGAACTCTCTCGCTTCCGGGCTGAACATGCCAGTCAAGCGTTGATCAAAGGTGGATTGGGCTCCGATCGAGTCAGGGCGGTTGGATATGCGGACTCCCGACCCATCGCCACCAACGATACGGAAGAAGGCCGGAGCAAGAACCGGCGGGTCGAGATTATTGTGACCCAATCGTCTCAGCCGATCGCCTCGGTAGGCGAAAAAGATGGACAAATGGCGAATAACACTCGCAGTACCGCCCAATACGGAAGTATGATTCAAAAAGTCGTGAATCGCTGACCGCCCGCTGAGGACCATGCCGGCCAATCATAAGCCGGCATGGTCAGTTTGATTCCTTGTCACTCCACTCCCTCTTCGCCCTTCATTCCCCCTCTCTCCAAATTTCTAGGCGGAAAAAGCTTCACCCCTCGGCGCTCAGGCTTGAGAGTGTGACTGGTAGTACCATATCCTATGGAACCATCAGAGGTTTTTATGACTCCAGCAGAAGCTGCGGCCACACTGTTCCAGACTATGCCGCGCCCGATCACCATCTCTCACCTCAAGGAGTATGGTATCGAGGCTGCCGAAACTCACATCCCGGAGATCGCGCGTGAAATCCTCTCGTTGAATCTCTATTGGGTCCTGGCCGCGGTGGACGCGCAGATTCCCACGAAATATCGGGCCGTCATCAAAGAAGCTCTGTTCGACGCGATCTGCAATGAATGGTGGGATTCAGGCCGGTTTGGAAGTGGAAGCTGGAGTGAGTATCAACGCGAACTGGCCGTGCGACGGGAGCATTACGCACACTTGGTTGATTGTGAAGGGATTAGCCACTCAGGTATTTGCGCCGAAGTGGCAGGCATGATCGAAGACCAGGGGCTTATCTCGTCAGATGACCGTTCGAAAATGTTGGTGTTACTGATCGACTTCGCACCGGCTTCGGAATATGGCCGGTTGTTGGAGGAATAGGAGTAGGGTTTGCCGTCAGGAGGCTGGCTCACAAATCAGTCAGAGGTAGCGGTGTGAAAGGACTTTGCCGCTCTCGTCAAATTCATAGAGCAACGGCACACCCGTTGGAATGTTCAACTCCAGGACCTCTTCTTTGGACAAGTGATCCAACTCCATGACCAGCGCACGCAGACTGTTGCCGTGTGCGGCAATGATGATCGTTTCTCCCTTCAGCAAATACGGCTTGATCATTTTCTCATAGTAGGGTAATGCCCGCTCGGCCGTATCTTTGAGGCTTTCTCCCCCAGGTGGCCGTACATCATAACTTCTTCGCCAAATCTTCACTTGTGCATCGCCGTACTTCTTGGCGGTTTCTGCCTTATTCAGACCTTGAAGTTCTCCATACATCCGCTCATTCAGGGCTTTGTCTTTTTCGAGGGGGAGATCGGTCTGTCCGGTGGTTTCCAACACAATTCGCAGGGTCTCGTTCGCCCTGGCAAGAACCGACGAAAAGGCCCGGTCAAATCTATACCCACGGAGCTTCTCGCCGGCTTGCTTGGCCTCTTCTATTCCTTTCGGCGAAAGCGGTACATCCACCCACCCCGTAAAGCGATTTTCAAGGTTCCACTGCGATTCACCGTGACGAAGTAAAATTAATCGAGCCATCCCGCATCCTTTTCTACCAAGGTGATCAACCCTAGTCCAGTACCCAATGAATACCCCATGACCATACCAAGTCAAGCCTGAGGAGACATGGCGGCTTGCTTTGCCGGTCGACCGGGCGAATGATCCAGATCAGGGGGTCCTTCTTGCACCATCTTGGCCAATGTCGCGAGAAAAAGAATATAGAAGAACACCCCGACCCAGATGACGTAGGGCTGCACCCCGCCCGATTCTTTGAGCGCGTTTTCTTGGGTAACGGGATCCATCCGACTCGTCTTCTTGATTTCACCAATGTGCTCACGGCAATGCCAATAATACAGATAGTTGGCTGTCGCCCCAGCCATGATGCTCCAGATGATGCCGGCAGAAAGATCCCCCGTCAGATACGTTGAGACCATGGGACCGACGGCATACACGAACGCGTGCAGATACATCTTCCGGTACAGAAACCACAGGAACGAAATATAGAGAAATGCCGGCCAGTTCCACGAGAGAGCAAACCGTGGTTGGCCGTTCGAAGAAAACTTTCTGAAGACAGTCAGGTAGTGGTCGGCATGAGGGCCGACGAATTGGCGCCACAGCGTCTCCTCATCCTGAGCCGGCTGCGCAGGGGGTGTCTCGGCAGTCGTTTCGGCTGATGCCTTGGCTTCAAGCAGCTTGACTCCACACTGATGGCAGAAGTTGGCGTCGTCGGGATTCTGTTGTTGACACTGACCACAGGTCGTCATTGCGACGCAGCTTACCATACTCAGAAACGGAAGAGCGGGTCATTTGAAAGAAGTTGACTGTAAATCTCTTCACGACGCACATGCCTGAGAACGCGTTATCCGAACCCGGCACTTATTGCTCTTCCCCTTGCCCCTATGCTAGTTTTCCTTCCTTTCTAAGGGGATACGTTCGATGCCGACTGATGAACTGAAAGACGATGCTGCCAAGTACCTGATGCAGACGTACAGCCGCCAGCCACTCTCGATTGTGCGGGGGCGAGGCTCGAAAGTTTATGATCTGGAAGGACGAGAGTACCTAGATTTCGTCGCTGGGATCGCTGTCAATGTCTTGGGACATGGCCATCCAGATCTTGTCCGGGCGATCCAGCGCCAAGCAGCCCAACTCATCCATACATCCAACCTCTATTATACCGAGCCACAAGTGAAGCTGGCCCATTTGCTGGTCGACCACTCGTTTGCCGACCGCGTGTTCTTTTGCAATAGCGGGGCCGAAGCAAATGAGGCGGCGATCAAGCTCGCACGGCGCTATGGACATGAACGACATGGCCCCAATCGTTTTGAAATCATCACGATGAAGAATTCGTTCCATGGCCGGACGTTAGCCATGGTGACGGCGACGGGACAGGAGAAAGTCCAGAAGGGCTTCGAGCCGTTGATGCCCGGTTTTACTTATGCACCGTTTAATGATTTCTCTGCGATTGAATCCATGGTCAATGAGAAGACCGCCGCAATCATGCTGGAGCCGATTCAGGCGGAAGGCGGGGTGTATGTCGCCGGCCGGGAGTATCTCAAAAGCCTCCGCAACCTCTGCACACAGCAGGACATTCTGCTTATTTTCGATGAGATCCAAACCGGGATGGGCCGAACGGGTACCCTCTTCGCCTACGAGCAACTCGGGGTTCAGCCCGACATTATGACCCTCGCCAAAGGCCTTGCCGGAGGGGTTCCCATCGGAGCCTGCCTCGCAAAAGATTCAGTGGCCGCCGCGTTCACTCCGGGATCGCATGCTTCAACGTTCGGTGGAAATCCACTGGCCTGTGCCGCGGCGCTTGCCGTCTGCCGAATACTGCTCGATGGGCATGTGTTGGACAATGCGAAGCGCATGGGCGAATATTTGGCGAAGGGATTAGCCGACTGCAAGGACCGCCACCGAGTCGTGCAAGAGGTGCGCGGCCTTGGCCTCTTACAGGGAATAGAGCTGACGATCGATGCCAGAACGCTGGTCGCCGAGGCACTCGCGCGCGGCGTGCTCGTGAACGCCGCTAATGAGCGTGTGCTGCGCTTTGTGCCACCCTTGATCATTACTCAGCAGGAAGTGGACAGGCTCCTTGACCTCCTTGCTACGCTGTTTACCCAGCGCCAGACAGCGGACAAAGACGCACACCGTTCATGACCGTACGGGCCAGACATACAAGCCGCCCCAAGCACTACGCCAAGGATCTGCTCGACGTCGCCACCATGCCGCGAAGGCAAATCCAGGACCTGTTGCGCCTCGCGGCACTGCTTAAGAAACAACAGCGCCGGGGTACTCCACATCGATTGCTTCGTGGGAAAACCCTCGGACTGCTGTTTCAAAAGCCATCGACCAGGACTCGGGTCTCGTTTGAAGCAGGCATGAACCAGCTCGGAGGCTATACGCTGGTTCTTCCCATGGGCGATATTCAGCTCTCGCGTGGAGAGACGGTCTCGGACACCGCACGAGTCTTGTCCCGCTACCTCGATGGCATTGTGATTCGAACGTATGATCACTCGATCGTCGAGGAATGGGCGACTGAAGCCGCCATGCCCGTCATTAACGGACTCACCGACCATAGTCACCCCTGCCAGGCCCTGTCCGATCTCATGACGATTCAGGAATTCAAGGGTCGGCTCAAGGGACTCAGTTTGGCCTACATTGGAGATGGTAACAATGTGGCCAACTCGCTCGTCGAAGCGGGAGCCAAAATGGGTATGCGCGTCGTCATTGGGTGCCCGTCAGGCTATCAGCCCGATCAGCGTGTCATCGACCGCGCAAGAATGGAAGGGCAGACCACCGGCGCCGCGATCGAAGTGGTGGAAAATCCCCTCGTGGCTGTGAAGGAAGCGGACATCCTTTACACCGATGTGTGGATCAGCATGGGCCGTGAACGGGAACACGCCAGACGGTTACGGACACTCTCACCCTATCAACTCAACCAACGACTGCTGCAACGGGCGAAGCCCGACGCCATTGTCATGCATTGCTTGCCGGCTCATCGGGGGGAAGAGATTACCGCCGATGTGTTGGATGGTCCGCAGTCGGTGGTGATCGATCAGGCGGAAAATCGTTTGCACATGCAGAAGGCAATTCTGGCTCAACTCCTCAGCCGCACGAAAGGGACTCGGTAGAACTTCACCATGAAACCCACATCGCTCAAGAAAATCGTCCTGGCCTATTCGGGGGGACTGGATACATCGGTCATTCTCAAGTGGCTGCAGGAAACCTACCAGGCCGAAGTCATTGCCTTTTGCGCCGACCTTGGACAGGGCGAAGATCTGAAGGCCGTCAAAGCCAAAGCTCGGGCGCTCGGCGTCAAGAAGGTGTACGTCGAAGATCTGCGTGAGGTATTTGTCAAAGATTACGTGTTCCCGATGTTGCGCGGGAATGCGATGTATGAAGGTTGTTACCTCTTAGGCACGTCCATCGCCCGCCCGCTGATTGCTCGTCGACAGGCTGAGATCGCGTTGAAAGAAGGCGCCGAAGCGGTCTCGCACGGAGCGACCGGAAAGGGTAATGATCAGGTCCGTTTCGAGTTGACCTATATGGCCCTCGCGCCGAACCTGAAGATTATCGCACCCTGGCGGGAATGGACCATGCGGTCTCGGCGTGAATTGATTGAATATGCCGACCGGCACGGTATTCCCGTGACGGCGACAAAAGCCAAGCCCTACAGCACGGACCCAAATCTGTTCCACATCAGTTATGAAGGGGGCATTCTTGAAGACCCCTGGGAATCGCCGCCCGATGAAATCTTCCAGATGACCGTTTCGCCAGAACGAGCGCCGGATAAGCCCCAGGAAGTTGAGATTGAGTACCAGGCAGGCAACCCCGTGGCAGTCAACGGGAAAAGGATGAGCCCCGCCGCGTTGCTTGCCCATCTCAATACCGTAGGAGGCGCGCATGGAATCGGTCGGGTCGATCTGGTTGAAAACCGCTATGTTGGAATGAAATCACGCGGGGTGTATGAAACGCCGGGGGGAACGATTCTGCATGTTGCACATCGAGGGATTGAGTCTTTGACGATGGACCGCGAGGTCCTCCATTTCCGCGACAGCCTGATCCCTCGATTTTCCGATCTGATCTACAACGGCTATTGGTTTAGCCCTGAGCGCGAAATGTTGCAAGCCGCGATCGATGAGGCCCAGACAGACGTCAGCGGTGTCGCGAGGGTCAAACTGTACAAGGGCAGCTGTACGCTGGTGGGACGCAAGTCGAAACGGTCACTCTATCGGCTCGACATCGCGACATTCGAAGAAGATGACGTCTATAACCAAAAGGATGCGGAAGGGTTTATCCGCCTGAGCGCATTACGTCTGAAGATTCGCGCACAGAGAAAGAAAGCCTCATCCTGATGGCCAAGAGTAAGAACCGGTCGAAGGCAACTCGCAGCCGAACGAAAGCCTGGGAAGGCCGGTTTCGAGAACAGACCGATCGGCTGGTCGAAGCCTTTACTCGTTCGGTGGCGATCGACAGCCGACTCTATGCCGAAGACATTGCGGGGAGCATCGCTCATTGCAAGACACTTGAAAAGGCCCGCGTTCTCACGCGAGCGGAGACGCGCGCGATTGTTCAGGGATTGGACACCGTGAAACGAGAGTTCGATCAAGAGCGTTTTGTCTTCACGCCTCAAGACGAAGATATCCACATGGCAATCGAACGGAGATTGACCGAACTGATCGGTCCACTCGGTGGTAAATTGCACACGGGTCGAAGCCGGAATGATCAAGTGGCCTTGGATATTCGGCTGTACTTGCGCACACAGTTGGACAAGCTGTCTGCGCGACTGATCGGATTGCAGCGTGTACTGGTCTCCAAGGCTCGCGCCAACCGCGCAATTATGATGCCCGGGTATACGCATTTACAGCGTGCCCAACCGGTTCTGTTCGCACATCACCTGCTGGCCTATGTGGAGATGTTTGAACGAGACAAGGGGCGCCTGCACGATGCCAGAGGCCGGCTCAATGTCATGCCGCTTGGATCAGGCGCCCTAGCCGGCACCAATTATCCGGTCAACCGACGATATACGGCTGATTTGCTCGGCTTTCCCGCCATTACTGTAAACAGTATGGACGCGGTTTCTGACCGTGATTTCATGATTGAAGTTGCATCCACCCTCTCGATTACCATGATGCATTTGTCTCGGCTTAGCGAAGAATTGATCGTGTGGGCCTCGCAGGAATTTCGCTTTGTTGACCTCCCCGATGCGTTCTGCACGGGAAGCAGTATGATGCCTCAGAAGAAAAACCCGGACATCCCCGAGTTGGTCCGGGGCAAAACAGGCCGAGTGTACGGTCACCTGGTCAATTTGCTGACCATGCTAAAGGGCCTGCCACTCAGTTATAATCGTGACTTACAGGAGGACAAACCGGCACTCTTCGATGCCCTAGATACGGTGGCATCCTCGCTTGAAGTGATGACGGAGCTCATGCGTCGGCTACACCTCAACCGAGAAGCCCTCGCACAAGCATTACAGGGCGGTGGACTTTTGGCTACGGAACTGGCTGACTACTTGGTCTTGAGAGGAGTACCTTTTCGAGAAGCGCACGGTATCACGGGACGTATCGTCCGAGCCGCATTTGATCGAGGGCTGGATGTGACCAACTTGTCGCTTCAAGAATTGCAAGCTTTCTCTGATCGGATAGAACAAGACGTATTCTCTCGATTGACGACCGCCGCGGCAATCGATCATAAAGATCAAGTCGGCGGGACCGCCAGGGCTCGTGTGGCGCAACGGATTAAGGAACTTGAAAAGGTTCTCTCATGAGAGCTCTAATGATTCTCTTGACGATGGCTTTTGGGGGTTCTTGTGGCGTGGTGGGAACTCCTGTTCCTCCTGATTATGTGGGTGTCGCCCCCACAGTTGAAAAACAAAAGAGACAACATGCTTTAGAGGCTGGACGTGAGGCAATAGATTCAAACGTGGCAGATCCGCTTCTCGATGGCCATGACATGAGTCTACCGCCATCACAGCCGGTTGGAACGCGATAAATCTTTTTGAATAAACCTTCGTTAATCAAGGATTAGGACAATGCATACCTTCGAGTACCACCATGGGGAGTTATACTGCGAACAGGTGCCGATCAGTCGGATTGCAAAAGAACTTGGCACTCCATGCTACGTCTATAGCCATGCGACTCTCCTCCGCCATTTCCATGCCTACGATAATGCCTTCAAGGATATTCCCCACGTGATTGCCTTTGCGATGAAAGCAAATTCTAACCTTGCCGTCTTACGACTGATGGCCCGGGAAGGTAGCGGAGTGGATATCGTGTCGGGAGGAGAACTCTTTCGTGCCTTGAAGGCAGGCGTTCCTGCTTCAAAGATCGTGTTCGCAGGGGTCGGCAAGGCTCCCGAAGAAATTCGCGATGCGCTGAAGGCAGATATCTTGATGTTCAATGTCGAATCCTCAGCTGAGATCCATGCCATCAACGACGTGGCGGCCTCGGTCGGCAAGAAAGCACGGATCGCGTTGCGGATTAACCCGGACGTGGACCCTAAAACACATCCCTACATTTCGACCGGAATGAAGAAGAGTAAATTCGGCATCGCATCTGATCGCGCACTAGAGGAATACAAAACGGCCTCCTCGTTGAGTCACATCGACGTCGTTGGCGTGCATGCCCATATCGGCTCCCAGCTGACTGATGTGACACCCTTCGTCGATTCGTTGAAGAAGGTTGTGGCACTCATCGACCGACTGAAAGGGCAGGGCATCGATATCCGCTACTTGAACATCGGCGGAGGACTTGGCATCACCTATTCGGAAGAGAAACCGCCCTTACCACTGGACCTGGCGAATGCCGTCTCGCCGCTCGTCAAAGACTTAGGGGTAACGCTCGTCATGGAGCCAGGCCGAGTGATCGTCGGTAACGCTGGCATTTTGGTTACAAAGGCGCTGTACGAGAAATCCGGAGAAACGAAGCACTTTGTCATTGTTGACGCTGCCATGAACGATCTGATTCGACCGAGCCTGTATGGGGCCTACCATGAAATCCGACCCGTGAACGAAAACGCAGCGCATCGGCCCAAACAAACCATGGATGTCGTCGGGCCTGTTTGTGAATCAGGTGATTTTCTGGCGAAGGATCGATCATTACCGAGCGTCAAGCCTGGTGAGCTGCTGGCGGTGATGAGTGCGGGGGCCTATGGCTTTGTCATGGCCTCCAACTATAATTCTCGACCTCGCACGGCGGAAGTGCTCGTCAAGGGAAGCGAGTTTCATGTCATTCGTGAACGAGAAACCTACGACGATCTCATCAGAGGCGAAGTGATTCCATCGTTCCTCAGCTAAGCGGAGTGAGTATGTTTACCGGATCTCTTGTTGCTATCGTCACACCGTTTCGACAAGGCAAGGTCGACGAGCGTGCGTTAGCCGAATTGATCGAATGGCAGATTGCAAAGGGTACCAACGGCATTGTTCCCTGTGGAACCACCGGCGAGTCCGCGACGCTTTCGCACAGCGAACACAATCGAGTCATAGAGTTAACCGTGGAGGTCGTTCATCGGCGGGTTCCAGTCATTGCGGGAACCGGTTCCAACAGTACTGAGGAGGCCGTCGCGCTCACCAAACATGCGAAGCAAGCCGGAGCAGACGGAGCCTTGTTGATTACCCCCTACTACAACAAACCCACGCAAGAAGGCCTCTACCGTCACTACAAAGCTGTTGCAGAGGCTGTCGACCTACCTTTGGTCTTGTATAACATTCCTGGCCGGACCGGAGTCAACATGCTCCCATCAACGATCGCCCGACTTTCATCGCTAAAGACGGTCGTTGGGGTCAAAGAAGGCAGCGGGTCGGTTCAGCAGGCTTCGGATATTGTCCAGATGTGCGGTGATCGCCTCACCGTGCTGGCCGGGGACGACTCTCTCACGCTGCCCATGATGGCCGTTGGCGGGAAAGGTGTTATTACCGTAACGGCCAATCTCATGCCGACGGAGATGGCGGGCCTTGTAAAGGCCTTTACCGATGGGAACATTGAGAAAGCGCGTCGAATTCATTTTGCGCTCTCTCCCCTCTTTGCCGCATTGTTCTTCGAAACGAACCCTATTCCCGTCAAAGAGGCACTGGGACTGATGGGCAAGATAGATCCAGAATTGCGCTTGCCGCTCTGTCCAATGGCACGAGACCCACGTGAGAAATTGATTCACGTTCTAAAAGATGCCGCACTCATCTAACGTTCCCGGATCCAGGTACAGGACAAGATGATTAAAGTCATAGTAGCGGGTGCAGCAGGCCGAATGGGCTGCCGACTTGTATCGCTGGTCAGAGATTCTACCGCTTTGATACTCGCAGGAGCATTGGAGGGGAAAGGGCATCCAGCCTTGGGAGAGGATGCGGGTGAAACTGCGGGGTCAGGCCACGCCGGCCTTCCGATCACTGACGATCTTTCCATTCTGATGGAACGGGGAGAAGTGGTGATTGATTTTTCGGCACCTGCGGCAACACTGGAGCATATGCGGACAGTGGCTCATCATCGACGAGCGATGGTAATCGGGACAACCGGATTCTCGGCACCTCAGCTTGAAGAACTGAAGGTGCTGGCCCAGCAGATTCCTTGCGTGTTCTCTCCGAACATGAGTGTCGGCATTAACCTGATTTACAAAGTCATTGGGGAAATGGCCAGAACGCTGGGAGATGATTACGATATCGAGGTCATTGAGGCCCACCACAGACTGAAGAAGGACGCACCAAGTGGTACAGCCCTCAAGATCGCCGAAGTGCTGGCGCGTTCGGTAAACCGAGACCTGAACCAGGTCGGAGTCTATTCTCGAAAGGGGTTAATCGGCGAGCGGACACGAAGAGAAATCGGCATACAAACGATTCGTGCCGGCGATATAGTGGGCGACCATACCATTCTGTTCGGTGGCATGGGCGAACGAATAGAGGTTACGCATAGAGCCAGCAACCGCGATACATTCGCCCGAGGAGCGTTGCGAGCTGCGAGATGGGTCGTCCGCCAGCCCCCTGGCGTATACGACATGATGGACGTCTTGAGTCTTCGCTAGCGCCCCTCCAGGTCCCATGTTCATTGCCCAGAGAGTACCGCTAGTAAGCAAACCCGTAGATCCTCTCCACGCAGAGCAGACATCCTCTACTCTGAGCGGAGAGCACTTCCCCAGTGAGAAGCTTCCAGCACACTCACCAGCGGAAGAAGGCAGTAATTGGAGTCCGACAGGAAGGACTAGTGCCGCGCCGTAATCGGCCGAGGTTCCTGATCCGCTGCCTTTCGACGACCACAGTTTAAACAGGCAAACACTGTGATCGCCAGTCCGGCGTCCAAATCCACCGCTCGTTCAGGTAGCATCGCCCCATGGCATTTATCACAAGTCTTCATGGGCGGCACTTTAGCATCACAGAATAGGGAAATCCACTCCTCCTGAAGTACTGGATGGCACTAACAAGAGTCCCAAGTGAATCTATCTAGCATGGTCCATTTGCGCATCTCTTTCTTGGAATATTATATTCACCTATTGCATTGCCCCTGTCTTGACAGGTTCACTTCACTCTCATAGGATTGTGGCTCGATTTGAGAGACCCACTATGTATAGACTAATCCTCGTTATTTTACTTCTTACGATCCTCTATTATTTGCTTCGACAAATGTTTCGCGGTTTCCGTGGTCCGCTTCCAGATGGTCAGAGTAACTCACCCGTGCAGGGATCGGAAGACGACCAGGACCAAATGGTGGAAGACCCCGTATGTCACATATTCGTCCCGAGGCGAATAGCCCTAATCGAATCGATCGGAGGACGGGAGTACTGTTTTTGCGGCAAAGAGTGTGCGGGAAGGTTTCGGAATGAGCACCCGGTCTAACCGACTATGCAGAAACTACACGAAGCTGTCACCCTGGAACAAAGGCCCCGGAATTCGTGCAGCATGAGGGGGGAAAGCGTTAACAGCCTGAGTAGCTATAGTCAGAAAGTTTTTCTTCTTTGTCAAACTTGAGGGTGATCTGACATTGATTAGGCGAGAAATTGAACAGTGGAGCACCTGATTTTCCACCGGCAATCCGATAGTAGGTCCAGGTCTCTCCTCCAAAAAAACGGGATGCCTTGCCGTCCGGAGCACCCCAGTTCTTTTCGAACCAAGCCTTGTCCTTTCCCTGAAGCTCTGCCGGTTTCAGTGAGGCTTCAAGATATGGGTTATTCCCGGAACAGGCAGAAATCATGAAGGAGAAGAACAGCACCCAGATAACTCGTCGCATTGCGATATCTCCTCTCAGAACCACGGCGGCAACCACGAAATTTTATCTCCTGCCTGAAAACCTGTCAAACTTTCATGCCGACTTCTTGCAGTAAGATTGAGTTCTTCATAGAATGACCGATAATGATCGGTATCGCCTTATGATCTCTTCGCTAGGAAAGGGACAATCATGAAAATCTATCTCGATACAGCCAACGTCAAGGAAATCCATGAAGCGGCAAGCCTCGGATTGCTCGACGGCGTCACCACGAACCCTTCCCTGGTCGTCAAGGAGGGGCGTAGCTTCACCGAAATGCTGCAGGAGGTCTGCAAGATCGTGGACGGGCCAATCAGCGCCGAGGTCGTGAGCGTAGAAGCGGACGCCATGGTGAAAGAAGGAAAAGAGCTTGCAAAAATTCACAAGAACATCGTGGTCAAATGCCCTCTGATTCCCGAGGGACTGAAAGCCACGAAGCGATTGGCCTCAGAGGGGATCCGAGTGAATGTGACCCTCTGTTTCTCCCCTACACAAGCGCTGTTAGCCGCCAAAGCTGGCGCCTGGTGCGTCTCGCCTTTTATCGGGCGGCTGGACGACATCAGCTCAAACGGCATGGAGCTCATTCGACAGATCATCACGATCTATAAGAATTATGATTATAAGACCTTGGTATTAGTAGCCAGCGTCCGCCATCCACAGCATGTCGTCGAGGCGGCCCTGGCAGGCGGTCACATCTGCACGATGCCTTACAGCGTGTTTCAAGCGCTCTTCAAACACCCGCTGACTGATGCGGGGCTGAAGAAGTTCTTGGATGACTGGAAAGCAAAAGGACAACAGTAGCGGTCTCCGTGGAGGGCGAACGGCTCCTGTCCTCGGTATGACTGGAAGCCGTTGCCCTCCATGAGGTCGGAAATCAACCTCCAGCAGTACCTATCTCTTCCCTGGCTTTCTCAAACACAGAGTAGAACATCGGGCGAGTCAACTTGCCCGTAAACGTATTCTGCTGGCTGGGGTGATAGGAGCCGATCAGCATCACGCTCCAGGGTAGGCGATAGACCACCCCATGTCCAAATTTCGGAGCCGGTGATGGCATGGGGCGCCCTTGAGACCGACAGGTTTTAAGATAGTGATCGAAGGCAATTTTCCCCAACGTAATCACCACGCGGTGTCTCCTCAACAGGCGAACTTCTTCCTGCAAGTAGCGGCTGCATCGTGTAAATTCCTCCGGTGCAGGTTTGTTCCCAGGCGGCGCGCACCGTACGGTGGCTCCGATATAACAGTCTGTCAACGTGAGGCCATCGTCCCTATGTTCCGATTCGGCCTGATTGGCGAATCCATACCGATAGAGCGCGTCGTACAGCCAATCCCCGCTCCGATCCCCGGTGAAGACACGTCCTGTCCGATTCCCTCCATGTGCCGCAGGAGCCAACCCCAACACATAGAGCCGAGCATAGCGGTCTCCAAAACCGGGAACCGGCCGTCCCCAGTAGGTCCAATCACGGTATTGCTTCCGTTTCTGTCGTGCGATCGCCTGTCGATAGACAACCAACCGAGGACAGGCCGTGCAATCAGTGATAGTCTTGTTGAGAACGGTCAGGGTGCTCATAAGGGGCTGCAGTGTACCATGAACGAGAACTCCAATCTGTTTGCTGGAACTTCAATGAGCTGATAGCGTACCTACTTATCAGCCTATGATTTTAGGGAACATCACTAAAGGAGTGTGTGCATGATGATCCGTTGGATGCAGTCCGTGGCTTTGACAATTGGGATGACTCTCCCTATCTTGTCGATGCCTGTTCCGGCTCACGCTTTCCCGGATTCAAGCGAACACAATGGTTCAAAACCAGAGCCGGAGAAAGATCTTCTTGTTCCTGACTTGTTGGATGCGCAATCCGAGCCGGAAGACCGTTTGGTCATTTTGCCTGAAATCAAACGCGAGGGAGAACGATTCTTTCTGAGTTCATTCAAGCTGCCCGATAAGATTACATTTGCAGGAGTACCGGTTCCCCTGGATAATTGGCAGGTCAGAGAACGGATCGAGTACGAGTTTTATCAATTCTTAGAAGATCAAGGAGAAAGCATCATTCTCGCCAAGCGGACGGGGCGTTGTTTCCCTCCTGCAGAGAAGCAGTTGGCCGATACCGGTTTGCCGGATGATCTGAAGTACATGTTGCTGGTCGAGAGTAAATGCATTTCAGCCGCCTACTCGAAAGCGAAGGCGTCTGGCCCCTGGCAGTTCATCCCCTCCACCGGACGCCGGTATCGATTGAAGAGCGATTCCGTTCGGGATGAACGTCGAAATCTCGAAATGTCGACCGAAGCGGCCGTCAAGTATCTCAAGTACCTCAAAGATTTTCAGGATAATGATTGGTTTTTGGCAATGGCCTCCTACAATGCCGGTGAGGAGCGGATCCGCAAGCTGCTCAAGGAACAAAAGATTACCGACTATTGGAAGATGCACGGACCACGCGAGACCATGCGGTATGTTCCGCGTATCATCGCCGCGAAGGAGATCTACTCGCAGCCCGAGAAGTATCTCGGCCTGACCAAGAAAGACCTCTATATGCCGCTAGAGACCGAAACCATCACGGTGAGCGTGAAGGAATCTCAGCGCGCATTGACCTCGATCGCCGAAGAATTCGGTACCTATCTGCTTGAGCTGAAGATGCTGAATCCTGAATTCAAAAAGGATGTCCTTCCCCGCGGAACCTATCAGATTCGAGTCCCTCGCCAGACGTGTCCGAATCGGTGTTTCAAGCAAGAGATGACCCCGTAGCGTTCACACGTATGCCTGTTCGATTTCCCTCCTCGCCCGCCCGCCCACTCCTCCTCAAACTACTTGCTGCAGGGCTGGAAGCAGCTGATCCCTACCATGCCCTCTGCAGTAGCATCTCTCTGCAGAGACATTCTCTTCGAGTAGGCCGCCGAACCTACGACCTTTCACGGGTCGACCGATTGATAGCAGTCGGTGCCGGCAAGGCATCCGCCAGAATGGCTCAGGCACTAGAGATGGCATTAGGAACGAGATTGGACGACGGACTCGTCATCGTCAAAACGGGGCACACACTCCCTACAAAACGCATCACGATACGAGAAGCCGGCCATCCGATTCCTGATCACGCAGGTCTTGTCGCAACTCAAGAGATTCTGACACTTGTCCAAAGCCTGACTCCTCGAGACTTGCTGTTCGTTCTCCTGTCAGGAGGCGCCTCCAGTCTGTTGCCAGCCCCTGTACCCGGTGTGACTCTGACGGACAAACAACGCACGACTCGACTGCTCCTCCGGAGCGGTGCCACGATCAACGAGGTCAACGTCGTCCGAAAACATCTCTCCGTGATCAAGGGAGGGGGCCTTGCTGCGTCCACACAGGCCAGGATTGCCACTCTCGTTTTGTCAGATGTCATCGGTGACGATCTTGGTTCCATTGGATCCGGACCGACAGCAGCCGACCCCTCGACGTTTTCAGATGCCGTAGCAGTGTTGCAACAATATAAGAGCTGGCGAGCCGTGCCTTCAGCGGTGCGTCACTACCTGCTGAAGGGCCGAAAGGGAGACGCTCCTGAAACCTTGAAACCCGGTTCACGTCGGTTGCGTTTTGTGCAACATCACATCATCGGCAGCAACCGGATCATGCTGGAAGCAGTCGCACAGGCTGCACAACGAGCTGGGCTCTTCACCAAGCGCATATCGCGCCCCATCACGGGAGAAGCGCGTATAGCGGCCAAGCAGCTGACGGACCTTGCCAAGGCAATGACCGACGAACACGGTGCCGTCAAGCGCCCATGTTGTGTGGTAGCAGGAGGCGAGACCACAGTGACCGTCACAGGCAGCGGAAAGGGTGGACGTGCCCAGGAGTTCGCCGCTGCCGCAGCATTCGAACTCGCCGGCCTCCATAACACATGGGTCATGGCACTGGGTACCGACGGTGCCGACGGCCCCACCGATGCAGCTGGAGCGATTGTGAGTGGAGGCACGCTTGCGCGAGCGATGAAACTCGGCATTGATCTTCGGTCATCATTACATCGACACAATACTTACCCGGCGTTAAAAACTCTCGGATGTCATATCCATACCGGTCCTACGGGAACGAATGTCAACGACCTTTACCTTGCCCTCCTGCTCTAGCTACTATGCCGGGCAATGATTCGTCCCGTGATTCTTCCACTCGCTGAGTGTCACGATATCCATCTCACAGGGGGTAAGGCCGTTGGGCTAGCTCAGCTCATCGCGGGCGGCTTCTCGGTCCCGTCAGGAGTCTGCGTCACAGCAGAAGCTCATACCCAGTGTCTGCGCGCATCCGGGTTTATGGAGGATGAGGAGTGGCAGAAGATTTGCTCCCTGTCTGAAGAAAAACGCGCATCGGCGTTGGCCGATTGTCGGAATCGCGTCAGGCAGGTAGAAACTTCCCACCTTATCGTTCAATGTGGGAACGCCCTTCAATCGCTCAGCCATTCCCCGAGCGCATACTGGGCCGTCCGCTCGTCAGCCACGAACGAGGATACCGCTCTTACCAGTTTCGCCGGACTCTATCGTACACATCTGGGCGTGGCTCTATCAGATATTGATGCTGCGCTGAAGGACATCTGGGTCTCACTGTGGGAAGAGCAGGTGGTGAGCTACGCAGTTCACCAGAGTCCTCAGATCGCTCCGCGAATGGCTGTGGTCATCCAGCCGATGGTGGACGCGCAATCGGCTGGAGTCGCCTATTCAATCCATCCCGTGACTGGACAACCAAATGAGGTGATGATCAATGCCGTACCCGGTCTCGCGGCACCACTGGTCGATGGCACAGTCAAGCCAGACCAATATGTCGTGCACATGAGCGACGAAGGGCATCCGATTCGTATACGCCGGCGTATCCTAGCGTCCAAGTCTCAGCGACTGCTGGTTTCCGATCAAGGATTGCACACAGACCAGCTTGACGAGCACACCCAGAGTCAATCCACTTTGACTGACAGCCAGCTCCTTTCGTTAGCCAGGACGACGAAACAAGTCGAGAAGGTGTTCGGACGTCCCGTTGATCTCGAATGGGCGTTCGATGCTCACCAACTATGGCTCGTACAGGCCCGGCCAATTACCTCTGTCCAACCCTCGCCTGGCCTCACCAATGACGACTGTGAATGGTCACGGACGAACTTTAAAGAAACCCTCCCGGAACTTCCCAGTCTGCTGAGCCTCTCCTTCCTTGAACTATTCATGGACCGATACATCCTCGCGCACTATCGCAGACTTGGCTGCCGCATCCCCGATGGGCTCACATCCGTTCGTATATTGGAAGGACGTCCTTACCTCAATGTCACCCTTTTCCACATGCTGGTCGCTCAGCTCGGTGGAGATCCATCGCTCAATGCCGAACAGATGGGTGGGGAACAGCTGGAGACCATTCCTCACGTACGGCCGCTCGGCACACTGGCATCGATTCGTGCCGCATGGCTGATGTGGCGAGAAATGCGCAGAGTTGAGAAGGCAGGGCCACGAGTCTTTCAAGAAATGAAGCATCTAGCCACGACCTTTCGCCGTGAGCGTATCCTGCACCTATCACTGGAAGAACTCATACCTCAGCTCAACCAGCTAGGCCCCTGGTTAGAGGGCCGTGAAGTCACGTTCGGTATCGCCGGAGGAGTTGGACAATGTCTTCAGATTTTTAGCCAGACACTGCCCGATTGGCTCGGCTCAGATTGGAGAGGTGTATTGAATGCCGCGCTTCAAGGGCAAGGAACGGTCATCAGCGCGCAGCAGATTCTCCGCCTCGCTGAGATGACGGATATCGCCCGCGACGAACCAGCGGCCCACACATTTCTCGCTTCTGAGCCCTGGGATCCGTCAGCGTTTCGTCCGGCACTTGCCGGCACAACATTTCTCAGTGCATTCGACGAATACTTGGAAGACTACGGCCACCGTGCAGTCGGTGAGTCGGACGTCATGTCCCCACGCCTTGCAGACAATCCGGAATCTATTCTGAGTATTGTGCGCATCCAGCTCCTGTCCGTCTCTCCCTCACAGCAAAGCATTCTCTCGCGCCAAGGTCACGCGAGGGCCGCGGCATTGACGGAGATTAGACGGCGCATCGGCTGGCGTTTCCATAGGTGGCTCATCTTTCTGTGGTGTTACCGAAGGCTTTGTCGTTTCTTCGCACTGCGCGAAGCCAATCGCCATCACTTAATGTACTACTCAACGGCCATTCGCACCCTTTTAATGCGACTTGGAGAACTGCTGGTCGAGCGAGGTTTGCTTCAACAGGTTGACGACATCTTCTTTTTAACCATTGATGAGCGAGCCGACCTCCTGACCCAACACATGCGAGACTGGAAAGCCGTGATCACAGCCCGGAGAAGTGAGCGAGAGCGCCACGCAATGATTCAAGTGCCGGACACAATCCGCGATTGGACAACCGCAACCGAGCAGACCGAGACACGAAATCAGTCCGAAGGAAATTGTCTCTTGTCGGGCACGCCGATCAGCGTCGGAACCGTCGTGGGCTCGACTCGTGTCATTCACTCGGTGGCAGATTGGAGCAAGGTGCTCCCGGGGGACATCCTGGTGGTCCCGGTGATCGATCCAGGCTTGGCTCCGCTCTTCGGGCTTGCCGGAGGCTTGATCGCAGAAATGGGCGGTACGCTGTCTCATGGAGCCATTATCGCTCGCGAATATGGGCTACCAACCGTGGCAAATGTGGACGGTGCCATGGTCAAACTGTCAGACGGAATGCGAGTCACGGTTGATGTGGGATCAGGGACCGTTCGTATAGAGCCATCTCCATAATGTAGAACCGCCTAGGGCTGATTGATCCGGGGCCTTCTGCTCCTTGACCTTTTTCAATATCTTGCGTAGTCTCACAACATTTCTTAGTCCTACACGCTATATGTAGCGGCTGCAAAATTGGAACTCGTGACTTGGATCAATCACTAGCTGACATGGTTCCCCTGATGAGTAGCTTGGGAGTAGGACTGCTCCTAGGCGGTGTGCTTGTAGGACTGTGGGTCACCAGTCGTCTACGACCGCAGGCACAACGCGCTGAAGCAACGGTGGACGAGCTGCGAAAACAGGCAGACCAATCACGAGACATGATCGCCTCCCTCCGCCAGGAACTGCTCGACACTCAGCACGCGAAGGTCGCCGCGGAAACCAGAATGGAAGACACCACGCGGCAGCTGGTGGAACAGAAAGCCTTGATCGATCACACGCGCCATGAACTCATCGGATCGTTTCAAGCTCTGTCGGGCGAAGCCTTGAAACAAAACAACGAAGCCTTCTTGAAACTCGCCGCCGTGTCGTTCGAAAGCCTGCATGTCAAATCGGATGGCGACTTAGCCCAACGACAACAGGCTATCGACGCCTTGGTTCGGCCACTCCAAGACTCGCTGCAACGTTACGACGAACATTTGCGCCTCTTGGAACAATCCCGCCAGTCAGCCTATGGCGGATTGGATCAGCATCTGAGATCACTCGCCGAATCGCAACAGCGGTTGCAACAGGAGACCGGCAACCTCGTCAAAGCCCTGCGCGCTCCGGCCGTACGAGGCCAATGGGGCGAGCTCACATTGAAACGCGTGGCTGAACTTGCAGGGATGGTTGACCACTGCGATTTTGTCGAGCAACTGTCCGTGACAAGCGATGACGGGCGGCTCCGACCGGATATGATCGTTCAACTGCCGGGAGGACGACAGATCATCGTCGATGCGAAAACCGTCCTTTCTGCCTATCTTGATGCTCATGAGGCACAGAATGAGGTGCAGCAGGCCGAGGCTTTACGCCGCCACGCAGCGCAGGTGAAGAGTCGCATGGACGAATTGTCGCTGAAAGCCTACTGGACCCAATTCGACCGGACGCCGGAATTCGTCGTCTTGTTCCTTCCGGGCGAACAGTTCCTTGGAGCGGCACTGGACCAGAATCCTCGGCTCATCGAAGAAGGGTTTGCAAACGGAATCGTGTTGGCCACTCCCTCAACGCTCATCGCGTTGCTCCGTGCCGTTGCCTATGGTTGGCGCCAGGAACGGATGACCGCACATGCTGAGGAAGCCGGTCGTCTGGGCAAAGAGTTATATGAACGCATGGCGATATTGGCCGGGCATATGAACGATGTCGGCCAATCACTTGGAAAAAGTGTGTCGGCGTACAACCGGGCCATTGGCTCACTAGAAACACGCATTCTCCCGGCCGCACGCCGGTTTAAAGAATTGGGGGTGTCCTCCGATCGCGAGATACCCGTGCTGGAACCGACGGAGGTTGTGCCGCGGAAGACCTTACCCTTTGATATCGAATGAAGGAGCACCATGACCGACGAGCAAACCATGGTTGAAGCCTTTCACCACAAATTCGACATTGTGGTGAAGCAGTGCCCGACAGACTTGGATGAGCAGACAAGACAACTTCGTGTCCGACTTATTCAGGAAGAATTCGATGAGTTGAGAGAGGCCATGGCCGCCGGAAACCTCGCGGCCGTCGCCAAGGAAATGGCGGACCTGCTCTACGTGACCTATGGAACAGCCGTGTCATATGGAATCGATATGGAGCCGGTGTTTCGGGAAGTGCATCGGTCGAATCTCAGCAAGGTGGGTGGGTACAAGCGTGCGGACGGGAAGTGGGTGAAACCACCCACCTACTCACCCGCCAATATCAACTTGATTCTGGAGGCACAACAGGAGCCTGTGTTGGCGGAGGAGTCGTCTCTTCCGGAAGCCGCCACCGGTGCTCCTCGGAGTTCATGAAAGACTTACATTGTCCGAGTTGCGGCACACCCTTCGTTCGGGTGATCTATGACGAAGGCACCATGGGGCGGATGCTCACTCGCTTCAAGCTGTTTCCATTTCGTTGCCAACTGTGCACGACCCGGTTTCGAGTATTCAGACATCACGTCCCAGGTCAGACGTCACTCACCGATCGCCGCCAATACAAACGCCTCCCGGTATCGTTCCGTGCCAACCTACTCTCGGAGAACGCCGTGCGGATGGACAATCGTGTCACCGACATCTCCATGGGAGGCTGCACGCTCGAAACAACGACGACCTTGCCCCAAGGCACAGTCATTGAATTGGTGATCAAGCCGGCATCAGAAGAAGAACCAATTAAAATCGGGACGGCCATGGTCTGCTCCTCACGGCCGGAATCGATGGGTATTCGGTTTTTGGAAATGCTGTCGGACGATAAGAACCGCCTCAGTCAAGTCATCCTGAGCCTACTGGTCGGTCAAAACCTCCACTCACATCTCCTCGCGTGAGCGCCCTCGTCCCACAAGAACAATCATCGTGAGGGACTGACAAGTAGGTTATCGATCAGCCGAACGGATCCGATCCGCACGGCGCCAAGCAACACCACCTTACCGCCAACCGTTGGGAGTGGATCGAGAGTTCTTGGGTCGCACACAGCGAGATACTCGGTCTTCAGGGACGGCTCACGCTTCATGACCTCAGCCATGGCTGCCTGCACAGCCTTCCCACTGGTGACTCCGCTCCGTATAGCCTCGGCTCCGGCGCGAAGGCCTTTGTACAGTGTGACCGCACGCATTCGCTCTTCCCGAGATAGATAGATATTGCGGGAACTCATAGCCAGTCCGTCTGGTTCACGTACAGTAGGCCGCACAACGATATCGACACCGAGATTCAAATCTTTTACCAGTTGCTGAACCAGGGCCGACTGCTGAAAATCCTTCTGCCCAAAGAAGGCGATGTGAGGTCGAACCATTCCAAACAGTTTGGTGACCACGGTCGCCACGCCGGAAAAATGATGCGGACGCGCCTCCCCTTCCCATCGGTGCGCAACCGTTGGGACGGTCACCGTTGTTTGAAATCCAGATGGATACATGACCTCCACAGTCGGCTCAAAACAGACATCGACGCCTTCCGTTCTACATAAGGCTCGATCGCGTGCAATAGGTCGTGGATATTTGGCCAGATCCTCCCGTGGACCAAACTGTGTGGGATTCACAAAAATGCTGACGGCCAGCGCATCACACCGCAACCGCGCTGCTCTGATCAGGGATCGATGGCCTTCGTGCAAGGCGCCCATGGTCGGAACAAAGCCAATCGTCACACCTTGCAGCCTAAGCGTCTCACTCCACGCGGTCATGGCCGGTGATGAGCGAATGATCTTCATGAGCCGAACGGCGAGCTGCAGGCGGGACGCGAGCCATACCTCGTGGATGGCTGAGGAAACAGCAGACGCACTTGTGATTGGTCCGTGATGTCGGTCAATAACTGTGCCACAGACTGTTTCAGTGTGGGATGGATCCACAGCGGATCAAGTTCATTCATCGGCATGAGGACGAATCGGCGTTGGTGAAGACGAGGATGGGGAATCGTCAATCCTGGTTCCTTCATCACCTGTTCGCCGTAAAAGAGGATGTCGAGGTCGATCGTACGAGGACCGGACCGGTTGTCATCGTCCCGACCGAGGGCGCGTTCTATTTCTTGGAGGGTCGTGAGAAGACTGCGGGGCCTGATATCTGTTTCCAGCTGTACCACCCCATTCAAAAACCAACCCTCCCCAGGATCAGTCCGGTCTCGGACCGGCTCTGTTTCATATAACAGAGAGACGCCTATGAGCCGCGAATGGGGAAGGAGACTGAGCAACGTCACCGCTCGATCGCAAAAATCAACCCGATCGCCGACGTTCGATCCGAATCCGATGAAGACCGTCTCCATAAACAATACCGCTAGGGATGAGGTGTCAGGCGTACGGTGTTAAAGCAAAGGAATTGAGCGCTATCTTTCCCTTACGTCTCACGAATTTTTAGAATCCCACCTTCTTAATCCGCTCGACTGCCTCTGCCAACCGCTCTTTGGTCGTGCAGACCGTCATGCGGACATAGCCTTCGCCCGGTGCGCCGAAGCCGTTGCCCGGCGTTGTCACGATCCCTGCCTTTTCCAGCAGATGCGCGGTGAAAGACGTGGACGTGTAGCCCTTCGGCACCGTCACCCAGATGTAGAACGCGGCTGGTGGCGCATCCACGTCCAATCCTAACTGCTTAAGCCCGGGAACAAGCGTATCGCGGCGCCCCTGGTAGATCGTTCGGATGCCGTCGGTGACAGAGTTGTCTAAACCCAACGCTGTAATCCCGGCCTCTTGAACGGCCTCGAAACAGCCGGAGTCGAGGTTGCTCTTGACCTTGCCGAGGCCGGCCAGAACGTCTTTGTTGCCGACGACAAACCCGAGGCGCCAACCGGTCATGTTATACGTCTTCGAGAGAGAATGGAACTCCACACCGACATCCTTGGCTCCCTCCACTTCCATAAAACTCGCCGGGCGTTTGCCGTCGTAGTAGATTTCCGAGTAGGCCGCATCATGGCAGATGATGATCTGATAGTCCCGGGCGAACTCAATCGCCCGCTTGAAGTAGTCCTTCGTCATGACGACTGATGTTGGATTGTTGGGCGAGTTCAGCCACATTAACTTGGCTTTCTTGGCGACATCTTTCGGAATCGCAGTGAGATCAGGCAAAAATCCATTGGCCTTGGTCAGCGGCATGAAATGGGACTGGCCGCCACAGAAGCTCGTGCCGACGGGATACACCGGATAGCCGGGGCTCGGAACCAGAACGACATCACCGGGGTCAACAAATGCGAGATGAATATGCCCAATGCCCTCTTTCGACCCGATCAGCGTGAGAACCTCATTGGCGGGATCGAGCGTCACGTTAAAACGACGCATATACCAGCCGGCGACGGCTTTTCTGAACGAGAGCATACCTTCATAAGACGGATACTGATGATGCTTCGGATCTTTGGCCGCCTTCGCCAAACTTTCGATGATCGGCATCGGGGTCGGTAAATCGGGATCGCCGATACCGAGGTTGATAATGTCCACTCCACGTGCGATCGCCTCTTGCTTCATTTTATCGATCGCAGCAAACAAATAGGGAGGCAGGGTCTTGATTCTGGTCGCGACTTCGATCGGAAAACCGGCCATGTTTCACTCGCTCCTTTCGAAAACAGTTGCAGATGGGAAAGTTGAAAGGTTTGAAAGTTGACAAGCGTAGGACTGAACCTTCGAACTTTTCCACTTTCGGGCTAAGGGTGCTAGGTTACTTCAGTACGGCGGCAGCAATCAACGTGTGGAAGCCAGCAGAGATCCGATCAGCCGATCTGCTGTGTGATGGAGCTGCGGAAGCTGTGGGAGAGCGGTTGATTTGACCTGTTGGGCTGTAAGACAAGCCTTCATCAAATCTGGGGCACATTCACGACAGAGGGAGTCGATCCCACTCTCCTCCATTTCCAAGTGAAAAAGAAGGCCATACGCACGATCGCCATACCGAAACGCCTGCAGCGGTGCGATGTCGGAGCCAGCCAACGGCGCACAGTCATTCGGCAGGTCAAAAATTTCCCCGTGCCACTCAAAAACATTGAACATGTCGGGGCCAGCCCCAAACACCGAGTCTTGTTTCCCCGCCTCGGTGAGGCGAACAGGCGTCATACCGATTTCGAGCGCCTGGCCTGATCGGACGGTGGCCCCCAAGGCTTTGGCCATGAATTGGCTTCCCAGGCACACCCCAATCACAGGCTTCCCAGCCTGTAGTACGGACTTGATAAAGGCCGTCTCTTCCGCAATCCACTTATCAGGATCATTCACCGACATGGGGCCCCCCATGACAATCAGAAGATCGCCAGTGTCCTTGGGAAGTCCATCTTTTGGGACTAACCAGTAATCAATGCCTACACCTCGTTTAGCGAGAGCCTTGGCAAACGCACCAGGTCCCTCAAAAGGAACATGCTGGAGGCAAACAGCACGCAATTGACACCTCTCTGGAAGACAACTTGGCTCTTCTATCCCGAATTCCTTCTCAACTAAAGAGCCCTTACCGTTAGGGGATCACAATGATAATCTCCCCATTGAGAGAGCGACCCTTCCTCATGCAGGTTGTGGCCTTTCGCATCACTTTCCCACGTTGACCTAGCCACGATCCTATCGCCTGGAAAGAGAAACCTCCGGAGTCGTTCCATATCGATGCATATAGGCCGGTCACGGCGAAGAGATTCGGCGACGATGCGTTCATAAGATCGAGAAATTCGACATTCCCCTGGTCCCGCTTTATATTATTGAGCGGGAACCCAGATGCGCAAGCTGATATTCGATGAAGGCCCCGGTGACGAAGCAACACTGAACGGGTTGGAGCAAGCAGCCGGCGGACGGTTCTAGGCCTGGCCCATGCGTCGATCTCGCGGGTTGGCTGGAAGTTGCCAGATGAACGGCCGATTCATCGTGAACGGATTGCATTGGTGAAGCACGAGAGGTTCCCCCCAAGCAATTCGTGACTTGTGAGTGCATGGTGATGCCCACAACCCTCCACGCCATCCTTGCTGACATTACCACCCTTCATGTTGACGCGATCGTCAATGCTGCCCATGCGTCGTTGCTTCCGAGCGGTGGGGTTTGTGGAGCTATTCATCGTGTTGCAGGGCCGGAGTTAGCACAAGCCTGCCTGATGCTCGGTTCCTGTTCAGCGGGCGATGCTAGGTTGACCAAAGGCTACGGTCTACCTGCGCGGTACGTCATTCATGCGGTCGGTCCGCTGTGGGATGGTGGAGATTCCGGCGAACCGAATCTGCTGGCATCCTGTTATCGACGTTGTCTTGAACTTGCTGCCGGTGCCGGAATTCAAACCATCGCCTTCCCCAGTATCAGCACCGGCATCCACGGCTATCCGATCGACCTCGCAGCCAACATTGCGGTGACCACTCTTCGCGCTTCCATAGCGGAATTTCCCATAATCAGAGAAGTGATCTTCTGTTGCCACTCTTCACGTGATCTGGCAGCGTATCAACTGTTGCTGGTCAGAGCCGACTGATCCACTTTTATTCCTCCTGTGACTGATGGATACCCATCCCTCCGCGAAGACGTTTCATCTCGCTCCGATGTCTCCTAGTATCCGTGTCATCACCCTCGTGCTTCTCGCACTGCCAGTGAGTTTCTTCATCGCCGTATGGCTTGGGTTCCGCTTCCATTTTGCTCCAGGCGTACTGGTCATTATCCTTTATGTTTGGGTCTGGCTGCGTTTCAGACCAAGCTGTTTTGTCGTACGGGAGTGTTCACTCGAGGTAATCTGGCCCATGAAGTATCGAGAGATTGCTCGTGAAAGCATTTCCGGCATTCGGCTCTTGAACCCAGACGAATTAAGACAGGAACTCGGTTGGAGCCTACGAGTCGGTGCTGGTGGGCCGGGAGGTGGATTCGGGTGGCTATGGACCAAGCGGCACGGCCTTGTGCAGATGTATGTCTCCCGCACAGATCGATTTGTCTGGATTGAGCGAAAGAGGGATCGACCATGGCTCGTGACCCCCGAACACCCTGAGCAATTCGTGCGTACTCTCTCTGCCTAGCGGCACCTTGCCTTTTCTTTTCCTTTCCTTCCCTTTCCGCTCTTCAGCTCATGGCGTGAACGACCGATGAGTAAGCGATATGCCTGCCACAGCCACACAGGTCAAACATCTCGTTGGCGACAGCCTCTCAGAACTGCCGCCGCTCCCTGAATCCGTGGCTCCGCGTTATTCGTTTCCGCAACTGTTACGCTCCCGATATCACAGCTTCTGGTACCACCTCGGGGAGCGAGTCGCCTGGTCACGAGGAACCTATCGAGAGCGTCCGGCAAAGGAACTGCGCGACCTGAGTGGAATTCAGCACGAGCGGATCGCTTCCCTACAACGGCATTTCCGCGTACGGTTTGAAGACAGAGCGACACAGGCGACCGCGCTGAAACAGTACGACTATCTCGACATACTCGACCAAGCCTGGTCGGCTTTGAAATTACCAGTCCTGACCGGCGGCGTGGTACAGGATATCGGGCCGAGTAACTTTTGGTATGCACCGGTCTTGCATACCTTCTTTCGGCCAACCGAGCTGGTCGGCATCGAAGTAGAGGGGCATCGGATTTACCTCAATGGATACAGTCGCCTCGATTACGCACGTGGTTATATCGAAAACCTTCCGAAGACAGAGTTCCTCATCCGCGACTACTCTAGGTACAATCGTCCTGCACACACTGTCATAGCATGGTATCCTTTTGTCACACCGAATCCAGTACTCGCTTGGCGCATGCCGCTTTCTCTCTTCACGCCGCATGCTCTCTTCTCACAAGTGGCGCACAACCTACAGCCTCACGGTCTGTTCCTCATGGTGAACCAAGGGAGAAGAGAAGCATCCATCGCAGCAGCTTGGTGCCGGAAGGCCGGCTTAGTACGACACAGGTCCTGCGAACTGAGACCGATCTTACGCCCGCGGATTCCGGCTCCCGTGCTTTCCTGCTGGATGCACCCACCAGCCTAGCTGTGCATCCCTACCTGCGCTACAATTGGTTCCATGGAGCACACCATCAAAACTACGGAAGATCTCCGATGGCTGATCGGCCATACGGGTGGGTTCCGCTCCGGCTATGTGACCGATGTGCAGATCTCCAAGCGCCGCCTTTTCGATGAGGGTACCGGTCGGGAGATCCCAGCTGGAACCACGATCACAGTGACCATCCGCTATGCGGTGCGGGGACTCGTTCGAGTGGCCAAGCTCACCATGACCGGCGTCACAGACTTTTCAGTCTTCGAACAGGACGGCGCGGATTGCTCCTCGCTCGGTGTGATTCAAACGGAACTCAGCGCGGGAAAACTGCGCTTCTGGTTTGATCCTCAAGGCGAGCTCTATGTCGTCTGTGATGAGGCTTACTTGGAGGAACTTACCGTGCCGTTCGTCACGGCCCAGCAAGCCGCAGAACTCGCTCGATGGACCTTTCAAGGTCAAACGACGGATGGCCCCTCCGTTCAATGGTTGTTGGACGAGTTGGGCCAGGCTGGTCTGCCCTGTGCCTGGTGTGAAGCCAAACGGTCGGCCGCAATTCATCCGGCGGTGCAGTGGGAAGGAAGCCTGCGTCCAGCGGACAAATTCTCAATGCGCGGAGACAACATGGTCCATGTCATGGCCTATGGCCCACTGGACGGACAGGGCTTTGGACTGATGCTGAGAATATTCGGTATTCAAGATCAACGAATGAGCCGGATCTTGGAAGTCCTGACTGAGCGGATCACTCAACATTTTCCAGGCAATTGCCTCGTCGGCACGACGATTATCCCCGGCCGAGAGTGGGAAAACTGGTTGGCGTGGAAACACCATTCACGATGAGAATGGTGAGAGGGGGGAAATGGTTGGCAGCGAATTAATGCGCGTGTTCGGGGGAATAGTGCCCGTTGCCATTCCCGTTAGAATATGAAGGGGTTCCGTTGCCATTCACATAATCGGAGACCGCATGCGCGGTCCCATGTCCATTCGTCCGCTGGCCCTTCCCGTTGATACACTCCACAAGGGCCCACAGTCGCAATGGGTTCACCCGTTGATTCCGAGCGATGCGGAGCGACGTCCCTTCCAGCACGGTATTGAGAGACAGATCCGTGCGCCACCCTAAATGCTTCGTCAATGGAGAGATCACTTTTTCGACAGCTGCAATCACCTTGTTGCCGTTGCTGAAGTGATTGAGCATGATAATTCGGCCACCCGGACGGCAGACTCGAATCATTTCATCAACGACCTTCCGATAGTCCGGCACCGCCGTCACGACGTAGGCGGCCACGACCGTATCGAAGCTATCATCATCAAATTGCATCGCGCCGGCGTCCATCCGGTGAAGCTGGACATGATCAAGGCTGTGGGCTGCCGCTTTCTCTTTCGCCCTCGCCAACATCCCTTCGGACACATCGATTCCAACAATGCGGCAATGACGCGGATACATCGGAAGGGCGAGTCCGGTCCCCACACCGACTTCAAGAATCTGCTCATCAGGCTGCACGTTGAGATTCCTGATGGCCGACTCACGCCCTTCATGGAATACCTTACCGAACACTTTGTCGTAGAACCCCGCGTAGGAGGTGTACACACGTTCAATCTTATCGGGATCCATACTGTCCTCCAAAACCTCTTCCGATCCTGTCTCGACGCACTGCAACGTTGCAGAGGAAGAAACCGTTATGGCGACGCGGGGATAGTTTGAGGCGGGAAATTCATGTAGTGCAAGGCCCGCCGAAAACGCTGCCCGGCGTACTGTAGCCAAACTCCTCCGCATGAGTCAACAGGTTCTTCGTGGTACAGACATCATTTTTCAAGCCAAATTTGCCCATGCAAAATTAGTGTGTTCTGGTCATCCCCGCCTTGATTCGCAGCTCTCCCCTATGTGATAGCTACCTCCATGATCCTGGCAGGCCTCTTCGCCGTCGCCTTGTTCCTTGGACTGATCGTCGGGGACTGGATGTATTTTATTCGACTGACCCCTGATGCCGTACGCTATGGCTGTCGTGTCGCACATCGTCTTGATCAGTGGCCCGGAGTGACTCAGACGACCGTCCGCGATCGATTCGATCCAAACGGCGTGTTGCTGCTCCCGCATGGAGTGGCATGGTTGTACCCCGAGCTCTCCTACATCGCCATCCGTCCGCAATACCGGCTGTTCTCTCGAAAGTTTCGAACGGCTTGGCCGGTGAAAGGCCTCATTCAGCTGTATTCCCAAGATCACGGTCTGGGAACGCGGTGCGTGAAGCGTGTCCCCTGGTCATCGGCGCTTATCACCCTCATCTGGTTTGTGATCGTCTTGGTGGGATCGCTGACGTTCGTGGTTCAATATGCAATGGAAGGTGGGTTTGCGACAGTAGGCGCGACGTTTTTGGGCATCGGCATTATCGGACTCGCAGGCATGGTTGTCCTGTTCGGCGTCGTCACGGTCACCTTGTCCTACCGGCTTGAAGACAGCCGCCTGATGGAGGTGTACGAGGAACTACGTGCCGCAATAATTTCACCCAGTCCTTCCGAAGGTGGCCCGCTAAGTTCTACTGATGAAACAAGCTCAAGAAATGATCATACTCAACCGGCAAGTTGAGGGCCGACCGATCACGAACGAGACCGGCGATAATGCCCCGATGCTTCTTCACGAGGCCGGAACGTTCAAACGCGTCTCGGAATTGCTGCCATTGCAAAAGAGGATCGGCTACAATCCTGGCTTGTTCGTCCTTGGGAAGCGCATGCACGGTCGTTGTCAGGGTGCGAATGGCTTTTTCCACACTCTCGTATGGCGGTGCCAGTTTAAGTCGGGTATAAAAACTTTCCAGATGCCGACGGAACTCCTCCCTCAGGATCTGGCTTGGTTCGGACGGGGTGAGTTTGACATCTGTCATAGTCAGTGCGTGGATGATACGGTATGAAGAAGGTATGGAACAACTCTAATGGGAGGAAGACATGAAACGACAATTGAGCGGGGTACTTGCTGCATGCGCAATGGTGGCCCTGGTGGGCTGCTCGTCACACCACCATCACGGCATGATGAGTGGCGGCAAGAGCGACGCCTACTGGCAGAGAGGCCAGCAAGATATGGAGGGGCTGGTCAATCGGACCGTCCAAAATCCAGAGAAGGCCAAGCAAGTGAACGTGCTGGTCGGCGAGATCATTAAGGAACTCAAAGCCAGCCGCGAGCAGGAACGGGAGTATCACCGGCAGATCTATACCTTGAATGCCAACTATGACGCGACGCCGGAGGAGTTTTCTAAGATTCTCAACGAGTCGAACATTCAGCGGATGCAGAGTTCGGCCAACGTGCTGAGCCTCCGGTTCAGGATAAAGAATCTGATGACGGCCGAGGAGTGGAAATCCCTCTCCGACAAGATGCAGTCCTACAGCAGCCGGTACCAACACGGAAGCGCAGGACCGAAGACAGGATATTGAGAAGGTTGAGGTCAAGGTTCAGGTTGAGTTCAGAACATGGGCGCTTCTTGCTCAACCTCAACCTGAGCCTCAGCCTACTTTCTGGGACACCGCCTTAAGCGGCACCGACGTCCAGGTCGTGCCGGCATCGGTCGAACGGTAGAGACCGCTCCCGTTCGTGCCGGCGTAGAGGGTTTGCGGATTCTTCGGATCCATGGCTAGGGCACGAATGTTCAGCGTCGTCAGGCCCTGATTCAGTGCCTGCCAGGTCTTCCCCCTGTCGGCACTTTTCCAGACCCCTTTGGGCCCACCGACATAGAGCTGCGCCGTTTCTGTGGGGTGCAGCAGAATGCTGCTGATAAAGGGATCGGCAAGCGACTGCCCAATCCGCTCCCATTGCTCGCCCTTGTTCGTCGTGCGAAACAGCCCTTTCGTCGTCCCTGCATAGACAATGTTGGGACTCGTCCGATCAATTTCAATCGCATTCACACCGAGCGCCATCGACGCCATCAGCTCACTCTCGGGGATCAGCCCATTGTTGATCCGTTTCCAGGACATCGCCGCATCGTCTGATCGATACATCCCTCCTGTTGTACCGCCAAACAGGATGCTGGGCTCCTTGGGATTGATGGCAATGGAGGTGACAATGTGGACTTCCTTCATCCCGTTCATCCGCTCTTCCCATTCACGGCCAGCGTCTTTCGTATGAAAGGCCCCCACCGTCGTCGCGATGTAGATCTTCTCGCTCAGCGCCGGATGAAACACGAACTGATTCACAAACGAGACATGTTCTTTCAACCCGACATTGTGGGGCAACCAGTGCTGGCCGCCATCCGGGCTCTTGTAGACCGCATCCCCCATCGTGCCGGCATAAATGGTCGCTGGCAGTAACGGATCAATCGCAAGCGTCGTCACCCGACGTGCACTGAAACTCGGGAACCGCTCCCAGGTCCCACCGCCATCGCGAGACTTGTAGACCGCATCATTCGTGGCCACATAGAGAATATTGGCGTTCGTCGGATGCAGCGCGATCGAGACGACGGACTCGCTCTCTTTTTGGCAGCCGAGAGAGAACACTAGGAGCGGGAATAGGCTGAGGCTAAGGGCTATACGAAGGAGCTTCATCGTGGTGCGGGACCTAATCATAGGGATCGGATGGGAGTCAAGCAGGGATGATCTGAACGCCAACGCTGGCAAGGTGAAGTAGTAGCTAGGCCGCGGTGCCGATGAGGCTTTCCAGGGGGATATGCAACTTGCGGTGGAGTCGGCGAATCATCTCGAGCGATAGGTTGTGCTTCTTCGTCAGGATTTCCGACACACGCCCGCGCCCACCCAATACCGTCTCCAAATCTTTTCGCGTCATGCCGAGTTGATCCATCCGGAACTTGATCGCGTCGATCGGATCGGGAGGATAAATCGCGTAATGCTTCGCTTCGTACGCCTCGACAAGCGTCGTGAGTACGTCCAACTCGTCACCAGCCTTCGTACCTGGTTTGGCATCCATCAACTGTTCGATGCGCTCCAGCACCCGATCATAGTCTCGGGCTGTTTTAATCGGAGCGATGGTCATGTTACCTCCTCCTAAATAGTCGTCACATCGATCGCATCATACTCGGCAATGTGATACCCTTGAGCGGCAAATACAGAAACAAAAATCGAAGGCCTGAATGGCGAATCCTCGACTGTGTCGTGGAAGGCGGAAACCCCTTTCATGGTTGAATCATTCGATTTAGCAATTCTCGATGCAAGTCCGCTGAAAGAAGCCATTGCCTATGGTCGGTGGAATTCTGACATAGCAGTCAGTCGCCTCAGCTTCGGGACTGCCCTGGATGAGTTGACAGGGTTTCGCGACCATATCAATCGCTCCCTCCGTGCAACGGAAAAGCGCCCAGATTTTAAGGAACTTACAGCGTACGGGCATAAACTATTCTCATTCTGTATCAGAGGTGACTTGGCTCAGCTCTATAGTCGGCTGCCGCCGGGACAAGTCCGCATTCATATCCTGAGCAATCAGTCGGAAGTGCGAGCCATCCCTTGGGAATACTGGCAGGAACCGGCGCACACTCCTGGCCCACGCCGCGACCGCTCCGTCGTCCGAATCGTCCCTGTTATCGGCCAATCGCCGCCCTCTCCGTTAGAGATCAAGGAACAAATTCGGGTATTGTTCGCGTCGGCAGAGCCGGTCGACCAAGAACCTGTCAGTTGGACCGAGGTGAGAGACGAGATCGAGACCACCTTCCGTGTCAGGCTGGATCGCATCGGAAAGGATGGTGCGCGAAGGAAGTTTGAATTCAAAGCCATAGACGGAACCACGCGTACCAGCCTGCTCGATGCTGTGACACAGGAACCATTCGACATTTTTCACTTTTCCGGTCACGGCGAGGTAGTAAAGGGCACTGGGTATCTAGTCCTGACCGACCGGAAAACGCGGAAAAGCGTTCGCATCAGAGCAGACGAACTCGGACAAATCCTTGGCCATCGACAAATTCGCCTGGCTGTACTCAGTGCCTGCGAAACAGCAGCCGGAGATTTCAAGGATGATTTTTCGCTGGTCGCAGAGTCGTTGGTAAGGGCCGGCATCCCGGCCGTTGTGGCGAATCAGCTCCCCATTCCCGACAAGACGGTGGCGACCTTTGTTGAGGCCATGTACGAAGAACTTTTGAAGAGCGGGGACATCGATCGAGCCGTTGGAGAAGGTCGGATCAGACTTTCGATCGACCTTGGGGGCTCGACGGATGCGGTTCTCGAATGGGGGGTTCCGACAATCTATCGACACATCGGTGCTGCGCAAATACTCAAGCCATGAAGATTTCACCCTTCACGCTGATCCATAATCGGTCGGCCGACTCGAAAGAAAAACTCCAGAGTCTGTTGGAAGCTCGGATGCAGGCGGTTCAACAAGCCGAGCCGACACTGGCCACCTCACTCCAAAAACAATCACCTAGATTCATGGAAACACTCCTGTCAACGACGTTCGGTGGCAGCGGCATTGGTTCTAGTAATCTGACAGAAGCTCTGCCAAATCTCCAACGGGTGATCAGTGAACTCGAGCGTCAGCCGGACGTGATGAGGATCGGGATCTGGGATCTTGGTGCTCGCGTAGGACGGTTGCCCCAGGTAATCGAGGTCCTAAACAGGGTACAAGGAGCTTTTGCCATCTTTGAGGTCGAGGCCGCCATCCCTGCCGGCATGATCAGTCGTCCCGAGCGAGTCGTTGCCTGGGCGCGTGAACGGCTTGGGTCTCTACCAAGCAAGAAAGAGCGGGAGGAAATCGAAAGCAACATGATCGCAGACGACTTCTATCGGCGGGCCGACGTTGTGCGAAAAGACTTGGATCTCCACTATTTAGTCGGCATTACGCCCAGCATGGTGGCCTTCGAAGAAGAAGAGTCTGTGCACTGGAACTACTTTGCCACTTACGACAATCGTCTGATATTAGCCTCGACGTATGACCTCAGGAAGTTTGCTCAGCGGGCGGGGCGCTTATTCGAAGTGGCCGTGGGGGGGGTGATCTGCAGCATGCTCCTCGTGGCCGTCAATCCGAGACTGGAATACCATCAAGACAATACCGGTTGCATGTTCGACATGAATCTCGACCGTGAAAGTATCGTGCGCTCGATCAGGGAGGCTCGAATCGAGGAACGATGCCTGAACCTGATGATTCCAAAATACCGCTCGGTCGCGGCGGCACTCAATGAGGCGCTACGGACATATCAAGGAGCAGACCCTACATGAAACAGGTGGTAGTGCTGGTCCCCGGGTTGATGGGTTCGCAGCTCGCATATAATGGCGAGGTGATTTGGCCGGGTCCGGTCCGGCAACTGTGGTTGCCCTATGGGAAAATGGCAGAGCTGCTGCAAGAAGATCTTGTAGCAACGGATGTCATTCGCGATGTCCTGATCTCCAACCAATACAGTACCTTGATCGACGATCTCGCTACTTGCGACTTTCGAGAGACTGAGGACCCGCCAACGCTGGTTCTCTTTCCTTATGATTGGCGAAAGGACAACGGGAAGGCAGCTAGTTTACTCGCCGACCTCATCGACAGGACAGTTGATCGGCACGGCGGCCAAGCCGAATTGTCGATCGTCGCTCATAGTATGGGAGGGCTGATCAGTCGGTACTATTTGGAATCCGGTGAGTTCGCAAACCGGTCCGGCATGAAGACTATACGACAGCTGATCACGTTGGGCACCCCGCATCGCGGCTCTCCTATCGCGCTGTCCGCAGCGATGGGGCAGGAAAAGCGACTATGGTTGAATTCAGATCAGGTGTTGGAGATTGTCCGTGATCCTCGATATCCTTCTATTTATCAGCTCCTGCCGCCGAAAAATGAGCCGTTTGCCTGGAATCGTGACAGTAAAGCGCAGTATGAACCCCTCGATATCTATGATCCACCGGTTGCGAAGGGTTTGGGTCTCGTGGAGGCCAATCTACAGTCGGCCATGAACTTCCATGCCAAGCTCAACCACGCCAATCGTCCAGTGCACGTGCGCTATTTTACTTTTGTCGGAACTCGCCAGACTATGGTTTCACACGTTTTGATGAGAAAGGACAGAGCAACTTATCACGTCGATAAAGTGGAAACTGAGGATGCGGGCGATGGCACCGTTCCGGCCTGGAGCGGAACCATCACAGGGCTTCAGGGGCGGCCGGTTGGAGGCGAACATGGCACGATTTATCAGAACGACGATCTTCGTCGCACGCTTGCAGGTCTCCTCGGGAAACAGGGCGTGCTCGCGGCCGCGGCCGCAGCGATCGAGGTCGCCGTCCGCGAGAGGGTCTGCCATCCTCATGATAGCGTACACCTCACACTGACATTTCCCTCCGGGTCAAAAAGCCTCGATGGAGAATTGCGCGTCGAGCGCGCGGTCTTTGACGACCAGCAGAAATTCAAGGAATTTTCCACCCCCGCCTTGCACACCATTAAATATTCAGGACTTACTGCGGAAAATCTCAGTATCCTCCTCGAGGCTCCCGCCCGACCGGGCGTCTACCGAATCGCCTTTTATCATGCGGGTGAGCAAGATCCCGCGGGTGAAGATGAGCTGTTCGTTCAGAGTGATGCATAAGTGGCACGGACGAAGCCAGTCCCACTAAGAATTGGTGTCAGGCATGATCATTAACTCATTAGAAACTGGCGTTCAGTCGTAGTCGTGTGCGAAATCCCTTTCACGGATGTCGTACCTCCAGGCACTCACCATCCCAAGGCAAGCACGGTCCTGGACCTGATAGATCCTTCGTTCCTCCTATTGAATATTGGGGGTTCCCAATAGGAGCCTTAGGCCAGCGATTTCTACTAGGATGCCTATTTCACCCATTTTCACCCATTCGGGAGAAACACAGTGGAACTGTTCATTGTATGCATTGCGGCGTTACTTGCCTCTACCCTCACACTCTTCTCCGGATTCGGGCTCGGCACACTGCTGATGCCGGTGATTGCCCTCTTCTTCCCCCTGGAATTGGCGATTGCGATGACCGCCATGGTCCATCTGGCCAACAACCTCTTCAAGATCGGGTTGCTTGGACGCAAGGCTGATCATTCAGTTTTACTGAAGTTTGGATTGCCGGCGATTGCGGCGGCCTTTGCAGGAGCTGCGTTGCTGACGTATCTGGGGGAAGTCAAACCCCTCTACGCATACGAGGCGCTTGGGAGCGCTCGGCAGGTGTCGGCCCTCAAGCTCGTGATCGGTCTTCTGATCATTACCTTTGTTCTCTTAGAACTCTCCCCAACCTTCTCGAAAACCGCGCTGGATCTAAAATGGCTCCCGCTCGGCGGCATCATCAGTGGATTCTTCGGAGGACTGTCAGGGCATCAAGGCGCTTTTCGCAGCATGTTTCTGATCAAGACAGGTCTAGAGAAAGAGGTATTTGTCGCCACGGGGGTCGTCCTCGCCGTCATGGTGGATCTCTCCCGCATGACCGTCTACGACGCGGATATCTCATCCCATGGGGAGGTCATCGCATGGCGGTTGGCCATCGGCGCGAGCGTTTCTGCCTTTGCCGGAGCCTACATCGGCGCAAAGCTGCTCAAGAAGGTCACACTTCGGTCGGTCCAGTTGATTGTTTCAGTTCTATTGATTGTGGTTGGAGGTGGGCTTATTGCGGGTATCTTGTGACCCAACATTCTTGAGAGAGTGAAAATTGGATTGAAATGGCTGTTAGCCTGATCTGGCCTCTCCGACGTATTTGACGGCAAATGGATGAGCGTTACACTTGAGGGGAGTCAGCGGAGGGCGATCATGACTGATCAAGAGGCTCAGCAGTTGAGCTCGCTCCTCAAAGACATTCGTGACAACCAAAAGCTCCAGTTGGATCGCCAGGCTGAAGCCTTGGCGCTACAGCGGGAACACTATGCTTTGATTCAACGACAAACCGAACGACACGAGCGCATCCAGGACCGAGCCGAAACCATCCAGGCAAAGGGTGCACAGCTGATGTCGGTTGCTCGCAAGACTCTCTTTGTCCTACTCCCCATTGTCATCCTGCTGATCGTCTATGTCTCCTGGCTCATCTTGCGCTAGTTTTAGAATGCTGAAAAATCCTTTCAGCATCGCTCTCGCCTCGCTCAGGACCTTCTACGGGGAAAAGGCCGACGCAAGATACTTATCCGCTCCCATGCGATCGAAGCGAAGGAGCATTCTCAAGGAATCAGCCCTCTTTAGTTCCACCTCAGACGCGGGAATGACTCTCCACGGATTGAACCTTCACCTCGCGGATGAAACCTGCCGCGTGGCATGTTCCTGAGTGGGAATCACACACCTCCCCTTTGGGCCCCACTCACGCGTCATGCTGGACACGGAAACTCGGCGCCCCGCTAATGTCAGCCGTTCAGAAAGCCCAGTGATGGCTCACTATTTCGCCGTCTCGTACGACGCCCTCAGATCACTGGCCGGTGGATTCGTGCTACTCACCACTGTGAGTACGGCATAGATCAACACCGCTGCTCCGACAATAATTCCACCTACATACAACCAGATCCTATTCATGGCGTCCTCCTTGGTTGAAGGTCCTCCAGAATCACTGGCCTAGGTTAGTTGAGATGCGCGCGCAGACTTCTCGCGGCGGGAAGAGCCGGTTTTCTCGGGTGATTGCCTACGCCAGGCCGGCGTTCACCAGCCAGGGAAGTTGCTGACCTTAATCAGTGGAAATTTTATTGCAGAAACATTCTTGAAGAAAATTAGGACAATACCCGAAGATATTGTACCGGTGGCAAAAATCCACAAGTGGTTCCGTTCAATGCTTGCGCACGTTTGAACGATGCGGAGACCCGGTGAATGCGGCTGGCGCCCGCAGATCTCAACCACTACATCTTCAGTCGCTCGACATACCCGGTCAGCTCGACGTAGCCTTGACCCTTGATCGGCCTGCCTTGTTTGGTGCCGGTCACCGCCACCGCCCCTTCCCAATAGGAGACTTTTGTACTGCGTGAGGTGCGCAACTCCTGATCGGCGAGCAATGGGACCACATCCAGCACAAGGTCGAGGGATGGGAACGTCAGTCGCCATCGGCTGGGATAGGTGGCTTTACTCTCGGTGCTGGTCCAGGTTCTGGTCGATTCGATCTGAAAGTCGGTCACTTCCAAATGCCGAGCGCGTCCATCCGGTGACACAACGGTGCCGCTGGACGCCAGATCGGATGTTCCATCTTTTAGGCGCATCCGATACAGCATCAGCTCCGTGTTGTCCTCCAACTGGATGCTGAACCAGTCCCAGCCGACTTGATCGGCCCCGAGATCGCCTGACCCGAATTCATGGTCCATCCAGCTGAGGCCGGTCACGTCGAATGACTCCCCGTCGATCGTCAGCGTCCCGTTCGTGACGAGTCTTGTGAACGAGTAGTAGTGAGAGGCTTGCCCCACCTCCTTTCCTTTTCGACTGATGCCGGCTGCACCGTGCGTGACGAGAGGCTTAGCCGGTTGCAGCGTGAGGGAAAGGGCATGGGTCTCGTCACGGGCCACCAAGGTGTGAGCGCCCGTCGGATCCGTCGCCGCCTCCGCCCGCCACTCATCGATCCAGACGCGAAGTCGCGACTCGTCGGCCCCAGCCTTCCCCAGTCCCTCACGGCTGAACTTCTCCGAGAAATGAAATTGCTTTCCATTGATGTCGGTCACCGCAAAATGGGCCAGGTACAGGTCCTTCACCGACCATTTTGACGGGAGTGTCGTGATGTCCTCAGGCGGAACCCCTCGGCGAAAGAACGTCAGCTCGAAGCCGAATGACCGGCCGTTCTTTGCATGCAGATGCCCCGTGTAATACCACCACTCCGTCCGGTAGGTGGAATGCGAGCCATGATCCCTCGGAAACTGGTAGTGGTATCCGGCAATCGCCGGCTGGAAGGGTGCGGGAGAGGGACTTGCCGCAAGTCCGATTGAAGCGCTCGTGCTTAGCAGAACCGGAGCAAACGTCACAATCCGACCCCAGCTCGTCACCCACTGCCAAGCATCCTGAGTTCGTCTTAAGAGAATCATTCGACGTGTACACTCCTGTGACATCGTTATAACACGCACCGGCTCCTTGAACCAATCGACTGTCTCAGAGCGGGTTTTCACATTTCTCTTGGATCTTTCGCTCAACTGGCGGCGTTGACAATTTTCACAAGTCTCAGCTATCGTGCACCATGCAAACTGACCGTGAGCGAGGGCCGTCAGACCGGAGTCCGTCTAAGCAAACGGACCCGTTTCCCATACCGAGCCGTCTGCCGGTATTTCCATTGCCCAATGTGGTGTTTTTCCCGAAGACGTACCTCCCGCTCCACATTTTTGAACCGCGCTATCGCCAGATGGTCGCCGACGTGACAATAGGGGGGCAGTGCATTGCCATGGCCCTGCTGAAAGAGGGATGGGAGTCGGACTACTATGGAAATCCGGCGATCTATCCGGCGCTCTGCGTCGGGCGCATCGTAAGCGTGCAACCGTTACCGGACGGCCGCTCCAATATTTTACTGCAGGGGCTTGAGCGCTGTGAGATAACCGAGGAACATTTCGAGAAAGCCTATCGTGAGGCGACGATTCATGTCACGCCCATGCTGTCCGGCGAGGGGCTGACCAAGGGCGTTCGGCGCGGGCTGATCGATGTCCTTGGGCGGTATCTCCAGGCGAGGGAGGATAGCGCGGCCTGGCAGGGCTTCTTCCGTGAAGAAGTCGGCGATGAAGTGTTGGTGAACACCCTGTCAACATATCTGGATTGTACGCCTTTGGAAAAACAATTCCTGCTGGAAGCCGATGGGCTTCATCAGCGGGCCCGTCGATTGAATGATCTCGTGCAATTCATGCTGCATGAACATCACGGCGCGAAGGACTGGGAGTAAGTCATGGATCGTGCCGTTGCTATCGATGTCAGCCGTCTATGTAAAACCTATGACAGCCATAAGGCTGTCGATGACCTGTCGTTCCGAGTCTATGCCGGAGAGATCTTCGGCCTGCTGGGACCCAACGGTGCCGGCAAGAGCACCACGCTGCGCACCCTCATCACGTTGTTGCACCCGACCTCGGGCACTGCGACCATCATGGGGTACGACACGGTGCGCGATGCGGACACGGTGCGGACCCTCATCGGCTACGTGCCTCAAGAGCGGGCGATCGACCGATTTCTGACCGGGCGTGAACACCTCCAATTGCTGGGCGCCCTCTATCATCTGACGACAGAAGAGGCCACCAAACGTATCGGCGAGCTGCTCAAACTGGTCGACCTGGAAGCCCATGCAGACCGTCCGGCCAAGACCTATTCCGGCGGCATGAAGCGCAAGCTGGATATCGCCTGCGGCCTGTTGCCGGATCCGAAAATTCTGTTCCTCGACGAGCCGACCTTGGGCCTCGACGTGCAAAGCCGGCTTCGCATTTGGGAGTATGTGCGGATGCTCAAGGCCCGTGGCATGACGGTCGTGATGACGACGAACTATTTGGATGAGGCCGATCAACTCTGCGATCGGCTCGCGATCATCGACGGCGGCAAGATCAAGACGCTGGGGGCACCCGCCGAATTGAAGATCGCCCTCGGCGGCGACATTGTGTCTCTCACGCTGAAAGAGGCCGACCGGATGCACGCGTTGGAATCCGCGCTCAACGGTCAAGCGGCGATCAAGAGCGTGCGGGCAACGGCCAAGGGCTTAGACAT
Organism: Nitrospira sp. UBA2083; assembly: GCA_002331625.1. Classification (GTDB taxonomy): domain Bacteria; phylum Nitrospirota; class Nitrospiria; order Nitrospirales; family Nitrospiraceae; genus Nitrospira_D. The sequence goes on along the minus strand of DCZN01000078.1, from coordinate 41,401 downwards.
CCGAGTGGAGTCGCCGGAGAAGGCGCTGCCGACCATCCTTGAATCGGCCAATCGACTCGGATGCAGCATCGAGTTTATTCAGTACAATCGCCCGCGCTTGGACGATGTGTTTATCGCGCATACGGGGCGAGCGATTACCGAATCCATCCCTGAACCTGAGACGACATAAGAAGGAGCGACGTGGCGCACTATTGGCAAGAGATCCGCGCATTGACGATGCGGTGGGTTCGACGATTGAGCCGGGAAAAGTTCAGCATGTTGTTCACCCTCGTTCAACCGATGCTGTTCTGGCTTATTTTCTTCGGGAACCTGTTTCAACGGGCTGCGGACACACAGGTCATGCAGGCGCCAAACTACATTAGCTTTCTTGCGGCCGGCGTCGTCGTCATGACCGTTCTCAATAACGGGTTGGCTGGAGGAGTCGACCTCCTATTTGACAAGGAAAACGGGTTCCTGGAACGGTTGATGTCGACGCCGATCCATCGCACCTCCGTCATCCTGAGCCGTTTCATCTTCGTCATGGCCATCACGTCGATGCAGGTCCTCGTCATTCTGGGCGTGTCGTATCTTTTTGGCGTCCATCCGGCAACCGGAATCCTGGGCATCGCAACGATCTTGTTGATCGGTATGATGTTCGGAGTTGGTCTGACTGCCATTTCCATGGCGATGGCCTTTTCAGTCAAAAGTCATGGTGACTTCTTCTCTGTGTTGGGGTTTCTATCCTTACCGATGATTTTTCTCAGCTCGGCGCTGGTCCCTCTGACCGCCATGCCGGGCTGGATGAGTTTCCTCGCACAGTTCAACCCGATGACCTGGGCGATCGATGCGGTGCGACCGTTAATCCTGTCCGGATGGGCGGAGGCCTTACCGCATGTGGGAATGGTGGTGCTGGTCATGGTGGTCTTCGATGCCCTCTGTTTGTATGGCGGCGCCAAGGCATTCCGCCGGGCCATGGGATAAACCTCTCTCCATGAAGCAGCGATCGCTTGACTGACGTCCAAATCCGTCGGATCATGATTAGAGGGATGTAATCCTTTAACCTGTGTCCGGCGAAGAACCATTCGCGATGATTACTGAAAGCCAGATTCGCGCGCTCATTCGCCTTCTGTCCGACGAAGACGATCGAATTGTCCGCACCATCAGTGGGCGACTGATCGATATCGGCCCCTCGGCTGTTCCGTTGCTCCAGGAAGCAGAAATCGAACAACCGGAAATGGCCGATCGGATTGCGTCCGTCCTTGAGGAAATCCGAGGAGGCAAGCTCGAGGAGGAGCTGGCGGCTCTCTCCGATGACGCTATCAACCTCGAAACCGGCGCCTTCCTCCTCGCTCGTTATGCCTACCCGACCCTAGACGTCGGTCGTTATGGGGAACAGTTGGATACGATGGCAGGCGAAGTGCGCGCACGCATCGGCCATCGCGCTTCTGGAGAAGAAGCCGTCAATGCCCTCAACCGATACCTGTTTACGGAGCAGGGATTTAAAGGAAATACCAAAAACTATTACGAGGTTGAAAACAGCTACATCAATTGTGTGATGGATCGGCGCGTCGGCATTCCGATCAGCCTCTCGGCCGTCTATCTCTTTATCGGCCGGCGTTTGGCGCTCCCGTTGTTCGGCATCGGTATGCCTGGGCATTTCTTGGTGAAGTTTGAGTCGGATCGCTACAAGATTTTCATCGATTGTTTCAACGGCGGAGCCTTGTTGACCGAAAAAAACTGTGCTCGGTTTCTGACCGAGGCCGGGTATGGGTTCGACGAGAAGTACCTGCAAAAGAGTCCGGTCCGCGCGATCTTGTCGCGCATGGTTAAGAACTTGCTCGCCATCTATTCCAAGGCCGGCGATTCCATCAAAACAGCCCGCCTGACCAAGTTCATTGAAATCCTGGGTGGGGCTCCCCGCGAAGAAGGCCTCTAGCAGATGCTGAAAAAGACCGCCAGCGGCGTTCTCGCATCGCTCAGCGGCTCAACGTACCGAAGCGTACGCCTCGCCACTTCGCTCGCTGCGGCCTTGCTGGACAGCCTTTTTGAGCATCCTGAAGTTGTCCTGGCGTGAGTCCAACCCAGAGAATTCCAGACATAGTTTTGGCATCAATCACGTTTTCCTTGGGGCTGCAAGGTTAGACTCTAATCGTCAGCAGATCTTTCCCCTTCCAGATCTTCCCCTGAAATTCTTCTGCCGCCTGAGCTTTGACGTCATAGCGATCCGCGATCGGATAGAAATGCGAGAGGACGAGTTGGCCCACGCCGGCTTCTTTCGCCACCTGACCGCACTGTCCGGCATGGAGATGCGCGGGGCCAGGACGATTGGCCGGAAACGAGCAATCGAGCACGGCCAGATCGGCATCCCGACAGAGCCGAATGAGGGCATCGCAGTACAGCGTATCGCCTGAGTATACGATGGCTTTACCGTTATACTCGATCCGATAGCCGACACTAGAAAGATCCGGAACATGGACAACGGGTTTGGGCACGATACGGGTGTCACCGATGGTGAAAGGTTTAGCGGATACTTCCCTGAACGTAACGGGGAACGGCGCCGGAGAAAAGCTGGGGAAGCTTTGCATGATCGACCGGAGAAGGTGGATAGTGCCTTTCGGGCCAATCACGGTCATCCCTGGACGATGACCGCCGCCGTACTTGGCATAGATGACCGCATCGAAAAAGAAAGTGATGAAGTCCGAAAAGTGATCCGCGTGGAAGTGTGAGAACAACAGATGTGTGATCTTGTGCCGATTCACACCGGTTTTGATCAGGTTCATCAACGTGCGCGGGCCAAAATCGAAAAGGATGTGTTGATCCGTGCGCACCAGATATCCAGCCGCAGCCCGCGTGGGATGCACATTGGTACCAGAACCGAGAATGGTCAAGCGCATGAATGGGAGATGACTAAGAAACCACCGTCATTTGATCAACAAACGTTTGAGCTTCAACCCAGTCAGGATTAGCATGGGGCACCCCACACTGGGAAAGGGTTGAACTCAAGAGCTTCCTAGCAGTATCAGATCTGTTCGTTGTCCTCAAGAGTTTGGCCAGACTCGTTGCTGCTCGAAGTTCCAACATTTTGGCACACTGGTCACGTGCGACGCTCACTGCCTCCGAGAGACATAGTTCGGCATCCGATTTTGATGAATCGGAATATGCGATTAATAGCTCGCCTTTCAATCGAAGTAGTTCGGCTTGCCAGCATCGTTCTCCAGTAGCTACAGCGAGTTCCTGAGCTTGCTGAATGGCGACTAAACCTTCCGCTATATGTTGGTCCCGTAAATGCTTCTCTGCAAGTAAGGCCAAGGTATGGGTGTTATTGAGACTAACTTTGGCTCTCTGTGCCACCGAGAGTCCTTCAGCCAACCTTTCAAGACCATTTTCCTTTCCCTGCTCAATCATAGCCCACCCCTGAAGAGACATCGCCCATGCTAGGGGCACCTCAAAGGAGTTCTTCGTGGAAAGCATGATTGCTTCTTCACTCAGGCTCAAGGTCCTCTGTATGTCGCGGAGAATAGAATAGATCCTTGAAGCGGTCACTAGGGTAAATGCCAACGTGTACGGGTGTTCCATTTCCCTTGCCATCCGGATGGCCTCGGCTACCAGCGTTTCGACCTCATCAGCCTCTCCCAATATCCACAATGTTCTCGCCAGCATGATTCTCGCTGTAATTCCTGGATCCTGGGTATAGGATAGGATTTGCGAACGCTGCCCACTTACATCGTAGAGTGACTTGGCTTCACCTAAATGTGCCTTGGCTTCGCCAAACCGACCCAGAAAGAAGTAGGTCGAGCCTACACTCACGTGCGCTCGAATTAGTAAATCCTGGTTTTGTTGGTGAGCAGCCCAGGAGAGGAGAGATTCAGACAACGTACATGCCTCAGTAAGTGTCCCCCTGACTAGGTGGAATACCCATAATCCCCAAATAGAGAGAAAATGCCGTTCAGAACTAGAATCCTCCTCCGAAAGAGTTTTTGCTCTGTGGTAATTATCCCTAATTTCATCGGATGCATACCCTCGCAATCTCAGTAGGGAAACGCCCCGTGCGATAAGAAGCTCCAATTCCAGAGCATTACGCTCAGGGCTTTGCGGCTGCATATTAAGCAAATGTAAAGTCCGGTTAAAATGACTGAGCGCTTCGGCATCTTCAGATCGCGCAGCGTCCCTATGAGCCGCCCGCTGCCAATAATGAACAGCCGAATTGATCTCTCCAGCCTGCTCATAATGATAGGCCAATAGCTCTGGTTCCGTTCCGACCCACTCTGCGAATTTGCTCTCCAGTGCTCTAGCGATACGAGCATGTAGAGATCGGCGAGATTTTTTTGGCAGCGTGTTATAAGCAGCGTCTTGGATAAGAGCGTGTTTAAAGATATATTTAGCAGCCGGGGGATCGCCTTCTTGAAAAATGAGCCCTGAGGCTTTCAACAAGTCAAGCGCGGTGTCCAACTCTCTCTCGGTAACATCCACTGTCTCCCGTAACAGCTCATAACTGAACTCCCGCCCGATCGCAGCTCCTATTTGAACAATTTCCTTAATCGATCCAAGTTTATCCACCCGTTCCATGAGTAACGCTTGCAGACTGTCAGGAATTCTTATTTCTCTTTGTGGGACTCCAAGAGCATATGAGTCAGTTCCTTCAACAAGTAATCCGGCCTCCAACAAATTTTCTGTCAACGCTTCAATATAGAGCGGCACACCATCGGTCTTCGCCAAAATCGTCTGCTGTACCTCCTGCGGGATCATTTTCCCACCCGTCATGATGGCAATAAGCTCGGCACTATGCCGACGTGGGAGTCGGCTCAGCGTTAGGAAGGTAACGTGACTCTGTCCCACCCAAGTCGGTTTGAAGTCTGATCGAAAGGTAATCAACACCAACACCCGTGTCTGTTTGATATGATCGATTATTCTCGTCATGAGATCCAACGTGGTTGGATCAAGCCAATGGGCATCCTCCACGATGAGTAACACAGGTGAGCGATCCGCCAGCCTCTCCAAATACTGCACGAGCGTATCCAGAGTCATACTTTTGCGTTTGTCGGACGACACACTCAGGGGCAAGTCCTGTACATCTCTATGGAACGAAAGCATATCCGCAACCAATGTAATCATGACAGGATCATTGAGTCTATTGTTGGCCATAAGCGTGGCAAGCTTGTGCAGTTGCGTAGGAGTGCTATCCTCACTAGCTAGACCTGCGGCCCGCCGCAGATACGTTGCCACTGGATAGAGTGCCGTATTGGTATGGTGCGGTGAGCACTGATATTGGATCGTCTCATAGTGGTCCCAGACCAGTCGGTCACGCAGATGTTGAACCAATCTCGATTTGCCAATGCCGGCTTCACCACAGAGAAGCACGATCTGACCTTTACCATCCAGCGCTTCGTGCCAGCGGTCTAAAAGAAGCGCCGTTTCGTACTCTCGTCCTATGAAGGGGGCCAACGGTCCGGATCGATAAGACTCGAACCGGCTGGTCGATGGCCGACTACCGAGCACTGCCCATACTTGAATAGGTGTGTCAAATCCCTTGAGAGAGAACGTACCATGATCCATGCACTCGAACTCACTTCCAACCAGGCGTTTCGTGACCGAATCGATGACCAACTGATTAGGGGCGGCAAGTGCCTGAAGGCGAGCCGCCAGATGCGGAGTTTCACCAAAAACCGACCGTTCTTTGGCAGTTTCCTGCCCAATCACTTCGCCGACGATGACCTGTCCGGTTGCTATTCCAATTCGTACCGCAATTTCAGGCTCTTGAGATGACGATAATTGCTGGGGAAAGGTTTTCACCCTATCCAACATTGCCAGGCCAGCATGGATCGCTCGTTCTGCATCGTATTCATGAGCACGCGGATATCCAAAATAGGCCAACAGGCCGTCCCCCATGTATTTCGCGACATATCCGTTGAATCCACAGATTGCTTCACTGCAGGTGTCAAAGAATCGTCGGATAACCTCTTGTAGATCTTCCGGATCTAACCGTCGAGCCAATACGGTTGACCCGACAAGGTCACAAAACATAACAGTCAGTCGTCGTCGTTCTGCTCGATCTCGATTAGAAGAGAATGGCGCAATTTGATTGGTGATAGCACTCGGTCTGGAGGCCGTATGACCGCTGTCACCCCTGTGAGGCAATTGGGCAATGGCGCGCAGTAGAACTTTTCTATGGCCTAGCAAGACGCCCAGCGAGGTCAAGTCTTCATCCTTCAGATCGGACAAGACATTCCAGGTAATGGCATTCTGCAGAAACACTTCTCGATAGCGGTCCAGCCCCAAGCTCTCCAGCCATGAGGATACGCGAACATCCATGATCAACACCGTCTCAGATAGCTATTCAAACGCTGATCACCATGGGGAAAAGATGGGCGATGCCTCTCTTACAGACCGCGATGGTTTCATTGATAGCAACCATATGACAGACGGCTCGACGAAAATCCCCCTTTCAACCCCTTGCGCAAGAAAGAGAGTATCGGTTCATCTCCATTGATGTCCGTAATCACCTACCTGACTCGAGCGGTGATCCTATATTCGATCAAGCACGAAGAAAACGGATCAGCATAACACGTCGCTTAGCCCTATCCTGAAGCAGATCGCTCTCAATTGTTGATCGCTTCGAGTCTTATCGGTCAGTACTGCAGTGGAGTATGGCTTTTGTGACAATCGCAAGTCAATTATTCATGACACGGTCGGGCGATCTTAACCTATCATCACTCTCCCCGAGAGAAGCCGTCTCGAAGACGATTTATTGACGACCAATCAACCCTGCTCGTATGATTTCACCCCGTGACGAAGCAACCTCAACAGAGACAGATAATCCCCCTCCTGTTCGTCGTACTGATAATCCTCATCACTGTCTCGGTATGGATCTGGAAGCGGCTTTCTGTTGAGACACAGGATTATGTCGTCGATCAGGCACTGCCGATGACCGCCGTCGGCCTTGTCTGTGCGCTTCTTTTGTTTATCCCGATCAAAATGCTTCGTCGACAACAGAGGCGATCGCAAGAACGAACCAGACTGCTGACCTTGTTTCATCGAGAAACGACCCACGAGAAACGGCTGGATCTGGCCTTCGTACTTCTCGAAAACAACGAGTACCAAATCGATGGACTTGAAGCGGCTGTGCCGGCCTTGAAGGAGATCTTCACCACGACTTTAGAGCGAGCGTTGGGTGATAAACAGCATCGCATCCGAGGAATGGCAGCCAGTCACCTGGGCGCGTTGCAAGATATATCGGTCGTGCCGCTGCTGATTAACGCGTTGGACGACGACCATGCCTACGTGCGTTCCTGCGCCGCCTTGGGGCTCGGGCGACTGCGAGCGGTCGAAGCGCGTGACCGTCTGAAGGTGGTCTCGGAACAGGATTGGGACCAAACTGTCAGAAGCAGGGCAAGGGAAGCACTGGAACGGATACGGGAGTAAAGGCCAGGTTCCCCTTGTCCCTCTCAACCTTTTTAACCGATGAAGAAATCACTCCGGATTGCTTACTTTTTTCTCTATCTTGAAGAATATGGAAGCTGCATATTGTGCGCCTTCATAGCAGCTTCATATTCCTGCACAAAGCCAGAGAGTTTCTCTTTGAGCATCGCTATGGCCGCATTAAGCTCTGTGTTCTTGTGGCCAACCGACAGATCTTCAATCTCCTTAGTTAATCCATGAAGAATGAACAGCGAATCTCCTTGTATGAGGATACCCGGGAATTGCCTCCCTGGAAATTGAATAACAGGCGAATTGATTGTTTCAGAGAGCACATCCATTTCTTTGCGTTTCATGTGTTCACCTAATTTGGCTCGAATACAGAGACAGTCACACAAGGTGTTGAGGCAATATGGGCCTTAATTAATGCATTCCGCCCCACCACTACCTCGCCTGCTTGAATTGTAGGGAATTGAGACCAGAAGGCAAGTAAAGACAACCTGTCGGATACGGTTTTGATGGGAACCGGCGCTACTAGTAGGAAGAGTTGCTCTGCGAAGTTTTCTCGACTTCCTAACGCACCATCACGTATGATGGTCGCAAGAAGAACAGCATTGTTTGCGAAAGAGTGGCACTATGGAGCGAATTGTCAATCTCCATATTGAAAAGCTTCCTGAAGGTATATATCTCGCGACGTCGGACGCCATACAAGGTCTCGTAGCACAAGGGCGGACGATTCAGGAAACGATCGACATCGCTCGTGATGTCGCGAAGAAAATCTTGGAAGCCAGACAGGAACGTGACGGTGACTCTTCTCTCCCACCTGCTCGCGATGAGTTTGATTATCCCCTCATCGTCAACGCCTAAATGGGACGATTGGCCGGGTTTCGGTATCGTGAAATCGTTCAGCGGCTGAAAGCTCTTGGGTTTCAGTTCGACCGACAGGCCGCCGGAAGTCATGAGATCTGGTTTAGCTCTTCCACTCGCCGATACACAACCATCCCCAATCATCCAGGCGATATGCCCGAAGGCACTCTTCGTGCCATATTAAAACAGTCTGGGGTGACTCCAGAGCAATTTCTGGAAACGAAATAGTAGACGCTTGTTTGGAAAGTTCGATCTTTGCAGTCAGATTGGCTGATTCGCGATTCGGCTCGTGGCCTGGTCTACTCCCCAATCCACTCAATCACCGCAATCTCCGGCCGGCAGTTCCATCGAAAGGGAAGGAAGGACCACCCTAAACCCCGGTTGACATAGAGCCTGTGCTGGCCGGATTCGTGCCACCCGTCCACACGGCCACTGCATCCAGGCGGAAGCCAGAAGGTGGGGATCCCGGACACTCTCCACTGTCCGCCATGGCTGTGCCCACACAGGATCAAATCAATGGCATGATGCGCTTCGACATAGTCCAGAATGTTGGGCGCATGAGCCAACAGCAGGGTAAAGCGGCCATTGGCGCGGGTCGGGACGCATCGAAGGTCCGCACGATGAAGCGAGGGATCATCAACGCCGACGACGGCGAGCTCTCCCCGTTCCGTTTCGATGATCGTGCTCTGGTTCACCAAGAGCGTGATCTTGTGCCGATCGGCCAATTCGGCATATTGTGCGACCGGCACTCCGCTGTAATGGTCGTGGTTGCCGAGCGTCATATAGACCGGCGCGATGGTACGGAGCTGTTCGAGGAATCGAAAGACATGCGGGACGCCTTCCGGCACGTTGAGCAGATCGCCGGTAATGAAAATCCAGTCTGGACGGAGCTCACCCACGGTCTGCACAATGCGATCATGCCGCGGGGAATATCGGTCGATATGCAGATCCGTGATATGGACGGCACGACAACCAGCAAGGACACCATGCCTATGCGCCTGCCGCGTCACCTCATGATCGGCAAGGCCGAATTCCCAGTCTGGGATGAGGCTAAACAGTCGGTAGAGGGGGTGCCCCAGGCAGTAGCCGATAGAGGCCCGCATGCGATCAGGCCAGGACACCTTTCGCCGCTTGCTCATGCCGTAACTTGTCCTATGCGAGCACCTTTCTGCATGGTCGAAAAAGTATACCACGGACCTTTTTCTTAATGATTGTCAGGACCTATTTTGACAAACAACCGCCGGGTCCGTGAGGGAGGGCGTATGCCACCATCGATCGACCCGTTTCTCACTACCCACCTCCCGGGCATCGGCGGACAGATCCGCGCTGTGCCGGAAGACTTTCAAGTCGAAGAACGGCCGCTGTACTTGCCGTGCGGGGAAGGCGAACATCTCTACGTGACGATCACCAAACGAGGTCTTTCTACTCCGGACCTTGTCCGCCGACTCTCCTCGTCATTGGGCATCAAGGCGCAGGCCATTGGGGTCGCTGGCTTGAAAGATGCTCGCGCAGTCACCACTCAGATGGTGTCCTTGCAACACGTCTCACCGGAACAGCTTGCTCGGCTCCCAATCGATGACATGGTCCAACAGGTGCAGGTCCTTGGACGCCATCGCAATCGCCTCCGGACCGGCCACCATGCCGGCAATCGTTTCCGCTTAGTCATCCGCCAAGTCGCCGACCATGCGCCGGACACCGTGCCCTCTGTCCTTGACCACCTGCGCACACGCGGCGTCCCTAACTACTTTGGCCCACAACGGCAAGGCAAGGCGGGGGATAACTATCAACTCGGTGCCGAACTCCTCCATGACGCCCGACGACGCGAAAAGATGAATCGGAGCCAGCGCATCTGGTATCTCAATGCCTACCAGTCGTTCCTGTTCAACCGAATCCTCGCCCGCCGCATCGATCGGATTGATAAGGTGTTCGTGGGTGACTGGGCCATTAAGTCCGAGAACGGCGCCTGCTTTCAGGTGGACGATGCCGAGAAAGAACAGCCACGAGCGGACCGATTTGAAATCAGCCCCACCGGCATTCTGTTCGGCTCGCGCGTGTCATGGGCCAGCGGGGAACCTGGAACAATCGAGGAAACCGTCATCACCGACGCAGGCGCCACGAAAGACGCGCTCGTCGCCGCGGCCAAGGCCTGCGGCTTCCGTGGCGAGCGCCGTGCGCTGCGTGTGCCGCTCACTGACCTGGAATGGTCCCTCAGGGGAGACATCCTCACCCTCTGTTTTAGCTTGCCTCCCGGCGCCTACGCCACAAGCGTCCTTCGAGAATTGATGAAAACCCCTCCTGCGAACGCGTAGTCTTGAAGTCTCATTTCCTTTCGCATACGAAATCGGGTGATACAATGCAAAGACGTGCGGAATAAGACGATGACTCACTACCAGGAAACGGTTGTCCTTCAAGGACACATTATCGATTCTCTCATGCTGGCCAAGGTGCTGGACCGTATCGTGATGATGGGGGGAACCTTTGATCTTGAGCATGTGTCCATCGGAAAAACACGGGAGCAACCCTCCAGCGCCCGCATTGTCATTCAGACCACCTCGAAAACGCTGTTAGACGATATCCTGAACGCGATTCAACCGCACGGCGCTTCGATTGAACGTGAGACGGACTGCCGTACCACCCCCTCACCAGCCGACGGAGTCTTACCCGACGACTTTTATGCCACGACGCATCTCCCCACACAGATCCGACTCGATGGTCAATGGATGGACGTCGATCGCATCGAGATGGACCTGGCGATCGTCATCAATGCGGCACACTCCATCGCTCGGGCTGTGCCGATGGGTGACGTGCATCGCGGGGATCAGGTCGTTGTGGGTCGTAACGGCGTCCGCGTGATTCCGCTCCAGCGTCCGCAGGAACGGGACGTCTTCGGGTTCATGGAGTCCCAGGTGTCGGCCGAGCGACCTCATGGTCATGTCATCGACGATATCGCGACTCGGATGCGTCAATTGCGTGAGCATCATCGACAGGGACGGGCTGAGTCACAAATCTTGTTGGCCGGCGGACCCGCCATCATTCATGCCGGAGGGCGAGAGTCCCTGGCCTGGCTGATCGAACAGGGCTATATCCATATCTTGTTCTGCGGCAATGCGCTGGCAGCGCATGACATGGAAGCCGATCTCTTCGGCACCTCACTCGGCTATGGTCTCACAGCCGGACGCGCGGTCCCCCATGGTCACGAGCACCACTTGCGGACCATCAACCGCATTCGCGCGATGGGAAGCATTGAGGCGGCAGTCAACTCAGGAGTGATCAAGCAGGGAATCATGGCGGCGTGCGTCCGGCAAGGAGTGCCGGTCGTGATGTCTGGAACGATTCGTGACGATGGTCCACTGCCTGGAGTCATCACCGATTCCATCCAGGCACAGAGTGCCATGCGAGCCTTGATTCCCGGCGTGGGCCTAGTCCTTCTCGTGGCGTCGACCCTCCATTCCATCGCAACCGGTAATCTGCTGCCGGCGACCATTCCTGCCGTCTGTGTGGATGTGAACCCATCGGTGCCGACGAAGCTGGCGGATCGAGGCAGCTTTCAGGCGGTCGGTCTCGTGATGGATGCCGCCTCATTTTTATCCGAGCTGGCGAGACGTTTAGGGAGAACGACATGAGCCGACTCCTGGTCTGCCCGCCTGATTTCTTCGGGATCGAGTACGAGATCAATCCGTGGATGCGACTCAGCAATGGCGTCGACCACGAACGGGCGGTTCGGCAGTGGCATCAATTCGTCCACGTGCTGGAGAAAGATCTTGGCGTCATCCTGGAACGGATGGCGCCCATCGCCGGTTTACCTGATCTGGTCTTCACGGCCAATGCGGGCATCGTGGTCGGACACACCGCCGTCGTCAGTCGCTTTCGGTATTCCGAGCGACAGCGTGAAGAGGCGTATTTTGAGGAGTGGTTTAGAAAACATGACTATCATGTCATGACGGTCGATCACGAACTCTACTTTGAGGGAGCCGGTGATCTCCTGGGATTTCCCGACTGCTGGTTCGGTGGCTACCGTCAGCGGTCTGATATCCGCGTGTTCCCGATCCTCAGCGAACGTTTTCATCGGGAAATTATTCCACTTGAGCTCGTCGACGGCCGCTTCTACCACCTGGATACGTGCTTCTGCCCGTTAAGCGGTGGCGAGCTTCTCTATTTCCCTGCGGCCTTCGACCCCTACGGCCAAACCGTGATTGCCGAGCGTATCTCAGACCAACTCCGATGTGCTGTTCCCGAAGATGAAGCGCTACGGTTTGCGTGCAATGCGGTCTGTATCGGAAAACATGTGGTCCTCCCGACCGGCTGTCCGACCACCCAGGACTGGCTCCAGCAACGGAGCTATGCCACCCATCCGGTTCAACTTGATGAGTTCATGAAATCTGGCGGGTCGGCGAAGTGCCTGACACTAGCCCTGGACTGATTCGGTGTACAGTCATCAGGCGAACGTCATCACCTGCGTGGCTTGTTCCGAAACAGAAATGCGCCATACATACCGGCAATCCCGATCGTCACGAGCTCAATCGTAAGGAGCATCCGGCTCACCACGGCTTCTGGGGCCGGAGGGGAGAGGATGAAATGCAGGCCCAGGAACTCCGGCGGCTGATCCGGAGGCGTTTCCCATGGAGGAAACAGCAGGGCGAGAATCAGTACGACCACCATCCCATAGAGAACACTCAGGTTGAGATCGTCCCGCGGAGAAGCACTGGGCCTGCGGGGCAAACACGCATCCGCCGTCGCACCAAGCTGCTGACCACAGTAGATACAGAACCGGTTAATTTCCGGTTGGGACTGTTTACAAGAAGAACAGACTTGCATAGTCAGACCACAGGAAGATCCCAGGATTGCGAGACTACAGGAATGAAACCTGTTTTCCCACTGTAGTTTTTGTATCCCTGATGAGCAATCACCAGCGCTGTGCAACTGTGGTGAGCGTTGTACCTGATGGCACCCAGATACGGCTTGTGACAGCGTGTTCGACCACGTCCTTTGCCGATCAGTCCTATGGTCTGGTTAGCCCTCGATTAACACCGCTTAGACAGAACTGCCTGATCTTGTTGCGCTCTCGTTCCATTCGTTGACAGCCACGCGAGGGCTTCCTATATAATCCGCAGTCCTGAATGAGTGGATGATGGTTTCGCCATGAGGCTGAATCCTTTATGCCGACCACAATCAACAAGATCAGCGTTATTGGAGCTGGGGCGTGGGGTACGGCCTTGGCCAAACATCTGGCCGAGAAGGGTTTCGCGGTCAATCTCTGGGCGTATGAACACACCGTAGTTCAGGCCATCAACGCCTCCCATGAAAATCCGGTTTTCCTCAAAGGCGTGACGCTCCCTCACAATTTGATCGCAACGTCCTCGCTCACTGAGGCCACCGACTCGTGTGAGGCTGTCCTGTTTGCCGTGCCGTCCCATGCGGCGCGATCCGTACTCCATGAACTCGGGGGCTGCGTACCAGACTCCACACCGGTGGTGTGCGCAACCAAGGGGATTGAGGAGGACACGGCCAAGTTAATGACCCAGGTGATGGAGGATGAGTTGCCGTCATCTCTGCACCGTGTCTTGATGGTGCTCTCCGGGCCAAGCTTCGCATCTGAACTCAGTGCGGGTCGGCCCACGGCCGTCTGTTTAGCCGGAGCCGACGATCAATTGGTTCGTCGGTTCCAACAGATCTTGATGACACCCACCCTTCGGGTGTACGCCGACACCGACGTGATCGGCGTGCAACTTGGCGGGGCGCTGAAGAACGTCATGGCGCTGGCTGCCGGCGTGATCGACGGGCTGGAGCTTGGGCTCAATGCGCGTGCCGCACTCGTAACCCGTGGATTGGCGGAGATCGTCCGGTTGGGTATGGCCATGGGGGCTGACCCTCGCACCTTCTACGGACTATCTGGTGTCGGCGATTTAGTGTTGACCTGTACCGGTTCACTGAGCCGAAACCACGAGGTCGGCGCTCGGCTCGGCAGGGGGGAACCATTGGAGACGATTTTGGCCGGCATGCACGCGGTCGCAGAAGGCATTCGAACAAGTCGGGCAACCCTCACGTTAGCTCGCCGCCACCAGGTGGACATGCCGATCGTTCACGAGATTAATGCCGTGCTGTACGACCATAAGTCATGCAGAAAAGCCGTCAGAGATTTGATGGAACGTGACGCCAAGTCCGAGAAGGGGTGGGTATGAATCCGGAAGGGCTCGAACAACTCCTGCAGCAGGTGCGTCAAGGACAGGTCACCGTCGGACAGGCGATCCAGCGCTTGCGATCATTGCCTTTTGAGGATCTTGGGTTCGCCTCACTGGACCATCATCGATCATTACGCCAGGGATTTCCGGAAGTCGTCTTGTGTGAGGGGAAAACCACGGCACAGGTCATCGCCATTGCGCGAGCCCTCATCAAGAAAGCGGGGCCGTTTCTCGCCACCCGCGCCGACCCAACGGTCGCACGGGCCATTCGCCGCATCGATCGACGGGCACGCTACTATCCTGACGCTCGCCTCGTCGCGATTCATCCGGCGCGACAGAAGCGGCTGGGCCATATCCTCGTCGTCACCGCCGGCACAGCGGATGTGCCGGTAGCGGAGGAAGCCCGGATCACGGCAGAGGTGATGGGGAGCCGGGTTGAACGATTGTATGACGTCGGAGTCGCAGGGATCCATCGCCTACTCGGAAAGAAGGACCGCTTATTTGAGGCGCAGGTCGTGGTCGTCGTCGCCGGTATGGACGGCGTCTTGCCGAGTGTCGTGGGGGGTCTGGTTCATTGCCCAGTCATCGCAGTCCCAACCAGCCGAGGGTATGGGGCAAGTTTTAGTGGAGTGGCCGCGTTATTGACGATGCTCAATTCGTGCGCTGCCGGCGTTGGGGTCATGAATATCGACAATGGATTCGGTGCAGCCTGCCTCGCGCATCGGATTAATCTGTTGGCGGTGAAACGCGACGAGTGAGAAGCGCCCCGAAATGTCTGATCGCTGCCACCTCGCCCGTATTCCTCACCATGACCATGCGCTACTTCACTTCCAACGTGCCTCGCTTCGGCCAGGCGACCATCAGCGTACGTAACCCTTTCTCCCCATTCGCCAGTAATTTTGTCCGAACTTCATAGGAATATGTGCCCGATCCGGCTGGTTGCTTACGGTGATCCTGGCCATCCCAAGCGAGGTCGACGGAAACTTTTGATCGCCCAGTCTCACCATCGACAGCTAAAGGGACTTGGAGGGGGAGTCGGTGGGTGAGAAACCGAAGCGAGGTCTTCGAAGGGGAGCTAATGAGCGAGGTCACCTCCAGAATCGCGTCTCGATCCACGTCTCGTGGAAGCCGGACCGTGACGGAAAATTGCAGAGGCCCGTTCCCCAGTTCATACGGCGTCGGTGTGACGTTGAGATCCACAATTCTGAGCTCCGGCTCGGACCGCGGAACACGAGAAGGCTTCTCCTTCGCGTCACCGTCGACTGGGAGCAAGGCCATCATGGAACTGCATATCGCCAGTTGTACAATCAACAGCCCGTGCCGTCGTAGCTCGTTGAACATCGTCACCGACCTCGAATTTGGTTTATGGGTGATGAAGGAACCTGCGCCGGATAAACCCGTCATCACAAGCCAACCGTATTTCTAAGGGGGATAACATAGGCTTTCTAGCCTGTCAACGAAGCGTCAAGAATGAACCAACGATTGCCGTTCGTCCACGCCTTCGGTAAGATGTGCGGCTGTTTTTCGCACCGATGAAAGGACCGACGTGGGCCGACATCTGCATTTTGATTGTTTCTCCGGAGTCAGCGGTGACATGGTCTTGGGCGCGTTGGTCAGTGTGGGGTTACCATGGTCAGACTTGCTCGCCGGCCTCAAACGTTTGAAGCTTTCCGGATTCACCTTGCGAAAGCGAGAGGTTCATCGGGAAGCGCTCCATGCCGTCAAGGTGGACGTCATCATCCGACAGGGGTTCCAACGGCCATTGGCACTCTCCCGTATTCGGAACATCATTTTGAGAAGTACGTTGCCAGGCCCAGTCAAGGAACGGAGTCTGGCCGTCTTCGACCGACTGGCTGAGGCTGAAAGCCTGGCGCATCAGGTCCCTGTGAAGGATGTCCACTTTCACGAAGTAGGAGTGATGGATTCATTTATCGATGTCGTCGGTGGGGTGCTAGGCTGCTATCTTCTCAACACCACCCGCATCACCTCTTCAGCCATCAATGTGGGAGCCGGTTCAATTCGGACTTCCCACGGCCTCTTACCGGTCCCCGGGCCAGCTGTCACGGCTTTGGCCAGAGGGATTCCGATCTATTCAGACGGCCCGCGGTACGAGTTTGCGACTCCCACCGGCGTGGCCCTGATGCGGACGTTGGCATCTGAGTTCGGCCCCATGCCGATGATGAAAAGCATCGCCGTCGGCTATGGAGCCGGTGATCGTAATCCAGCAGGGTGGCCGAATGCCTTGCGTGTGTTTCTACAAGAAGACTCTACCCCGGGGACACGCCAGATTGAGCAGATCATGCAGATAGAAACCAATCTCGATGATGTCAGTCCGCAGACCTATGAACACATCATGGAGCAACTCTTTGATCTCGGTGCCGTCGATGTCGCGTTGGTACCCGTCGTGATGAAAAAAAGCCGACCAGGCGTCCTGCTGAGCTGCCTTGCGAAAAAGGAACACACCGACGCAGTCCTTGACGTCCTGTTCCAGGAAACCTCAACCCTCGGCGCGCGGGTTCAGGAGGTCACTCGACAGATCCTGCCTCGTCGCGTTGTCCCTGTCACAACTCAAGGAGGGGTGATTCGTATGAAGGTCGCCGCCGTCGGTGCCGGATGGGAAAAGGCAGCACCGGAGTATATCGACTGCAAGAACATCGCTAAACGAACCGGCCGCCCTCTGAACACTATCATGGAAGAAGCCATGTTGGCCTATCGGCAGAAAGCTGGCCAACCCAACACCAAACGACTGAGAGGCGGGGCATGACCGTTCTGTATTATGTTCTTCTCTTTCTTGTTTCCGTCGCTGTCACGCTCGGTGGGTGTGCCCTGTTCACAAACGCTATCGAATGGTTGGGAAAACGCCTTGGGATTTCCGAAGGAGCCGTTGGAAGTATCTTTGCGGCAATCGGCACGACGTTGCCCGAAACCTCCATTCCTATTATCGCCATTTTCTTTGGCGAAAGCATGGAGGAGGTCGAAGTGGGATTAGGGGCCATCCTCGGGGCTCCCTTTATGCTGAGCACGTTGGTGTTGCCGATTCTAGCGATCCTCGTCTTGCTCTATGCGCGAGCCGGCAAGCGAACGGACCGTTTCCATCTGGACTACCGTGAAGTGCTGACGGACCTCACGTTTTTCATGATCGGCTACTTTGTTGCATTGGGCTGCGCCTTCGTCCCCTCCAGACTGATCCACCTCGTGGCGGCAGGCGGTCTCATCTGTTTATACATCTATTACATGAAGCTTAAATTCGCACCGTCCACTGGTGATGGGGAAGAGACCGGCGAGCTGGATCCGCTCATTTTTGACAAACATGCCGCAATCCCCTCGCACCCGATGATCGCGCTTCAAGCGTTCTTGGGTTTAGGTGGATTGATCCTGGGTGCGCACCTGTTTGTGATGGCCGCGGAGTCAATGGCCGGCCTGTTCTCGATGTCCCCACTGATTTTGGCTTTGCTCATTGCACCTCTCGCCACTGAGCTACCGGAGATGTCGAACAGCTTTCTCTGGTTGTATCGCAAGAAGGACCGACTCGCCGTCGCCAACGTGACCGGCGCGATGGTGTTTCAAGGGACCCTCCCGGTTTCTCTCGGCTTAATCGGAACGGAGTGGGTGATTGCTCAATCAGCCCTCACAACCATGATCCTTGCCGTACAGGCAGTAGGACTGTGCATGCTGCAGATTTTGATCGGAGGCCGATGGCGGCCGTGGTTATTGGGGGCAGGATCTCTGTTCTACATCGGCTATACGCTCTATCTCTATGCCCACTAAAAAACCATCTTCTCGGCGAGTTTCCGCACAGCCACGGCTTCCATTGCTTGGTATCACAATGGGCGACCCTGCCGGGATCGGACCTGAGGTCATTGCCAAAGCCTTGTCACGGCCTCAGCTACACAACCTCTGCCTGCCGATCGTCATCGGGTCATATCCCGTGATGAAGCAGACAATTCAGGCATTGAGGCTCAACCTGAACGTGCTCCGAGTTGACGACCATCAAACGGCAGTACCGCGGAGAAGAACGGTAGCGGTGTTGGATCCGCTGGAAACGCCGTTGAGGAAATTCACACGTGGCGTCGCGGCAGAAGAAACAGGTGCCGCGTCGGTCGCGTTTATCAAAAAAGCTGTTGAATTGGCTCAACTTGGCTGTGTTGATGGGATCGTAACAGCTCCCATCAACAAGGAAGCGATCAATATGGCCGGCTGTCGCTATCCAGGCCATACCGAACTTCTGGCCGATCTGACTCATACACGCGAATCAGGCATGATGATCGTGGGTGGACCGTTACGTATCATGTTTGTCACCACACATCTTGCTATTCGAGATCTCGCATCCCACCTTACCCAAGCCAAGATTGAACAAGCCATCCGCCTGGCTCATCTGGGGCTCTCATCACTGTTTGGAGTCAAACGCCCCAAGATCGGTGTGGCTGCTCTGAATCCACATGCGGGTGAGCACGGGTTGTTTGGTGATGAAGAATCGCGTGTCATTCTTCCTGCCGCACGGGCAGCCCGTAAACGGGGCATCTCGGCAAGTGATCCATTGCCGGCGGACACACTGTTTGGGAAGGCGGCGCGAGGACAGTATGACGGGGTTGTCGCCTTGTACCACGATCAGGGGCTCATCCCGCTGAAACTCGTGGCGTTCGGTACATGTGTCAACCTGACCGTAGGATTACCCATCATTCGTACATCGGTTGATCACGGAACAGCCTTTGATATCGTCGGCAAGGGTATGGCCGACCCAGGCAGTTTGATCGAGGCCGTCACGTTGGCCGCGATGCTCGCACAACGGCGAGTCAGGAAGGGACGTCCCAAACGTGTCGTCTCCTGAAGCCACAGGGTTGGCTGTCATTCAGCGGCAGATCGAGGAGCTTGACGCTCTCGCCACCCAGACCATGAGCGATCTGAACACGGTCGCAGGAACCGAACGAGTGGCAAAATGGAAAGCACGTACTGCCGCTCTGATCTCCGATACTGTAGGGTACGAGGAGGGGCAGACATTCGCCGCACTCCGACCAGGCCCCTCGTTCACGAATGACTTGCTCGAGGAATTTACTGACCTTGTGGATTGTTACCGTGCTCCACTTGTCATCCTAGCCCGCAAACTGGCCCACTCGCCCTCAACCGGGAGTTGAGGGGTGACTCCAATTTCTCCCCCTCCTGCGATCAAGCGCCTGGGTCAGAATTTTCTGATTGATCCGAACATCGTTCGCAAGATTATTACGTTGGCCGAGCTGACGACGACTGATGCCGTCCTAGAAATTGGACCCGGTCGCGGCATCCTGACGGAAGCCCTGTGTCACGCTGCCGGCCATGTGACCGCAATTGAAGTTGATCCTCGCCTCCATGCGTTCCTCACGGAACGCGCTGTGCATTTGCACAACCTCAGGCTCATCCTCGGTGATGCCCTGACCACTCCACTTGAGCATTTGCCGATCGGCACCATTGTCGTGGCGAATCTTCCCTATTATCTATCCACCCCCCTCCTTTTCCGCCTTCTCGCTCAGGGCACTCGCTTTGCTCGCCTGATCCTGATGCTACAGAACGAGGTTGCGAACCGCCTTGTTGCGAAACCTGGGAGTTCAGACTACGGCGTCCTGTCCGTAATGGCTCAATATGCAGCGCATATTTCGAAGGCATTCAAGGTCTCTGGACAATGTTTCCGCCCGAGACCGGAGGTTGACTCGGCCGTCGTTCTGCTGCGGACACATGACCTGAGAGGCAGGAGGCCCCAGGAGGATGAGCAATTCGCCGCCCTTGTCAGAGCCGCCTTTGCTCACCGACGGAAGACCCTCTCGAATTCGCTCCGGGATGAAGGGTATGATGCAAGGAAAGTAGAAATGGCCTTGACAGCACTGCACCTCCCACCTACCGTTCGAGCCGAAACCCTGAGCCTCGAGCAGTTTCTGACCTTCACTCACCACATGAATGGATTGACGTAATTCGCGTGCAGGCTGAGATGCGACGTCCTACTGCGGACGGAGGTGAATCTTGAATACCACACGGCGACTCTTCTCTCGGTCCAGGTCACCGGCTTCATCGCGTAAGAGATGTTGCCTTCCACGTCCATTGGCCGTGGCTTTTTGCAAAAAGCATTCATAGGCCCAGGGCAGCTTTTCACGAATGACTTCCAGACTCTTTGCGAGAACGGCAAAGGAACGCTCCTGACTCAGTCGCAAGTTTCGAATATCATCTCCAAGATCATCCGTATACCCTTCAATCACAAAGGCTTCGACTTCCGTACTTCCTGGCCCACACACAATGGTGGCGTATTGGGGCATCATTTCAGATAGGAACGCCCCAGCGGAAGGAAGTAGCGTGCTTTTTCCGAACTCAAAATTGAGGGTAGCATCCGGGACGGTAACCGTCAGAACGCTTGGCCCTTTTGCTTCGGACTTGGGCACAAGAGGATCGAGTAGTGGTTTGTGTTCAATGAGATCCGTATGGCTCGGGGATGGGCTTGCCTTCCCTTCATCAACGCGAGTCACGTACGCAGCGAACAAGAGGATGAAGATGACCGCAAGTGAGGTCATGAGGTCTGCTACCCCATTGGACAGTGCCGATGAGTGCTCACGAGATTCTCGCACGACAGAGAATTTCTGCGACTTCATGGAAGGTGTGCCCTTGTACTCGTCATGAGACCAGTTTGTTGCTATCGTGTTCTTTTGTCGAGTGAACGGGAGTTTTTAGCGTAGCAGTCCGGTGGGTTTTCAGATCCTGAAACATTGCCTCCATATCCGATTTCGACAACTGCGTGGAGAACGATTGTCCTTTGATGGTACGAGTGAGATCCTGAATCACTTCCACCAACGGGTGTATCACCGACTTCATGGCTCGCTGGACCTCATGGCCGATCTCTCCTGGCAAGTCGATGCCTTTCTGGGCTCCTTGTGCTGCGCTTATGGCGGTGAGAGAGTCAGATACTTTGGTTAAGGCAGTCACCGCGGCACCGAGTCGCTGATGCATGCCCTCAACTAGTTGGCTTGTCGTATTGTGGAGGGCAGGGCTTCCGAGCGTGGTTGGATAGTTAGTCGGTGCCGCGGAGACCTGCGAAGGCTGGTTGATGGTCCGTTGAGGGAAGATCTCGTCCAACCGCGATATGTACGTCCGATGTTGGTTCGCGACACAATGCCACAGTGAGGTTTCAAGTACCGTGAATGCATTCGCACAGGCCAGACCGACGATGGATGTGACGAATTTTCCAGAAAGTCCATTGATGAGGCCTTGAATCCCCTCGATCTGAGACCCAGTTGCGTGAAGCTTACCGAGCCCGATGAGAATAGCTAAAAATGTGAACATTAACCCCATACCGGTCAAGAAGGACGGCAGTTGTCGGTAAAATCCGACATTGAGATAGCCCGTCGTGAGCGCATCAAACGAGAAGAACTCAGCAGCCGATTTCTGACTGTACACCGCCGGTTCAAGAAACCAGGCCGGCTGTTCTATAACAAACGTTTTGCGATAGGACAGCCACTCCGCCGTAAATGCTTTCTCCGAATGCATCACATGATCGAGCGTTTGAAGATCATCGAGATCACGCCGAGCTTCTGACGAGCCTTCTGAGCGTGCCCGCTTCTTCATCAACCCCGGAACCGCACACCATTCTGTGGATTGCTGTTGACGTGCCAGCAGGATGGCGGAGATCTTGGACTGAATTCGTGAGACCGCCTGTCGAATCCGCCAGACCCCTTGAAAAAGCCTGACACTATGCCAACAACACAGACTCAGAATACCGATGACCCCGATCCAACTCAGCATCGGACTTTGCAGCCCACCGATGACGGCAACATCTTGAGTCAGATATTCCCAAACACTCCAGAGTGCGTACCATTCATTCATTGGATCCATGTCCTCGAGTCAGAATATGGCAACCCAAAGCAAGTGCAACTTGATCACCAGGGTCAACTTCTATGCCAGCCCATAGCCTATGATTTTCTGGCTGTTTTGTTTGACTTGTAAAAAAACCCCTCGCGTATGTGGAATTTATTGCCGGGCAGACGGCAAGTTTTTCAGGATGATTCAGGGGGAATTGAGTCTTGGAGTCGGAGAGTTCTGCTTCTTTTTGTTGAATGAGCAGTGACGGGTGACAGGCCCATCAACGACAGATGCGTGGCAATGGTGTCATGTCTTTCGTCCTATGGAGCATAGCGCACTCATTGTGCATCTCGTGTTTCCTTCGGTAACTGTTCACTGCGACTCGCCGTACCCATCTCAGGTTTGAAGACAATCTTCACTGAATTCATGCGATAGTCGCGATAGTAACTCATCACTTTTTGAACATAGCTCCTCGTCTCCTGATAGGGCGGGATTTGTCGATATCGGTCAACTTTTCGGTGGCCGGCATTGTAGGCAGCTAACGCGAGGCGCACATTCCCATGATAACGATCCAACAGATACCGTAGATGTTTCACTCCACCCGCAACGTTGTCCCGAGTGTCATAGAGATTCTTTACTCCGTGTTGGATCGCAGTTTCCGGGATCAATTGCATCAATCCCACCGCGCCAGCTTTTGAAATGACCAGTGGATTAAAGTCTGATTCAACCTTTATCACAGCCATCACGAGGGCCGGTGAGAGTTGATACTCCTGAGCATAGTGGGCCACCGCTTCTTCAAGTTCTCGATCTGTAATGGAGGCATGGTAGGTCCGTTTGTTAGCAAGAGGAGCAAAGCGCCGATCACTGGGCACGTTCGTCACATGTACCGTTCCGTCTCGACCAACGTAGCGATACATTTCCTCATCTGCGAATGCCGATGGGACAAACATGGCAGTGATTATCAGAGCAGCACAGATGCTCGCTCCGACAATGTTCGAGAAATGACCGGTCAACCCTCTCGCTTTCGAAGCGACTGTTTGATGAGGCCTTCCCATGCACATTCCGCTTATTGGTACCATGGTGGTTCCTCTTTGGTGGTGCATTATTCCGTTGCGTTGTTTGTTCTCTACTCAATAGGATGGCAGATTTTATGCCAACCTCCCTGAACTCAGCCTTGGTTTCGGTCTTGAAAAAACAATGGGTTAGATGGCAGCAAGTGCTTCTTCTTCCCCCGCATTCGAGTCATCCCACCCACGTGTTTTGTCAGGGGTGCCGCACTTTGTCGTCGCTGCCTACGAACACTTCCCGGGGGTGCATGGTCTTATGGTCGATTAGAGATTCCCTTTCATGCTATGTTCGTTCTGCTTTGATAACGTCTTTGCCGAGCCAGGCTGAGAGAGGGAGGGTCTTAGCTATGACCTTAAGAATTTCCATGGTGCAGCTCAGTGGACTTTTCTGTCTCCTCGCTGGAGTCGTGGGATGCGCCGGCGAATATTCTATGCTCAGTGGCTCAGGAACTCCCTTGCTTCTTTCACGTCGTGGCTATACGGCTCAGGAATGTACCCAACGCGTGAAGGAGGAAGCTGCCCGCATGGGTGTGACACTGCGATATATCCATATCCGTGGGAACACCGTAGATCGTTCACTCCTGTGGCCGTTTCAACCGGGATATGCCTGCGAAGCAGCGATTGGTCCGGAACAGGGTCCGATTGGCACCTACCCAGGCACCCCTCAGATTGTTTTTCGCAGATCGTAATCAAGCGCTCAGTCATCTTTCTTTTCCTGATGGATCAAGCACCTCCCCTAGCCCAGTTCTGATGTCTTATCAGCTCAGTTAGAGCCTCTAGCAAAACCTCGCTTGCTTTTCTATCTTTGTCATGCGGGCTCAATCGGCCCATTCACGCAAATTTTCAGAGGTCCACCCACCGTGAACCAATTTTAGCGCTGTCAGCACTTTGGGCATTCGCTTGTTGAACCAGGAGGTTCGGCTATACTTATTGGAGACCTACAATAGGGGCTACTAGCGAGGTAGAAAAGGTCAAGCCCAACGCAACATGATCCAGATTTTATTGGTTGAAGACAACGACATTGACGCGCGCCTAACTCAGGACATCCTTTCAGAATGGAGCCTGGAAGAATTTAGTATTACCCATGTCACCCGCCTGAGTGACGCGTTTCGCTCTCTGGCTCGTGCGCGATTTGATGCCGTCCTGCTGGATCTTTCGCTTCCCGACGGATACGGACTTTCAACCGTACGCCAGATGCATGCGGCCAACCCGACGATCGCCATCATCGTATTCAGCGGGCTCAATGATCAGACTCTGGCCCTACAGGCCGTTCGGAATGGAGCGCAGGATTATCTGGTCAAGGGAGAGGGCCCGTCGGAGATATTAGCCCGTTCGATTCGTTATGCCATTGAACGCAAACGCGCTGAAGAACGGTTGACGTACCTCGCCCAATACGATCAGTTGACCGGCCTGGTGAACCGAACCTTGTTCCGCGATCGACTCATTCAAGCCATGGCTAGGAGCAAGCGACTCCAGCAGCCCCTCGGCCTCATGCTGCTTGACCTCGATCAATTCAAACCGGTGAATGATACGCTCGGCCACAATGTCGGTGATCAGCTTCTGAAAGTCGTCGCGGAACGGCTACATGACTGTGTTCGCGAAGTCGACACCGTCGCACGCATGGGTGGAGACGAATTCACCATTATTCTGGAGGGATTAATGTGCGAAGAGGATATCACGCTGGTCGCCCAACGAATCACCAAGTCATTGGCAGAACCATTTCAGCTTGGGGAGCACCACGCATCAATCGGTGTCAGCATTGGGATTACCGTCTATCCAACCGACGATCACGATGTTGATGAACTGTTGAAGCATGCTGACGCTGCAATGTATCGTGCCAAGCAGCAAGGCGGGAGTTCATTCCAGTTCCACATTCCTAATGACTCGCCCTCCTCCAGCCTCTCGACGTGACAAGCGCCGATCTCCTCTCCTGGATTGCTGACCGATCGTCGCTCGCGCGTGATGGAAGCACTGACACCTGGATGCAAATCCGCCACATTTTTGCAAGCGGACCGGTTCGTACAATTCTGTGTCTTCCATGACACGCCAACAGCACCAGACAGAAGCAGATCGGGCTTGAGCCATCTAAAGCCTTATGGTTTCAGATGTTTTTCTCCTAGGATTGCCACCGCTATGGCACATTGATTGCGAGGACAAGATACTCGGTTCCCGTTTGAGGAGATGGAGGTCAACTATGAGCCTGAAAGTAAGTGCTAGAATCCTCGTACTCCTATCCCTTCTCATGTCTGCACATCAATCGCTTGCTGCCCCGACCCAAAGGCAAGATGCGACCCGTCACCTTTATGATCGGATCATGGAGGAATTCAAGCACCGGGACTACGAAGCCGCGATGGCCGGCTTTCGACTGTTTATCGAGTTGCATGGCCAATCTTCGCTTGCAGCCAATGCACAATATTGGATCGGAGAGTGTCAGTATCGCATGGGGCGATATCGGGATGCATTGAAGTCGTTCTATGATGTCGTATCCAACTACCCGCTGAGTCCAAAGTTGCCCGCTTCGACCCTCAAGCTCGGCCAGACCTATACCAAACTTGGCGATTCAGAAAAGGCTCGGCTGATGTTTGACCGAGTCGTAGATCAATATCCGGACAGTGCCGAAGCGGAAATCGCTCGAAAAACCATCGAGGCAACGACCGGTAGCGAAGAAGTGCCATCGCAATAGCCACCTGGATACTTATTCGTTATGGGATAGGTGCACTCGGTTGTCACACGTCAGCAGTTATTTCCAATCGAGTCGCAAGTTGGGCAAGTGGGTAACTTCTCTTTGCCTGGAGCTTCATCAGTTTAATCCCGGCAGCGTCGAGCACCGATTCGATGACTTGTTGGGCTTCTACTTGCTGAAGGTCAGGAGATTGCGGTTCAATCTGCACCACCTGTTCGACTTGGCACGATCCGGGGTGGACCAGGGCAAAATCAACCCGTTTCAGTACCAGGTGACGGAGGAGTTGAGACCGCTCTTTTCCTAACGTATCAACCGAAATAAACGAGCATAACGGTACTTGAGCAAACACGAGGTAGCGATCCTGAACAACCATTCGCAGGAGGTTGTAGAGAGCAACTTCGTCCTCGGCGAGCAATGGTGCCGGACTGACGGCGAAGCCTGAAGGAATCACGAGGGCCGCAGGACTCCTCTCTTTTTTGCGTGTTCCCCCTCGATACCATCGAATGCCAAAGATCACTGCGGTGACGACGGCTAAGATCAGAATGAGTTTCATCGTTGTTTACCTTTGTCCCTTACGGGGACGCAATCGCATATACCATCCTGGACCACTTGGAACGATACATCCCAATAACCGGGGGGACACCGCTCCGGTCACAGCAGGAACATTCCCACACTCATCCATCACGGTTTGATACGCCAGAACCGCAAAAGCGACCGACTCTAACGCTTTGCTATCCCACCCATGCGACTCAAAGGTGGTGACGGGAACCGGAGCAAACACCTGTGTCAAATGCTCCATGATTGCCCGGTTCTTGCCCCCTCCACCACCGACAATCACATCATCGATTCCACCCTTGATCCAACGTCGCGCAGTACCAACTGCCTCTGCAGTCCACCGCGTGCATGTAGCCAGAAGATTTTCTATTGGTAACTTGCGGGTGTGCTGCCAACCGAGTAGCTCTTCCAATATTGCTTCACCAAAGGCCTCCCGCCCTGTTGATTTGGGCGGCGCCTGAGACAGATAGGGATGGGCGAGCAATTTCGCCAACAATCTTGAATCGACCTGACCTCGGGCTGCCAACCGCCCGTCACGGTCCATCGTGGACCGTCCATTCGTGATCCGAAACATAATGCCATCCAAAACCATATTGGCCGGGCCCGTGTCGAATGCCACGAGACCATCCGATTCTGCAGCTCGGGGGAGGTACGTCACATTGCTGATCCCGCCGAGATTCACGATCAGTCGTCTACGCCGGGCATGTCGAAAGAGCAACGCATGCACTCCTGGCGTCAACGGCGCCCCTTGCCCACCAGCCGCGATGTCACGCGGCCTGAAATTGGCGACCGTGGTTATCCCCGTTCGTTCAGTAATCACGGCGGGCTCGGCAATTTGAAGCGTCGACCGTATCGCGCCGACACCCGTATCTTTAATTCCATTCGGGAGGTGATGGACGGTCTGCCCGTGAGATCCGATAAGGTCGATGTCATCTGCCGTTAACTGAGCCGCTCGAATAACGCCGAGTGCCGCATTGGCGAACCATTCCCCCAGAAGCGCGTTGAGATGACAAATATCCGCCACGGTTCCTGAGACAGAGGCCGACAGGATCCGTTGTTGGAGGGAGCGCGGATAGGGAAGCGAATAGAACGCCCTCATCTCGACCGCAAGGCGACCTTTTCGACGAGCGATCGAGACCAGTGCGGCATCGATTCCATCGGCCGAGGTTCCTGACATGAGTCCAACCACATTCATCTCAGGGATCCTTTCATTGCTGCACCAGGTCCAAGGGCTATCGGTGTGCTACGCTAATCGAACTCGCGCGTATGGTCAAGGAGACGAATGGACAGGGCCTATAAGCAGCTCAGCCCGGATGGCGTTGACACCGCAAAACCTGGATGATACCGTCCCTGCCGATGTCGCCGCCTAACTACTTGCGAACACTTAGCATTTTGGCCATTGTTGCTGTCTTGCCCATCGCCACCGTTTTACCCAATACACTGGCATCGACTCGTGACCCTATTCCTGTTGTCGTGACCCTTCCGGTCTTAAAAGACCTGACCGAGCAAGTCGGCGGCTCTCACGTACGCGTCACGTCTCTCTTGAATGGTTACGAGAACGAGCACACCTATTCGCCAAAGCCCACTGATCTTGTTGCAGTGCGCAAGGCCCGACTGCTGTTCGAAATTGGCCTCGGGTTGGAGGTCTGGGTGTCTTCGCTGGTGAAAAATGCCGGAGGACCATCGTTACACGTCATCACGACATCCCAAGGCGTGGGACTCATCCCTGATGGTGGGGATGATCATCATACCGATGACCACACGCCCCACAGCGACAACGGACCACGTGGAAATCCACATATTTGGTTGGATCCGGCGAATGTGGTGATCATCCTGAGCCATATCACCGAGGCCTTGATTGCGGCCGATCCGACCCATGCCGCCGATTTCCGATCCAACCAGGCCACCTATCTGGGGCGGTTACATCAGTTGGAAAAGGACCTCTTGGGTCGTACGGAACAGCTCGCCGATCGGCGCTTCATCGCCCATCATCCGGCTTGGCCCTATTTGGCGAAACGGTTCAATCTCGACATCGTCGGTACGATTCATACGCAGTCCGGGATAGAACCATCGGCACTTCACCTCCAGTCCCTCATCGAAAAGATCCGAAAAGACAAGATCAAGGTTGTGGTATCTGAGGTCCAACTCAGTCAACGGCTCCCGGAACTCCTCGCTCGGGAAACCAAAGCCCAGATCGTTATCTTGACGACGATGCCGGGCGGTTTGGCAGGGACCGAGACCTACCTCGACATGCTTCGTTATAATGTGCTCCAATTAGCCGGCGCACTGGGGACGACCTCATAGCCGTTATGTACCGCCGGAAGGAGCTTCGGACCCGTGTCTGACCCCCGTGAACTAATCATTCACTTCGACCAGGCCTCATTCGGGTTTCCTGGACTCATTGCGCTCAAAGATATTTCCTTGAGCATTTACGAAGGCGAGTTTATTGGAGTCATCGGTCCGAACGGGTCAGGGAAAACAACGCTGTGTCGGGCGGTACTTGGGCTGCTGGCTCCCCTGGAGGGGCACCTTCATATTTTTGACTGCGCCTGCAGCGAGCTCCGTTGTCACCATCGCGCTAAGATCGGGTACCTCCCCCAGAAGGGGGTCGTTGATCGGAATTTTCCGGTGACAGTCATCGAGGCAGTCATGATGGGTCGCTATGGAGCACTAGGCCTGTTCAGACGTCCAAGGAAGAAGGACTATGATATCGCATTGGACGCGCTGGCTCAGGTCGAAATGGACTCACACAAAGATACGGCGCTGGGGCATTTATCCGGCGGCCAGCAACAACGCGTGTTTATCGCGAGAGCCCTGGCCCAACAACCCAAGGTGCTGATATTGGATGAACCGACGACCGGCCTGGACATTACCGCACAGCACAATGTCATTGAGTTGGTCCAGCACCTGCACGAAGAACTCAAATTGACCGTCCTCTTGATTACTCATGACATTAATATGATCCGCTCACGGGTGGATCGATTGGTTCTGCTCAAGACCAGACTTTTCGCTGCCGGCCCTCCAGCCGACGTCCTGAAGCCGGATGTCCTTCATCAAGTCTACGGCAAAGACCTTGTTATTACAGAGAAAGATCTGGTCATTGTCGAAGACTACCATCATCACCACTGACTTCTGCCCATGCTCGAACTTTTAGCCTACGACTTTATGCAACGCTCGCTGCTCGCCGCGGCAATGGTCGGAGGGCTCTGTTCAGTCATCGGCGTGTTCGTCGTGTTGCGAGGACTGGCGTTCGTCGGGGCCGGGACTTCGCACGCGGCATTTGCCGGTGTGGCGCTCGGCTACCTGATGGGTTGGCCGCCGTTGTTGTTGGCCATTGTGTTCGGTCTTGCGACGGTCTGGATTACCGGCTGGGTGGAAGAACGAGGCAGAATGAAGCTGGATGTCTCAATCGGGATTCTCTACACCACCACAATGGCACTCGGTATTCTCTTTATTGGATTGATGAAAACCTACAATGCGGAAGTGTACGGGTACTTATTCGGCAGTGTTTTATCGGTCACTCCCGAGGAACTGCGCGTTATTGAAGCATTAAGCGTTCTCGTGCTTGGCCTTCTTCTGCTGTTTGCAAAAGAGCTCTACTTCATTGCCTTTGATCAGGAGATGGCTGAAGCTTCGGGCGTCCCTGCCAGACGAGTCTTCTTTCTCCTCCTGACGTTGGTCGCCCTGACCGTCGTGGTGTCACTCAAAACTGTTGGCGCAATTCTGGTGTTCGCCATGATCCTGATCCCAGCCTCGACAGCGTACCAGTTTACCCATAGCCTCACTGCACTGACCCTCTATTCCGCAATTATTGGAATTGTGACCTCGGTCGCAGGCGTCCTGATTTCCGCGCGCTGGGACGTCCCCTCAGGGCCAGCCATCGTGCTATTGGCAACCACCGTATTTTTTATTGCTGTTTTCTTCTCTCCTAAACGTGTGCGCCGCGCACGGCTCGCTCACTCCCATTAGCCATAATATCTTGTCCCCTGCTTCAGGGAATGCTATGTGTACGGTCTACTGAGTTCATGCACGAGTCGGCATCGGCCGTATGACCCGGTGAAGGCTCAATCGCCGAAGCAGGTGCCGGCGCCGTGATGTCGCTTAGCAAAAACCTTCAATAGTGAGAAGGGAGGTGTTCGATGTATGGGAGAAAGTTCAACGGAAGAGCGCTCGGAATTCTGTTCGTGGCTCTCACCTCACTGTGTCCGTTTCCAGTTCCCGCCTCTGCAGAAGAATTCGGAGGGACTGAACCTGGGAGATGGATGCTTGGCTTTCGAGCTGGATTTGCACCGCTGACCCAGCAATTATCCACAAATACCGCAACCTCGATCGGGCCACTTGTGAACTTTCAAGGTCTGTACAGCCTGAATACATGGTTCTTGGTTGGGATGATGCTGGAGTGGGAACGGCATGGAGTGAGTGTCGAGGGATCGGATGTGGATCTCGGGCACCAAGATACGGTGTCGGTCCTTCCGACCGTAGAGATACGCCCGGTCCGATTAGGCCGATTCACCCCGTATGTCAATATGAGCTTTGGCGTCAATATCAACAGTTTTGGTGAGGATACGGCTGTTCGTATTAGCCCAAGCAATACGTTCGCTTGGCGGCTCGGCTGGGGAACTGATTACCGTCTGAATGAGCGATTCGCCCTCAATGTGGAATGGGCCTACAAGCGAAACGATGGGCATACCACGGGAACAGGCGGTCTGAATAATGACTGGAATGCTTCTTCGTTTGGGTTTCTGTTCGGAGGAAAGATGTTGTTTTGACCCTTTGCCGAGAAGGTACGGCGGCATCTTTTCAGGTCATGCTGATCTGAACGGGATAGCCTCCTGATTCATCTCTCACTCCAGTTGGCTGTTCTTGCTTCGACTCCAGACCATGCCCGTCTGTTCTTTCGAGGTGAACCCCAATTTTTCATAAAAACCAGGCCGCCTCGTACACAACCAAAAAAGCTCGACCCGCTTTAATCGAGGATGATTGAGAATCTGTTTGACGATCTCAGTACCAACACCTTGTCCTTGATAGGCTCTGTCGACGATCACGTCCCAGATCGTTGCGCGGTAGACGAAATCGGTGAGGACTCGGCCGAACCCGATGAGGTGATCGCCATCCCAGGCACAGAGCGTGAGATCCGTGTGCTGAAGCATATCTTTTGCGTCATCTAGGGATCGGTCCTTCGCCCACGGGGCTTGCCGGAATAAGCCAAGAAGCTGAGAGACGTCAGGGAGTTCGCGATGTGAGTAGGTGACAACGGACTTGAGGGTAGGAGGCATCTTGTACTAGAGTATCCCCCGAATTGCTGATTAGTGTACGAGGAAACCGATGTCAACGCAAGTCCGAACCTGTCCGAAGTGTTTTCAACTGATGTGGTTAAAGGTGGATGAGTACGAGATTCTCGATACTGAGACCGTCCGTGCAAAGTGTCCCAACTGCGGCAACCTTGCTCGGTTCAAGCTCGTGACGGCTGGAGCAAACGCGTTAGGACCTAAAATGGGGCACTAACCGCTTGGCTGAATGTTGAGTCGCGACTTGTGAATTGTGAGTTGGCCATCTCCCGACACTAAGAACTCAGCACTAACAACTCATAATTTATCCATACCGCCACCCGTCCCTTCCAATTCCGGCTGATTTCCTGGGAGTACTTTGCGCAAGGCTGCGCGGTACTCCTTGAGACGCTTGTCATCAAGTCGCCCGGCTTCAATTTCTTGATCCCGCTCCATCCGCTCCAGATGATCCAATATTGCCAGAAGCGGGTGAACGGCTCCGATTAAATTTCCGATTTCAAATGCCTCAAGTGAGAGGATGAACGATTCATTCAACGTTTTGTAGGGGGTACCGACACTCCGGGTGCGAGTTCTGAACACAATCGTTTCGTACTGCTCGATGGCTTCAGCGGATGGCTTCACGCCGGACGGCACCGCCTTCAGGTGCACAATTGAAGGAAGTTTGGCCGCATAGACCTTAATATGAGACGCGAGACCTCCTATACTATCCAACACCTCCGCAGTTAGCATGTTTCCTCAGGATGAGGTCTGTGCACCATACCTGGGTGGGACCTCTGCTCCCTGGGTATGGTTGCCTGTTCAAACGTCTGGATCACCGTTTCCATATCCTCCGGTACCGGCCTGGTGAACTCTTCAGTTTTCCCTGTTGCTGGATGAATAAACCCCAAGGTCCTGGCATGCAGCATCACTCGAGGTATTTCCAGTCCGTTGATCGTAGAGACCTTCTTTCCGCCATAGGTGTGATCTCCGAGGATAGGGTGGCCTAAAGAGGTCAGGTGAACTCGGAGCTGATGAGTTCTGCCCGTTCGCGGGTACAGCAAGACATGCGAGGCCACTTTGCCGTAGCGCCGGTCGACGACGTATTCGGTGGTCGATGGCTTTGGACTCGTTGTGCGCGCCGAAAACTTCTTCCTTTCTTTAGTATCCCGACCAATGGCCAACTCGATAAGCCCCCGGCCTTTTTTAGGGACTCCCCACACTACGGCTTCATAGACTCGGATAATCGTATGCAGCTTAAACTGCGCCGCGAGGGCACGATGTGCGACATCGGTTTTGGTAATCACCATCACCCCGGACGTTTCTTTGTCCAGCCGATGGACAAGCCCAGGCCGTTCTTTCCCCCCGATCGTCGAAATCGTACCGCCCGATGTCTGGCAGTGGTGGAGGAGAGCATTCACCAGCGTACCGCTCCAGTTCCCTGGAGCCGGATGAACGACGATACCAGGTGGTTTATTCAAGACCAGCAAGGACTCGTCTTCGAACAGGACCTCCAGCGGGATCGCCTCTCCCTTGATGGAGAGCGGTTCAGGCTTCGGCACATCCATGGTGATTCTGTCACCAGGCTTGATTTTGTGGCTTGGTTTCACCACCTGATCGTTAATTCGAATACGGCCAAGCTCGATCAGACGCTGCAGAGCTGATCGCGACATATCCCGTTCTCGATTGACGAGGAAGATATCCAACCGTTTTGGCTGCTCTCCTGGTGTGATGATGAATTCTGTAATCATAGGCAGATCACGCTACTAAAGAGATCGGGGCAAATGCAATCGGCAACTGCCTAATCACTTTGGAGCGAAGAACTATGCCGCCCAAGCAGGCCGATCTTCACCACCAAAGAAATATTTCTGGATGAACAATGTCATATGGCCGGCTGGTGACTCCAGGAATTGATAGGAGAAGCATCACGGGAGTGACCGAAGGCAATATTGCGCACTGCGAGGCGTTTTGTTAGGGTGACGACCCCAGGCGTGAAGGATCTGTCATGAAATTTTCAGCTTACGATCCAGGAGAGTTTTACGACGAGCTGTATGAAGGAAGGGGGCAACCACGACCTGGAAGCGCTCTTTTACTTCGCAAGTTTGCCTCCCTGCCGGAGGGGGAACTGAAAAAGCGCCAGCAAGCCGCGGAGCGCGTCATTCTCAATATGGGGATGACGTTCGGTGTCTATGGAAGCGATGCCGGGCATGAGCAAATCTTTCCATTCGACATCGTGCCACGGATTGTTGAGGCACCCGATTGGCAACACATCGAATCCGGCCTCCGCCAACGCATGCGTGCGTTGAATCTCTTCATTGATGATGTGTATCGGGATCAAAAGATCCTTAAAGATGGAGTGATCCCCAGCGAGCTT
Source organism: Nitrospira sp. UBA2083 (assembly GCA_002331625.1). Taxonomy (GTDB): domain Bacteria; phylum Nitrospirota; class Nitrospiria; order Nitrospirales; family Nitrospiraceae; genus Nitrospira_D. The sequence continues at coordinate 7,208 of DCZN01000078.1, read as the reverse complement.
ATTTACTCCAGCAAGTGTTTCTTGCCGTCCTGCAGGGGTCTCACTCCACCCCGAGGGATTTGGTGCCATATCGCGGGGATCGATCTGGTTCGTATCAACGACGGACGATACTACGTCCTCGAAGACAATATGCGTTGTCCGTCTGGCGTCGCCTACGTCTTGGAAGCGCGTCAAGTGATGAAGCGGACGTTCCCAGAACTTTTTGATGCGTATCGCGTGCGGCCAGTGGATGACTATCCCAGCCAGCTCTTAGAGACATTGCGCTCGCTTTCGGATCTTCCTGATCCCACGGTCGTGATTCTTACTCCGGGTATCTTCAATTCGGCCTATTATGAACATTCTCTGCTCGCGCAGAAGATGGGGGTGGAATTGGTCGAAGCCAACGATCTCGCGGTCGTTGACGGATTCGTCCACATGCGGACCACCAGAGGATCTCAACGTGTCGACGTGATCTATCGGCGTATCAACGACGATTATTTAGACCCACTCGCATTTCGCCCAGATTCTGTACTTGGCGTTCCCGGCCTTATCACCGCCTATAAGAAAGGCCGGGTGGCGCTCGTCAATGCACCAGGCACCGGCGTATCCGACGACAAGGCCGTGTATGCCTACGTGCCGAAAATCATCAATTATTACTTGGCCGAGGAACCCATTCTCCCGAACGTGCCCACCTATGTCTGTTGGGAACCTAAGGACCAAGCCTACGTATTGGCACACCTTGATGAACTCGTGGTCAAAGCGACAAACGAAGCGGGCGGATACGGCATGATGATCGGCCCCCACGCCTCGAAACAGGAACGAGCGGACTGTGCCCTTCGCATCGAGGCCGACCCGCGCAATTATATTGCCCAACCGACTCTGGCCCTTTCGAGAGTACCGACGTTGGTGGAAGATCACCTCGAAGGACGCCACGTCGATCTGAGGCCGTACGTGCTTTTTGGTCGAGACGTGTATGTGCTGCCCGGCGGCATGACACGAGTCGCGTTGAGAAAAGGGTCTCTGGTGGTGAATTCGTCTCAAGGCGGAGGAAACAAGGATACGTGGGTCTTATCATGATCGCAGTGCCGTCTACCGTGGTAATGGTCTCCCACGCCTCTCTGTGGCCGGGTCATTTAGGGCGAGGCTGGCGATGCTGAGCCGAGTGGCCAGTTCCATCTATTGGTTGAATCGCTACATCGAGCGGGCTGAAAACTATGCCCGCTTCATCGAAGTTAATCTGAATCTCACCCTCGACCTCCCCAGAGGCACAGTGGAGCAATGGGAACCCTTGGTCGCCACGACGGGCGATCACGACATGTTTACTCAGCGGTACGGCAAGGCAACCAAGGACACGGTGATCCAATTCCTCTCCGCCGATGCGGACAATTCTAATTCTATTCTGTCCTGCCTGATGGCTGCGCGAGAGAATGCACGGTCGGTTCGGGAGATCATTTCCACGGACATGTGGGAACAGGTGAATCGTTTTCAATTGATGGTCAGGGACGCCGTGTCCGTTGGTCTGTCAAGTCGGAACCTTCATACATTTTTGGCCGATGTGAAATCAGCCAGTCATCTCTTCCTGGGGATTACCGATGCCACGATGTCGCACGGAGAAGGTTGGCATTTTGCCAGGCTCGGTCGTCTTCTAGAACGAGCAGACAAGACATCGCGCATACTGGACGTGAAATACTTTATGCTGCTCCCGACCGTGGCTGAAGTCGGTACCCCGTTTGATATTATCCAGTGGTCGGCGTTACTGAAGTCTGCCAGCGCCCTTGAAATGTATTACAAACGCTTCGGCCGGATCTCTCCCGACGATGTCACCGCATTTCTTATTTTTGATTCAACGTTTCCACGCGCCATCCGGTACTGCCTCATCAAGAGCGAAGATTCCTTGCACGCCATCTCCGGGTCCGAGCACGGCTCCTATGAGAATCTCGCTGAGAAGCGGTTGGGACGGTTGCGGGCGGAGTTGGATTTTGGTGATCTCGATGAATGCGTTGGTGGCGACTTACACGAGTTCTTGGATCGCTTCCAAGCTCAGCTCAATCAGGTGGGAGACGCTATTTTCGAAACGTTTTTTGCCCCTCGGCCGATTCACAGTACAATTCCAACAGCGGAGACACAATGACCTTTTGCTTGGGTATGAAAGTTGAAGACGGCTTGATCGGCATTGCCGATACGCGGGTCACTACCGGGGCGGAGTGTATCACGGCGGGGAAGGTGTCGATCCATCAGCATGGGCGGCACTCCATGTTTTTGATGACGTCGGGACTTCGATCCGTGAGAGACAAGGCGGTCACCTATTTTGATGAGGCTATTACTGAAGGTGATCAGACTTTCGACAAGTTATTCAAAGCGGTCAACGTGTTCGCCGCGCAAATTCGTCGTGTGGCCGAAGAAGACCGGACTGCCCTCGATAAAGCAGGACTGATTTTCAATCTTCACGCTCTAGTCGGAGGACAGTTGGAAAACGACCGAGAACATAAGCTCTACCTCATCTACCCACAAGGCAACTGGGTAGAGGTCAGCGAAGGCACGCCTTATTGCATCATCGGCGAAACCGGTTATGGGAAACCGCTCCTTGATCGGGTACTGCGATACAGCTCCAGCATGGACCTTGCGCTGAAGGTGGGATTTCTTGCATTCGACGCCACCCGCACGAGCTCGACAAGCGTCGAGTATCCGATCGATGTGGTGCTCTATCGCCACGACACCTTCGACATAACCGAACATCGTTTTCATAAAGACGATCTTGCGGAGATTGCAGCATGGTGGCAGTCTCGTATCTCCGAATCAGTAGAACAATTGCCGTCGAAGTGGGTTGATCGTCTGCTTGACTCGCTCCCTCGTCATACCAGGTCATCGTCTAAAAACTCCTCCGATGCATCTTCGTGAACTGGTGCGATAGCAAACCCATCAGAGCTGTTCTCTTACTGCAGACCAACGATCGGAACATGATGTGGGCATCCTGACACAGATCATCATTCTTGCGAACCAACCCAGGAATCACGCCGCGCACTGGTGAGCCGGGCTTTTCTCATGCAGGCAAGTCCGGCAATCTCCTTACCAACTATGATTGCTGGCGATTGGACAATGCGCAGACCGGAGAGTATGCTTCCATATCGTATGACCGTGTGGACATGTCATGTCATGCGAGTGAGGGAATGGAACCATGTCGCCGGTACCTTCCCACATTTGCTTTCTCTTCGAACAGGCCACCCATAACACTGGCCTACTAATCGATTCGCGCTGGCCTGCCAGTTCCCTGCAAGCCACCCATGCTATTTCCCAGACTGATCTGGCCCTAGTCCATCTGCTGATACAACGATTTCTCATTTTCTATTGCCATGTAACTCATCTGCTCGCGAGGTGTGATCGGTTAGAAGATCCATCCGCGCGTACAACAAGGAGGTATCTATGACATCCTCCAAGAAATGGCTGTGGAGAGCTGCTCTGTTGGGATTTGCACTGGGAGGCGCGATGGTCATTTGGCCAGGTCGTACCTTACCCGAGACCACATCAGTTAGCCTTCCGATCGACAAAGTGGCCGATTACATCCACGCTGTTATCGAAGCTGATCGAGACTTGTATACCAGGCATGTCGTTGAGCGCATGCAAGCGAAAGGGATCGTTGTCGCCTCGGAAAACTGGGAGGAGCAGAATACTTTGCCCCTACCTGCCCAATTCCTGATGGAATCTGGACGGCATGTCGGCAAGAAAGGCTTAGGAATGCAGTACCGACTGATCAGTTTGTGGCCGATCAACAAGCGCAACATCCCAACGAACCCACTCCAGAGCATTGGGCTCGGTACCATTTTGACTCAACCCAACCGTCCCTTCACTGGGGTTACGAAGGTCGGCAACACTCGTTATTTTGAAGCGGTGTATCCCGATTTGGCCGTCGCCCAAGCCTGTATCGGGTGCCACAATGCCCATCCTGACAGCCCAAAACGAGATTTCAAGCTCAACGATGTCATGGGTGCGATTGTGATCAGCATACAGTTGGGGGAATAGCCAACTGACGTCGGCGAGGCAGTGGTCACTGAACAGACATGAGCCCTTGGGAAAGTCGGCGACAGCGCCATCAGAATTTCTGACCGGCAGAACTGAGAACACTCTGCCGGTCAGATGGGATGAGATACTTTGCGCTATGGCATTGGCTAATTGACGTACTGAAAGGATGCGGAGAAAGAATCGATCGGCTAAGCGTGCCCAGTCCTCCTCGCACGCTCGGCAATCTTTTTGCGAAGGCGAGCTTTTTCGAGACTGATCTGAGCTTCTTTGACCTCTGAAGGCAAACCACCCGCCTGGAGTCGTCGCTCCGCCTCAGCAACCTTAGCGATAGCTCGATCCACATCGATGTCTTCGGCTTTTTCCGCAATCTCGGCCATGACGGTGACTTTGGTCGGCGTCACTTCGGCGAAACCCCACAGAACAGCCATATGATGGGTCTGAGTTCCGACACGATACCAGAGTTCGCCGATGCGAAGCGTCGAAAGGAAATGGCAATGCCCAGGGAGCACGCCGAATTCTCCTTCTGACCCAGGGGCGATGACTTCATCCACCTCCTGACTCAACAGCAGCTTCTCCGGCGTCACAACTTCTAAGAGTATCTTTCCCGGCATGGAATCCTCGTGAGACGTCAAACGTGAGGCGTCAGGCGATGGAGCGCGGCAGTTATCGCCTTACCCTTCACGCCTTACGGTTCCTATACTTTCACTCCCATCTTCTCGGCTTTGGCCACCGCCTCTTCAATGGGGCCCACCATGTAGAATGCCTGCTCCGGCAGGTGGTCGTACTTGCCCTCAAGAATCTCTTTGAAACTGCGCACGGTGTCCTTCAATTTGACATACTTGCCGGGTGCACCGGTAAAGGCTTCGGCCACATGGAATGGTTGCGAAAGGAAGCGTTGGATTTTTCTGGCGCGGGCCACGGCCATTTTGTCGTCTTCCGACAATTCGTCCATTCCCAAAATGGCGATGATGTCCTGCAAGTCTTTATACCGCTGAAGGACGGACTGCACACCGCGCGCCACCTTGTAATGCTCCTCCCCGATGATCTGCGGATCAAGAATACGCGACGTAGAATCTAATGGGTCGACCGCCGGGTAAATGCCCAGCTCGGCCAGTGAGCGCGACAACACGGTGGTCGCGTCCAAGTGTGCAAAGGCAGTCGCCGGGGCCGGATCGGTCAAGTCGTCAGCCGGCACATAGATGGCCTGGACGGATGTGATTGACCCTCGTTTGGTTGAGGTGATGCGTTCTTGTAATGCCCCCATCTCCGTCGACAGGTTCGGTTGATAACCGACGGCGGACGGCATGCGTCCGAGCAACGCAGAGACCTCCGAACCAGCCTGAGTAAATCGGAAGATGTTGTCCACAAAGAGCAACACGTCTTGATTTTCTTCATCGCGGAAAAACTCTGCAACCGCCAAGCCGGTCAACGCCACCCGCAGTCGAGCTCCAGGAGGTTCATTCATCTGGCCATAGACCAGGGCGGCTTTGGATTTTGTAAAGTCTTCTGGATCGATGACCTTCGACTCTTGCATTTCATGCCAGAGGTCATTGCCTTCGCGAGTTCGCTCTCCGACCCCCGCAAAGACCGAGAAACCGCCGTGATGCAACGCAATGTTGTTGATCAGCTCCATAATGATGACGGTCTTACCGACCCCGGCACCCCCGAACAATCCAACCTTCCCACCCTTGCTATAGGGTTCAAGAAGATCCACGACCTTGATACCGGTTTCCAGTACCTCCGTCTTGGTTTCCTGATCTTCGAGCTTCGGCGCCGGCCGGTGAATGGGATAGGTCTTCTTCGCCTTGATGGGTCCTTTTTCGTCGACCGGTTCACCAAGCACGTTGATGAGGCGACCGAGCGTCTCTCGCCCCACCGGCACGGAGATCGGTGCGCCGGTATCCTCCACATCCATCCCGCGCGTCAAACCGTCTGTCGAAGACATGGCGACCCCACGCACACGGTTTTCACCAAGATGCTGGGCCACTTCAAGGGTAATCCTCACGGCCGGCTTGCCGGCCTCCTTATTCTCCTCCTGTGTCACTTTGAGTGCATTGTAAATGTTGGGCAAACGACCGGGAGGAAATTCTACGTCCACAACCGGTCCGATAACTTGAATCACTTTTCCTGTGCTCATGTCGCTCCTCTTCTTCGCGAATTATGAGTGGTGAGGTTTAAGTTTATAGTTGCTCGAGAACTCAGCACTCACAACTCTTACTTCAGCGCTTCAGCACCACCGACGATATCCATCAATTCCTTCGTAATCGCCGCTTGTCTGGTTTTGTTGTAATACAGCGTCACCTTCTTGATGAGCTGGCCAGCGTTGCGTGTCGCTCCATCCATCGCCGCCATACGCGCGCCATGTTCAGCGGCAGCGGACTCCAGCAAGATCCGGTAGGCCTGCACCTGGAAATGCTTTGGAATCAAGTNNCAGCAATTCAGCTTCATCAGGCTCGTACAGATAACTACCGCTGATTGCAGTGTTCGCTTGCGCGACCCCAAACTCAACGGCCGCATCGACAGGAAAGAGTTTTTCGACGATCACGCGCTGCTGAATGGCAGACTTGAATTCGTTGTACAC
>DCZN01000078.1:173-588 GCA_002331625.1 Nitrospira sp. UBA2083 | reverse complement strand
ACGTACAACTCATCAAACGTGCCTTTCACAAAGTTATCCGTAAGGTCACCGCCGATGTCGAGAGCATGTTCAAAACTGAGCTTATCGAAGATGCCGGTCCATTCATGGCGGATCGGCCAGCTGCGCCGTCTAAAATAGTCGCGGCCCTTGCGGCCGATAATGCTCAGGTTCACTTGCAGGCCCTGCCCTTCGCACTGCCGGACGAACTCGGAGCTTTTGCGGACGATGTTGCCGTTAAAGCCCCCGCACAGCCCCCGGTCGCTCGTGACGACGAGCACCTCAATCTTCTTTCCTTGACGCTTCTGCAAAAGAGGATGAGAGGAGCGGTTCACACGCTGGCTCAGGTTGCTCAGTACACCGCGCATCTTATGCGCATAGGGACGTGCGGCCAAGATGCGGTCCTGCGAACGCTTGA
>DCZN01000078.1:0-137 GCA_002331625.1 Nitrospira sp. UBA2083 | reverse complement strand
TTTCTGGGTATTTTTGAACGCCGCGATCTTGCGGCGCAACGATTGAAGACTTGGCATGGATTCTGGCTTTCAGCTATCGGCTCTCAGCAATCAGCTCGTGGCTGACGGCTGAATGCTGGTGGCTACTTGGCTCCGTA
>DCZN01000077.1:106328-125626 GCA_002331625.1 Nitrospira sp. UBA2083 | reverse complement strand
TCTGTGAAATCGGGGGAAGGTCATTTCCTTGCTTCGCAAGGAATTAGGTTATGCGGATGGGTTTGAGTTCCATTTTCGTGAGAACAGCGACCGGCAACGGAAACGCTTTCTTGAGGCCGTCGCCCCGTACGACTTTCAATACTTTGGCTTCGCTCTCAATAAAGGATCGGAGAGACTGTGGGGGCCCGGCTTCGAGCATAAGGCATCCTTGTACAAATTCACCTGTGGCATCGTCTTTGAGAATGCCAAGCCCTACCTGACCGACGCGATTGTGGTGCTCGATGAGAGCGGCACGGACACCTTCAGAAGCCAATTGGGGAAGTACCTGGGAAGACGCATGACCACGTCAGTCGGAACGCGGCTTATCAAGAGAATCAAAATGCAGCGCTCGTCCGGGAACAACCTGCTTCAGTTGGCGGACTATGTCGCGGGAGTGGTGAGTCGAAAGGTTCAACGAAAGAAGAAGGAGGCGGCGGAGTACTACCGGTATATTGCGGCAAAGGAAATGTTGCTCCGGGTCTGGCCTGAATAAAAAAGCGGCTCAACCCCTACTCCTTTCGGAGACGCACACCATAAAGGCGACTAGTCAGGGCTGAGCCTATCCGTCAATAAGACTACAGCCCCATGATTGCCTTGTCAACGGCCTTCCAATATGAAGTACAAGAGCCAAGGAGGGGCAATCCTGTGCCTACACCGCAGTGGGAATAGCTGATTGGAACGGAAGCTATATATTGCCAGTGCTCCCCTTGGGACCTGGCGAGCGGTTGTTTGCACGCACTCTTTCCTTATCTTATAGCCAAGAGTTCTTCCATAGCCTTCTGCTGGCTAGTCGTGAGAGTGCCTTTTGTCAGTAATTCAACCTGTTGAGCGAACCAGCCATTCGTTGCACCAGAAGCAAGTGTCAATCCTGGATCTTCTGATGGATGAACGCCCCTCGAAACCACTGATTCAAGACAATGCGAATACCGCCAATACCACTCCCTAACACGAGACCCCAGACTTTCATCTAACAGTATCAATGATCCAAATAGGCGACGCTTCTGATCTGAGAGGATACCCGCAGCATACGTTCGATTCTGCATGTAAAACCAGAAACCGACATCTATGCCATGATGCATATCTGTGATCACTAACTTTCTTGAAAGTGTATGCATACACTCCCGGCATAGCTCAAAATACCTGAACCAGGTATCAACTGGAATTTCAACCTTCTGGGCGTCAGGCTTGCCAGTGTCTGAGGTTTGGACGCTCGGACTCCTCCGACTCCTTCTTTCCCAGACAAATCCAAGCTCTTCTAGCTTCATCACTTTCTCTGCTGGAAGCTTATCCTTCCCTGGGCGAATGGTATTGATGAGCCAATTCCCAATAGCCACACCATTATGAACCGTTCGCCTTTCTGGTTGTTTCCCTGTTGTCTCCACATAGTTCTTGTACGCATTGTAGTTTCTCTGCCACTTGCTTCGCTGAGGGTCTAAGACATCTCCTAAAATATTTTGTATGGCTTGCTTCCGATCTTCACGGAGGGTGCCTTTTCGAAAAAACCTTCGTTGATGGCTGAACCACACTCCAATCTTCAACCCCTCAGGGCTTTCGTCGCCTTGAACGGGCAATTTGCCGGTTTCCTCAAGAAACTTATTGCAAGCTGCCATGTGATGAATCCAACTTCTCTCGGTGTCTCTGTAGCTGCCCCACTGCACCCCAAGCTGATCCAATAACTCTTCACGATCGTCCGAGAGCTTACCTTTCCGATAAGCCTTACGTTGAGCTTCTAACCAAGCACCAATTTTAAAACCGGCGTATTCTGTATCCTCCTCTGGCTCTCTTCCGTGTTCCTCCATGTATTTCTTCAAGGCACCGAATCTTAAGTGCCATCGTGTGCCAAGCCGTTCCATCATTTCGAGCGAAAAGAGCTTCTGGTATTCAGAAAATGCAATGTGTTTAGGAAACCCAAACAGAACGGTGTTAGCGTCAGGAAGATCTTCTCGATCAAAAGGAGGTGTTTGACCCAACACGGGCGCTCTTCCCTCACCTTGCCTAATTCGGGCGTCTTTAATGGCCCCTACTACACGCTCATCCTGGCTCGCCATCGCGCTTAGCACCTGCCACACTAGCTCAAATCGGCTTGCTTCTAGTATCTCTACTGGATCTTCCTCTTCCTGAACGAGGACTGGAATGATCACATAGGCTATTGCCTTGCCTGGTGCCTTGCGGAGAGCTCGGCCCGTCGCTTGGACGATGTCTATGACCGAACTGCGTGAGTCCGCAAAAAACACCCCGTCAACTGCTGGGACGTTTACTCCTTCTCCTAGGCATCGTGCATTCGAAACAACTCCACGAACAGTCATTTGAAATTCTCGCAAGATGCGATTCCGCTCACCTGTGGACATCTCGCCGTTGATATGCTTGGCCATGTAGTGAAGATTGGGAGTCATCTTGTCGAGGAGAGTAGGGAGGCTATCAGGCCGATTGGCATCGATAAAATCTGCGGCATTACTCACACGATTGTGAAAGCTGAAAATTTTCTTGATCCCATAAAGCCCGATGGCTTTTCCTAGTGCGATACGCTGGGCAAGCCCTTGTGCGTTCCATTGTTCCTGATCCTCTGTTTGAATGGTCCGTTGTGTGCGGGCCAGTTCGGCAACCTCCTTCCCTGAAACTCCAATGACCACTACGCGGTAGTCGGCAATGATGTTTTGCTGAATGGCCTCCCCAAAGCTCATACGATAGAACACGGGGCCAAAGACTTCTTCCTCGTCCATAGAGACAATGGTCGGCTGGTCTTCTTCGGTGGCCCGACGATATTGTGGCGCAACCACCCGAGGCGTAGCTGTCATAAACAGGCGTTTATCAGCGGGAATGTTTCCATCGCTTAGAACCTGCGCGAACGGCTTTCCCGCTGCTCCTGCCACTTTGTGCGCCTCGTCACAGATTACAAGGTCGAATCGAATTTGGTTTGAAGCTAACTCGCGCATAGCTTCAACCAATACTGGACTACTCTGATAGGTTGAAAGAACTACCTGGGGGAGTGATATCGGTCTGCTTAAGAATACAACCACTTCACTAGAGTTAGTCGATACCCGAAAGTCCTGATCGGAAGGGTCTGCCTCCCAACCATCCGTACTATGTAATGACGCTACAGATTGGTCACTGCACACACAGATGTAGCGAAATCCCGCCCCACTTGCTCTATGCCATTCTTCCAATGTCTGCCTGATCAATGCCAGGCTGGGAACCATGATTAGAATGCGCTTTGCCCCAAGTCTGTCCGCAATCCATTTTCCAACGAGAGTTTTCCCAGATCCGCAGGGAAGTATAGCTTGCCCACGGCGATGCTCCTTGAAGCCATTCGCCACTGCATCTATCGCCTGCTGCTGGAATACTCGTGGCTGCGGAGCTACTCCACTCTTTGGTCTCTGGTAAAAAACATATTCCTGAAGTGAGGCAAAAAAGTCCTCGGAAAGGTTTAGAAGCGTATCTACGAGACATTGCCCATGTGCTTTTCTCTCACGGGCCACCCTGGGCAGATCTTCAACATTCGAGATGATGAGACGAAAATCAGCTCGATCACTAACCATGTAGAATGTAGACAGCTCGCGCTGGGAGGGAATATCAGATCGGTGAATGCGGAATTTTGACTGATAGGCAGTCAGCGTATTGTCGTCATGGAGAATCACTCCATCGATTCCAACGTCTTGGCGATTCGAGCATCCAAGTCGAGTGAGGATCTCATCAGGCACATTGCGAAATCTCCACATAGCCTTGGCTTGATAATATTCCCTGTGAAGTTCAAGAAGCGCTGTACAAAACTCTTCGAATGCCTCACCTCTTTCTTGTTGTGTTTGTAGTTCTCCAATCGCTTTCTCCAACGCATCCCAGGACTTGATCTCGGCCCAGTCCAATTGGCGAAGCAAAGGAAACATGGGACTAGCTCCTTCAGAATCTTGACAATTTAGTACAAGGTCAAGCCCGGCCGATTATGCCAGGATTATCGAGAGAAAGAACAGTGAGGATAGAACCTGTGAAAAGTCGAAATAATTCAGATTTCTACTCAGAGTGTAGTATGAAATATCCATTTTTGTAATTTCAATGGATGTGGATGGGGTCGGGCTTTGCTATCTTAACAATCTATCTACGCCCACACTTCCAACTGCCATTCCCCCAGCTCATTCATGTCAACGACACATGAATTCCCCCATCCGGGTGAGAGTTGCGTGTGCGGAGCCCGCCCCTTCGGCTGGGCCCCGGGCCGATCGTGGTTGCTGCGGCCCTGTACGACGTCGATGTGCTGAGGACCGCTTTCAGGCGGTGGGATCTTGGCACCGAACTTCCGCTCGTGGCCGTTTCTGCGACCGTCGACACCCGACCCAAAGCAGACGTCCATGACCGACCGCTATCAGGGGGGCTTACGCCGATCCGCATAAGAACCCCTGATAAATGGTCCCGCACCCGCAACTCATTGAAACGACAATGAACATGGCGTAGTCTTCACGAATAGTATTGGTGTGTTATACGGACAGAAGATGGCAGATCCGGCTCTCATGCGGATCGGCCTAAGCATAGTTAGACAACAGTTTGACAACACCATGAACCAGCTCGTCATCACCAATGTCGCCACTTACAAAGCCATTGCACTTGATGCACACAAGGAAATGCATGAACACATCAACTCCGGACGAAGGCCGAAGGATGATGGAAGCCCTGGCTGGATTATCACCTTTGATCCAGAGCAACGGAGCTTCAAGAAAGCCATGGTCAGCATCGTATTCACAGGGATGTGGCTTGAAGCATTGCTTCATCTTTTGATTATTCGCGATCACGGGATAGAGAAATTCAAGGAATTCGATTTCAAATCTTATGCAGAGAAAATGCGTTTACTTGGTTGCTCAGATCAGAGGGTTCTTGATGCTGCTGACCAATTTCGGAAATGCCGAAAGGAGTTGGTGCATGAAAAGGCTCACTTCGATACCGGTGAGATCAAGACAGCACAAGATGAAGCCGACAATGCGCACCAATTACTAGTGGCAGTCGATTCGCTGTTCGTGCCTTAACACAGGTACTCGCGTTGCCCAATCAGGCGCTCAACTCGGACTCGGCTGCAAGCGGCCGAGCCGGCCACCTCGTGCGTTAATGCGCAGGACTGAGGACTGCTATATGGCGGTGCGATCTCGGTGCCGAACTTCCGCTTCTGGCCGGGAGCGGACTGTAACGAGGCCCGAGTTCATCTGACACTGTCTATCTGATGAAGTGACGACTAGTACACTACCCTTTGGGTTTCTCCGCCGCGGCCAAGATGGGCTGAAACATCGGATCCGCGTCAAGCACGGCCTTCAGTAATTCGCGGTGGAGGAAGTAGCGCCAGACCTCGTCGTCTTTGCTGGGGATCTCATCAAACCAGCGTTTGGCCTCGGTCAGATGGTGGAGCATCTGACGTTTCTCCCCGTAGTTCGGCATGAAGATCATGCTGTAGGCCATGGTGTACTCTGCGAGAAACTTGTCGAGCGGGAGCTCAGCGAGCGCTGCTGATGCCTGAGCATCCTCGTAGGCTCGAACACTGTCCGGGTCGTGCAGGATGCGATTCCAGGCCACTTTGTTGATCCGCGACCAGGCCAGCTGGACCAACGCAGCGGATCGAGCCGTCTTTTGCTCCGCCGGAATGTCGTTCGCTAAGGCTTCGAATGTCTGGATCATCGGAACCTGATCGTTGTTCCAGCGATAGGCCATGCCGAGCCGAACGCGGGTCTCCATTTGCTCAGGATGGGTTTGTGACAGGGTCTGCAGGGCGGGCAAGAGTCGGTACAGCAGGTCGGCCGGAGTCGGCTGTGAGAACCCACCCACTTCCATCCCTAATGAAAGATCCAGGCGATCCGACGCCGCAGCTATCGTCCAATAAAACTCGTTGACCATGAGGGCGAGGGCTGGATCGTTGACGGCGAGGCGGTGGTTCTGGGCGGCCTGCTGAAGCAAGACGGCGTAGAGATGTTTGGTCAGGACGGTGAGTGCATCGAGATGGTACGGGTCGATGATGAGGATGCGATTGAGGAGGGCGACACGATCGCGTAGCTCGGGAAGTGCGGCGGCACGAGCTGCAGCCGCCGTCAACGTACCAGGTTGATCGTCGGGCCCCCACCACACAATGGAGTCGGGAAGGGCTCGGCTGATCTCGGTCGTGAACGGAATCCGATCAACCGCTATGCTCGGTGTCTGCGGCTTGGCCTCCACAGGTAGATGAAAGACTGCGGCATCCTGTGCAAATCCGTGTTTCCGGAGTCCAGTGAAGACGATCCAACGAGTGGTGATGGATTTCACCGCGCGACGCTCACGTTTGATAGTGTTCGTCCAGTGAACAGCACCTGGTCCATAGCTCACCGGCGATGTGAGCGGGTCATGGTAATGGACTGTCAGATCAACCGCTGTGGTCGTGACGCCGAGGACTTTCTCGTTGGGCTTCAATCGGAAGGAGCCGTTGGGAATCGGGTGGCTGTCCGCAACCGTCAGATGAAGGCCGGTTCCCGGTGGTGAAACGCCGAGCGCATCCATCACAAAAGCAGAGGCTTGGGTCTGTGCAAGCTCGTCTGCGTAAAATGCCAGGGCGCCCGAACTAGGCCAGAGGATGTTCATCGCCAGATCCGAGCGTTTCAAGATCGGCGTATGGCCGGACGTCAGGTGTTGCCAACAGTCCTGGTTTACGGTCTCAACACCCTGCGCAGTCTGAGCGGAAGCCGGTCGCCCGGTCACCAATTTGTATTGGCAGGCAAAATCCAACTGCCCGGTCGTGATCTTGTCGCCCTTGGCAATCGCCTCGGCATAACGAAGCGCTGTGGCGACGGCGACCTTCTGCATGGCTTTGGATTCCGTTGCCTGAGGGGAAAGCTTGGACGCGGCGGCCGCAAAATCCGGAAGACTCATCTCAATGATCGTCAGGAGTCCAGGAAGAAGGAGAATCCCACGCGAAAGCTTGATCGGCATCATAAAAAAGTAATGGGGTTGAGGGTTATCGAGATTGGGCGGTTCTCAGAATCTTGTCCCGCATCAACGCTCGGTCGGCTGTTGATAAGGTCGGCGATGGACGATGGCGGCAGAGCGACACAGTCTGACGCAACGATGTTACGAAGATTTCGCAATGTGGGCAGGTCCCCAGGTGTCGGCGAATCTCTTGGCAAATATTTGCGGAGAGTTCGTCGTCGATATAGGCAGACAGCTGGCGAAGGATGCGGAGGCATCGGGCTTTTCCGTGAGCCTGTCGTTTCGGAGTCGATGACGACGGCTGTTGTCGCTTCGATGTGCTACGAGATGCCATGTGAAGCAGTCCTCCGCTTTTTCGTTGGGGCATGGTCGTGGTCGGTGAGTGGTTCCCCGAGACCTCGCGCACTCAGTTGCCGGCGCACGAACAAGCGGGCCCGGTGCAACCGAGATTTGACCGCCCGTTCATTCAATCCCATGATTGCGCCGACCTCCTTGGCGCTGAGTCCTTCCATGTCGCGAAGCACCAAGACCATTTTGTACTTCTTCGGTAATTGATTGATCGCGGCATCGAGCGCTGCTCGCAGTTGCTTATTGTGGAGGGCGGCTTCGGGGTTGAGCCCATCAATCGGAATTTGCAGCCGAAACTCGCCGTCGGACGTGGGGATGAATTCTTCGAGCGAGAGCTCTCGTTCCGGAGCCCCTTTCCGTCTGCGCCGCATGCGGAGGCAGGCCCGTGAGGCAATCGTATAGAGCCAGGTTGAAATCCGGGCATCACCTCGAAATCGGTCCAACCCCCGATACGCATTCAAAAAGGTCTCCTGCACCAAATCTTTTGCCGCTTCCGGCTCGCCGCACAACCGATGGGCGAACCGATACATCTGGTCCACATGACTCTTGTACAGGGTATCAAAATTCTGAGCAGATTGGGTCTCGGTCGAGGATGAGCTTGGTAGACGGCGAGTCGTAGGTAAGGGGTTCATACACCGCGCAGTCTACGGGGGGATCGAAAATAGAGTCAAGACGAAGCGGGGGAAGGCTTAGAACTACTTCAGCTGGTGGACATCGAGGACGGTGCCCTGCCCGTCCAGTTCTACGGTAATCGGGGTTCCGGCCCTTGCGCCGTTCAAGGCGGACTTGCCAGATTCCGTGGGATAGATTTGCTCTCCTTCAGGGGTCCAGAGCCGCACACTGGTTCGATCCGGAGCCGTAAACTCCAAGGGGCCGGTGACGAACCGGCGGATGAGAGCAGCATCGCTGGAAGCGGCAAGATCAGCCACGACATGGTCGTCATGCATATACAAGGTCATCGTCTGTCCGATCTTGGCATTTCTAATGCCGATCTTGGTGTTGACGTTGACGATTCCGATAGGAGTCTTGAAGAAAATAAAATTTGACTTCATCTTTGAGATGATGCCAGTGAGCAACAGATGCATCCGGTTTCCTGGGGAGGCGACTTGGCCGATTTGCAAATCGAATTGCAGGTCATGCACACCGATGATGGTACCAGTGCCGTCTACTTCCACCGTCACGGACTCGCCGCTCTTTGGGGCTGTCAGTGCCCGTTCATGGGCCCCCATGTGAAATGCCTTCATCCCCCCGTTCGGCGTCCAAAGCAGTAACTTTGTGCTGTCTTGCTGGTCTCGCTTGAACGGTCCGGTCAGGTAGCGGTGGACGAAGGTCCCGTCGGTTCGCCTCACGATATCCACGACGACATAGTCTTCGTGGATCATGAAGGACACTTCTTGCGAAGCAGGGAGGGTTTTGAGCGTGGTCTTGGAACTAAGGGACATGAGGCCGATCGGGGTTTTCAGGAAGACGATTCCCGGTTTGGCCCGCCAGACTCGGCCTGTCAGCATGATCGAAGGGTTCACGTCCGTGCGCATGGAAGCAGCCCCAGTGGTTTCTTGCTGGGCTGGGGGGGCACTTTCCGCTTGCGGTGGAGCGGGTGGCACAGTATCAGTGGACTCGGCCGATGGAGTCTCGCTATCCTGCCCCTGAGGTTGAACTGCTGCGGGGGACTCACTCTGGGGAGGAGCCGGCGGCATCTCGTCGGACTCTAAGGGCTTCGGTGCTGTCAGTTCAGTCTGGGGGGGGGCCACTGTCGAGGTGTCGAGCTGCGATTCAAAAGGGGTAGGATTCGACGGTGGTGCCTGCGGCTTTTCTCCCTCTGGCGGACTGGCCGTGGCACAGCCGGCATTCACGAGTCCGAGGAGAAATACCGCGAGAAAGAATTGCCGAGAGCGTGGTGATCGGTCCATGGAGAAAATGGTCGGCATGGAAGTGACGAATGGCTATTCGTGTCTAAACGGGATACTCCCTAAGCATTCTCAGATTGAGTGAGCGTGATCAGCCCTCTCATAGCCCATTGGTATTTCTATGCGAATAACATGAGCTCAGAATTGGAGTCAACCCGAAAGCGGGTTGGTTGATCTCCGTACGAATCTGTCCTCTTTAGGTGACAGTCACTGATTTATTTTTGGGCAGGGCGGTCATCGGAAATCCAACCCATCCCCATTTTCTGTGAACATCAGATGCGTCGAGTATATGGATTTCAGGGTTGCGGACGTCGTCATACGTTGAATATTAAGAGGTTCCAACAGAGAAGCAAGCAATAACGAGGTATCAGCGCTAGGCAGCTCGACCAGTTTGGTTGCTTACTTTTTCCGAACCATGATACGGAGCGGGGTGCCGGTGAATTGGTAGGTCTCGCGGAGTTGGTTCTCTAGAAATTTCAGGTAGGCGGGGGTAATGTCTTCCGGATGGCCGACGAACAGGGCGAAGACCGGCGGTTTGGTGGCGACCTGGGTGATAAAGGCGGATTTCGTTCCAGCTGTGGGCTTGTGTTTCCGAGCCGGCAACGGATGGATATCAAGAATTTTCTGTAGCCAGGTATTCAGCGCGCCGGTGGGGACGCGCTTGGTAAACATGGTGTGTACGTCCTTGAGCAGAGGGAACAGGCGGTGGACGGAGTCTGGTTTGACGGCCGAGCCATACAGGATCGGAGCCCAGCTGAGAAAGGGGAAGCGGCGGCGGAACTCAAGTTCGTACGCTTGTCGCGCTGTGGGATCTCCGGCTCGCAGGTCCCATTTATTGATCAACAGAATACAGGCACGCCCTTGCTTCAGAATCGCCCCAGCGATTTTCGTATCTTGTTCCGTCACGCCTTCTACACCATCGAGCAACAGGACGGCGATGTCCGAACGCCCGATGGCACGGAGCGACCGCAATACGCTGTAGCCTTCCACCCCTCTGTCCACTTTCCCCCGCCGTCTGATGCCCGCTGTGTCGGTGAAGATATACGATTGGTCTTGGTGTGTGACGAGTGAGTCGATGGGGTCACGTGTCGTTCCCGGCACATTGCTGACGACGACTCGGTCCTCTCTCAGCAGTGCGTTCACGAGCGTGGATTTCCCGACGTTCGGGCGCCCCACCACGGCCACGCGAGGGATCTGTTGCAGCTCGTCGGAGGCATCAGCCGACGGAAGCAGCGGGTAAACGGCGTCCAATAGCTCGGCAACGCCAAGTCCATGTTCGGCCGAGACGGCATAGAGTTGGTCCGTCCCTAATTTATAGAAGTCGGTGAGTAACGGCTCGGATTTCGGTGTATCAATCTTGTTGATCGCATAGAACAGGGGTTTCGTCACTCCGCGCAGGAGCTTCACGACTTCATGATCCGGCGGAGTCAACCCTGATCGGCCGTCTAGGAGAAAAATGAGGATGTCCGCTTCGGCGATGGCCAATTCTGACTGTCGTCGGATCAAGGTCAACATGCTGTCCGACGCCGACAGGTCCAGACCGCCCGTATCAACCAGCCGAAACTTTCGATTGCGGTAGGTGGCATCGGCATAGTTGCGGTCGCGGGTCACACCGGGGACGTCGTCCACGATGGCGATCTTCTGCCCGAGGATCTTATTGAACAACGTCGATTTCCCTACGTTCGGTCGGCCGATAATGGCGACGAGCGGAATACGTGAAGGGTCAGGTGTGAGGGGTAAGGGGAGAGATGTCATGGTCGTTTCGTCAAGTATGTGACCGTATCACAGGAATTTTCAGAAACACAATGTCTCGTCTTTCCTGGGCCCGTCCTTTATACTTTCTTCATGATGCCTGACGCCTCACACCTGGCGCCTTCCACGATCAATTGGAACGAAATCGACCATGTTCTCCTCGACATGGACGGCACATTACTTGACCGACATTTTGACAACTTCTTTTTTGAGGAGGAGCTGCCACGACGGTATGCGGCTCTGCACGCTCTTCCGTTTGAGGTAGCTCGCGATCGTCTGTTGGCGATGTATCGATCAGTCGAAGGCGAACTCGCTTGGACCGACTTGAATTATTGGACGAAACAGGTGGGTATCGACGTAGTGGCGATGCACAAGGAACTCAACCACATGATCGGCTTTCTGCCTGGCGCCGAGGAATTTTTGCGCCATCTGCGGCGGCTCGGGAAGCACGTGATCATTGTGACGAATGCTCATCGTACGGGTGTGTCGGTTAAGGTGGCCAAGACCGGGCTCGACCGGTATGTGGACCGGATTGTGGATGCTTTTGAGGTGGGCTATCTCAAAATGCGGCCGGAGTACTGGCCGGCCTGTCAGCGCTTGCTGGGGTTCGATCCGTCGCGATCTTTGTTTATGGATGATGATGAAGGATGTCTGACGGCCGCGAAAGCCTTTGGGGTCGCCCGTCTGGTGCACAGCGCCAAGTCCAGCTCGCAATTGCCGCCGGCTCCGCTCCCCCAATTTTTCTCGATCACTGGCTTTTCGCCGCTTCTCAATGGCCGAAGGACAGGCTAACGTTGTCTCGTGGCCGTGCCCCTATACATTTCCCCGCCCAGTCTGGGGACATTTTCCATGGTGAATCGATCGAGCTGAGTCATGTTCAGCCCAGCCTGACTGATGAAGTAATCGATCCGCCGGTTGAGATTGCATCCGCAGCCGATGAGGTTTTGAACCGGATTGAGCCGGTCCTGCCAGGCCGCGACCTTTTGGTTATCGCTCCGGCCATGTTCTAAGAAGAGAAACTGGCCTGTTGGTTTGAGTACACGACGCACTTCTTGGAGCGCGAGCACCGGATCGGGAATGGTGCAAAGCGTCCAGGTGCTGATCACATAGTCAAAACGTCGGTCGGCATAGGTGAGGGTCTCCGCAGAGTCTCTTTGGATGTAAACCGGAAACGAGCGTTGGGCGCTGCGTGCAGCGAGTGTTTTGGGGAGGAGCTGCGCGGGATCGACCGCATGCAGCTCTGTGACAGTTTGTGGATAGTGCGGCAGATTCAGGCCGGTTCCAATTCCGAGCTCTAGGACCTCACCATTGGTCGAAGCGAGGAGCTCTCGCCGCAAGCGACGAAATTCCTCTCCGGCCATGACCCACTCCATCAGGCGGGGGAAGATATGGTCGCAGTAGAATCCCATCGTTCGCGTAGTATAACAAAGGGGTTCGGCACGTTGGCGTAGGAACTTGTGACCCCCAGGGGGCTATGTTAGAGTCCTCCGTCTTTTTTATGCGTGGAGCCAACAAGGACGATGAGTAAGGGATACGATCATCGCGCCATCGAGCCGAAATGGCAACAGTACTGGGATCAGCATCGGACGTTTCGCGTCCTGGAGGAACCCGGGAAGCCCAAATTCTACTGCCTCGACATGTTCCCCTATCCCTCCGGTTCGGGACTCCACGTCGGTCATCTCGAAGGGTACACCGCCACGGACATTGTCTCTCGCTATAAGCGGATGCGTGGGTTCAATGTGTTGCATCCCATGGGCTGGGACGCGTTTGGCCTGCCGGCAGAACAATACGCGGTGAAAACCGGTATTCATCCGGCGAAGACGACGGCAGACAACATTGCTACCTTCAAGCGCCAGATGAAACGCGTAGGGCTCTCGTATGATTGGGAGCGGGAACTCAGCACCACTGACCCTGAGTATTATCGCTGGACGCAATGGATCTTCCTGAAGCTTTTCGAGCGGGGGTTGGCCTATGTGGCCGAAGTCCCGGTGAACTGGTGTCCGGCGCTCGGTACGGTACTGGCGAACGAAGAAATTGTCGACGGCAAGAGCGAGGTCGGTGGTTTCGATGTGATCCGCAAACCGATGCGCCAATGGGTGTTGAAAATCACGGCCTATGCGGATCGATTGCTCGAGGACTTGAAGCTGGTCGACTGGCCCACCAGCACGCTGGAGATGCAGAAGAATTGGATTGGGCGTTCGATCGGAGCGGAGGTGGATTTTGCACTGGCCGATCGAAAGGGGGCGATTCGGGTCTTCACCACCAGACCGGACACGCTGTTCGGCGCAACGTATATGGTCTTGGCCCCAGAACACCCGCTGATCGATGTCGTCACGAGTTCGGAGCAGAAGGGAGCGGTTCAAAGCTATCGCGAGGCGGCCGCGCGGAAGAGTGATCTACAACGGCAAGAGCTTGATAAGGAGAAGACCGGGGTCTTCACCGGTGGCTATGCTGTCAATCCTGTGAACAACGAACGGTTGCCGATCTGGATTGCCGATTATGTGTTGATGAGTTATGGCACCGGCGCCATCATGGCCGTGCCGGCGCATGACGAGCGAGACTGGGTCTTCGCTCGGCAGTATCAGTTGCCCATTCGTGAAGTCATTTTCGGGGGGAATGTGCAGGAAGGGGCTTTCATCGAGACGGAGCGCGGGAAGGTCGTGAATTCAGCGACCAATGACGGCAGTTTTTCGATTAACGGGCTCACCCCGTCCGACGCAATCCCCAAAATGACGGAATGGCTTGCGAAGCAAAGCAAGGGAAGAAGAGCGGTCAATTACAAGTTGCGGGATTGGCTCTTTGCCCGGCAACGGTATTGGGGAGAACCGTTTCCGATTGTCTGGATCGACGCAGAGGCCCGTCCGCTTCCTGAAGAGCATCTTCCCCTGATGCTGCCGGAGACGAGCAACTTCAAACCCTCAGGCACCGGTGAAAGCCCGCTTGCGAACTTAGACACCTGGTTGGCAACAACCGATCTTGCCACCGGCAAGCCGGCGCGGCGCGAAACGAATACCATGCCCCAGTGGGCCGGTTCCTGCTGGTATTACCTGCGATTCATCGACCCGAAGAACTCAGCCCAGCTCGTCGACCAGGCTAAGGAGCGCTATTGGATGCCGGTGGACCTGTATATCGGCGGCAGCGAGCACGCTGTGTTGCATCTTCTGTACGCTCGGTTTTGGCACAAGGTGTTGTTCGATATCGGCGTGGTGAGCACGCCTGAGCCGTTTATGAAATTGGTGCACCAGGGCATTGTGTTGGGAGAAGACAATCAGAAGATGTCCAAATCGCGCGGCAACGTGGTCAATCCAGACGAGATGATCGACCAGTTCGGCGCGGATGCGGTGCGGCTCTATGAAATGTTCATGGGGCCACTCGAGGCGATGAAGCCATGGAGTACCAGAGGCGTTGAGGGTGTGACCAGGTTCTTGGAACGAGTCTGGCGTCTTATTGTTGATGACCAAGGGCACTTGTCTAGCGCTGTTGTTTCGACTGCTGCGAGCCTTGAGCATCAACGACTCCTCCACCAGACGATCAAAAAGGTGACGGAAGACATCGAGACGCTCCGATTCAATACGGCGATCTCCCAGATGATGATCTTTACCAACGAGATGACGAAGGCTCAGCAACGGCCCCGATCGGTGCTCGAGCCGTTTGTATTACTGCTTGCGCCGTTTGCGCCGCATGTGACAGAGGAGCTCTGGAGCGTGCTCGGTCAACAGCCCAGCGTCTCGCAACAGCCTTGGCCAACCTTCGATCCGGCGATGACGGTCAGCGAGCGGATGACCATTCCCATTCAGGTCAACGGGCGGCTCAGGGCCAAGCTCGACGTTGCCGTCGACACGCCGCGCGATGAAATTGAGCGGTTGGCCCGTGCCGAAGCGGCGGAGTGGCTCCAAGGCAAGGAGCCGAAGAAGGTGATCTACGTCGAGAAGAAGTTGCTCAACTTCGTTGTGTGAAGGCTTGCGAGGTTTACGCACTCAGTGCACGGCGGCCAGCACCCGGCACGCGGTCAGTGTGCATCTCACGGCTTGCCTTGCGATGCTCGCGCTGGTTACGTCATGTGGTTATCAGTTCCGGGTGGAAGGAGCCGGTCCGACCATCGGAGGTGCTCCAACCCCCACGTCGACTGAGCCGCCTCCACGGCTTCTCATCAAGACGTTGATCAACAATAGTTTCGAGCCAAATTTGGAGATGCGATTGACCAATTACTTCCGCGACGAATTTTCCACCGGCAGTGGGGCGCGGGTTGTCTCAGAGTCCGAAGCGGCGGATCTTACGTTGAGCGGGCAAATTCTTTCGGTATCCGTGCCGACGCTCAGCTTTTCCCAGACGGCGACTCTGGAAAGCCGCGCGGAAGTCGTTGTCCTGATTCGCGTAGAAGACGTCCGGTCGGGAACAGTTGTGTGGACGCAGCTCGCAAAGGGTGCGTCGGAGTTCTTTATTACGCCCGATCTCCAATTCAACCGCACGCTCCAAAACCGGGCGGTGGAGCAGGCCGGGCGCCTTTTGGCAGCCGATTTGGCCTCCCGGTTTCTCCTACAAGTGGAAACCGGGGCATTCACGAAGCAGGCCTCCGTAGCGGTTCCTTCACCGAACTAAACTCGTCACCGATGGCTTCGACAGTGAATCACATCCAGCTGGAGTCGGCACTGAAACAGCAGACGCCGGGGTGTCTGTACCTCGTGGTCGGAGAAGAAGACCTGCTGAGGGACTCCGCTGTGAGTATCATTAAACGCGCGGTCCTGGACGACGAAGGAAATGAATTCAATTACGAACAGTTCTATGGAGATGAGGCAAGCGGAGCCGATATTCGGAATAGCATCACGGCGGTCCCGGTCTTTACAGCCCGTCGCTTGGTCGTCGTAAAGGCAGCGGAGAAGCTGAGTGCTCGGGAAAGCGAGACCCTGCTCGACTGCGTAAAAAATCCCGTGGAATCAACGACGGTCGTCTTTGTGAGCTCCAAGTTGGACGGTCGGCTGAAATGGTCTCAAGCCCTCACCCGAGCGGCGATCGTGGTCGATTGTTCACCGCTTCGTGACGCGCATTTGCCTGCGTGGATTGCTCGTGAGGCCGCAGGAGTGGGGCTTCGTTTGGAGGAAGCGGCTACCCAGTTGTTGCAGGAAGTGTGCGGTTCGTCCCTCTATAGCGTGCGGCGCGAGTTGGAGAAGTTGGCCTCGTATGTTCCACCCGATCGTGCCGTCACAGCTGCCGATGTCTATCAATTGCGCGGTATTGACCCAGGCGCGTCCGTGTTTGATTTGGCGCTGGCCATTGCTGAGGGAAACCGTGGGCGAACCCTTTCGATCTTGGCACGCAATCTTGAAGCGGGAGAAGCGCCGCTCCGGATCCTTGGCTCACTCGCGTGGCAGTATCGCCGAATCTGGAAGGTGAAAGAGTCGCTGGCTTGTGGCGGGCGCGAAGGAGAGGCGGCGAGAAGTTTGCGAATGGAGCCGTGGAAGGTACGCTCGTTTCTGAGTCGATTTTCTGAGCCCCAACTCCAATCGGCGCTGCGCCGCTTTCTGGATGCTGATGGAAAGCTCAAGGGGGGCAGCAGCAGCCGTCCTAAGATGATCCTGGAGCGGGTGCTGTTGGCACTCTGTGAAGAATCTTCCGGCAAGCGAACCGAGACGACCCCCTCGCCAACGGGTTCACCACGGCGAGTGTCTACACGGACGGTCTCGAACGTGAGAACGATTAAGAGCCGGAACCGGACAGAGCGTTGACGCGAAGGGCAAGACGCGAAATCCGGCGCGACGCGGTGTTGCGATGAAGGGTGCCCTTGGACACGGCTTTCCCGATCGCCGAGGTAGCCTCCAGCAAGCTGGTTTTGGCCTCGTCAACCTTCTTCCCGGTTATGGCGGACTGAACTTTCTTGATGAGCGTCTTCACGGTATTATTCGTCGCACGATTCCGCTCATGCCGACGCTCAGCCTGGCGCGCTCGGCGAATTGTCGATTTGTGAATCTGAGGCATCAATCACTCCTAAATAAAAAAGGAGTCGACTTTTATCATAGGGTATTGGTAATCGTCAAGGATCGGCCTTGAAAAAGGAGCACGGAGATGGTGAAGATTGCGGCCCGCGACCGACTCATTTTTGCACTGGATGTGCCTTCGGCAGCAGAGGCCGATCGGCTGTTAGATCGCTTACAGGGACATCTCTTCTTCGTCAAGGTTGGCCTTGAGCTCTATACCGCAGCAGGGCCGGAGATGGTCCAGCGGATTGTCGATCGAGGCATGCGAGTCTTTCTCGACCTGAAATTTCTCGATATCGAAGAGACGGTCCGGCGTGCGACGAGTCGAGTGGCGGCAATGGGGGTCGAATTCTTAACGGTTCATGCCAATCGCAAGGCGCTGGCCGCTGCCGTCCAGGGTAGAGAAGGCTCCTCTCTCAAACTGCTGGCCGTGACCGTGCTGACGAACTTTGATGGCAACGACTTGCGAGAGATGGGAATTCAGCGGACAGTACAAGATCTCGTCACAGCTCGCGCATCCCTTGCCTCGGAAGTCGGTTGCGATGGGGTGGTGGCATCCGGAGAAGAAGCCGCGGCCATTCGACAAAAGATCGGCCCGCGCTTCACAATCGTGACGCCGGGAGTCCGGCCGGCCGGCAAAGGAGTCGATGATCACGCCAGGGCGACGACGCCGACTCAGACTATCGCGTCCGGTGCAGACTATCTTGTGATTGGCCGCCCTATTCGTGACGCAGCAGACCCACCGGCAACTGTCGCGGCGATTCTGGAAGAAATGCAGGTTGCCTTCGATGCTCGAGGGTAACGAGAGTCGGTTGCGACGGCAATCGACCCTTTGCTAATATCACTGTTCCTATAAACGGTCGTGGTGGGTGTAGCTCAGTTGGTTAGAGCGCCGGATTGTGGATCCGGAGGTCGCGGGTTCGAAACCCGTCATCCACCCCATTACCCCCTCCTGTGTTCGTCAGAATTTAGTCAAGCGTCTCGATTTTCAAGAAACCTACGACCTTCCGAACGCTCCTCAGGGCAGCTCCCAAGCTAGCCGGGTGATAGGCTGAAGTCAAAATGCGTGAAACGAGCCTTGAGCTGCCGACTACTTCTTGTTGCTTCTACCGACCAGGGCGGACATAGAGCCCCTCATCTGCCCAGGCTTTCTTGAGTTGCGCAGCGTGCATCGCCTCGTCATGCGTTAACGGAGCCGTACAGTAGGCCTCGCCACGACAAACCACGTATGGACGCTCGGTACAGCCCAAGGTTACGGTGCCGAGGATCAGTACGCAACCGACTAAGAACAGTCTCATAACGCACCTCCTTTTGTAAGGAACCCGTTTCAATTACGCCTGGGTCACAAGGTAGCGTGAACGGATGCGAAGCACTATTCTACGTTGGAGGAAAGCACCCCGCCCTCCCAGACCTGGTGCTCACATACAGGTTTGTCCAACTCGGATTGGCAAGCAAAAGACAGGGGAAGCCCTAGAAGTCGTGGAGATTCCGGATGCGTACGGTCCGGTATTCCCCACATATCCGACCGATCGTAACGCGCAGTAATAGAGCTGTGGTTGCTACCGCAGATGATGATCAGGATGGAAAAGCCATTGAATACACATAGATTCGTTCTCGTTATGGTCGAATGAAAGACTGAATGTGCGGTGACAGTGGGGGCTGGGTGGGTCGCTGACAGAATGGTTTCTGCCAAAACATGGCTTGACCTCGGTGAGTAGCTATGTAACCATCGGTTACTATGATGATTTGTGATGACATTATCCCTGGCATCTATCTCAGACAAACAACCGGTGAGCGTAAGGGTGTCATTGCCGTCGTTCACCAAGTCGGTACTAGTTGGTCTGGCGAATGGTTTTTCCAGTTACGATATCTGAGTCGGCCGGTGGGAATGAGGAGAAGCGCCATTTCGGAATGGAGCTCCAATCTTCGAGAGAGGGATTTGGCCCACTTTGAGTTGATTGGAACATGGATCTCAGCGCAGGCCTTGCTGGCGGCTGGTCCACTTTCTTGCAAGCCGAAGAAAGAGCCTAGGGTTCCGGCTTGGATGAAAGGAATAGGCCGCCCCAATCAGCTTCGATTGTTTGAAGATTTCGAGGTGCCACAACTACGCTGGAGAGAAAATCCATGAGTCGGATCCTCTTGACTGATGAATGGAGGGCCGCGGGTTTCTTCACGGAGATACGAATGGCTCTCCGACGGCTTCCTTCCTTGTACAATCAGGCTATGGTTATGACTGGTAGGTAGGTTTCTATTCGCCAGAGACTAATTGTCCAGGATTGGATTTCGGCCGGTTCGAACACGAGCAGATTTGATCGCGATCATGCGTCGGACGATGCGGCGGGCTTCGTGCCAAATT
>DCZN01000077.1:81347-106320 GCA_002331625.1 Nitrospira sp. UBA2083 | reverse complement strand
CCGGTATATAGTCGTTGGGCATGTGGGTTTCATCGTTCCGACCGTCTGAGTCACCGCTCTCTCGTGCCTCGGCTGGCTTGTCAGTCGAAGCAAGATCAATCGCGGAGAACTGGTGCAGCATATCTTCCAAGAATGGAAGCAGAGATTGAGGGTAGCTAGATTTGCCAAAAGATGCCCTGCCTTTGGCTTGTAGTAAGGTTTCTTGCTCCGTATTCCGAGACATCCACCTGATTCCGAGTTTGTGTTCGAGGAATTCCTTCACCCAGACCTGATCACTCGGCTCGATCTTGTGGGCTTCAATCGCAAATTCTTGACCCTTCACCCATAGTACGGTTGCGCGATGGATGCGCAGGGGTGTGGCTCGTTCGGGCACGGACACCTGTAAAGATAATCGCATACCGGGGGCCACCGGCATTGCTCCTGCCACTTTCCAGCCCAGAGATGTCAGATCTAAAACGGTCCCTTCGGCGAGAAACGAGCCATCACCATACACCACAGGCCAGCTGACCGGAAACCGACTGTGGCGTCGTATGGGGTTCGTCCTGTTGGTCATTAGTGTTTCCTCCGCTTGTGTCCTCAGTCTGATTAACCAAGCGTAGCTGGGAGAGTAGCCGAGCGCCTTCCTCGAAATATTTACCTCGAAAGAGGGGGGATTCTGAACACACAGTTCCCTTTGCATGCCCCTGATTTCAACCCGGTTCTAGTGGGTACATAAGCGATCGATCTCCTGGTAGAATGAAAACCCCAGTCAAGGAGGGCCGGTCTATCACTAAATCAGACGGAGTGCCGGTGGGGAAACTGACCGCCGCCACCCCAAAGGAAAATCTGTTGCCATGTATCCGCTGGTAAAGAGAACGTTTGGCGGTCTTATACTGGTGGCTATGATGCTCACCGGTCTCCCTCATCCCGGCCTCGCACTGCCCCCGGTTCAAGGAGAAGTCATCTCTGTGACCGCGGGAGTTCCTGGAACCATGGTCATTCGGGACGGTAAAGGGCAGCTGCATATATTAAATCTCACCCAACAAACTCAGCTGGGAGCCCAGTTCAAGGTGGGCGACAAGGTACTTGCCTTTTTCAGCCCCTATGGCGTCAGCGCAGTTCAACTCCAGATGGGAGGTCGTTAGCCCAGGGCTTTGTCCAGGGGCGTAGATTCGAACGTGTGCCACTTCGTTGGTACGAATCTACTCCTGCCGAAGCGCAGCCAGGAGCCCGGCAGTGCCAAGCAGCCCCCCTAGAATGACCAAGAATGATGACGTATCCGGAAGAGGGGATTCCTGTGGTGGCCAATCGACGACGAGGCCCAGGGCAATCAGAATCGTGCTCAGCACCAGCATCACCTTCCATCGCAGGTTGATCTGCTGAGTGGTCTCCGACCGTTCCTCTGTCTGTTCCTTTGGCATTGCTTCTCTTATTCTGGTGCACAATAAGCATGCTGGTTTGAAGCTGCAATGGTCAAGGGGCGGGTGTGCGGGTCGCTGGAGTGTGGAGAGAGGGGGGGTAGAACCTGTGGAGACCAGGGCTTCAAAAATGCTCAAAAAACTGAGCGGTCCCGGTCTTGTCGGAACTTCCTTGAAGGGCGTATGTTTACCATATATGAAAGACGAGAGCTACCGAGCGAGGGTTTCATGGGCGTCCTGAAAAAATGTTGGAACTGGTTCTGGGGGCAAACGGTTTTCAATAAGATCGTCATTCTTGGCCTCTTCGCCGCATTCGTACCTTTTGTGCTCCCTACGGTTGTCGCCTGGTTCAGACCGACAGTAATTCACGTCGGGGTGTCCTTCTACACATATGAACGAGGAGTTTTGCCACAGGGAATGAATACGCTCTATTTCTTTGAACGGCGCAATCTAGTGTCCGATTGCAGTATTCGTCGGGAGGAACAATCTGTCTTGAACGGTCGCGCAAAGGCACCCGACCCTCAACCGTGGGTGTTGATCAAACTCTTGCTCGAAAATGTGTCTGATCGTGACATCACGAACCTCCGGGTTGGGGTGAGGTCTCCCGCGATCACTCCGACGACGCAACTGCTCACCGCTCCACGATTGGGCGCCACAGGAGGTAAGGAGGCCCCACCCGATGTCAAGCCATTGTATGTGATCTCGATCCCGACCATTCCCGGAGCCAGTTCGGTGGTGGTCACGCTGAAGACACCCATCGACGATCACTTGCGGGACTTTATCTATGTGAAACGCAGGCCCGTCACGATCCAGGTGCCGTATGTCTCGGCTGATCAATTCAGGCAGTATCCCCCCATCGTCTCGCGCACGAACGGGGTCAAGATGCTCAATCGTGAAGGCGTGTTACGGAACAGCGACGAAGCCTTCGCTGACGAAAAACTGCTGGTCACGATGATGGCGAACAATGAGCAGAATGCGAAGGAGCAAGCTGTGGCGTATCATGTTCTTCCTCGCGCCAAAGCTTGTTCGGAAGCAGAAGCCGGCATATGGTGATCGTTTCATCAGGGGAGATCGGAAGCCGGATAGAATGAGCAATTCCGTCCATCATACCCGGTGAGAGGAGGCCTTTGCAGCGAGGAGACTTCTCACCACTGACTGTCCAGCTAGCCAACCGGTCGACCAGGCCCATTGAAAATTGAATCCTCCAATACGGCCGTCGCAATCGAGCAACTCTCCGATGAGATAGAGTCCGGGAACTAGTTTTGATTCCATCGTGCGATAGTTGATTTCGTTCAACGGTACGCCGCCGGCCGTGACTTCCGAAAAGTTCCATCCGCGATGACCTGCAACGGGAAATCTGAATCGAGACAGCGCATTCAACAGCCGATCTCGATCAGCGCGAAGGATCTGAGAGGCTGCTGTGTGTGGCTCGCACGAGCAGTGGCGGCAGAGGGATTCGGCAAACCGATCCGAGACCAGTGCCGACAGTGTTCGTGCCAGCGAACGCTTCGGATACTCAGCCGTGTGGGTGATGAACCACGCCTTCAATTCGTCGAGTGTCCTACCTGGAACAAAGTTGCCGTACAGATCAACTTGCGCGCCGCGATTCGTTGCAAGAGTCCAGAAGCGGCTGCTGTCCATGACCACGGGTCCGCTAATTCCGAAATGAGTCCACAACAGGCTTCCTGTGCGTCGATCCACTTCGCGGCCATCCACAATCGTAGTCAGTTCCACATCCTGTGAAAGGCCTGAAAGGAGGGCATGAAACATGGAACCCTCCAAGACCAGAGGGACTAAAGCCGGTACGGTCGGTGTGACACGATGCCCAAGCGCACGAACCAGCTGATATCCGAACCCATCGCTTCCGGTTCTTGGCAACGACCGACCGCCAGTAGCGAGAATGACTCGAGAGGCACGCGTCGTACCATGCGTATGTTGAATCAGAAATTCTCCGTGTGACATCGATACCTCGGTCACGCGATGGCCTGGTCGGATGAGGACACCGGCATGCCGGGCGCGACCGAGCAGGGCAGTGAGGACGGTCCGTGCATTGTCGGTTGTGGGAAAGAGTTTGCCGGTCGCTTCGCGTTTGAGTTCAACACCCATCGACGCAAACCACGCGATCGTCTGTTCTATTGAGAACGCGGCAAGAATATTTCTGATGATGTTTCGATTCCCAAAATAGTCTTTTGACGTGACTGTGTCGTGGGTGAGGTTGCAACGTCCACCGCCTGAGACCAGGATCTTAGCTCCTATGTGCTTGACGCCATCTAGTACGACAACCTGTCCAGGAGTCTCCTCTCTTGAAAGGGTTTCCGCTGTAACCATCGCACCGGTCAGCCCGGCCGCACCAGCTCCTATGACGACAATCGTGGTCGGATGATCCACCATTACAGGAGTGCTTTCTGTTGTAGGGGAGAGAAAGGCACATGCGTGTCACAGATCGTGGCGACGGATAATAATACTTCGGATTTCAAGTCGGAAATGCCGGTCCTCAAGGCGTGGTGGTCCGCTCCAGCCGCCGAGAGGCACATAGTAGAGATGCGTATGGCACGTGCGTGGACTCTCGTTAAGCGCGCATGAAATAAAGGTTTGGAGTCGTGGCCCAACGCGACCAGCGAGAACATTAGCTAGTTTTAACTGAACGTTAACACGACGTTAATGTTTGAGTGTTAAGACCTTCTCGTCACTGATACTCAAGAGGAGGAACCCCATGACGTGTCAAAAGTGTAAGGGCCTGATGATCCAAGAACGCCAACCAGCAGTGTCGTCCAGTACGGTTATACTTCGGTGTCTTAATTGTGGCCTGATTATTGACCCATTAATTGAGCTGAATCGCAGTACCAATATGCGAGCCAAAGCGGCCTAGAAAAGGGCTTCCTCCCTTCTCTTATGGAAGGGTAGAGTCACGCGTGGTTGGGGTGGATGTCGCGCGCACGGTCAGATCGAAAACTCGGCCCACAAAAATGTATGGTCTGAAGGTTCCTTCGCTCGCCGCGGCTCGACGTCCACATCCGCCTTTACGCACTTTTCCGCTAGCGGCGCGGTTGCCATCATATGATCGATGCGCCAACCTTTGTTGGCGGCAAGCGAGCTCGGCGCACGGTAGTCCCAAAACGTATATTGTTGCCGTGTTGGATAGAGTTTCACAAAGACATCCTGAAATCCCCAGGCGACCGTCTGTTCATAGGCTTTGCGTGCAGCCTCGTGGTAGCAAACATGGGTGAGATGTTTCTCCGGACTATGGACATCCATGGGGCGTGGGGCAACATTCATATCACCACACCAGACGGCAGGGGATAGGGGTGAAAGGTGCGCATTAAAGTAGTTCCGTAGACGTTCATACCAGTCCAGCTTGTACGCGTATTTCGGTGAATCGATTTCGAACCCCTGTGGCACGTAGGTATTGATGATGGGAATCCCATCGATCAACACGCGCAGCAAGCGAGAGTCCTCCGGGTCTCTTCCGTCGTCAAATCCATAGAACACTGCTTCCGGCTTCTTACGGCTAAGGATGGCCACCCCGTTATACGATTTCATTCCTCGAAAGGTTATCGCGTAGCCACTGGGTGCCAGCGCCAGGAGCGGGAACTCGCTGTCCTGAACCTTAGTTTCCTGAAGGCACAGAACATCCGGCTGATGGCGATCGAGCCATTCGAGCACGATCGGCAAACGCTTGCGCAATGAATTGACGTTGAACGTGGCGATTTTCATTCAGTTCTGCTTCGACTGAGTCTGTGCATCCTAGCAAAAGCGGTCCAGGGCAACAAGCGGTTGGGACGGGTTGTGTCATGTTCGTCACTCCGTCGTCATGATGAGACCCGGCACCTTCAATGCCTGAACGGCGTCTCGAATCACGGTAATGACTTGAGGTCTGGTGAACCCACGCCGCCAGGCGAGTCCGATCCGACGACCAGGCACTGGATCTGCCAACTTGATCGCGATCAAGCGCTTGTTCTGGTATTTCGGCGTGAGAGCGCTACAGGGCATCACGGTGATGCCGAATCCGGAGACCACCATCTGCCGAATGGTTTCCAGCGAGTTCCCCTGCCAGCCTTCTGTGTCTGAGCGACTGAGTTCAGGACAAGCGTCGAGAACCTGTTGCCGGAAACAATGGCCTGCATGAGGCAAAAGGACTTTTTCGGATGCTAATTGACGAGAATCGAGTCGTTTCTTTTTCTGCCAGGGGTGTCCTGTGGGGACTACGGCCTGAAACGGCTCATCATACAAGGTGGTTGTAAGGATTCCCGGTTCCTCAAAGGGAAGGGCGATGATGATGACGTCGAGTTTTCCACTCTTCAACATGGCGACCAGGTTCTGTGTCAGGTTTTCTTCCAGTTCTAGGGGCATCTTTGGTGCTCGTGTAGTCAGCAGCGGGACTAAATCTGGAAGGATGTAGGGTCCCACAGTCGCGATGACGCCAAGGCGCAGCCGCCCGTTCAATTGATCTTTGCCTTGAGCCGCAAGGATTTTGATGTGTTCCGCTTCTTCCACCACCCGTTGCGCTTGATGGACGATTTGCTCACCGAGGGAGGTCAGTTCAATTCGATTCTGGCGCCGCTCGAAAATCGTCGTGCCTAATTCTTCTTCCAACTTCTTGATCGCCAGACTTAACGCCGGTTGCGTGACGAAGACTCGCTCCGCGGCACGGCCAAAGTGCCTCTCCTGGGCCACAGCTATGACGTACCGCAGTTCCGCCAATGTCATCGCTCGCCCCATCTCCTTGGTTGATAATTCATATTTATGGGAATGTCATACATTATTAATTGGCATCATTCTATGCGGTAAGCTATCGTGCACTCAAGCGTACGACTGAATTAGTGTGGGACATGTCTCGCGGGGCCGTTTCTTCTGTGGAGAGCGAACGATGGTCATCGGATTTCTTTAAGCCATGACTGCCCCAAGCGGCACGGTTGATCGGGTTACCCGATTGAGTCAATACGACGAGTCATGATATGACAGGCGCGGCGTAGGTCTCGGTTAAGAATCCGAGTTCGGCAAGTTTGGTTCCCGTCGGATTATGAGATCAGCCAACAGAATGGAGCGAGGTTGGTGGAAGGTGAGGAAGAAACATACACATCAGCATGCAGAGAGGAGGATGTGATGGCACAGAAGAAGATATCGGGACGGAGAGTCTTGGCAGGGCCGTTGGCATGTGGGCTGGCGATTGCCATGCTACTTGTCCCAATGTTTGGCGAAGAAGGGTCGCCCAACAAGGCGTTTGCCGAAGAATCTTATACCTTGCCCACGATTACGGGGTTAGAGGACCCCAATACCTATGTACCGGCAGACAATCCGCTGACGAAGGAGAAGATCGAGTTGGGACGCATTCTCTTCTTCGATAAGCGGTTATCAAAGAACAACACCATCGCCTGCGCCAGTTGTCATATGGCAAAGAAGGGATTCACAGACGGGATGCCCGTATCGACCGGGATCCATGGCCTCAAGGGTGGGCGAAGTGCACCTGTGTCATTCAATCGAGTCTACAGCAAGATGCAGTTTTGGGATGGCCGAGCAGCAACGCTTGAGGATCAGTCGATTGGGCCGTTTGCCAACCCGATCGAGCACGGGTTTGCCAACCATGATGAAATGGTGGCAAAAATGAAAAAGATTCCCGGCTACCGGAAACTGTTCCAAGAGGTGTTTGGTGGGGAGATCACGATCCAGGATGTTGGTCGAGCAATCGCCAGCTTTCAACGAACCGTCCTGTCCGGGAACAGCGCCGTGGACAAGTTCGATATCGGTGGAGATGCGAGTGCCTTGAACGATTCCGGGAAACGCGGTCTCGAACTATTCCGTGGGAAAGCCAGGTGCACACGATGCCACTCGGGCTTCAATTTCACGGACGAAAAATTCCACAATTTAGGCATTGGATGGGACGACAATAAGGTGGATCTCGGCCGGTACATGGAAACGAAGAATCCCGAGGATATCGGCGCCTTCAAAACCCCGACGCTACGCGAAATCGCTCGCACTGGCCCGTATATGCATGACGGGCGGTTCAAGACCCTGGAAGAGGTGGTGAAGTTTTATAACCAAGGGGGAGTCAAGAATCCGCACCAGGATAATACGATTATCCCACTGGAGCTGACGGACGAGGAGCAACAGGACTTGGTGGCCATGCTCAAGTCGCTCAACGGCGAAGGATGGCAACACATCTCGCCGCCGAAATCATTCCCAAAGTAGTTCGGGGTGTTTACAGCAAGACAGACGGGAGCCGGAGGGCCATCGCAAGATGGCCCTCTTCATTTGATATCGGAGGACGAATCTTGCTGGGTCATCTGAAGAAGATACCGACGAAGGATGGTTTGTTCAATACGAGAGCGTCCCCGATCCGGGGCTGGAAATCGAAGTACGAGATGGATCTTGCCGGATTCCGGTAGTTGGATCGTGATGCGTGGTTCCGGAGATGGCGCCTCGAGAAGATTGGCCTGTTCCAACAGCTTCATCTGCCGCACGGCTTCCCCCATGAATGGCGCACATTCGACCTTCGCCGCCTCCAAGAGAAGGCGCTCCGATCGTTGCCAGTCGTCCTCGTTCAGAATCGGCACGACGACCGTATAAAGACCGTACTCCTGCTCAGGGTTTTCCTTGACCAGCGGATTGGTGAACAACAGGCTGTTTGGGAAGACCGTCACACGGCCGGTGTACAGATGCGCGGATTGACCGGGACCAATCTCCAGGAGCTTCGTGGCAAACATGTCGTGGTCCAGCACCACGCCGCGGTGGCCTGCGATCTGAATGCGATCACCCACGGCGTAAACTTTGCCGCCGACTCGAAGTGCGGCGCCGCTCCAGCACAGGATCAACTCTTTGGTCGCCAACACCATGGCCGCTGCCAACGCGACGATGGACACCGCAAAGGCCTGGAGCTCGTGTGCCCAGATCATGACCAGGCCGATCAGAAAGACGAAGGCCACAGAATTTCTTGTCGTGACCACCCATCGGCGTTTCGATTCCATCGAAAGCGTCGGATTGCTGGCAATCCAACGCTTGATCAGCATTCTGATGATAACCAGGGTCAGGAGCAGGATCAGCGACTTTACGCTATCCAACGCCACCGAGCTGTCGATGGAGAACCATTCGCTTTGGGGCACGAGCGTCCTCTATTTGGCAGTCAGCGTCTCACGGGTGCCGGGAACACATTCCTCGCGCTTCCAGGCCTTGAGGGTTTTGTCCTCGGAGAATGTCAAGGCGTATCGGTAACAATAGAGCGTCGGTTTGGTGGACTCGCTGCCTTTGCCCATCAAACTCGTGACCGAGTGTGAGGCATCGCCAAGGAACGAGGAATTCCAGGAAGTGAGGTCCTGGTCACTGAGGGGAAACCGATAGGTCCAGAGGCTATCGCCGCCGAGGGCAGGGGTTTTCGCGGTGTGTGGAGGGCCGAGTCGGTCGCGAACATTCTCCTGAGTCAGCCGACCCACCCCTTTTTTGAGATAGGAATCTCGCCAGGGGCCACCGCAGGCGGAAACGTTCATCGCGAGAGCGGCGAACAAAACCCACGTCAGGAAAATGCGACGTCTGTTACTGGCGGAAAAACTCGAAGCCGACATGCTGGAGCATACGCTACACCGGACGCCCGGCAAGTGCAACTCTATTGGCTTCTCCTGTGCCCGCGTCGGTTTGGAGGGCAACGCCGGAGGTAGACTGGATTTACCCATGACTTTTCGGTACCTTACTCTTCGAGGAGAAGCGATGGGTGTATTCAGATTGCTCGTGATGTGCGTAGCCGTGTGTGGAGCTCTCGCGATGTCCGGTGAATTTGCCGCGGCGATGGAGAGCCGTATCGTGAAGCCGGACTCTTCCTCACCGACTTCGCTGAAGCCCGATGTATTCTCCGCCCAAGGAAAACCGCATGATGCCAACGGGTCCAATAGTGAACCGAAACTCAGTGAGAGATTCAAGCCTGTGCCAACCAGAACAGCCGCTCAGATGGGGGCGCCGGGCTCGCCGTCCCATGAACTGATCGGAAAAGATGGTGCACCGATGGTCATGGTGCCCACCGGTGAGTTTGTCATGGGAAGCGATAAGGGTGACGAAGACGAAGTTCCTGTGCATCGCGTCAGCCTCAGTGCGTTCTATATCGATAAGTTCGAGGTGACGAATGGACGATTTGCGAAGTATGTCGCTGCGATTCAGAGCGAACCTCCGTGGGGATTTACGGACAAAGAGACCCCTGTACTCCATGCCGAGCGCCCGGTGCGCTGGGTGAGCTGGATGGATGCCATGGGGTACTGCCTGTGGGTCGGGAAGCGGCTTCCCACGGAGGCGGAATGGGAAAAGGCCGCGCGTGGAACAGATGAACGGATTTATCCATGGGGAAACGATCCGCCGACCCCGGTGCATGCCGTGTATGGATTGAAAGAAGGCGGAGTGGAGACAGTGTCGGTCATTGGCACTCACCATATGGGGCAAAGTCCGTATGGTGTGCAGGATCTGGCAGGCAATCTCTACGAGTGGGTGATGGATTGGTACGATGCCGACTATTATTCCAACTTTATCAATGGGCCGGCCGTCAATCCGCGCGGACCCGGCGAAGGAACCACAAAGGTCCAGCGGGGTGGTTCCTACATCAATACCCCCTATCGCCTTCGGTCGTCGTTTCGCACGAAAGGCGATCCGGCCGAGCAAGATCCGAACGTCGGCTTCCGCTGTGCGCAGGATGTTCCGAAGTAGTCCCTTCCTGAGCATCCCGCCTGTACCATCCAGTCACCTATTATTTGATCCAGGAGGTGGCTTTCTAATCAGCAGCCGGTGAGGTATCTTCAGCCCTGAGCCAAGGGGGAACTATGAAACGATATCGGGTGCGACCCGACAGCAGACTCTTGCTGAAGGAATTCGATTCTGACGACACCGGTGATTACAAAAAGAGTGACCAAGGGAAGGCGAAAGCGAAAGCCGAAACGACCAAGCTCATCGCCAGGCTCGATGGGCTACAGGAACGGTTGTATGCCAATGCAACCCGATCTCTCCTCATTGTGCTGCAGGGGATGGACACGAGCGGGAAGGATGGGACCATCAAAAGCGTGATGTCCGGCGTCAACCCGCAGGGCTGCAAGGTGGTGGCGTTCAAGGCTCCGTCCAATCACGAATTGGCCCACGATTTCCTGTGGCGGGTGCATCGCGAGGTGCCGCCGAAAGGATTTATTGGGATCTTCAATCGCTCACATTATGAAGATGTCTTGATCACGCGCGTGCATGGCTGGGTAACCGACAAAGTTGCTAAGCGTCGCTTTGATCAGATCAAGGAATTTGAAGAGTTGCTGACCGAGAGCGGGACAGCCGTGCTCAAGTTCTTTCTCCACATCTCAAAGGACGAACAGAAAGAGCGGCTGGAGGCCCGCATTGCCGATCCGGAAAAGCGCTGGAAGTGGAATTCCGGGGATCTGGAAGAACGGAAACTCTGGGGCGAGTATCAGAAGGCCTTCGAAGATGTCATCTCGGCGACCAGTACCACGGCGGCACCGTGGTATATCGTACCGGCAAATCGGAAATGGTACCGCAATCTGGTCGTGGCAGACCGTGTCGTGGACGCATTGGAGGACATGAAACTCAGGACGCCTCCAGCGCCGGAGGGCGTGGATTTCACGAAGCTCAGAATTATGTAGTGGGTGTTTTACGAAGCGGGTGGCGAATCATGGTGCCGCGAAGTACGCACGGTCACCGGTGAGGGCACAGGAAGGAGGGGTGTGGCAGCCCGACACGCTCCTCCTTCTCGTTTATGGGGGAGTATTCCATGAATTGGGCCGCGCTGACCTGGGGCTGTCGTCTGCTGATCGGCGGAGTGCTCTTCGCCTCCGCTCTAGGAAAGTCTCTCGACCTTTCTGGATTTGTCGACGTGTTGGCCACCTATCGTTTGTTCCCAGACTGGTCCCTCTGGCCGGTGGCGCTTGGCATCACAGGGATCGAGTGGGGGTTGGCAGGGTGGATTCTCGTCGGATGGCACTTGTCGACAGGAGCACTCATGGCCATGGTGTTGAACGGTCTCTATGCCATAGGACTCATCGTCACCCTCCTTCGCGGCCTCGACCTTCCCAACTGCGGATGCTACGGCGTGTTCTTCCCGCAACCGTTGCGGTGGTACTCCCCGCTCGAAGATCTCGTGCTGGTTGGCCTATGCTATGTCTTACACGTCGGGGCTCAGACGAGTCTCACTGACTCTTGACAAGATTTCCTAATAGGCGTAGGGAGAAAAGTGCGGCCCATCTATCAATCGAAGTTCGAGAGATCGGGTAGACCGCGCGGCTGCCATCCAGGTCTCTCGATGACTTCATCATGAGAGGAGGGTGGAGATGGACGACACAACGCCACCTGGCCCATCAGGCCCACCGATACGGAGGTGGGTTTCTCGTCGGCCTCGCTGACCGAGTTCTTCGCTGGCTGTGCCATTGAGGCACATGGAGCCCTTCTCAAGAAGGCCGACGGCCGTTGAGCGGAGAAACATTCGGGGGCAGGAGGAATACAGGTACCTGGGATTGACGAGGTCTCCCTCGACTGGAAACCTTGGAGTGCCAGTATCGTGTGGGTCTTCTGGGCCGCGACAACTCATACAGATATCTCCGGCGTCATAAGCGCCAAACGCGGGCGACCTCCCACCGTAGTGCAAGGTCGCCCGTGCTTTTTGTGAGTTTCCGCCAGTCACATAGTTGACCGAGCACACGATCATCCCGGCAGGCGTTTCTTTTTTTGGACCGCTGTCCTACCATAAGTGCGATGGCTGAAAAGACACCTAAGAAACCACAGTCGCCCAAGGGGAACAGACGTCGCCGGAAACCAGTCGGAAGCTCTACTGGTTTGGCCGCTGGTGACTTACAGACTGCGGCACCGCCTGGGGCAGTGGCGGAGCTCCATCAGCAGATTGAAACGGATGGGGGAAAAGTTCTCTCGGTCTATCGTGAGCCCTATGGCGGGCACTGGCTCGTCCAGGCTGCCTTACCGATCGACCTGGTCGAGCCGACACCCTATCAGCGAAATATCTCCGACACGCATGTCCGGAAGTTGGAAGCGGTGATTGGGAAAATTGGTCGCTTTCTCGATCCCATTATCGCTGTGCGTATGGCGAAGCCTGACCACGTGGCAAAGTATTGGACACCGAACGGCAACCATCGCTTGTCCGCTATGCGCACGCTGGGGTCGAAGAGCATCATCGCGATCGTCGTCCCCGAGCCGTCAGCAGCCTATCAGATCCTCGCGCTGAACACGGAGAAGGCCCATAACCTTCGTGAAAAATCGCTGGAAGTCATCCGCATGTATCGTGAACTCGCACAACTCGATGGTGCGACGGAAGAGACCTATGCCCTGGAGTTCGAGGAGCCGGCGCTGATCACGTTGGGGCTCTGTTATGAAGAACGGCCTCGCTTCAGTGGTGGGGCCTACCATCCGGTGCTGAAACGTGTGGACGAATTTCTTAAGAAACCGATGCAGGCGTCTCTGGAGGTCCGCCGGCACCAGGCCAAAACCGTGCTCGCGTTGGATGATCTTATCGTCAAGCAAGTGGAGGCGCTCAAGGCCAAAGGGCTAACGAGTCCGTATTTGAAAAGCTTCGTCGTCGCCCGCGTGAATCCGATTCGGTTTCGCCCCAAGGATGCCCCACCACTGTCATTTGACGATGCGCTCGACCGCATGACTCAGGCCGCAGCCAAATTCAATCCGGATAAGGTCAAAATGGATGACCTGGCCAAGTCCGGAGGCGCGCCTGACGAGAGCGAGTAAAGCCTCGTTCCTCTCCTTCTTCGGCTTGTTTCTCAAACAAATGCCCCTTTAGAATGACCTATGAGTTCTGCATGTTAAGGAGGCCATCATGAGTCTTGCCGACAATAAATGCATTCCCTGTCGTGGCGGGGTGCCGCCGGTGCCGAACGATCGTGCAGAGGCGTTGCTGAAGGAATTGGGGCGTGGGTGGTCACTCAACGCACAGGGCCATCTTGAGCGGCTCTATACGTTCAAGGATTTTGCACAGGCGCTGGATTATGTGAACAAGGTCGGGGCAATTGCGGAGGCGGAGGGCCATCATCCGGATCTCTATCTGGCTTGGGGGAAGTGCAAAGTTGAGATCTGGACGCACAAGATCAATGGCCTGACTGAGAGCGACTTCTATCTGGCGGCCAAGGCGGACCGGGAGTTCGAACAGTTCCGATCCGCTGCCGGTTAGCCTGCAGCACAGCTCACAGCCATGAATTCACGAGGCAGGAGATGAGTGACCAGGCACAAGTGGCGCTCGTCAACATGCCGTTCAGCTACGCCAAGTATCCGTCGATTCAACTCGGCACGCTCTCTGCTCTACTGAAATCCAACGGCATTCCTGTTGATTGTCATCATCTGAACGTCCGATTCGCGCGCCTGATCGGCGTCGAATTGCACGAGTCGATTTGTGAGAAACGCGCGCTCTTTGGGGAGTGGCTCTTTTCCTCTCTTCTGTTTCGAGACAATCCGAAACGAGGCGAGTATCCGCAGATCTTCAAGCCCGTCTTTGGACAGATCTCTCAAGAGAGCGGCAAGCCCATTGGATATTTTGAGGAGATTGCGGCCCGCATCGCGCCGCAATTTCTGACGTGGGCACTACGGTCGATCGATTGGGGGCAGTACAAGCTCGTCGGTTTTACCTCGACGTTTGACCAGAATGTCGCGAGCCTAACGATGGCCAAGCTCATCAAGGATTTGTATCCAGAGGTGACCATCGTGTTCGGTGGC
Source organism: Nitrospira sp. UBA2083 (assembly GCA_002331625.1). GTDB lineage: Bacteria > Nitrospirota > Nitrospiria > Nitrospirales > Nitrospiraceae > Nitrospira_D. Next base: position 92,233 of record DCZN01000077.1, on the reverse strand, counting down.
GCCAACTTCGACGGTGAGATGGGGCTGGAGCACTTCCGGGCATTTCCCTTCATCGATCATGTGGTCGTCGGGGAGGGAGAAGAAAGTTTCCTGCCGCTAGTCCGTCAGGTTCTGGCCGGTAAAAGAGCCGACTATCCGAACGGCGTGATCTCTCGCGAGGGTGAGAAGATCGTCCTTACGCCGAATGCGTCGCTCTTTTCTGATTTTTCGAAGACCGGGCCACCGGATTATGACGATTACTATCAGCTCCTTTCAGAGCTGGGCCAGACGGCGCAGGGGCTGGATCGCATTCTTTTGTACGAAGGCTCTCGCGGCTGCTGGTGGGGCGAGAAACATCACTGTACCTTTTGTGGACTCAACGCCCAGAGCATGAAATTCCGGGCCAAGGCGCCGGAACAAGTATTAAGAGAAATGGCCGATCTGTCTCAGCGCTATGATGCTGTTCGATTTCGGTTGGTCGATAACATCATCGACCTGGGGTATATCGACAACCTCTTCGGCAGGCTGGCGGCAGACCATTGTGACTTGGATGTGTTTATCGAAACCAAGAGTAATCTGCAGAAGCGGCAAATCAAGACCTTGGCAGCTGGCGGGGTGAAATGCATGCAACCGGGGCTGGAAAGTTTGAGCCTCAATCAGCTCCGTGCGATGGACAAGGGCGCCTCGCCGATGCAGAACATCGTCTGCCTCAAGTGGAGTCTGTACTATCACGTGACGGTGCTCTGGAATATTTTGCTGGGGTTCCCCGGAGAGACGAACGAGGATTATCAGCGGCAACTTGACCTGATTCCGTCTCTGTTCCACCTCCAGCCGCCCGAAGCCACTGGGAAATTCTGGCTGCAGCGATTCAGCCCCTATTTCACCAGACTTCATGAATATGGGGTTCGCATCACGGGGCCTGGAATGGCATACGAATATGTGTATGATGCGCAGCAAGTGGATTTAAAGAAGATTGCGTATGACTTTGAGTATGAACTGGACAACTGGCCTGTGAATCCACATGTGTATCAAGAACTAGTCGCTGTGATCGAAGGCTGGCAGCGGATGCATAAGTCCGGCGATAAGCCCTTCCTGTATTATTCCAAAGCACCGACCTACATGACCATCTACGATGGCCGGAATCCCAAGTCGCCGACTCGACGACGGTACGAAGGATTGGCCGCGTTGGTGATTGAGATCTGCAACGAGTCGGCAAAAAGCCCGGAGCAGATCCGATCGGCAGTTGCAGGTCGGGTTGAGATGGGAGATGGACAACTCACTGCCGTCTTGAGCGATCTCACGGCTGCACGAATTCTCTACGAAGAATGCGGCAAATATTTCACGCTGGCTATTCCAGAAAACCCGTATCTATAGCCGGGTTGGATTTGTTCTACATCGACAACTTCTTGGCCACATTCCGCATCTGCACGCCATGAACGAGTGAGGCGCCGCCGCGGATGGCGCAGGCCACGTGCACCGCTTCGGTCATCTCTTCCACATTTGACCCCTTCTCAAGTGATGCTTGCGTGTAGGCATCGATACAGTAAGGGCATTGCACGGTGTGGGCCACAGCTAGGGCAATGAGTGCCTTCTCCCGTTCGGTCAGTGCGCCCTCTGCAAAGACGGCGTCGTAGTAGCCCTTGAACTTCTCCCACAGGGCCTTGTTGCCTTTGCCAATATCCGCAAACTTGCCCAAATCATGTGAGTGATAATACGAGTCCATAGGAACCTCCTCTGCCAATGTTGATGTGGAGAGAAAGGGGAGGCGGTGGAACAATCAGGCATTGCCCGGGGGCATCGGGTCGACTTCAGCCAGGGCTTTTGAGAATCGCTCACCCACGATATCGGTTGCTCTGGCCATGAGGTCTACCACTTCCCGCCATTCGGCTGGCAACAAGTCTTGCTTCAACTGCGGGTGGATCGCCCATTGGGCTTCGACCTGCGTACCCTTCCGGCTGACGAGGACACGAAGCAATTCAACGTCCCATGCCGAGTCGGGTGCATTCTCGCCGGAAAGGCTGCTGCTTGCCTGCTCAGAAGGGGGACCAGTGCGTGCCATCACTCTACCTCAGGGTGATTGTGTTCGGTAGCATAGCGTATCTACGGTCTTGTTGTACATCTGTAGCCAGTGAAGAGAGATGGATCCACTTGGTGTCTTATGTTGAAGCAGGTGCTCGGTGTAAGACCGTGAGCATCGCCTCGTGGATACGTCCGTTGCTTGCGACGAGTTCCTGTCCGTAGATGGACAGGTCCTTACCGCTGAAGTCGGTGAGGCATCCCCCGGCTTCGCGTGCGATGACTGAGCCGGCGGCCATATCCCAGGGATTGAGCCGGACTTCCCAAAATCCATCGAACCGTCCTGCCGCGACATAGCAGAGATCCAACGCAGCGGATCCTGTGCGTCTAATTCCTTGGGCCTGGAGCGCAAAATTGACAAAGTGGTCGAGGTTATTTCGTGGTGTTTCTCGGATGTCATAGGCAAAGCCGGTCACTAACAGGCTCCGGTCGAGCAGCGCTGTCTCAGAGACGTGGATCGGGCGGCCATTCAAGAAGGCGCCGCAATGTTCGATGGCCGTGAACAGCTCGTCTCGTGTGGGGTCGAAGATCACTCCGAGAATACAACGCCCGTTGTATTCAAGCCCAACGGAGACGCAGTAGGCGGGATAGCCGTGCGCGAAGTTGGTGGTGCCGTCTAGAGGATCGATGATCCATAAGTAGGGCGACGGCGTCCCTTCCACACGGCCACGCTCTTCCGCCAGAAATCGATGGGTAGGAAACGATGTTCGGATCTCGTCGATCACACACTGTTCAGCTGCACGATCGGCATCGGTGACCAGGTTAATTGGATTCTTGTATTCGACTCGAAATCCGGAATCGGCGTATGTGCGAAGAAGCGCCCCAGCCTTTTTGCTTGCAGAGACTGCTGTCTCGATCAGCGTGTCTTCGGAGATTGAGTCGTGAGAATTCGGCACGCCGGATTCTAGCACGCACGCTGTCTCAAAATCGAACAGCTTGTAGCGACTTTCACATGAACAAGCCTTTGCTACATCTCATAAACAAGGATTACATGTGTGTAATACAACATATTCATATGGAATACATTAATACAATAAAGAGTCTTGACAAAGATTAGAAGCAATGCTATAAAGCAAGCATGCTTTATGTGAGGAGCATGTGGAGGAATTAACAGACATTCTCGTTGGTCTTGAACAACGGATCAACGCCTATAAAAGCCGGTATCAGGACTTAGAGAAAAAGCGTCGTCGGCTTGATGACGAAATTGCCACCATCAAGAAATATCTGGAACTTGCAGAAACCCTCTATCGTGTCGAGGCCGACAAGGCCAAACTTGCCAGTCTCTCCAACCAAATCATTCCAGCGGACGATGCCAAAGGAATTCGGCCGGTCCCGGTCATGGACGTCACCGATCAGTCTCGGGAAATTCTTCTTGGGCGGAGTAAGTACGTTGGGAAAAGCGTTCCGCAAGCGGCCTATGAAATACTCCGGGAATCCAACCGGTCCATGCATGCAAAAGAGCTTGTCCAGCGGTTAATCGAAGGTGGGCTGCAGATCAAAGGGAAAACACCGTTGACGTCGATTGCCACGTCGCTCAAGCGTGACAAACGCTTCAGGAAAGTCGGTCCCAATACATTCGAAGCCTTGGACGATATGCTCATTCAAGCCGTGTAGTTGTCGGTGAACGGGCCTAACGTGACACTGCGAAGGGGGGTGAGACTCTTGGCAACGAAGAAAGCAGCGAAGAAGAAGAAGAAGTAAGCCCTGCCATGATGTGATGCGCCGGGGGTGAGGTTACTCACCCTCGGCGTACCATCCTCTGAGATGTTCCCGATTTAGAAGAGTGTCTACCAGAAAGAAAGCAATTTGCAGAGAGGCAAGCGCCGCCGAGGCTTCTACGAAGCCTTAGGTGCCACGGCCGGCTGGTGACGAGTGCCGTATGTAGCCGTATGCGTCGCCACGGCCGGAGAATCTGCATTCAGAAGTACCCACTTGTCTGGCTGCGTCAGGATCTGTTGAACCAGCCGAGTGTGGAGAGCGTGGCCTGACCGGTCCGCAACGATATGACCGATAAAGGGCATACCCAGGAGAGAAATATCCCCGATGAGATCAAGGATTTTATGACGAACAAATTCGTCGTCAAAGCGAAGTCCCGATTGATTAATCACGCCATCGCCCGATAGGACAACCGTATTGTCCAGTGTTCCACCCTTTCCAAGGCCCCGGGCCCACAACGCCTGAACTTCTTGAAGAAATCCAAATGTCCTGGCTTCGGCAATTTCGTGCTCGAAAGCACTGGCAGAGCAATCATACGCGTAGGTTTGTGTCTTGATCAGGGGGTGTGGGTAATGAATCGAGTAGGTGATTCGCGGAGTAGAAGACGGTTCGATCCGCACCCGTTTTGAGCCTTCAATGATTTCGATGGGCGCCATGATCTTGAGGAACGGCTGCTTCTGATCCTGGGCGACTACCCCCGCAGACTGAATCAGTCGAACAAATGGAGCAGCGCTTCCATCCATGACCGGAACTTCAGTGGCCGTGACATCGACGAAGGCATTATCGATGCCCATACCGGAGAGAGCTGCCAGCAAATGCTCAATGGTTTGAACCTGAAAACCATTGCCCATAATGGCCGTGCACAGCTCAGTTGGGACACGATGCTCGATGGAGACGGAAAGGCAGGCACCAACGTCGGAGTTGCAATTGACAAACACAACTCCAGTGTCCGGAGGCGCAGGGCGTAGTGTGATGGACGTCGGTTGTCCTGAATGGAGTCCTACACCGGAACACGTGACCGTTGATGCTAAGGTTTGTTGATTCCGCACAGGCCCTCCCTCGTTAGAATCATTCCTAAGGCACCATTCGCCATCAAAAGCTTAAGCAATTAATGTGCCCATGGCTAATAATCGTAAGGTATTATTTTAATTAAAAAAATACCATATGAATCAAGTTTGAGACTGTATCTAAAAAAGCACAACTGTGTGTTTCTCAAATCGTCGAGTGTTGACAAGAAGTTATTATGTGATGGAGGGACAGGAGCTTTTCCAACAAATTTCATCCCAAGCAGGTGTCATGTCCTCAGACAACTCTGAAACCAGTGAACACTTAGGGGAGATTTCATCCTTGAGGCCACATGTATCTAGCCATGGCTGCGAGGATGATCTCTGATGCGGAGACACCCTAGGCGAGTGTCACAACTCATGCCTCCGCTTAGGACCAACTGATGAGCTCTTCTTCGTCTCGAAAGTATTGTTCTTCGTCACTCCTTTAACGAGTCCTGGACTCCAGACGTCTACTGATAGCTGTGTAACCTACCAATGAGGGTAAAAATGGTAAGTCATGCACAGAGAAAGACCCTCGTCCACTGACGGTTAACCCCTTCTGTGGATAGTGTTGAGTGTGCAGACCTGAGACTCGTGGGAAAGACATGCGCGTGTCAACGAGCTGCAATCCCTTGGGGACCACCAACGGGGTAAGGCTTGTGGGATCCAAATCGTAATTTACTCTGCGTATTTCGATCATCATGGGAAGATGTCAAGTGTCGAATCAAGGAACCTAATTTCCTTGATAAGGAATAGGTCTGAGTCGAGATGAGCAACGGAAGCAAGAACCTTCGCATCTTGGTGGTCGATGACAATCACGCGATCCATGAAGACTTTCGTCGAATCCTCCAGCCTCAGGAAGGGCATGAAAGTCTGCAGCGCGCGCGCGCCGTACTGTTTGGAAAGACTTTCGTACAGGCCCTGGAACGGTTTGACCTGGATTATGCAGATCAAGGGCACGCCGCGTTAGCTCTTACGCAAATGGCACGTCAGGAGGGACGCCCCTATGCGGTAGCCTTTGTCGATATGCGGATGCCTCCCGGGTGGGATGGCTTGGAAACCGTCGAGCGGCTTTGGCAAGCAGACGGACGGCTTCAAGTCGTCATCTGTACGGCCTATTCAGACCATTCATGGGCGGAAATCGCTGCTCGTCTGGGAATGAGCGACCGATTACTCATCTTGCGAAAACCGTTTGACTCCATTGAAGTTCAACAGATCGCTGCGTCACTTACCAGGAAATGGGAACTAGGGCGTGATGTTCGACAGCAAATTGAGGACCTCGTTTCACAGGTCAATGCTCGCAATCAAGAACTCCAGGCTGTCAACCAGCGTCTTGAACAGCAGGTGGCTGCGCGGACCGCCGAACTTCAGCAGCGTCATGACGAGTTACAGCGGATGGTTGAGGCACTGAAAGAGGCCAAGGTGGTCGCGGACAATGCCAACCAGGCCAAGTCGCAGTTCTTGGCCCAAATGAGTCATGAGATTAGAACGCCGATGAACGGCATGCTCGGGATGAACGAGCTGCTTCTCGCAACCCCCTTGACTGACCAGCAGCGTCATCTCGTGCAAACTGTCCGACGTTCTGGCGAACAGCTGCTTCAGGTCATTAACGACATCCTCGATTTGTCCAAGATCGAGGCGAACAAGATGGAACTCCACATCACGGGGTTCGACCTGGTGGCCACCGTGCGAGATGTTGCCGGTCTGTTCCTTGAATCTGCGCGACAAAAGGGGCTCAGTTTGGAATGCCAAATCGACCCTCAGTTGCCCGCTGTCTGGCGCGGAGATGGCGTGCGATTCAGACAAGTTCTGACGAACTTGGTGGGGAATGCGGTGAAGTTTACGGAACGTGGTAGCATCCTGATTCACGTGGAACGACTTGAAGACCGGCGTGATGACGCCCTCTTCAAAATCACGGTGTGCGATACGGGAATCGGTATCTCTCTCGATGCGCAACAGAAGATTTTTGATCCCTTTGCCCAGGCCGACGGATCGATGACGAGGCGATTCGGAGGGACAGGGTTGGGGCTGGCGATCGTTCAACGACTGGTCCGATTGATGGGGGGAGACATTGGCCTGACCAGCATCCCAGGAAATGGTTCCACGTTTTGGTTTACGGTTCGGCTTGAAAAAGGGGGCCTAAGCGAGGCGATGGGAGTGGAGAGCAAGCAGTCGGTTTCCTCCACGACACCTGATCCCTTCATGAATAGGAATCCCAGCGTTGCGTCTCCCAAGCAGCGATCGCGCGCGCGCGTTCTTTTGGCTGAAGACAATGCGACCAACCAAGAGGTCTTCCTGCGCATGCTGGATCTCTGCGGAGAATCCGCCGATGTGGTCAGTACGGGCAGAGAAGCGATCGAGGCGCTAGCGCGGTCCCAATACGAGCTCGTTCTGATGGACTGCGAGATGCCCGAAATGGACGGACTCACCGCCACCGCTGAAGTTCGCCGACGGGGTTTTACCAGAGGTGACGGCAAGCCTGTCCCCATTATTGCACTGTCGGGATACGCGGTGGGTAGTGTTCAGGCATCCTGTCTTGCGGGAGGGATGGACGGATTTTTGTCGAAGCCAGTTGGGCTCAAAGACATACAAAAGACCGTCCGTGAATGGTTGCCCACGGTGGGATCGCGCGCAGCCTAGGAAGCTGCAATCAGATATTTGGGTGCACGATCCAACTCAATAATCCAGGATGTTTGCCAAGGCGGTATAGAGCATGGCCTTGTGGGACAAGGAGAGCTCTCACTAGTGTCGACGGACGATTCCAATCGTCGAATTCTCATTGTTGACGACAATGCGTCGATCCACGACGATTTTCGAAAAATTCTACAATTCAATCCCGAACCAGATGGTCTGGACCAGGCGCGTCAGGTTTTGTTCGGGGACTCCGGCCCGATTGAGTTTCACGAATCGTTCGTGGTTGATTGTGCGGATCAAGGGGCGACAGCGCTCGCTCTGGCTCAGGCGGCCAATAAAGACGACCGCCCCTATGCCGTCGCCTTTGTCGATATGCGCATGACGCCCGGATGGGATGGGTTGGAAACCATCGAACAGCTGTGGAAGGCCGATGACCGGCTGCAGGTGGTTATCTGTGCTGCCTATTCCGATCAGCCGTGGGACGAAATCAGGGACCGTATCGGGAGAACCGACAAATTGTTGATCCTCCAGAAGCCGTTTAACGGCTTCGAGGCGTTGCAGCTGGCCACTACGCTCTGCCGGAAGTGGGATTTGGCGAATAAAGCACTGGGACGACTGGATGAGTTGAACCACGTGGTCGATGAACGCACGGTGGAGCTTCAACACGCGAATCAACAGCTCACAGAAATCAACAGCGCGCTGAGACGAACCGTGGCGGATCTCGAAGCAGCGCAGGCAGAAATTGTGCGGCAAAACAGCGAGCTGGAACGGCTCGCCTCTCGTGATCCGCTTACCGGCTGCCTGAACCGCCGTGCGTTTTATGCACAATTTGCGATCGCGTTTACCGAGGGCCGTGAATATCGGAGAGAGCTCTGCTGTTTGATGGTCGACATCGACAATTTTAAGCGAGTGAATGACCAGTTCGGACACGCCGTGGGAGATCAAGCGATCCAAGCGGTTGCCAACAGTCTGTCCGCAGGGCTGCGATTAACCGATATGGTTGGTCGCTACGGAGGAGAAGAATTCTGTTTGATGTTCCCAGGTGCGACCTTGTCTGAAGCGTCGGACCTAGCGGAACGGCTACGGATTCGGGTGGGACAAGAGGCCGGAGCCAGAGTGCGCATGGCAGCCAACTTGGTCCTGACGGTGAGTATCGGAGTGTCGACCATCACGTTCGGAGCACGGACACCGTTGGAGTTGATCGATCAAGCAGACAAGGCGCTCTATGCCGCGAAGGAAGGAGGCCGGAATTGTGTCGTGGCACTCGATGTGTTGGTCCCAGGAGTGCATCCTTCCGAGCATCTGGAGCTTCAAGTCAGGCGAGTGACGCCACGGCCAGAATTGCCGAGGGCTCGATAGTATTCCGGTTGCCGATGAGCAATCGGTAAGCGTGACCCGGTCCATACCGCGGGTCCCTCATCCGTCACGGTCGGCTCCCAACGCCCTCCTGACTCTTCGTGCATTCAAGCGGTGTATAATAATCGCGGATGACACGCCTGTTGAACCATTTCCAGTCCTCAGTCGGCAGTAAAATGGTCATGGCCCTGACTGGGCTAGGGCTCGTCACCTATGTCGTCTTCCATATGTTGGGGAATCTTCAGGTATTCGAAGGATCCCACGCCCTCAATCGCTATGCCGCGTTTCTCCGCGACATGCCGATCCTCCTCTGGACAGCCCGACTCGGGCTGCTGAGCCTTGCAGTGCTTCACATCGGACTGGCGATCCGGTTGGGCTTGCGGAATCATCGTGCTCGACCGGTCGCCTATGCGGTTCACGAGTATCGCCAAGCCTCGTTTGCGTCCCGCACCATGGCCGTGTCCGGTCTCGTGCTTGTACTCTTCATTCTCTTTCACCTGTTGCATCTGACGGCCGGGGTCATTGATCCTACTTCAGCCGATCGCCTCGATGCGGAAGGACATCGTGATGTCTATGGGAAGGTCGTCCATGCTTTTCAGAACCCCTTCATCGTGGCGCTCTATTTGGTCGGTCAGCTGGGGATAGGCTTGCATCTCAGTCATGCTGTCACCAGTAGTTTTCAAACCTTAGGGCTTGAATATGCCGCCTTCAGCCGTTTCTTCAAAGCCGCCGGTCCTGCGGTTGCGCTGGTGGTTGTGCTGGGTAATGTCGCCATCATCCTCGGCATCTTCTTGGGGATTGTACGGGGATGATGACACTCGATCCCAAAATTCCTCCCGGTCCGCTGGAAACCAAATGGGACCGGCGACGGTTCAGCGAAAAATTGGTCAGTCCGAACAACAAGCGAAACATCAAGGTCATCGTCGTCGGGACCGGCCTCGCAGGAGCCAGCGCCGCGTCGACTTTGGGGCAGCTCGGGTATCAGGTGGAATGCTTCTGTTTTCAGGATAGTCCACGCCGCGCCCACAGTATTGCGGCACAAGGGGGCATCAATGCCGCGAAGAATTACCAAGACGACGGAGACAGCGTCGGGAGGCTGTTTTACGATACGATCAAGGGGGGAGATTTCCGTTCCCGCGAAGCCAATGTCTATCGGCTTGCCCAGGTCAGCATGCAGATCATCGATCAATGTGTGGCGCTCGGTATCCCTTTCGCCAGAGAGTACGGTGGCCAGTTGGCAAACCGGTCATTCGGGGGTGTTCAGGTCTCTCGTACGTTCTATTGTCGTGGTCAGACTGGGCAACAGCTTCTCTTAGGGGCTTATTCGGCGCTCTGCTGGCAGGTTGAGCGTGGACAGGTCACGATGTGCCCACGGAGCGAGATGCTCGATCTCGTCACGGTCGACGGACAAGCTCGAGGTATCGTGGTGCGTGATCTCGTCACCGGACGGGTGAGTATCCATACGGCCCATGCCGTGGTGCTGGCGACGGGCGGCTACAGCAATGTGTATTATTTGTCGACCAATGCAAGCGGGAGCAATGTGACGGCCACGTACCGTGCGTGGAAGCAGGGTGCCGCATTCGCCAATCCTTGCTTTACGCAGATCCACCCCACCGCGATCCCGCCGGGAGATGCCCATCAGGCCAAGTTGACTCTAATGTCCGAATCGCTTCGCAACGACGGGCGGTTGTGGGTGCCGAACACAGCGGCAGATCACCGGTCTCCGGGCGACATTCCCGTTGCAGAACGCGACTACTTTCTCGAGCGTCGGTATCCACGTTTCGGTAATCTTGCGCCACGCGACATTGCCTCCCGTGCGGTGAAGGCCGTGTGCGATGAAGGCCGCGGCGTCGGCCCTGGCGGTCACGGGGTGTATTTGGATTTTGCCGATGTGATCGACCAACAGGGGTTAGAGGTGGTCCGTGAACGCTACGGCAACCTCTTCGACATGTATCAGCGGATTACCGGGGAAGATGCCTGTCACGCGCCCATGCGGATTTACCCTGCCCCTCACTACACGATGGGGGGGCTCTGGGTAGACTACAATCTCATGAGTACCATCCCGGGGCTCTTCGTGAT
>DCZN01000077.1:61719-81338 GCA_002331625.1 Nitrospira sp. UBA2083 | reverse complement strand
CTTCGCCGATCACGGCGCCAATCGGCTCGGCGCCAGCTCTCTGATGCAAGGGCTTGCCGACGGTTATTTCGTCCTGCCCTATACGATCGGTCACTATTTAGCGACGGCGACGCTCGCCCCTGTCGGTGACGATCATCCGGAATCTCACGCGGCACTTCATCGGGTGATGAGTCGAATCAGTCGACTGCTGAATGTCAGGGGGCGTCGAACGGCCGCGTCGTTTCATCGGGAGGTCGGCAGGCTGTTGTGGAACCACTGTGGTATGTCTCGCAATGCGGAAGGACTTACATCGGCCCTCACGGCGATCCCGATACTACGCGAGGCATTTTGGAGTGAGGTGATGGTCCCTGGATCGGGAGCAGCCTTCAACCAAGAGCTGGAGTATGCGGGGCGGGTAGCCGACTATCTTGAATTCGCCGAACTGCTCTGTCACGACGCATTCCATCGGCAGGAATCATGCGGGGCGCATTTTCGTGAGGAGTATCAGACGGAGGACGGCGAACCGAAGCGAGACGACCATCGCTTCGCGTACGTGGCGGCATGGGAGTACCGAGAAGGGGCTGATCCCATCTTGCACAAGGAACCCTTGGCGTTCGAATTTGTCCAACCGACGACGAGAAGTTATCAGTAATCGGTGGGAGTAAAAGGTAAGGAGTGAGGGGATAAGAAACGAGAGACAGACGCCCATCATGAAATTTACGTTGAAAATTTGGCGCCAGAATGGGCCGGAGGAGAAGGGTCGGTTTGTGACGTATGAAGCGCACGATGTGAGCGCGGGTATGTCGTTCCTCGAAATGCTGGATGGCGTGAATCAGGGCTTGATCGCCAAGGGTGAGGAGCCGGTGGCATTTGAGCAGGATTGCCGCGAAGGCATTTGTGGAAGCTGTTCGCTGGTGATCAACGGCATCCCGCACGGTCCGGACCGCGGCATGACCACCTGTCAGCTGTATATGCGGCGGTTCCCCGACGGAGCCGTCATTTTGATTGAGCCATGGCGGGCGCGGGCATTCCCCATCATCAAAGATCTCGTGGTCGATCGCAGCGCATTCGACCGGATCATGCAGGCCGGCGGGTATATCTCCGTCAATACCGGTGGAGCGGTGGACGGGAACGTCCTGTTAATCGGGAAGGACCAGGCCGAAACCGCGATGGATGCCGCATCCTGCATCGGGTGCGGCGCCTGTGTGGCGGCTTGTAAGAATGCCTCAGCGATGCTGTTTGTGGGTGCCAAGGTGGCCCACTTCGCCACGTTGCCGCAAGGGAAGCCCGAACGCACGCGTCGGGTGAAGGCGATGTTGGAAGCAATGGATCGTGAAGGATTTGGTTCGTGCGGCAATCAGTACGAATGTGAGGCGGTCTGCCCGAAAGACATCAGTGTTCGTTTCATCGCCACACTGAATCGCGAATATCTTCGAGCAGGAATCGTGGAATCCGGTCTGCCCGGTGAGCCGGGATCTCCTCATGCGGAGTCGACGTAGCCGTCTCTCCAACACCAACAGGTCTCCTGGTTCAACCGTCTTCCACGCTATTGGCCTCAGGCGCTGGTGTGGCGACCGTGGCAGCAGAAATGGTTGACCAGAGACGGTTTGCGCCAGATAGCAATCAGCTTGACTGTGGAGGAAAGGCTTCTATAGTGCAATCAAGGATGGGGTTGATCGCCGAACGTGTCGAGGACGCGAATGAAGCGACGGACCGTGTGTCCACAGTGCCGACAGGATGGCGCAGTTCGTATGCAGGCGCAGACCCCACGCGAATTGATGGCCTCACTGATTTGGATGGTTCCGTTCCGGTGTCAACAGTGTTGTCACCGGTTTCTGGCCCGTCGCCAGAGTGCCACACACTCCTCGCAGTCCGCTGAGCGACGGGAGCATCTGCGTATCCCTGTGCGTCTCTGTCTCTCATTTTCAGGAGGAAAGGTGAGAGGCGAAGGTACGGTGATGGATCTCTCATTGGGAGGCTGCATCATCAAGAGTGGGACACAGGTCCATGTTGAGGACATCTTTTATTTGGAAATTGTGATCGCCGAGGACGAGCCACCGGTTGAAGTCGCCGCCATCGTTCGCTCCGTCGGTGCACGCGGAATTGCGTTCAAGTTCCTCCGGAAAGCTCAGGAGAATAAACGGCTGGTGGCGTTCATCCAGTCGCGCTCAGGAGCCACTTCCTCGGTTCTGTCCAAGGACGTCGAGCCCGCCATCCCCAGTTAATCGTTCTCCCGATCTGTTCAGCGCCCAGGTCATGGTGCAGGGTTTGACCGGAAATTCAGCAGTCCGAATCGGTTGTGTGTGACTGCAGCCTCTTGACCAACATATCTTCATGATTATGCCTCATGGTAGCATGATCGCAAGATCGAGCGGCACGGTGTCCTGAGTTGACGGCAGAAGGAGGACATGATGGGGCGTACGTGGTGGAACAAGACGGTGATCACGATCATGTTGATCAGTGCATTGTCCATAACCGGCTGTGGGTACAACGACCTGCAAGGTTTAGATGAGGATACGAAGGCGGCATGGAGTGAGGTCATCAATCAATACCAACGCCGTGCCGATCTCATTCCCAATCTCGTCGCCACGGTGAAAGGCTATGCGGCACACGAAAAAGAAACCCTGGAAGGGGTGGTGAATGCCAGGGCCAAAGCGACAGGGATGCAAGTGACACCCGAGGTGCTCAAAGATCCCGCAGCGTTCGAAGCCTTCCAAAAGGCTCAAGCAGGGTTGACGTCGGCGTTGGGACGGCTGATTGCAATTGCCGAAAACTATCCCAATCTTAAGGCCGATCAGAATTTTAGGGATCTGCAAAGTCAGTTGGAGGGTACAGAAAACAGGATCACTGTAGCGCGGAAGCGGTACATCGATAAGATCGCGGAATACAATAAGATGGTCCGCTATTTCCCGACCAACCTCACAGCCAAGCTGTTGCTGCACTTGGAAGAGCGTCCCAACTTTACGGTCGCCGACGAAAACGCCGTGGCAAAGCCGCCGGAAGTCAAATTCTAAGTTCAGGTTGAGGCTGAGGTTGAGCGGAACGGTGGAGTCGAACAAGAGACGGTACTCCGGAGGCCTCTTCTTCGTCTCAACCTTGACTTCAGCCTTGGTGTTCGCTGTTCTTGCACATGCGCTTGATGTCCCTGCGTTGACTGGGCGAGTCGTTGATCTGGCCCATGTCTTGCCGAACTCCACGATTGAGTCGTTGACCGCTCAACTGGCGGCTCATGAAACCCAGACGAGCAATCAAATTGGCGTGCTCACCATTCCATCCCTCGACGGGGACTCCCTCGAAGAGTTCTCTCATCGTGTTGCGACCACATGGAAACTCGGTCGCAAGGGTACCGGCAATGGTGTCCTGCTCGTAGTCGCAATCAAGGAACGGAAGGTTCGCATTGAAGTCGGGTATGGCTTGGAGGGCGTCCTGACGGACATTCGTTCAGCCCAGATCATTCGGAACGAGCTCGTGCCTCGGTTTCGAGCCGGCGATATGTCCGGTGGTGTGACCGCGGCCATCAATGCGATCGTAAAGACCATTGAAGGAACCTATCAGGCGTCCGAGCAGCCACCTGCTCCGGGGGAGAACGATGTTTTTGAACAGGTCGTGGTGGCTGTGGTCGTTGGATTACTCGTTGGCCTTGTGTTCATGAATGTCCATCGAGCGGTTGGGCCCGTCGCCGGCGCTGGAGTTTCTACATTGCTGGCGCCCTGGCTGGTCCCGGCGCTCGTGGCAAGTGGCATGACCCTGCTTCTCCTGCTGGCGATTGGTGCGGTTGGTACCGGGGGAAGGAGAGGTCGATACAGCGGGATGGACGATTGGATTTGGTACAGTAGCCGCAGCGGGGGATGGGGGGGAGGGTCCTTCGGCGGCGGGGGCGGATTCAGCGGTGGGGGCGGCGGTTTTGGTGGAGGAGGAGCCAGTGGAAACTGGTAGTGGCTTCCAACTCACGGCCCAGGAGCGTGAGCAAATCCAGCGTGCCGTCCAGGCTGCAGAACAGCGCACGAACGCCGAGATCGTCCCGATGATCGTCGGCCGGTCCGGGCTCTACCGCGATGCCCAGTATCGCGCCGGGCTACTCCTCGCCCTGTCGGTACTCACCATCNNACCATCCTCCTGACGACTGAAATCGTGTGGCTCCCTTGGGGGTGGCATGCCGTCAATGCGGCCTGGCTGATCCTCGCGACCATTCTGGCTTACGGGGTAGGTGTCTGGCTCGGCAGCTGGGTTCCCATCATTCGCCTACTCACACCGACTGACCGGATGCGACATAAAGTCAGGCTCAGGGCCGAACGCGCTTTTGCTCAACATGCGGTCTCTCAGACGCGCGAGCGGACCGGTGTCCTGATCATGGTGTCGCTCCTAGAGCATGAGATCTATGTCCTGCCGGATCAACCCTTGTTTCAACGTGTTCCGACAGAACGATGGTCGAGCATTGTTGAGGCTGCCGTCAGCCGATTGAAGTCGGGGGATGTCGTCGGTGGGCTCTGTCACGGTATTGAGACCTGTGGTGCGCTGCTCGCCGAGGTCTTTCCTGGTCGGTCAGGTGACAATCCTGATGAATTGTCGAATGAATTGGTTCTTGAGCGATAAGCCACCTCTTTCCCCTCCTGGGCACTCAATAAAACACCGTGGTCAACCGATAGAGAAGAGACTCGGCGTGGGTATCGTCTGGCGGGACCAATAGGGACAAGGAGGGGGCAAATTATGTGGAAGCAGGAAGAAGTCGGAGGGGAAGTGGAACGAGAACGAGAACAAGAGCGGTGGGTGGAGGACCGGCGGAGTGTCCCGGCACGGCAGAGCGGTGCGACCCTTCCAGAGGAGGTCGCCTTTGTCGGGAAAGACGTCGAGTTCAAGGGTGTGATCACTTATTCTGGCACGGTGCGAATCGATGGCGCCTTGGATGGGGAAATTCATACCGACGGTGGTTTACTAGTCGGGCCTGAGGCGGTCATTAAAGCGAAGGTGACGGCGGGAACCGTCGTTTGTCACGGGAGTATCACAGGAGACATTGAGGCGACCAACCAGATTGTGTTGTGTGCCCCAGCGGTGGTTCAGGGCAGCTTGACCACGCCGGTGCTTTCCATGGAGGAGGGCGTGGTGTTCAATGGGACCCTGGAGATGAAACCACAGGCCAAAGTTGAAGTATTGCGTGACGTGGGACCACACCTCGGAAACGTCACCAGCCGCCCGCCGATTCGACTTGCTGCGTAACGTTTGCATCCAAGACTCCTGGCGTAGTATTCAGTAAACGCCAGGAGTGGGGCATCTTCTCGTGTGAGGACTGAATACGGGAAGATCCTACGACGGGCCGCAATCAGTTGCTCTTGCTTCGCCAACTTTGATAGACGCCCCGCGATCGTTCCGCTAGAATCCGGTCCATGTCAGAGCCTTCCGTCTCGGCTGGTGCTCCAGCCAAACTTCAGGACGAGAATCGGTCAGTCATCAAATCGGCCGGGATAATCGGTGTCGCCACCTTTTCGAGCCGTATCCTCGGGTTTATCCGCGACATGGTCCTCGCACGGCTCTTCGGCGCTACGCCGGCGGCCGATGCCTTTTTCGTCGCCTATCGTATTCCGAATCTGCTCCGTGAGCTCTTTGCCGAAGGCTCGATGTCCGCCGCGTTTATTCCCGTCTTCACCGAGTACCATACGCTCAAGTCGAAACAGGACGCCTGGGAACTGGCGAGCGCGGCATTCACGACGCTGCTCACGATCGTGACGGGCATTACTCTCCTCGGGATTCTTGGCTCCGCCGGCATTGTGTGGCTCTTGGCGCCGGGATTTCATGATGATCCGACTCGGTTGGAAATGACGACGTTGCTCACGCGGATCATGTTTCCCTACCTTATTTTCATCAGTTTGGCGGCGCTGGCCATGGGAGTGCTCAATTCCCTCCGGGCCTTTGCCGCGCCGGCATTTTCTCCGGTCTTTTTCAACCTGTTCATTATCGGGTGCTCGCTGTTTCTTGCGCCGACCATGCCGGAACCCATCATTGGTGTTGCGATCGGAGTCGTGGCCGGTGGTGCCGCGCAGTTTGCGATGCAATTGCCGGGGCTCAAGCTGCGCGGTATGTTGTTCGGGTTCAAGTTCGATCCAGGCCATCCCGGTGTGCGACAGATTGGACGGCTGATGATTCCGTCGCTGCTTGGGTTATCGGTGACACAGATCAATATCACCGTGAGCACGATTCTGGGATCGTTCTTCGCTGGTGGTCCTACCTATCTGTTTTATGGCATGCGGCTGATCCAATTTCCGCTTGGCATTTTCGGCGTGGCGTTGGTAACCGCCATCCTGCCCACCTTGTCGGCCCAAGCGGCACGGGGCGCGTTGGATGAACTGCGTACGACACTCGGATTCGGGCTGCGCATGATTATCTTCATCATGCTGCCGGCCATGGTGGGGTTGATCGCATTGCGGACACCGATCGTGCATCTGGTGTTTGAGCATGGGACGTTTACGGCGCACGATACTGCCGAAACGGCCTTTGCGGTGCTCTGCTATGCCGTAGGTTTGTGGGCCTTCGGCGGGGTGCGCATCATCGTGTCGGCCTTTTATTCGTTGAAGGACACGACCACGCCGGTCATCTCCGCGACCATTGCCGTGGCGGCCAATATCGTGCTTTCCCTGATATTGATGTCGTACCTCGGCGCGGCAGGACTTGCCCTTGCAACGGCCCTTGCCTCCATGGTCAACGGGAGTATTTTGGTTGCCGTGTTGAATCGTCGGTTGGGTGGGGTTGAATGGGGTACGGTCGGGCGATCAGCGGTCCGTGTGTTGGCAGCCTGTGTGCCGATCGTCCTGGCCTGTGGATGGGTGGCGAGCGCGCAGATCTGGACTCATTCGGCAGAGTGGGTTGAGAAATCTGCCATGCTGGGTGTGGCCATCGGATTGAGTGTGGCCGGGTATGTGGGTGTCCATGCCCTATTGAAGTCTGATGAACTTGGCGTCGTGTGGGGGATGGCCCGCAACAAACTGGGCCGTGTCCTCAGATAGCAAGGAGTCGTCGATGCACCAGATCATCATTTTTGAGTCGCCGTGGGGGTGGATGGGAATTGCTGAATCAATAAAAGGGATTCACACGATTGTGTTGCCGAAACACTCGAAACGGGCGGTTGAGGCTGAGATCAATGCACAGTCACCCAAGTCAGTGCAACAGCCTGAGTCCCCCCGGCTTGCGGCGGCTCGTCGTCAGGTACTTGACTATCTCGCCGGTAAGCGGAACGCCTTCGATATGCCGCTTGACCTTTCATCAGGCACGTCGTTTCAGCGCCAAGTCTGGCGGATCTTACAGCGAGTACCCTACGGCAAGCTCCGATCCTATCAATGGATCGCCGCGCGTGTGGGGGGACCACAGTATGCCCGCGCGGTCGGCAATGCGGTCGGCGCGAATCCGATTCCGATCGTGATTCCGTGTCACCGGATTGTCGCTCAGGATGCCACACTGGGAGGCTTCTCGGGAGGGCTTCCCATGAAACGAAAACTGTTATCGCTTGAAGGGACCTTGGCTCAATTGCAGCGAGGGTAACTGCCGTCGATGAAAGCCGTCATTCAACGCGCCCTCAATGCCTCGGTTCAGGTCGACGGCAACGTGGTCGGCAAGATCCAAGGCGGATTAATGGTCCTGTTAGGAGTGGCCAAGGGGGATGACGAGTCCGATGTCGGATATCTGGTGGAGAAGATCCAGACCCTTCGCATCTTCGCCGATGACCGTGGAAAGATGAATCGATCCCTTATAGATGTGGGTGGTGCAGTGTTACTCGTATCCCAATTCACCTTGCTGGGCCGGACCACGAACGGGCGTCGCCCCGGTTTCGATGATGCGGCTTCTCCGGATCATGCCAAGCGACTCTATGAGCAGGTTGCGGCTCAGCTGCGGGAACGCGGCACCAGGGTCGAAACAGGCATGTTTGCGGCGGATATGCAGGTGTCATTGGTCAACGATGGCCCTGTGACCTTTGTGCTCGACAGTCGGGAGGGCGTTGGCTCAGGCTCAAGGTCCTAGGGGACCCCTCCGATACTATGCCGTAGTCAGGGGGGGACAAAGGCGGTTTCTTTTCGGGATCTGTTATACTGGATTCAAGGCTCATCGGACTAGGCAGGAGGTCAAGATGGGTGTATCGGTTCCTCCGCAACATCCGCTCCGGCAACTGTTCGGCGCATTGACCGAGAAGAGTTTTACTGAGCACCTGGGCTGGCCGGACGAAAAGGTCACCTCATACGTTTCCAACCTGCTGGTCGATTTTACCCATACCGATCATCTCTATAAGATTAAAAATCGACAGAATCAGGCTGTCGATAGCGTCGTCGATTTGCTGTTTGAGTCGGAGGTCATGCTGGAAGCGCAATCGCTGGATCGAGAGCGAGATGTTCACCGCCATATCGGGGATTTCACGCTATTTATGGCTGGATTGTTTCCCGAGTATCTTCGTCGGCTCAAATCCGCAGGGCGTATATACCATAAGGATTTTCTCGTCGACTATGTGAAGACCGGCAAGCGGTCGTATGGGATCGTGGCGCAGATCGGCCGTGACGATGCTGAAACCAACCTTCCGTTGTTTCAAAAGTTATCAGAGAACTTTGAACTCTGCGTGACGGGCCTAGGCTTTGTCCGCTCCGACCTGGATCGGATGCAGAATCCGACCTACCAGAGAACGCGGGATTTGCTGTTGAATTGAACGCGATCCATCCTATCATTCTCGCGCATGGGGGCGCCGGCTCTCGTGCTATGACCGCCCCACAAGCTGCTTGTCTGCGTGCTGCGCTGCAGGTCGGCTATCATTGGCTGGACCAAGGGGGCTCCGCACTCATCGCCGTAGAACAGACCATCCGCGTACTTGAACGCAGCGGCCTCTTCAATGCGGGCACTGGAGCGAATAGGCAACTCGACGGCGTGCGGAGGATGGACGCGTCGATCATGGAGGGGAACAGTTTGCGAGCCGGTGCCGTGGCGTCCATCGAGGGCATCGTCCACCCGATCAGCGCCGCCGTCCGCGTCATGGACGCTACGGAGCATGTGTTACTTGTGGGGCCGATGGCGACGAGGTTCGCAAAACACTTCAAGATGGAGCTTCAGCGGCAGCGCGGCGTGCCGAGCCGGCTGTCTTACCGCGCCATGCTGAAGCGGATGATGGCCGGGAGGAATCGCCATGGAACGGTTGGGGCCGTCGCCTTGGATCGATCTAGAACAGTTGCTGCTGGTGCTTCAACCGGGGGGATTGATCAGATGCTTCCCGGACGAGTCGGGGACACCCCAATCATCGGTTGCGGGGTCTATGCTGACAATGAGACCGGCGCTGTGTCCATGACAGGATGGGGTGAGAGTGTCATCCGCCTGGCAGTGGCCAAGGAAATCTGCGACCAACTCAGACATCAGGAGCAACCGTTGCCGGTGGTCCGAGGGGTCTTTCGGCGGCTCGTGGCAAAGGTACAAGGATCTGCCGGGGCGCTGGTGCTGACCTCAAAAGGGCGATTTGCGATTTCGCATGTGACGCCCAATATGGCGGCTGGTTGGTGGGATGGGAAGGGAGAGCCAACGGTGAAGGGGAGATTTAGATGAGCAAGAACGTTTTTCACCTTGCCTTTCCCATTCATGATATCGACGCCACGCTTCGGTTCTACGTCGATGGTCTCGGGTGCACAGTTGGGCGGCGGTCGAAACAGGCGGTGACGCTGGGACTTGCCGGTCATCAGCTTGTCGCGCATCTCATGCCGGATGAGCCCTCGAAGCAGAAGGGTATTTATCCGCGCCATTTCGGGCTGGTCTTTCTTTCTCAGGAAGAGTGGCAGGCGCTGGCGGATCGAGCGAAGGCTAACGGACTCGCTTTCTACCAACAACCGCGGGTACGATTTCCAGGGACACGTATTGAACACCGCACGTTCTTTCTCGAAGACCCCTCCCATAACCTCCTAGAATTTAAATACTACACTCACGAGTCGGCCATTTTCGGCGAACAGGATCAGGGTCAGGTCGGAGACTCTTCGGAGTATTTAGAGTAACTGCCGTGCGGTCGTTCTACTCATCGGTGGGTAGCACAGGAGTCGAGGATTGCCGATCGATCCATTTCAGAATGCGTTCGTGACGGCGAGTCAAAAAGCTCGTTTTTCGTAAGGGATCGTATCGGCGCGGTGACGGTAACATGGCGGCCAGCCAGGCTGCTTCGTCCGCGGTCAGGTCTAGTGAGGGTTTGCCGAAGTGATGACGAGCCGCGGCTTCAGCGCCATAGACACCGTATCCCCATTCGGCAACGTTGAGATAGAGCTCGAGTATGCGTTTTTTCGACAGATGCTGTTCGAGGTGATGCGTAATCAGGGCCTCGCGGGCCTTTCGCAGCAGAGAGCGTTCAGATGACAGGTAGAGATTTTTGGCCAGTTGCTGCGTAATGGTGCTCCCTCCCCGCTTGAATTCTCCGGCATCAAGGTTATACATCGCGGCGTCTTTGATCCCTTCCCAGTCGAATCCTTCGTGGGTGAAAAATGACGCGTCTTCTGCCACGATGACTGCCTGCCGAAGGTGCGGGGAGATCTGTGAAAGCGGCACCCACGCCCAATGACGTCCGATGGCTCGGCCTTGTTCCTTTGCCTGGGCTTGGCGAGTTTCCATGAGTGCCGTGGACTTCGGATTGGTTCTGGCAAGGAGTGAGACATCAGGCAGCGTGATGAGCCAGGTCAGGGCTACCAGTATCACAGGGAGACCGATGAGGATGGTGCCCCAGAGGAGGAAACGGGCTCGCGGACGCCGACCGGTTGACTTGGGAGGGGGAGGGTCGTAAGTGTAGGGACGGAAAAAAGTTGGACTCTGACTGGCGTGCTGTGGTCCATTCATCGGACAGCCTGACCTATGAAAATCTTTGCAGCCGAGTTTATCAAAAGTTGCGTCTCTCCAGAACAGTTTCCTACCAGCTCGCTCCAGGAGATCGCTTTTGTGGGCCGATCGAATGTCGGCAAGTCGTCGTTGATCAATTCGCTCCTGAATCGTCGAGACTTGGCCAAAGTCAGCCGGACGCCCGGGAAAACACGAGCCGTGAATGTGTTTCTTGTCTCGACCTCTGATCCCGACATCGCACAATTCTATCTGATCGATCTGCCTGGCTATGGATTTGCCAAAGTATCGAAAACCGTCCGTACCCAGTGGGAACCCTTACTGGAGCACTATTTCATCGGTCGATCATCGTTGCTTCGTGTCGTGCTGTTGGTGGATAGCCGTGTGGTCACCGACCAAGACTGCCAGACCATGGGCTGGCTCCGATCGATCGGCAGGTCACCGCTCGTCGTGGCGACCAAGGTCGACAAGCTGAAACCCAGCGAGCGGGTCCGGACGCTCAGACTGACGCATCGGAGCTTAGGGTTGGCAGAGGGAGATGCCTTGATCCCCTATTCATCGGTGACCGGGGAAGGCAAAGAGTGGCTCTGGGGAGCCTTACGTGAAACGGCGGGCAGAACTCGTTAAAACTCGTTTGAACTCCGTGCTCGATGGGAGAGTCACCTGAGGGGGCAGGTCTGATTCACACTCCATCAGAACTTGATTTCGATGTAGGCTTTGTTCTTGAGATCCACGAGCCAGCCCTGATACATATCCTCGCTCTTTTGCTGGTAGACCAACTCTTGGATTTCTCGCCGTACTTCCTCGTAGGGGCGAAACCGTTTGGGTTTTCGATCATCCATTCGAATGATGTGGACTCCGTCCGGGCTCTCCACGATGTCGGAGATGCCCCCCGGCACCAAGCGGACGACCGCCTGTTCGATGATCGGAATCAGTTCGCCCTGTCGGACCAATCCGAGTCGTCCTCCCTGCAAGGCTGTGTCACCGTCGGAGTACTGCATGGCGAGATCTTCGAATTTCTCCCCTCGCTTCAGGTCGTTCATGACTCGGCGGGCTTTCGTTAAGGCGTCGGCCAGTCCATCCGAGGAACGCGGCCGGATGAGGATTTGACTGAGTTCGTATTCTTCGGAAAGGGCGAATCGGTCTCGATGTTCTTGATAGTACCGTTTCAGCTCAGAGTCTCCGACTGTAATATTCCCGCGGATGTGTTGATCCGCAACCCTCATGAGTAAAAGCTGATCGCGCACATTCTGAACATGAATCGGGTTTCCGGGATCGAGCGCGTTGCCTTGCTGCTTCATCTGTTCCAACGCTTTCTTCACCTCAAAGTCCAGTACTTCGACTTTCTTCGCCTTGGCTTCCTGGAGTTGCAATTTTCGCTCGATCAGCTTCGTCAGGGCCATGTACTCGGCCGTCTTCAAGCGCTGGGCCAGATCGGCTCCCTGATGCAGGCGGGTGAGGCGTGCTTCCTCTGCGCCAAACTCGCGTTTCACCTCCGACAGCATGATCAGCTCAGAGTTGACGATCGCGACGATGCGATCCTGCAAATAAGCCGATGATGTGACAGGATGCCATATCGAGGATACCAACAAGGCAAGTGCCAATTGAAGTCGGATCAGCCAACTGGATCCGAAAGAAAAGATTCTCATGATTCGTACACCGCAGCAGAACGCGCTCTCCGATGATTTTACACGAAGTGGCAGGTTCGTGGGAATCAGAAGCGGCTATCGTTTCCCGGTGTCCTCATTGATATAGCGGGAAGCCTCGGCGAATCGGACCGCGGCGTTGGCTCGAATATCGGCGATGACTTCATCGAAGCGTTTGCGCCGCTTGTCGGTCAGCAGTTCTTGCCGAAGCCGTTCCTTGGTCGCCAAATCAGCCTGGATGATGGTCTCATCCAGAGTAGATAGCAGGACTAAATAATACCCGATCTCGGTCTTAATCGGGGCGCTGACCATTCCGGGTTTGAGCGTGTGGATTGCGGCATCGACTTCGGGGAGGACCAGACCTTTCTTATAGGGTCCGAGATCGCCGCCTTTGGACTTGGTCTTTTCGTCGAGTGAGTATCGTTGCGCAAATTTGGCAAAATTTCCGCCTCGATTGACCTGCGCTTCCAGGTCCTTGGCCGCATACACATTGGGAAGGAGCATGACGGAGATGTTGACCTTCAAGGGGTCCAACAGTTCGCCAGCGTGCTTCTCGTAGTAGGCATCGAGTTCGGCTTGCGTCACCTCGACCTTGGATTGGAGCTTGTCTTTCAGGAGTTCATCAAGGATGAGCTGCTCCTTATAGCGCTGGGTCTTATCCCGAATGACCTCGTCATGGTCCAGACCCCGCCGCCGACCCTCCTGCATGAGAAGTTCTCGGGTAATAAGCTCTTCCAGGAATCTCCGCTTCCCACCGTCCTTCTCGTAGCGGGAACGGGTGGCGGGGGAGAGCTCTCCCCACCGAAGATCGAATTCTGTTAAGGTGATGGTTCGTCCGTTGACGAGCGCGACGACTTGTTCTTCTTGTTGCTCCCCACAGCCCGACAACGCCGATCCCATGCCTGTCAGGATGCCGACAAGAAGCCACGGTCTTAGGGATGTCCTGCAGAAGATGAGGAACCGGAAGGATATCATAAGTCGTGGTACATGCGGCCCTCGCTCACGAGCCAATCGCATCCATTTTGATCGTCTTGGTATCACAGAGTTCGAGGCTTTGCAAGATTGCGTTGAGTTCTGAAAACATCGATGGCCAGTCGTCCTGCCGCAGGTGGATCTCAAATGAGACGGGACTGAGGAGTCGCAACCGTTTTTTGAGCTGGTCCATCAATCGACGGACGGCTGGTTCAGGGATGACGGCTTTCGGCTGAAACACGATCGTGGCCGACTGACCGTGTATCTCGAGTGAGGCCAGGCGAAGCCGTTTCGCATGGGTTCGAAGCTGCATCACTTCCAGCAACCGCTCGACTGCTTCCGGCGCAGGTCCGTAACGATCCTGAATCTCCCCATGCATGAGAGCCAATTCACCGATTTGGCTGCAGGCCGTCAGCCGCTTGTAGAGGGAGAGGCGATGATGAGGATCGACCACGTATTGTTCGGGGATAAAGGCGGAAACGGGAAGCTGCAGCGTCGGGTCCGGTTCTTCCTCTATGACATGCCCTTTCAGTCGCTGAACCGCTTGCTCGACCATTTGCATGTAGAGATCCAAGCCGATGGCGGCAATATGGCCCGATTGTTGTTTGCCCAAAAGATTGCCGGCCCCTCGGATCTCAAGGTCCGCTGCGGCAATGCGAAAGCCCGATCCGAGCTCGGTGAACTGCTGAATCGCGATCAACCGTTTTTGCGCGTCGCCGGTGAGCGCACCTTCATCGGGAATGAGAAAATAGGCGTAGGCCTGCTCGCCGCTGCGTCCGACCCGTCCGCGTAACTGATAGAGTTGCGCGAGGCCAAAGAGATCGGCCCGGTTCACAATGATGGTGTTCGCGGTCGGGACATCGAGCCCGGACTGAATGATGGCCGAGGCGATGAGGACGTCGGCCTCACGTTTCACAAATTTCAGCATCACGGCTTCCAACGGTTTGGCATCCATCTGGCCGTGGGCCATGACCATCCTGGCTTGAGGAACCAGCTGATGCAGCCAGGCTCCGATCCGTTCCATGGTTTCGACTCGATTGTGAACGAAATAGATTTGTCCGCCCCGTCCCAGCTCTCGCAGGATGGCGTCCCGTACGGCTTTGTCGGTAAAGCGGACCACCTCCGTTTTGATGGCTAATCGACCAGCAGGTGGCGTATCGATGATCGAGAGATCCCGAACGCTCGACATCGCCATTTGCAGGGTGCGCGGGATGGGCGTGGCGGTCAATGTCAGGACATCGACCTGTGTGCGCAACTGCTTCAGTCGTTCCTTGTGTTTGACGCCGAACCACTGCTCCTCGTCGATAATGACGAGTCCCAGATGGCGAAACGTCACGTCCTTCTGCAAGAGTCGATGTGTGCCGATCACGACATCAACTGTTCCTGCCGCGACATCTTTTAGGATGGTTTTCGTTTCTTTGGACGATTGAAACCGTGAGAGGAGCGCCACGCGCATGGGAAAGGGAGCGAAGCGTTCCGCGAAGTTTTCATAATGCTGGTGGGCAAGCAGCGTCGTTGGAACCAGGACGGCGACCTGGCGATCGTGTTCCACCGCTTTGAAGGCTGCACGCATGGCGACTTCGGTCTTTCCATAGCCTACATCGCCGCAGATCAGCCGGTCCATGGGCTTCGTGGATTCCATGTCTCTGCCGATATCCTCGATCGCCTTGAGTTGATCCGCTGTCTCCTCGTATTCAAACGCAGCTTCGAACTCGTGATAGAGGGTTGTGGTCGTGCCATATGCATTCCTCTTCACCAGCTCACGGTTTGCGTAAAGATTGATCAATTCCTGGGCCATTTCTTCGATGTCTTTCTTGACCCGTGCGGTCGTCTTGGCCCAACTGGTGCCGCCCAGGCGATCGAGTCGCGGCACATGACTCTCGGCTCCGCTGTACCGTTGCACCTGGCTCAATCGGTCGAGCGGAACATACAGGGTATCTCCCCCGGAAAACTCGAGAATGAGGAAGTCGCTCTCGAAATCTTGAACAGACAGGCGCTTCAATCCACGGTATTTGGCGATGCCGTGCTGTACATGCACGACGTAGTCACCCACACTCAGGTCTTCCAAGGAAGAGAGAAAGGTTGCCGTTCTGCTTTTCGGTTGTGGCTTATGGCGGGCACCCTTTGCGAAGAGTTCTTCTTCCGTCAGGAGGGCCAGCCGGAGATCTCCGGAAAGAAACCCTGATGAGAGATCGCCATGCAGCACGTAAAACGGCAGTTTGCCGGCCCTTTGGCTGGACCAGAGCGATGGATTCCACGACTCGGCCGGCAAATCGTGTTCCCGAAGGAGGGACAGCAAACGGTCCACCTGCCCACGGCTTCGCGCAACAAGCACGATCCGGTGTTCGGTTCGAAGCCCCTCTAACAGGCTCAGCGTTTGACTGAAGGCGGTGCCTCTGATCCCGAGCCCGATGCTCCCTGGGGTTTGGGTGGCGAATGACACAGTCGAAGTCCAGGTAGCGTCCGGCGCCGTCAGCGGCTCAAGCGCCAACATGGGCCACGCCTGAACGCGCTGTTGGATGCCCTGCCAGGTTAGGAACAGCCGTTCTGGTGAAGGGTACGGGCGTGCGGCATCACGATCGACATGGCGGAGATACCCATCGTCGATCTTTTCCCAGGCGGCCTCACAGGCCTTTTTCAGCCCGTGCGGTTGATCGAAGGCCAGGAAGGGAACTGCCGTGAGATAGTCAAACAGGGTGTCCATGGAGTCGTACAGATCAGGGCTTCGCCACTCCGCATCCGCTGGAATCGGTGAGATGGCATCCGGATCAGTGGAACGTCGAATGAATTCCCGTGCAGGCAGGACCCACCCGTCGTTCAACTTTTCGATGGAGGTCTGGGTCGAGGGGTCGAACAACCGAATTGATTCAACCATGTCCCCAAGAAATTCCACACGGATTGGATTCGCATAGGCGGTGGAGAAGATATCGACGATGCCCCCACGAATGCTGAATTCTCCGGGAATTTCAACCACGGAGACTCGCCGATATCCGAGGCGAAGCAGATTGGCGACCAACGTGTCCCGTTCGCACGTCGCGGCTGTTTCAAAGCGAACGATTGCCTGTTCGAATATCGAGCGCGGAATCACGCGATGCATCGCGGCCGCGACAGACGTGACGAGGATAGCGGGCGGCTTGCGCAGCAGACGATGGAGCGTCGTCATTCGGTGTGCGATCAACCCGACATGCGGTGCTGTGGCTTCATACGGAAGTGTTTCCCATTCAGGAAACCAGGCCAGTCCCTCAACCGGCTGTCCCATAAGCTCATGAAAGAAACGCAGGTCGTTGTAGAATCGTTCGGCGGACTCGTCGCTTGCCGTGACCACGACCCAAGGGGTGGTCCCATTGAGCAGCGTCAGGGCGCAGGCCGACGTGGTTCCGTGGGTTCCGAGCAGACAGACTCGCGCCATCGTGTGGTCGAGTGCCGATCGAAGCGGGGCCAACGAGGATGGAATCTGGAGATTGGCGTTCGACACGAATTAGTTCGCGGTTGAGCGGATACGGTGAAGGAGCCCCGTGGTGGACATGCCGGGAACCAACGGAATCGTTTTGACCAGACCGCCACGGGATTCGACAAGGTCGCGCCCAACGATTCGGTCGATCGTCCAATCTCCACCCTTCACGAGTACATCCGGCTGGACGGCGTTGATGAGCTGGAGGGGGTTTGATTCGTCGAAGATGACCACATAATCGACACACTCTAAGGCAGCCAGCACCTCGGCTCTCTGGGCTTCCGGAACGATCGGCCGATCTGGTGCTTTCTCCAAGGCGCGAACAGACGCATCACTGTTGACCCCGACGACCAGGACATCGCCCAGTGCTCGAGCAGATTGTAGATAGCGGGTGTGCCCAATATGCATCAGGTCGAAACACCCATTGGTGAACACGATTCGTCTGCCTCTTGCTCGCTCGGCGGCCAGGCTGGGGAGCAGCTGATCCCGCGGCAATACTTTTGGAACCATAGCCCCCCATCATACCGTGGTGTCAGAAGGAGTGAAAGAGCGACGGATCGGTTTCCATGCTTCGATTTTCTCTCAAGTCGGCGAAGAACGGGCCGATACAGCACGTAACGGACCCACAGGCTTGGAAGAGGACCCGGCCTTGGGCTATGGGTGTGTCTGGAGCGCGGTTCATGATGGGAGATGAGATGGGCATGGTCTGGATCCTTCTGGCAGTCAATGTCCTGCTCGTAGGCCCGCTCGTGCTCTTCCTTGTTCAGATTGCTCGACAGGCACGAAGCCGTTGGCTTTGTGCAGAGGCTGAACGAATCCGGTTGCAAGAAAACGAGCAGCGGCTCCGAAGTATCTTGGAAGCTGAGCCACAGGGGATAGTGGTCCTGGACCTCGACTGTCAGTTGCTTCAGATCAATCCGGCCGGCTGCTTTCTCTTCGATGCGGGATTTTCAGAGGAGATCCTCGGTAAAGACATTCGAGACTATGTCCATGCGAGCGATCGCCAGCAGATCGATGACATGCAGCGAGCCGTTCGTGAAGGACGAGAGACCTGCGGCAAGTGCCGACTGATTGGCTTGTCGAAGCAGATCCGTTGGGTCGAGATCACCTCCGTTCCTCTGCCTGCCGAGGATGGTCGCGTGCGATCCGTGCTGAGCGTCCTCCGGGATGTGACGGAACAAAAACGTGCGGACCGCCGGCAAGCGCTCCAGCATGCGGTGGCGAAAGTACTGGCGGCATCCTCCACATTCGAGCAAGCGGTACAAGACCTGTTACAGGCGATTGTGGTCAGTCTTGATTGGCAGGTCGGTCTCTTCTGGCGGGTGCAGGACGATCGGCAGACGATCGTGTGTATGCAAGACTGGTCGGTCGACCCTACCGTGATGCAGGAGTTCTTGAGAAGCAGTAGGCAGGAGACGCTCACGTCCGGATCTGATCTGCCAGGAGCCTGTTGGGCCTGTGGAGAACCGCTCTGGGTGGAGGATATGGCACGAGATCCCATGTTTACGCGCCCCTCCGTCGACGTCGTGAGCGTGTTGCACGCAGCCTGCGCTTTTCCGATTTGGCTTGGGGCCAATGTCTACGGTGTCATGGAGTTTTTCAGCCGAGAACCTCAAGCCGAAGATTGGGATCTGTTGAAAACATTGGGCACTGCCGGAAGCCAGATCGGGCTCTTCGTTGAACGAACGGAAGTGGAAGCGGCGTTGCACGAGAATGAGGCCCGCACCAGCTTGATTATCGATACAGCCCTTGACGCGGTGATCGCGATGGACCGGACCGGTCACATCACGGAGTGGAACGCCCAAGCCGAACAGGTGTTTGGCTGGTCTGCGTTCGAAGTCATCGGACGCGATGCAGCCGACACAATTTTCCCCTTGTCGCATCGTCCGAGCTATCGTGAATATGTCCAGCGGCTGCTTGCGGGCGGAGATACCTCGACCACCAACATGCTCGTGGAATTGGTCGGTCTCCGACGCGACGGCCGGGAATTTCCGGTTGAAATCGCGATGACCCCGTTAGCCGTCGAGGGTTCCATGATCTTCAGTGCATTCATTCGTGACATCACCAGTCGGAAGGAAGCGGAGCAAGCGCTGAAGGAGTATGCTCAGCAGTTGGAGCGGATCAATCAACAGCTTGATGCCGCGCTCAAAGAAGCCAAGGCCGCGACCGAAGCAAAATCGTCCTTCCTCGCGACCATGAGTCATGAAATCCGAACGCCGATGAACGGCGTCATCGGCATGACGGGTCTCTTGCTGGAGACGGGACTGACCGAGGAACAGCGTGAATACGCCGAGACCGTTCGAGTCAGTGGCGACCACCTCCTGACGATCATCAATGACATTCTCGATTTTTCAAAGATTGAAGCGGGGAAACTCGACTTGGATGTGATTGAGTTTGATCTCCGCCTCGCCCTCGATGAATCCTTGGACCTTGTGGCGGAACGGGCCTCATCGAAAGGGCTCAATCTTGCCTGCCTCTTCCATGCCGATGTCCCGCGCCACTTGCTCGGCGACCCCGGGCGTCTCCGGCAAATTGTGATGAACTTGGCAGCGAACGCGATCAAATTTACCGAAAGCGGCGATGTGGTCGTGGAGGTGACGGTCGAGGCGCAAACGCAGGAGGCGGCGACCATTCGCGTCGCGGTGACGGATACCGGGATTGGGATTTCCGACGACGCACAGGAGCGGCTGTTTCAGTCGTTCAGCCAAGCGGATGGGTCCACGACGAGGAAATATGGCGGGACGGGGCTC
>DCZN01000077.1:60922-61561 GCA_002331625.1 Nitrospira sp. UBA2083 | reverse complement strand
CCACCCCATCTTGGTTGTGGGCGACAAGCCGATCAACCGAAAAATTCTGGAACTGATGACGAAGCGATGGGGGATGTACCCGACCTTCGTCACGAGCGGAGCCGAGGCGCTGGAGACCTTGCGACCTCGACAAGGTCGGTCGCCGTTTGACCTGGTGCTGTTGGACGTTGAAACGGGTCCTGCTGCCGGAATCGAATTGGCGCGTGCAATAAGAGCGCAAGCTGAAGGGGCAGAACTTCAACTTGTGTTGCTCACGTCGTTCGGCCGACGGGGAGATGCCAAGGTCGCTAAAGAGGCAGGGATTTCTGCCTACCTCACGAAACCGGTGCGCGAGCGACAGCTGCGTGAGTGTCTCATTGCAGCCATGACTCAGCGCCTTACGTTGTCGGGTGTGCAGACCCCAAATCTGCCAGGACCGCTCATCACTCGACATTCTCTGGCAGAGATCAAGGCCAAGGCGGACCTCCGCATTCTCTTGGCCGAGGATAACATCATCAATCAGAAGGTCGCCGTCCGCCTCTTCCAGCGGTTGGGGTATCGAATTGATGTGGTGGCCAACGGGCGTGAAGCGGTCGACGCGCTGTCCCGGATTCGCTATGATGTCGTCTTTATGGACTGCCAAATGCCGGAGATGGACGG
>DCZN01000077.1:60197-60762 GCA_002331625.1 Nitrospira sp. UBA2083 | reverse complement strand
ATGACCGCGAACGCGATGCAGGGAGACCGTGAGCGGTGCCTGGCTGTGGGCATGGATGATTATCTCTCAAAACCCATTTCAGTCGACGCGTTGAGCAGTGTCCTGGACCGCCTCAACAAAGAGCCGCAGCACGCTCGGTCGGAGAAGAGACAAGACGCCGCATGAGGTGAGGGGTACATGTGCAGGTCTGTGCGTGTTATGCAAATTCAAGTGGTAACTGCTCTGGGACGCACGCGCGCGTCTGGAGTGGCGAGCGTGTCTCGAAGCGATGGCCGATGAAAGAGGTGGGACCAGACTCGATCGGCTGGCTTCCCGACGCGAGCTCTCGCAAAGTGCCCCGGCAAGCGCCACAGTGGTGATGTTGGGGTTGGATCGTTCTCCGTTGTCGTCGATAGAGGCGTCCACAGCCGTTGCATTGCCAGGTGAACCTCGACAAGGCCATCACTTCCTTCTCCAATGAGTGATATGTCGTGACGGCCACCTCCCCGGAACGATTGATCTGCGTCATCTTCCGCAGGAACTCCAACCCATGGTTCGGGCGACGTTTCAGGACATCGAACTGCCA
>DCZN01000077.1:59734-60171 GCA_002331625.1 Nitrospira sp. UBA2083 | reverse complement strand
TGCCATTGGTGGATCATTTCATGCGCCAGGGTATTCATTAACTCCTGTTCCGCGTAGGGCATTTGCGCAGCAAGTTGTTGGAAGAGGGGAAGCGAGAGACGAATTTCCCGCCGGCTCATGCTCGTCGCATCCGCGCAGGATGTCCTGGGCCCACCGCGACAGGTGAACATCCCAACNNGAAGAGGTGAGGCGCCGACTCCAGCGGATCGTGATCGGTTGGAGGGCGCCGCCAAAATACCGTGTGTTCAACTGCTGCCAACGCGCCTCGAGCATCGCGGACGAAAGGGCTGTCGAGATCTGCGATGGTGGCCTCATCCGAGTTCCTCCAACACAGCCGCCGCGAGGAGCGGCAACATGATTTCATGGTGTCCCGTCAAGGCATAGCCGTGCCCCCCTTTTTGCGTGGGACGTCGCACGACGTTGGTCTGGGGGCGGTA
>DCZN01000077.1:59339-59637 GCA_002331625.1 Nitrospira sp. UBA2083 | reverse complement strand
ATCACGGCGGATCCGATGTTGACATACACGCCGCCCTCCATTCGAGCGACAACGGCGGTTAAACGCCTGAAGTCGAGCAGGGACGTCGCTCCGATCGCTGCCCCGTCCGCCGAGGGATGCATATGGATAATGTCGGTTCCTACCGCGACATGGACGGTAACCGGAATGCCGAGTCGTGCACCGGTGGCGAGAATGCTGGTGCTGTGATTCGGGAACTGGTGTACCGATTGGTTCATGTAATTCCCGATAGCCTCACCCAGCCCGTGGCCGGCTTTTGCGCCGAGGATGATGGCGTCAT
>DCZN01000077.1:58902-59246 GCA_002331625.1 Nitrospira sp. UBA2083 | reverse complement strand
GCCAGTTCGAAGTCGTGAATAATCCCCGCTCCGTTCATGGCGACTGCGGTGATGATGCGTCGCTCCATTAGATCCGTAATGATCGGAGCCAGCCCCACCTTGATCACATGCGCCCCAATCCCGACGATCACGGGACGCCGTTTCCGGTGAGCCTTCACGATAGCCCGGGTGACGGCTCGCAAGGACTTGACCGCGAGGATATCCGGCAGGCCATCGTAAAACGTTTTAAACGACCCACTACATTTCCAGGGTGTGGCGAAGTCGGAGACCCGGACCTTGCTATGCCGCTTCTTCAAGGGATAGGTTTTTAGATCCGACACATTGATCGGAGGGATCAAGACGGG
>DCZN01000077.1:57793-58897 GCA_002331625.1 Nitrospira sp. UBA2083 | reverse complement strand
GGGCGAGTTGGGCGAGTCCGATCAGGACGCTTTCCCAAGGAGATGGTCCTCCACCAGTTCACATAAGACGTGCCCGAGCGTGATATGACTTTCCTGAATCCGAGAGGTGAGAGTGGAGGGCACGATGAACGGGTAGTCGACAAGCCCGGCGAGCTGGCCCCCGGTTCCTCCGGTCCAGGCAACCGTCGTGAGGCCGGCCTCACGGGCCGCCGTGATGCCCTTCAAGACATTGGGAGAATTTCCACTCGTGCTGATGCCGATGGCGATATCCCCCTTACGACCATGAGCCTGGACTTGGCGCGCGAACAGTTCTTCGTATCCATAGTCATTCGCGATGCAGGTAATGGCGGCGATATCTGTTGCCAATGCGATCGCCGGCAACGGCACGCGCTCGCGTTTATAGCGTCCGACAAACTCCGCTGCAATGTGGGCTGCGTCGGTGGAGCTTCCGCCGTTCCCGAAGAGGAGGACTTTGTTGCCGTTGCGAAACGCCTGTGCGATAAGTGTGGCAACCTGCACGATGCGATCGGCGTGTTCCTGTGCAAACTGTTGTTTGACTCGGGCACTGTCGGCAAAAGCCGTCAACACAACTGTTTGCATGCCCGCGATTCTAGGCGAGCTCGCCCAGCCTGTCAAACAGTATGCCTGTCAGGACTTAGTGGAAGGTGAAGGTCCAGATTGCCGGATTGCATTCATCGCCAGTGCGATCATGGAACCGACATCAGATACGCTTGCGGGAAGGACAAGCGTATTGCTTGATTTTGCCAGTTCGCCGAATTTGTTGATGTACTGCTCGGCAACGCGCAGTTGGACAGCCTCTTGCCCTCCTGGAACCTGAATCGTTTCAGCGACTTTTCGCAGACCTTCTGCTGTGGCCTGCGCAATGGCCAGGATGGCAGCGGCGGCGCCCTCGGCCTCATTGATCTGCTGTTGTTTCTTGGCCTCTGATGCCTTAATCACCTGTTGCTTTTCACCCTCGGCTTGATTGATCGCAGCATCGCGTTCACCTTCTGAGGTTAAGATCAATGCGCGCTTTTCCCGTTCCGCACGCATCTGTTTTTCCATCGCGTTTAACACATCTTTTGGCGGGGTGATGTTCTTGAT
>DCZN01000077.1:56686-57771 GCA_002331625.1 Nitrospira sp. UBA2083 | reverse complement strand
CCCCAAGGCTCCGACGCCTTATCGAGCTCATTGACGACCTGAGCATTAATGGTGGTCCTGGCCTCAAAGGTCTTGTCCAGTTCAATTTTACCGATCTCGCTCCGCAAAGCGGTCTGAGCCAGTTGCGTGAGTGCAAATTGGTAATCGCTAATACCATAGGATGCCCGTTCGGGATTCAGAACCCGCATGTACAGAACTCCATCCACATGGACCTGGACGTTGTCGCGCGTGATGCATATTTGCTCGGGAATATCGACCGCACTTTCCTTCAACATGTGTTTGTATCGGATGGCATCGACGAAGGGCACCAGGATATGAAATCCGGCATCCAGGGTTGAACTATACTTCCCCAAACGCTCCACGACATACGCACTCTGTTGAGGAACAACAACCGCGGTTTTTGCGATCACGATTAAAACGATCAGCGCCAGAACTATGACGACAATTGTTCCACCTTCCATGCCCACACCTCGTTTTATAACAATTTTATTCTGGTCTCACCCAGAGCATAAGCCCGTCCACTTTCGTCACGATCGCGCGCTGGCCCTTGGCCAGGGGAGAGACTCCGTCGTTACGTGTGCTCCAGGTTGTCCCTCGTAATTCTGCCTTGCCCGTATGTCCTGGAGGAAGATCGTCGAGTAGAACAGCCGATTCACCTACCATGGTATCCACGGCATGGGTGGGAGAACTTTTAGTCATTCGCAGCAGGGGGCCGCGGAAAAGGAGGAGCGAAACGACAGCCAGAATGGAGAACAGCAGCCATTCCAGCCACACGGTCTGCACGACATCCAGACCGGCCAACGCGCCAACGATCAACGCTGCGATGCCGAAGAACAATAGATAAAATCCGCCTGGGGACATCATTTCTGCGCCGGCCAGGACCAATCCCATGAATAACCAGTACCACCAAGTCATTGACAAAGCCTCGTGCTGCCGGACGTGGAGAGGTGAGATCAGAAATCCTAGCGAAGTCTAGGGCGCTTTCAACTCACCGTCAAGGAGAACGCAGTTTAATCACCACGAATTGAATGGGCCTAAGGGCGATGGTATAGTCGTCGCGCAATGGCGCAAGATCAACCCATCAA
>DCZN01000077.1:56080-56471 GCA_002331625.1 Nitrospira sp. UBA2083 | reverse complement strand
CTCGCCTCCTCACTCCCGGAACTGTTTCGGACCTGGGCCATCCAACCAGGGGAACTGGTTGTGGATATGAGTGGAGCGAAGCCTGCGATGGCGGGTGCGCTCACATTAGTGGCCGTGCCGTGGACCTCTCGCGTGGTGGCCTTGANNGGCAAGAGGATGACCGCGTTGAAGTGAACGGGAAGGTCTTTATCTGGGCTCAAAGTAATCCATGGGATGAACAAGCGGCAGTG
The DNA here is from genome assembly GCA_002331625.1 of Nitrospira sp. UBA2083. Lineage (GTDB taxonomy): Bacteria > Nitrospirota > Nitrospiria > Nitrospirales > Nitrospiraceae > Nitrospira_D. The sequence goes on along the minus strand of DCZN01000077.1, from coordinate 56,241 downwards.
GCGCGTCGTGAAGGGTGCGAGCTGTTCAACCGGGGGCTGTTTCATGCCGCGGCGAAACTGTTCCACGATGTGGAGTTACGGGTCAGCGGTGGGCAAAAACCGCTGTATCGGGCATTCGCGGATGTGGCCGAAGGGTATGACTTGTGGGAACGGTTTCATTA
>DCZN01000077.1:51426-55800 GCA_002331625.1 Nitrospira sp. UBA2083 | reverse complement strand
CAAGATCAAGAGTTGGGATGCGCCGCCGGACCAGCTGCCTCAGACCCTTCAGGAAATCTGCCGCACCTGTTATCTCGATGATATCGATGGCAAGTACAAGCTGCCGCTCCAGGCGCAGTTTCGTGTCTTAGCTGCCTTGGGTGATCAGCTGGGGCAGGTGTTCTTGCGAGAATGGCCAAAGATGAAACCATTACTGGACGCGGCGAACCATGCCGTATTAGGTCATGGCTTCGAGCCCATCAAGTCCGAACGAGTACAGCAGCTGTATGAGGTGGTGCTTCGGCTTACTGGTGTTGCGGAGTCGTCGTTGCCGAAGTTTCCGGTGCTCCATCTCTAAGGGCTGAGGGTCAAAGGCTGATCACCGAGAACGGGCCTTGTCGTCGGGAGGTCTTTCTTACGACCAGTAATGTCGACGTGCGATCGTTCGCGTGTGTAGCTCCGAATGAACCACCTGTTCCTGCTCCCATGGCAGCGAAGATCTACGAAGAAGATACTTATTACAGCGGTGTGTTTTATGAAACCTAAATGCTGATGCCTCAGTCACGCTATCACATGGACATCGACCAAAGAGTGATACCCTGCCGCCTAACGCGGTGGTTGCGGATATTCATGATCTGTCTCCCTCCATTATAGCTATAAACAGCCCCGCACAACTTCTACAAGAGTGCCCAGATATTTTTTAGGGGAAGGTGATAAGAAATTTTGGTTCACCCAGATGCTTGACTTAGCTCCGCCATCTCGAACTGAGTTTTCAATCACGAATAACAGTTCGCCTTCTCCGCCATACCCCCGTATCATTGGATTGAGCGTGACCCTGAGGGTAATTGACTGCATGGTCCCAAATGTCTGAGAGGTTAACTCTGCATACTGTATGGTTCCAAGAAATTCATGAGTGGTCAATCCTGCATACGGACGTTCTCCTTTCGCGTTCGTGTGACTGTAGAGTGTTTGCATCATACAACTCGTGACGATATCTGGGGATTTAGGGGAAATGTACTCCGCGCGCGCGTCAGAGCGTTTAATTTCTTCGACTGTCCGAATAACAAACCATTCGCCTATGCACCCACTCAGTGTGGTTATGGATAGAGCCGCCAGAACGGCAAGTGCCGTCAAGACGCGTTCTCTAACTTGCTTTGTGAGAAACATAAAGATGTACGGAGCCTCGTTGGCACTCCGAGGTGAGGGGTATAGGGTGGCGCAGTATGGCGTGGAGCTCTGAGACCGTCAAGTCAAAGAGAGAGGAGTAACGACTGCTGCTTCACAAATGTCTTCTGAACATGGTGTAATACCGTTCGGTTCTGTCGGATAGGCAGATTAAGAATTGCATGAGAAATCGTGGTTTGTTTTGGGGCAAACGTTACCACATGATGCGTTGATTAATTGTGGAAATTCGAATCTATTACGAAGACACCGACTGCGGTGGGGTCGTCTACTACGCCAATTATCTGAAGTATTTTGAGCGGGCCCGGACTGAATATCTTGAGACGCGAGGGTATTCGGTTGCGGAACTAATGAAGCAGGGCATCGTTTTCGTTGTCGTGCATGCCGAGGCAGACTACTGCTCACCTGGCCGGTATGGAGACACGCTGGTCATCGAAACGGAAATCGGCGATGTGACTCGAGCGGCCTTGACCTTTTCCCATGTCGTGCGCGAGAAGGTGAGTGGTCGTGTGGTGGTCAAAGGCTCGGCCCGGTTGGCGGCGACGGATGGGAACGGCAAAATCACACGCCTGGACAATGGCCTGGTCACCGCGCTTCAGTCAGGCCGGCATTCTGCTGAACATCCCTGCTCGTAAGCTTCGCCATTCTTCTGGCCTGCGCGATTCATGGGCGTTTCTACCGTAACCGCCGAGATGCCGCTGCGGCACTAACCGTCACTCGTCGTTCGTGAAGCATATCTCGTTTCTGAATTCTGACGCTTCACACTTCACGAGATACGCTATTCTGGCATGCCCATCCCTCGACGAGGCTCCGACCCTGAGTATGTCGAAGGGCTGTGAACCGTGATGAATATTGCGGGCTAAATGGTCTAGGGCCGACGAGGAGAACTCAGAGAAATAGACTGGGGTGACTTCTTGCTTGGTTGCGCGCGCCCGTGCGTCGCCTGCCCAATCGTCTCGAATGAACTCACCACAATTTCTATTCGCCGGTTCTTATTCCGGCTCTCAGTGGTGTCATGAGGTGCCGAGGGTTTCGTCGCGGTATACACGACGGGTTTGACGCGGTCGGCATCAACCCCGCTGTTGATCAAGAGCTGGCTGGCCTGTTCGACCCGTGCCCGGGAGAGTTCCAGGCTATCCCGAAACATTTTTTTCGGGTCGTTTCGGATCGGTTTATTATCGGTATGCGTGATCACTTCAATGCTCCGATAACGAAACTTCTGTAAGACCGCTCCGATCTGTCCGATGAGCGAGTTGCCTCCAGGGGTGATGGTGGCGTCGTCTGGGGCGAACAATTCGCTGCTGGCCAACGTGAGTGTCAACGTGTGTCGTTCTTGCCGCAACGCCACACTCCCTCTCTTGATTTCATCCCCGAGTCTGCTGGAAAGCGTCTCGCCGGCTTTGATGAGGTCGATACTTGCAGCATCTGCGCCGTCCCCATGAGAGGGATTGGGAAGGGGCAGGTCAGAGACTGAGAGGTTCGCATCGGGTGAGAGTTCGCTGGGAGGATTCTTGACGGCAGCGCTCACTTCCAAGGAAGGGAGGGCCTCCTCCGGCTTCGGGAAACTTCGTTCGAGGTCTTCCAGCGATTGCTTCATCCGTGCCAGTTCCGCGTCCCGATCCATCAACAGCGGACCAAGATCTGCATACTTCTGGGTAACCTGTTTGAGGTTATCCCTGACCTGCGCCAACTCTTGCTCTTTCCCGACCATCTGTTGCTCGAGATCGGTCACGCGGCGCTTGATCTGTGCCGGATCTTGGTCTTTCCCGGCCGCCTGTTGCTCGAGTTCGGCGACACGACGCTTGGTCTGCGCCAGCTCTTGCTCCCTCGCGGACATCTGTTGTTCGAGTTCCGTGACGCGGCGTTTGGCTTGGGCTGGGTCCTGGGCTTTGCCGGCCATCTGTTGTTCGAGTTCTGCCACTCGACGTTTGGCCTGCGCGAGTTCCTGCTCTTTTCCGGTGACCTGTTGCTCCAGCTCGGCGACCCGGCGCCTGGCTTGTGCCGGCTCCTGCGCTTTCCCGGCTACCTGTTGCTCGAGGTCAGTCACCCGGCGCTTGGCCTGGGCCAGCTCTTGGTCTTTCCCGACCATCTGCTGTTCGAATTCGTTGGCCCGGCGTCTGGCCTGCGCCGATTCATACTCCTTTGCGCCTACCTGTTGCTCCAAGTCAGTGACCCGGCGTTTGGCCTGGCCCAGTTCCTGGTCTTTCCCGGTCGTCTGCTGTTCTGCTTCGGCAGTGCGGCGCTTGGCCAGTGCGAGTTCTTGCTCTTTCTTGGTCAGTTGTTGTTCGGCTTCGGCGATCCGACGCTTTGCCTGCGCCAGTTCCTGCCCTTTGGCCGTTGCCCCCATCTGTTGTTCTACTTCGGCGACCCGTCGTTTCGCCTGGCTGAGCTCCTCCGCTTGTGCCGCAAGGTCTTCTCGGAGCTTTTTTGAATTCTCGTGGGCATTGGATCGCAGGGCCGCGATCTCGCTCTCTTTGGCATGGAGCTGGATCACCAGCTCACCGATCCGCCGCTTGGCGGCTTCCAGACTGCCATCGGCAAGTTGTCGCTCGAGTTCATCGATTCGCTGATTAGCCTGTTGGAGACTGGCTCTTGCCAGACTCAGTTCTTGCGACAACTGGTCGTCTGAATTTCCTCGGTCAGGCTGGGTAGTGGCATTCTTCGCTTTCTGGGTCAGCTGCGCAACAAGCTGCTGCCGGGGCTGGTCCACGGGCGACTGTTGCGCTCGTTCGTTCGCAGCGTCGATCGAAGGAGAAAGTTGGTCCTGCGACCTGCCGTCATCATGGACTCTGTATGCGCGAGGGCTGTTTCCCCTCTTTAGGTCAAGAGGAGTTCTGCTGGAGGGGTGGGAGAGCGAAACTGGGACGGACGCCAATCCATTCTGAGAGCGATCCGGTTGCAGTTCAGGTGATGAGCGCAGGGCCATGATCTGAACGGCGGCGACAGCCAGCGACAGATTCCCACCGCACAGGGTGATGGTTGCAAGAATGAAGGCGAATAGCTTGATGATCATGTCAGATCCCAACGGTGCACGAGTTTAGGAGCCACCGAAGGCTATTTCAGACCCAGGGAGTTCACATGTGACGGCAACATTCGTTGTAGCACCTGAGTCAATCGGGGAAGCCAGTATCGGCATGTTCCTTCTTCGTGCATGCAAATAGCAAGGCTCTTGCCGATCCTATCGCCTTCCTGATTCGCTTTGCAACCAAGGAG
>DCZN01000077.1:0-51408 GCA_002331625.1 Nitrospira sp. UBA2083 | reverse complement strand
GCGTGGTCGGCATCATTCACGTCGGGTTGAACCGTAGCAACCGACCATCGTTTATCTTGCATAGGGTGTGGAACGGTACGTTCCACGCCCTCGTCGATGGAGAGGAATTTCTCTGCCGGTTCCCATGTCCGGAGTCATCGGAGTTCGCCATGGGAGTGAGCGGGGGTGGAGGCTCCCTGCATGGTCTCCCGACGAGTCACGGCCAAGATCAGTCGATAGGGTAGAGAGAATCTAGGCGATTGACCCGCTTCTGACGCTCAACGATCGCCGCAGAACACTGGTAGGCTTCTTGATTCAAGAATGGGAAAATTAAGAGCAAGATATTGGAATTCAGCGTGACATCGTCAGGATTCAGGCGAGCGCGTTGCTCGCGCGCCTCCACTTTCAGATTCAGCATACAACCATCTTTTGTATACCCACGCGCGGTCACTCGCTCAGCCTGTTTCGACGCTCCCCCGATTTTCTCTGTCTGTGAGGCACAGGCAGATATCAACAGCAACGCAACGATACAAGACACTCTGATGACCAAGTTCATAGGTACCTCGACCAACACGTCGTTCTTGATTTGAGGAACAAGGTTGGCAAACCGCGAGAAACGACTGATCACTTGCTTGGATGACTCACGCTCTCCAATAAGGGCCCGACCCAATGCTCCAGAGTAGCCGATGAATTTTCCGAGAAATGTAAGGAGGGAGTCAAGAGCGGCCAGTTATCGGGGATGGAGGGAGCGATGTGTTGGCTCAATAGGAAGGCTGACAGGGTGGTTCAAAATGGCTCAAAGCCTCGTCCCCATGTTCTGTGGATAACCTTGTGGATAGCTCAGGATCATGAAAAAACCAACCGTAACAGTGTGGTGATTGAACGGACTGCCTATTTTTTAGGCATCCGCACTGTGCGAGTAGAGCCACAACTAATAGTAGTGTCCGTCTATTTCGTGAGCATTTTCACACATTTCTAGCCGTGCGTATTGCACAAGGGGAAATGGCCGTGGTGGCATTTCAATGAATGCCACCATTCGGATGGCTATCCACAGGCGGACTGGTCTTCTGTGGACCGCGCTCTCAATGACACGCCTGCAGCGGTGTTTCTAATCTGTCAAGGGCTGGTCGAAAACAGATAGCCTGCCGGTAGGTCAGAACAGTAGGGCCGAATGACCGAGGAGGATCTTATTTCTTGCGATAGACATTGAGCCCAACTTTCTCTTGCCGATTTGGGACGGTCACGTTCCCTTCCGTCGAAGCAATGATAATGGTCTTGCCCGTTGAGGATGGGCCGAACTCCTTGGATAGATCCACGGTGATTGTCAACATTGTTCCTTCCACGCGCATCTCCACGTTTTTCATGGTCGTATCCTTTCAGTACGCGAATGGTGATTGGGTGCACACTGTTGCGAGGACCGTTGGTCTTGTCCGCGTGTTCCGTTCCATGGGGTAAGTGAATGATTCTCTCGTTCCCCGTGCCATTACGCTAGCGAGGCAAGGTTGTGCCGGTAAGTTTTTTGGCGAGGCCTGGTAAATGGTTTTGGGCCTCAGCACCTTGAAAGCTGAAGGTCAGCACGAATCCAGAGCACTGAGTGTACCCGGTACCGCCTGGGCCTTTGCCGTTATGAAAATCACCGACGACCATGTCACCTCCTGTACAAACCGGGAACGTCGTTCGCTTGAACGCCGGGTTCTGCAGGTACATGTCCATGATCTGTTTGGTTCCAACCGCTGTTTCGCTCTGTTGGTCGAGGTGCACATACATCGACAGCGCTTGGCCGTTGGGCCATTGCCATGCGCAGCCCTCACCCGTTCCCATCCTGGACTGAACGGGAGATGCCTTCGGCGAGCTCAGCAGGCTACACACTTGAGCTGCCATGGGGCTTTCCGCATGACCGGGGGATGCCATGAGGATTCCGCAAAGCGGGAACAGATACATAAGTTTCACGTTGCACATTGCATTCAAAAGAAATGCTCGAACTAGGTTGAGAGGTGTCAAGTTCACCGACAACCTCTTGCGTTAACCGTGTAACACGCACAGGTAGGCGAATTGTATTCATTCCCCGCGGTCTGTTCAATGGTCTGGTATTGGATCAAAGATGAATCCTAAGTCAGACCGCATCCGTCGGTCTTGTTGCGGCAGGGCTCAGATAGAAGGGTGGTCGCCTCGTGGCTCTCGCTCAGTGACCATGCTGTTGGCACGAGAGGTCCGGGATGCCCCTTGCAATAAAGGGAGGATTGAGAAGATCAGCCTTATTATACCGCAGCGGTTGGCCGTCAAGATTTGCTACGTGACCTCCGGCCGCCACAAGCACACAGTGACCGGCAGCCGTGTCCCATTCGCGAGTCGGCCCGAATCGTGGATAGAGATCTGCCGACCCCTCAGCAACAAGGCAGAATTTCAAAGAGCTCCCAATCTCCACGGCGTCATAGGTTCCAAGTGTCCGGAGAAATGCTTCCGCCTCTTTCCCCGGATGAGAACGGCTGACAACCACCTTCAATTGTTCCTCTGGATTCCGGCGTACGGCGATGCGGCAGGGCGCTTCATCGATCGATGCTTGTCGGAATGCCCCTTGTCCTTGAACGGCGGAGTAGGTCCGTCCGAGTGCCGGGGCATGGACGACGCCGAGCAACGGTTTGCAGTCGACGATCAAGGCGATGTTCACGGTAAACTCACCGTTCCGTTTGATATATTCTTTTGTTCCGTCTAGGGGATCAACTAACCAATACCGGTTCCAGTGCCTGCGATCGGAATAAGGAATGGTATCTGATTCTTCGGAAAGTATCGGTAAATGAGGCGTCAATTCCCGCAAGCCCTCGAGGATGACACGATGAGCAGCCAGATCAGCGAGCGTGACGGGAGAGACGTCCTCCTTGAGCGTCACACCCAGTTCTTCCCCGTTGTAGAGGGCCATGATTGCTTGACCGGCCTTCTCTGCCAGTGACACTACGGCTTCCAGCGGTGGGGTAGACGTCATATCGGCTGTCACGAGACGGTTGTCCTTAGGAAAGAGAGAAGTTCATGACTGCAATGAGCTCCGTTGTCTGGGTGCTGTGGGCGAGCCATCGAGCCGTTGCCGCGTCCGTACTGTTTTAATCGGTCGAGCATGTCTCGATAGTGGGCCAGGATGTATGAGAACACGACATGGGTCCTCTGGTCTGTTTGCGTTAAAGGTTCAACCCTAGTTCGGGCGGGATGCATCCATCTCTTTCAAAAATCCTCGTTTCAGCAGGTAGTCCACAATGCGCAGGGCATTCTCCTCCGGGGACCGGTCAGTGGTCTCCAATACCAATTCCGGGCTCATTGGTGGTTCATACGGATCGTCGATACCGGTGAATCCCTTGATCTCACCGCGCCGGGCCTTTGCATACAAACCTTTGGCGTCTCGCTGCTCACAGACATTCAGCGGTGTGTTGATAAACACCTCGATGAAACGATCGGGCCCGACCATATTGCGACATTGATCCCGTGTGGCTCGATAGGGGCTGATGACCGCGCAGAGCGCGCCGCCTCCATGACGGACGATTTCAGCGGCAACAAATCCTATTCGGCGAATGTTGGTATCACGATCTTCCCGACTGAAGCCGAGTCCTTTTGAAAGATGTGTCCGCACGACATCTCCATCCAAGAGAGTCACCTGCCGGCCACGTTCCAGCAGGAGGGATGTTAATACGGCGGCGGTGACTGATTTGCCCGCGCAGCTGAGACCGGTCAGCCAAACGCAAAACCCCTGTTTGTGACGGGGGGGGAACATGTCCGCCAGAATTTCTTCGGTCTCGAGATGGGTATCGGCGGCATGCGTGATGTGGCTGCTTTCATTTTCGTAAGAAATGATCGTCACGCCGGTTTCAGCAGAATAAGCGTCTACCATTTCACGGTCTTCGTCCAGATCGAAGAGCGGTTGTTCAAACGAATCGGCTTGCGGGCCTATGAGCCCCTCACCGGTAATGAGGTGGTTTGCGCCATAGTTTCGACAAATGATCGCATGCCACAGCGTCTCCCGTGGTCCAGCCAGCCGTGTCGCCAGCGGAAGGAGGTTCAATAGGGTGCGCTTAGAATCGTAATATTTTTCGACCACGGCCCTGTGGGACCGTATCCTTGCGTAGTAGGCCATATCGCCCGGCTTACTGAGACCAATAATGGGTTGGTGAAGCAACATCCCGTTGCATTCCGACACGATCCGGTTCGTGACTTCCTCGTGGATGGGGTGGGGGAACCCGAGAGTGTGGAACGCAATGACATTGGTAAACCCACGGCTCTGCAGCAGTGAACGGATCTGTGCCGGTGTTTGTCGTATGGCAACAAAATCGTGATACTTCGGCAGATGAAAGACTCTCAGGGGGCCAGAAATACAGAGTGGGCCCCATCCAGACATCTCGGCCACGACAGGATGACGTGAATCGGGCCGACCGAAGAGCGAGTCGGCTTCCGTTTCAAGATTCCAAGGGAAAATTTCTTCTACTCTCATGACGGCGATCAATTCATTCCTGGCATTCCGAAGGGCCAGTTCGTTCCCCAGGCTAAGTGATTCCCCGTTTTGAACGGGGAGCGTGATCGGAATCGGCCACAGGGTTCCATCAGTGAGGCGCATGTCTTTCAGGACCCGCTCATAGTCGGCTCGGCCCATGAAGCGGTCTAGGGGTGAAAACGCGCCGACTGCGAGAAGCTCCACATCGTTCAGAGAACGCTCCGACAGCTGAATGAAGGGAAGAGCGTGTGCCTCCCGGAGCTGTTCATTTCGCTCTTGTTCCGAAAGAAGTAACTGAACCAGTGTACCGCCGTAGGGTGTCGCCAATTCTGTCACGAAATCCTCTAACTACTTGTCTGGGTAATTTTCTCTGGAGCTGGGGCCGTCCCAATCAGGTTTGCTGAATGAATGGGCTGCTGCAGCATTCTCTTCTGGCTTCTTCGCACGGTCTCGGATCTGATTTTAGAGTAAGAGGGACGGTATTAGCCAGCCCTAGTCTTTCGGGCTGCGCGATCAAGCGAATGTTGACGTACGTGAGTCACTACACGATGTGGAATTCCGTCCCTGTTGCTCTTATGCTCGCTCCAGTGAACAGTAAGCAGGCGGTCCCCTTGTACGTCGTGAACCGTCTGTAATGAACCGTCAGGCCAAGTGACCGTGAGTGAATCGACGTGAGTCTGCTGGCCCAATCCGAAATATACGCGGTAATGGCCTTGCGAAAATCGAGAACTTTCCGCATGCCCCACTTCCTGGACCTGCCTGTTATCACTCGTTTCAACGGACACACGAGCTCCCAAGGCTTGATGGTTGCCTGGAGGGCCTATCAGATCTACCTCTAGCCAGTGATGTTGGTGATTCGAATTGGTGAAGGCCATGGTGACCCAGTGTCCGCCGAGCGGACCGATCTGAGCAGGAGAATCGCCCATGAGCCGGGCCATCCAGGGTGCCTATCGCCCCTTGTTCTCGAGCAGGTTTGTCGCCATGATGAGATCACGAGTGCCATCGTTGTTCAGATCTGCCCAGCTGACGATGGCTCCGAATGATTTTTTCAATGTGTAGGGGCAAAGGAATTTGCATGTCCAGCGCAATTCACCAGTGGCTTCGTAGCGCCCGTCGAGAGTGCGCCTGTACAGGCCATCAGGGAAGGAGAAGAACTCTAAAGTTCCATCGTTATCCACATCAACCCAGCTTGCAGCCAGGCTTTGTTGTGGTAGCCCTAGATCAGACGGCCGGGTAACAGCGAACGTACCGTTGTCGGATATGAGCAATCGGTTCTCTGAAGGAGATTCAATGAACACATCTGCATGGCCATCTCCATTTATGTCGCCAATGCGCAATCCAGCCGTTTCAGACTCACTCTTGAAGTTGGCGAGGTGGTGTATCCGGAAATGGCCGTTCTGATTCTTGTAGACAAAGCTCCCATGTTTATCTTCCACCACCAACAAGTCCTGATAGCCGTTATCATCAAGATCGAGCCATAAAAACTTCCCTTCCGTCGTTAGGACCAACCCGGACTCGGATGCTACATCAACAAAAGAGCCGGTTTCGGTTTGTCTGAGGAGTTGGCTTTGGAACCCATCTCTCCCGCAATTGATGAAGAGATCGAGACGGCCGTCTCGATCGAAGTCCACCCATTGTGTTTGACGTCCAGGGCATCCGCGCTTATCCGGCAATACGGACTGGCCAATATCTGTCATGGCTTTGTTTTGTTGAACGAATAGTTCGTCCCACAATATCAATGGCCTGGTTCTTAATGTTCCAGAGAGTGCGCCGCGTGCTATGAATACGTCCATTTGCATGTCGTCATTGTAGTCGGCCCAGGCCATCGCATGTCGATCTCGCATGCGAATCGAAAAATCAGTAGCGGTTGGTGAAATGTGGAGAGCGCCAACATAGATGTTTGCTGGAGCGACTCCGTTGTCCAGATGAAAATGAATTGGCACGGAGTCTTTATCAGGTTTGAGCGCAAAGTGGCCGTTTTCGTTTCCGGAAAAGTTAAAGTTAATGATGGTGGGAGTTGCTTCGGCTGGCAATGACGGCGGTTGAATTTTCACCGAGAAATCATGCGAAGACTGGACTGTGACGTCTGACAGTAAGTCAATGGTTCCGCTCACGGATATCGGCTTCAAAGCACTTCCTAGTTTATGTGCGCGGACGACAAGGTCTGTGCCGAGCCAGTTGACATACAGACCTGGTTTGTCTGGAAGCGGCTCGTCTGGGGATAACGCAAGTCCAGGGAAGATGCGGTCTTGGTCTAAGCCCCATTGCGATAAAGACTCCTGGAAGTGCATGGAGCCAAGGTTCAGCGCCAAATTCTGTAGAGCCGAATGATGTGTGGTAAAGATATCAAGCAATTGATCGCCATTCACATCGACGATGCCCAGATCGTGGAGATTATACGTCTTCAATTCGATCGTCTGCTTTTCGAAGCTGTCGGCTGTTTTGACTGAAGGTGAGCAGTGTGACAATAGGATTGCGCCAGCTATCGCAGCCAACGATCGTCCGAGAACTGTCATTGTCAGCCACCGCCGATTCGGCTCTGTGATTAAACGGAGGGTTGGAGTCGCCACGAAACCGAGTGGGCGGATATGCAACATGGGCGTGAAAAGCTCACGATACCATCTCATCACGTATAACCTACCTTCTGAGCAACGGGTGATACCGCGCGTCTCAACAGCCACGTTTCAAGTCGTCCGACGTCCCCGTTCTTCTCTCCAGATCCACCGATCTTTGTGTGTAACAGGCTGCGATCGATACTGATGGCGAGGTAGTCTTCGATCTTTCTGACCAAGGCGTCTCCCTGCGTGATATCTTCATAGCGAACCAATAGTCCGCCGACCGTATCGCTATCACTCAAAAATCCTTCCATCAGCTGCCGCCAAACTGAACCAAATTCAGTCGGGGTAAACACTGGTCTGTCCGGCCAGGTATAGTAGCAATCCCGCCCAAAGCCGACGTACGAACGATACGAGGCAAGGGGATCGCGGTACAAAAATAGAAAGCGGGCCTTTGGGTATACCCAACGCAGGTAATACGCGTGTTCAATCCCGAGTCGCACTTCCTTGATCCCCCAGCGTGAAGCACCGGCTCGCTTGGCCGGAATCGCGAACATCGAATCGAACAAGGCGCGGTGACCGCGCCACAGATCATCGATCGGTGGGTATAAGTTAGCAATCCACTCACGTTTCAGGTCGGTTGGATCTGTCGCATTGTAATAGTAACGAGTCGGGGGCCAGTCCTCTCTGAATGGGATCACGGTTTGCGCCATATGCTGGATGATTCCGCAAACATTGTAGGGTTCCCCCCACACCAAGAAGCTGGAGTCCGACAGGGTCGAATCCGAGATGATGAGCCGCTGTAAGAATGTTGAGCCGGTACGCCAGCCTGTCGAAAACAAAAATATGGGGGATTCGTGATCATCAGCGGCAGCAATTGAGCACAACTTATCGAGCTGACGCACCCCAGACACAATGCTTGGTTTGCCCGATAACGCCTGTTCGTAATCGGCTCTCGCCCTGCGAGTGCCCATGAACGCATTACGAATCGTCTCGATTTTGGACCGCAGGGACATTGATAAGGCCCTTTCGTTATGTGGGGCGTAGTGCTGATCGTTTCAGCAGGATGTCGTCCTTAGGTGCCGGACTCCATGGTAGATGGCTATGGACATTGGTCAGGGTGTGCCGAATAACCCGTAGACTTCAGGCACGTCCTAGCCGAAGATGATCCCTGTATTCAAGAATCTCCGAATAATGGTCAGTTGTGTTTGCTGTTTGGGGGGGAGTAATTAAACTTCTCTATCAATAGTCTGTCTCGAGTTCTGATGAGCTCAATGGACTCTTTATCGTAATAATCAGCGCTCGATAACATTCGCTTGGATGTGTTGGTCTTTGGTAATTGTAGGACTAATTCCCTCTCCGTAACTGTGAGCGGGCGCACTTTTGCGATGGCCTCACAAAACGTATCCTCCAAGGCTTCCTGCCTGATAAAGTAGTTGATGTAACAGTTGTCATGGTCGAACTGAACAAGGTCATCGAAACTGGAAAGACGTGCAGGCCCTTTTAACATCTGAGCATTGCGGCAGCAGAGGTAAAGGTATCGATAAGTCATAAGCCCGCACCATTTAGCGATTGGCGTATCGCCGTACCCCTCGCCCAGATACCGGCTGTTATTGTGGTCGTGGATGAGCCTGAGCCATCTCCGAAAGGATTCGACGTTGTCGGACCTATCATACACACTGCGCCAGGTTTCAGTGTCCTTCGTGAATTCACGCACATAGGTTTGGTAACTGCTCATCGGATTCTTGAGTAATGAAACGGACGGTTTGGGCAGCATCCGTTTCGTGAGCTGATGCATAAGCGCCCCGTTGCCTTGGACGCCGAATGTCCACAGAGAGATGTACCAGTCCCAAGGATTGCGAATGGACGAAATAAAGTACGGGGTTGATTGTATGTCCTCAGGAGTCGCCGCATTGTGCTTTCCGATCATCTGCCCATCAAATAATTTGGAGAGTAACGATGCAACGTGGGAACATCCCGTCTTATGCATTTGAATGTAGATGAGCTCATCGCATTTGAACATACGTCCCCCTGAATTGCCACCAACCTATAAGACCAACTGCAGGCTACCCACGTTGTCGTATGGGCACTAGTAGGTCCTCCTAGAGGCGAGTGTAAAAGGAAATCCAGCTCCGTATCAAGATAGTCTGTTCCCAGATCGTCAGGTACATGCTGCTATTTCCATAATCGGACGAGTGTATAAATACTGAATAATATCAAAGGCTTTCGCATCATTTTACCTGATGCGCTCTTCGGTGATCAGACTGATCGGCTCGCTTCAAACGCTTCGACAAGCCCTTTCCGAATGGTCTTGTACCTGGCCCAATCAAACGTACACAGGAATTCGGCTGCGGCTTTCGCGCCGCGCGCAAAGAGATCGACTTTGTCTTCCTGTGCCATGGTGAAGTTGAGCCAATGGTGGGAGCCGGTATCGATCATCTTGACCAGGTGCGTATAGTCCGGGTTGGATTTAATAAAGTCGTGATCCAGAGTATGGCGGGCGGCGTCAAACACGGCACCGAGGAGTTGTGAAGGCTTGGTGATTTCGGCTGGCTCGATGCCTTCCAGACCGATCTTCGCGCCGAAGGTCGGGGCCGTGGGAATGCGGTAGGGCTGGTGAAATACGTTGATCGGAAAATTCGACATGATACCACCATCCATAAACATGACACGTTTGGGAAGCGCTCCCTCGTAACGAGCCAGCTCTTTCCAGCGTTCTCGATTGGGGGAGCAGTCGTCGACCGTGAAGGGGTGGAAGAAGAACGGAATAGACATGGAGGCGCGGGCAAAGTACGCCGGATTCACCGGCTCATAGTCGCACCAATAGAGTTCAGCCATTTTGGGAAATATGACTTTTGTCTCGGTGGTAATGTCTGCGGCGATCATGACCAAGTCTCCATACGTATCTGTTTCGGACAGCTCCACATCCGTGCGTGTTGGCCTGAGCCCAATCCCTGGTGAAACGGTGCGCAACCGTTTGAGCAATTCCCTTGTAGTCTTGATTCCGACACTGTCTAACTCGGTTGTCAGCCAATTCAGAAATGCGGTCCCGGGGTTCAGGCCCAGGTCCTCCTTCAGGTTGTCCATGATCTGAGAAGCTTTCCAGATGAGTTTCACCATGCCGGCCTTTTCTAAGACCGCCTGGGAAAAATCTCTGGCGTCGCTGTCACCGTCGATAAAGGATTCCATCGGCATCCGTGAAAGAATATCCAGGAGGCGCTCACTCTTGGCTTGTCCCGGAGGGCCCAAGGCGGCAATCATGAGGGCATTACTCGATCCGGCGGAGGTCCCGCCCACGCCCAAAAATCGTATGCCGGCTTGTTCCAAGATATAGGTATACCCCGTCAGGGCGATACCGAGCACACCGCCCCCTTCCATCACCAGATCGACGTACTGATGATTGCCGGCGTCGATGATGTCCGAAAACTGTTTGCCTTTGCATTCGTTCCGTACGGTTTGGATCGCGTTCTGGACCTGTGGGTGGTTGAGGTAAGGTTGGGTTGTGGACATCGGATCCTCCTGATGACGCGTTCGGTGAATGGTTGTTCGTTAGCGTCTGGTGGTCATTGGACCAGTCTCATGGCGATTATGGGTTGCTGTTTGCTCAGAGCCGAGCTCGCTCGAAATCTCTGCTGGCGTCGCACTGATAACTTAGCCATAGCCGCTTCTTCTATCGGGACCAGGTGCCAGTACCGGCTTTGAACGTGGTTGCCAGAAAGTCTTAGACCAACGCGCAAGATCACATGCGAAAGATATGATCTGTCTCTACTTGTGCGGAACCAGTGTGACAGCAGCGGTCTCACGTCCGGTGCTTCGGATATCGGTCATAGTCACAATGAGTTCGCGTTCGTTCTGCCCCCAACCGTCAAACGTGATGTGGGTGGACGATTTTCCATCGAGACGGGGCACGACCAAATGTTCGCTTGATTGGACGTCGTAGGCTTTGACGCGTCGATAGCCGCTGGCAGGTAAGTATTCATATACCAACAAGCGGCTGTCGGCTGCCCAATGGAATGCCACCACTTCGCCCTCCGTGACCATGTCGATCTCACGCACTGCCATCGTCTCAAGGGGCAGAAGGCCCACGAGGCTGTGATGTCCCGCAGTGGAGAAGGCTGCATATCGTCCATCCGGCGAAGTATGAACCAGCTCGAATCGTTCTGGACGGAAGAAAAGACCAGGGGCCGTGGTCGATTCGGTTGGTAAACTCTGGAGGGTCAATCGAGCGGCTGCAGTCGGATTGGCGGATGTGACGAGAAGGGCTTTCCGATCCGGAGCAAGCGCCACCGATGAGGAAGCGGAGAGGCGCGGTGGACCGCAGGCCAGCAGGGAAATCCCAATGGCGAGGATGTCTATTGCGAACCACTTGCGAAGACAACCGGTGTCCACGTACGCCTATCTCTTAGAGTCCCGGGATCGGCCGGTTGGTCGCGCCGGCCCAGAAATAATTACCATCGGAATCTTTGTACCAATGGGCGTTGCCGTTCACGGCTTGTCCATTACTCGTCCAACCTTGATACTGTAGTTTCTTTCCCTGCGTAACCGTGCGTGCGATCAGAGCTGCCGTCGTCGGCGCCTGTTGCCGAATATTCATGTCCACGCGAGTTTTCACGATACCGGGTTGCTTGACGAAATTAAACGTGGCTGGATTCTGTTGAACTTCTTTGGCCATGTCGACCAGCTTGTCGAGCTCGACATCGAATCCGGGGCACGTCTTGTCGGAACGAATCTCGCGGTGGCCGATAATGTGATCGCGATCGCAGGGGATCGCCCACCGCCGGCAAATCTCCTCGATCAACCGGGCGCTGGCTTTGTACATCGCATTCGACCAGGATGTGTCCTCTCGTCCTTCATGTTCGATGCCGATTGTGTACCAATTGGGATTGACATCTGTCTTCAACAGTCGCCACGTTGGAGAGACGATGCGGCCTGTGTGCCAGGCCCGGTCGCTTTCTCCCACGTACTGGTGAATCTCCCCGTTCTTCCCAATCCCATAGTGGGCGGACACACCCGACTCTTCGTTGGAAAACCAGGCGTCGGTGCCCTTCAGCGTGCCCTCCATAATATGGATGACGATCGCTTCGGGCCGGTAGCCCTCCCGCCCCTTATCTTTGTTCGGACTTCCGATCCATTGAATGGCCATGCGCACCCTCCCTAATCATTCCCACATTCATCCGAATCTAGATATCGATGTCAATCCATGCTGGGTCATGGTCGCTGCCGTCTCCAGCGTGCTTCGTACGCCGGTCAATGGTAGGATTGAAGTATCTCCCCGCAAGCGATGGGCTGACCCAGATGTGATCGAACAGTTCATAGCGAGGAAACTCGTCTCCCGGTGGGTTAAAGCGATGTGTCCACGCCTTTGATTGGGGACCAGGTCCTTGACCCGGCGTCTCTGCTTTGGCTGGCCTCGTTTCCGAGGGGTTCTCAAGCGAGTCGATAAGCGGTTGGTTGTTGACCGTTCGCATGGGCGCAAGAAATTCAGAATCAGGGGGATCGTTCATATCGCCGGCCAAGATGAACCGACCGTTTGGTCTCTCCATTCGGCTGATGATGCGAGAAATCGTTTCGGCCTGTCTTTTGCGAGAAGTATTGGCATCAATGGCACCCTGCACTGGATCTTCCCCAAGGGGAATAAAGTGGCTCTTCAAATGGGTGTTATAGATCGTGAAGAGTTTATTGCCGTTGTTGCCCAGGATTTCCACTTGAAGGAGATCTCGACTGAAGACCCGATGATTTGGCCGGTCCGGGTGAACAGCCGTTTGGTGAGAAATGATGGTCCCAATCGGAAGCCTCGAAAGGATTCCGACATCGATGAGTCGCCGATCATTGCCCTCAACGAGCGCGATATGGGGGTAGAGATTCCCCAGATGCTCCCTGTTAAATTGCTTGAGTATTTCGATATGTTCAACTTCCTGGACGGCAAGGACATCAGCGTTAATCACCTGTGTGATCCGTCTGGCAACCTCGCGCGTATCGGCTGAGTCCTTCGCCCGCACCAAGCGCCCTGCAAACGTACGGGCCGCAAACTGGTCCTGATCAAATGTGAGTGTAATGCCCCCCGTTTCGGCGCTAGGAATAGCTCCGACCTCTCCTTGGAAGTTGAAACGCGAGAAGAGATTGTTGAGATTAAATGTTGCCACTCGAATCATCATGATGCCTCCATGCTCTAGGCCTGTGTACTGCCCCTTGGGGCGTTTACCTGTGACTCGTGGCCCGGAACTCCCTCTGTGCGTGGAGCTTGTTGCTCAATTCCGAACGGAGTCCCAGTACTTTGTGTAACAGCCCCAGCCAAAATGCGCTGCCTAAACTTACAAGGATCCAGGTGACAACGATTCCGGGAGTCAAATTCGCTCTCTTGCACTGCTCAAAGAATGGGATGGGTTTGTCTGTTAGTGGAATTGAACAGTTCACGTCCCTTGTCACTTCGCCGCCGAATAGCCCACCAAGCACGTCGGAATTTATCGTGTCATGGACGATCTTTTGCCACGCGTGATGTTCCTGCTGACAGCCCAGCTTTACACCAGGCGCATTCTTATTCGTCTCCTGGCAGCGCAGGAACTCCTCATGCGCTTTTTGCAGTGCAGGAGTGGTGGTTTCGGCGATTTCTGCCAGTTGTGCACTAAGGACTTGATCGTTATTCAAACGATTCAATAGTTGAAATGAGTCCACCGGCCAACACATCAAGAGTAGGGGTAAGGTGATCACGATGCCCAGCACTTTCCCGGCGCCACTGACATCCTCAGATACGCGATCCAGTACTTCATCAAACCGCGCGAATATCTTTGAGGCAAGCTCCGGCACTGTTGCCTGCATAGCGTTGGTGCGCCACACGTGAGCTGGGAGTGTCGGGTCTTTTGCTTCTTCCTCAAGTATTGCCTTTTCAAGTTCCTGTAATTTACCCGTCGCTGCAGTCTCATCTGTAAACCCTAACTTCGTGGCCAGTTCGTTGTCAGTGACGGCCTTGCGTAAGAGGAGCAGCACAAACTCTTCCCGGCCGATATGTTTTGGCGCTCCGGCGAGCAGGAAGGCGCTCACTCTACTCAGCGCTCCCCCCAATTTCTTTCCAAAGATGGAACTGCCCTTATTGAGCAGGGCATTCACCTGTCGTGTGGCCAACGCGTTGTCAAAACCGATGTCCTCCAGCAGGCTCACCAGCCCATTGCCGACGGCTCGAGATTTAGTTCTCAATACATACAACCATGTTTGTACGGCAAAACCCGTGACAACCGACAACAGCAGCATGACCAGTGAGAAGCCGATGGCGACATTCACATAGTGCAACATACTCATCTTACGCCCTTGCCTTGAAACTGACTTATGGGATGAGGCATCGTTCCCTCTCCAATCTGCGAGAACCTGTCTTCGTCGCTGAATGCGTGGTGCTGCTATGCTGATAGGCCGAGAGTGTACTCAGATGTGGTGCAAGATGTGAACCACGCGACTCATCGCGTCATGGAAAATTTGGCCCGCTTTTCTGGGGATCCGCTGGTGTTTCGCGAGCAACCCTGTATCAGAACCGATACGGATAGAATCGAAATCGATTCAGGGGTAACGGTGTTGGAGGAGCACTGTTGGGTCGATAGATTGAGCTATGGGAGCGTGTGCAAGAAATCTGAGGTAGGTGAGTGGAAAGTGCAGGAAAGACTGCCGGTGCCTTTTCTTTTTCTGCCTCGCAGTTTTCGCCCCCGGCTACTGGTCTCATGCTTCAACCTTGCACTCACGCTGGAGTAGAGCGCAGATTATTTTTTGATTGTGCGATAGGCCCTGGCTTGGCCTGCCGACGAGCACGTGTGGTGAGGCGAGACTTGGATGAGGCGAGGGGGAACCGTCGGACAGACCCGATAGGGAGTGCAATTCCGAGATGGGGCCAATGCAGCATGCCGGCTGTGAGCTGCTCAACGCGCATGATGTGTGAAAGGGCGGCGTCTCGAAATCGGGGACACTCATTGAACGAAATAAAGATCTCGTGGTTTCTGGTCAGCAACCAGAGTCCATGTCTATTGATGTTCGTGACCTCAACTCCCGAAACGCTGGTGTCACGGGTGATGGATTTCATCTGACGGCTCCTGTATGAGAGAGCTCGAACGTGCCGTGAACGAGCAGCGTCATGCGTCTCGCCGATATCAGACTATCCTGCTTTTGAGAAACCTTCATTTCGAAGAACCTCCGCGATATTCTGTTCATTGATAAACACGTCAGCAACGAGGCGATCATAGACATCCCGGCCGCGCGGGACGATGCGGATCGGGCCGCTGCGGAGTAACTCTTCCAGTCTCTGCTTGGCCGCTGGACCTGCGAGCTCACTCATTTCGGGCGTATCTATACCCCGCAGTCTGATACGCTCGGCTCCAACTCGGATCGTGTCTCCATCAACGGCACGTACCAGGAGGGTGCTCAACAGTTTCATCTCCTGCCTCGCCTGAGATCGAAGCGAGGAATGCCGAGACTGTTTGTGCGCAGAGCCCAGCTTGTACCGTCCTTTGGGGTAACGCTTTGGTCGGCTGTCTGGTGCACGTTTGTGCCGAGGCCGTTGGTATGTGGAAAGGCGGTCCGAGTCGTGTTCCTCGTTAGGCGACGGATACCAGCAGAGGTCGCATTGCTGGTTGAGGGTTGAGCCGAGGGCGGATTTCTCCAGCGGTGCGGCTGAGGCGTCCGAGAGTGATAGCCCAAGCGACATCCCGCAGGCGAGCAACGCGGTCATCGTTGTTGAAGGCCACTTCATGGTCTGTCTGTGTAGGCAGGTGTCGTGCCAGCCTTCGATCAATTGACAATGCGCAAAACGGCATGCTGGAATGCACTCGTGTCTCGTCGAGACACGTTAGTATTTTAGCGACATACGAAGGACGCTTCACGAATCACGGAGGACTCTATTCATGGATATGATGGGACGGGTGGGGCTGGTCGAGGTTCCAATCTTGATTGCCCCGGATCAGAAAGCCTGGATGGATCGCATGATTAAGGAAGGGAAAATTGCCATCCCGCCAGGTGGCACGTTGGAAAAGGGCTCGCTCTATTCCATGTTTATTCGCATGCTGCTTCATAACGCGATGGAAGAGCAGAAGCGGCAGGAAGCGCTCGAGGCGGAAGACGAGGACGATGAATAGACGAAGGTGAAGTGTGAGGCGTGCCTCGTAAAGGGTAGAAACTGCTAGGCACGCACTGTATCCAAATGGATACCTATGTATCCTGCGAGATACGAACGACGCTTCATGAACGACCGGATCAGAGCTTTTTGAACGCGGTATGTGCGGCGCGGATGGTCTTTTCGATGTCCTGTGCGCTATGAGCAGCGGAGAGAAAGGCTGCTTCAAACTGGGATGGTGCCAAATAGACGCCCTGTTCCAGCATGTGATGAAAGAACTGGCCGTACCGTTTCGTATCCGATTGTTTGGCCGTATTCCAATCCACAACCGGTCCGGACGTAAAAAACGTCGTCAACATCGATCCCACACGTGTTTGCGTGACAGGAATTCCTGCCTTTTTCGCGGCTTCGCCAATGCCTTTGGCTAGGGCTGCGGACCGTTGCTCCAGCTGCTTGTAGATTCCTTTTGTGCGCAACTGCTTGAGCGTGGCGAGTCCCGCGGAGACTGCCAGGGGATTCCCCGAGAGGGTTCCAGCCTGATAGACCGGTCCCACCGGGGCAATCAGATCCATGATCTCCTTCCGTCCACCATAGGCGCCGACTGGTAGGCCGCCACCGATAATCTTGCCCAGTACGGTGAGGTCCGGCTTGATGCCATACAGCGCTTGTGCGCCTCCATACTGCACACGAAACCCGGAAATCACCTCATCGAAAATCAACAGGATGCCATGTTCAGCGGTCAGTTGTCGGAGTGCCGAGAGGAAGTCAGGCGCAGGTGGGACGACTCCCATATTCCCCGCGATCGGCTCGACGATAATACAGGCCAGCTGATTGTGGTGGGCCTTGATCAACTGCTGGACTGTTCGAATATCATTATAGGGTGCGGTCAAAGTATGTTTGGCAAAGTCGTCCGGCACGCCTGGGGAATCCGGGATTCCTAAAGTGGCTAACCCCGATCCGGCTTTGGCCAACAGGTAATCACTGTGCCCATGATAGCACCCTTCGAATTTCATGATCCCGGTGCGTTTGGTGAACCCTCGGGCTACCCGGATCGCGCTCATGACGGCTTCCGTGCCCGAGCTGACCAGTCTGAGCTTTTCCATCGACGGAAACGCGCGGTGAATGTCTCGAGCCAGCGAGACTTCTAGCTCCGTGGGGGCACCATAACTGGTTCCTTGCCCAGCGGCTTTTTTGATTGATGCAATAACGGCCGAATGAGCGTGCCCAAGAATCATCGGTCCCCAGGATAACACGTAGTCGATATAGGCGTTCTTATCGACATCGTAGAGGCGCGATCCTTTTGCGTGCGCGATGAAGCGAGGCTGTCCCCCGACCGAGCGGAAGGCTCGAACGGGGCTGTTCACGCCGCCGGGGATCAGCTCCTGAGCTTCGGCAAACAGTTTGGCAGAGCGGGATATCTTCATAACGGGGGCGCAACCTATCACGTAGGACGAGAGCTGGTCAAGAAATCGACGATGAGGAGATCAGTGCTGAGTCCTATGGACAGGATACTCGGTCAAAAAACGTCGGAATCGATACACTTTCTATCAACTTGGATACAGCAGGAGGCAAGTTGCTCCCAAGCTGTACTCAATTTCCCCTTACTTTTCTTCTGTGTCATCCTGGATGATGACGGCGCGATTCTTGCTGGAGATACCGGTCAAGAACGGTCTATCAAGAGAGGCAGTGTTATGAAAGTCATCTGTTCTTGGTGTCGTGGAGAAGGTCGCGACGGGGTGGTCGGCGAAAAATCCCCGTTGGATGATCTTCGGGAGACGCATAGCATCTGCATCGAGCATGAGCAGGTAGTACGGGCTCGCTGGACCAGACATCGGCAAACTGTTTATCTCTATGGCACTCCTACCGCCGGTATCGGAGGTCTGGCCTATCGTACTCGCCGAGTCATTCACTCGGCAGTCCAGCTATGCGTGGATCTCAAGGGTCGTGCACTGAGAGCCCGCCTCTAGCGCCTCTTCGTATCACCGTTCCAGCGGTCTCGACCAGTCTCTATGGTTTTGACGGTTTGGCTGACCGCTTGGGCCGTGACTTGGTTTTCGGGGTTGATGGCGTATCGGACACAAATTCTTCCAACTCCCAGCGCTTCCTCTTTGCCCTGTCTTGTTCAGACACCACGAACAGGACATGAAATGGGGCGTACCGACCGTCAGCCGTTTGTCCCTTGCTCCAGGCTTCACCAGCGTCGCTGAGCACCTCCAACAGCGTTTCATACTCTTCTTCGTCATCGGGAAGCACTGCGTGGGCGTCCGTGATGAGGAGGATATATCCTTTGGCCGGGAGCCACTCGAGATCAGCGAGGCATTCCTCTAGGGCATCCCAGTTGTGTCCAAAGTATTCTGGGAAGGACAGTGCCCGTGCAAACTCACCCAAGAGGCTCGAAGAGGTTCGGCACTTCTTGCCCTCGATCGTCCGCATCAGAAACCCGGCCGGAGCCTTTACGACTCCCGTCGCCGAGCGTCCATGAGGGATGACGAGAAGACCCGACCAGGGCGGTGATGGATGATTCAGATGCGTGTGGAGAGTTGGTTTTCCTTGCATAGGGCGCTCGCTTGCTGGAATCTTGGTCAATTAAGGGGAGCAAACGTTCGGTAGTGATCCCCGGTGTAGTAGGCCTTCCCAGTCCGTTGCTCGATCACGATTCGTTCGGCATCGCGTCCGCGGCCTCGGATTTTCGGGTTCACATCATACTCCCGATAGCGTCCTCGTGGAAGGCGTCGCTCTCGGTTTTGGAAGTCTCGGCCACCGACATACCCAGGGGGCGGTGTGCCATCTCGCGCTTCCAGTTGCTTGAGCAAGTCGTAGGCTTTCTGTGGAGGTGTGGTGAGCCATGACGGGCTTGCCGTTCGAGGAGGCAGAGGGCTTGAGGTGTGGTCAGTGAGAATCTCATTGCTGGGTGCTGGAAAAGCGTCAGAAGTCGGGACAGCGAGGACGATCGTCCACAGCAGCGTGATGAGAACGCCCAGGAGCTGAGTCTGCCGCCATCGATGGATGAACACAGGTTCCTCATGTAGGCTGATGTGTGGAACCGATGAGATGACGGTAGCATTCCCGTTTCAAGAAGGTCAAACCGGAGCGTGTCCTTCACGTCCTTACCTGGATGTCTCTCGCCCTGTTTGCTAGAATGAACCGTCTGATGTGTGCACCGGACGAAACAGACTCGTTCCCTCATCTCCGTTGATCATCGTGCAAAATCGACACGCGGCCTACAAGATCGGTTTGATCAGACCTGTGAGCAGATTGCCGGGATGCTTCTGCGGTCTCCTTGCCCTCGTGCTCCTGGCGTTAGCCGTGCCTTCGAGTGCACAGGTGAGTCAGAGTGGTTCGATGAGACGGTCACCCGCAGAAGTCGTCAAACGCTATGTGCTCTTGGATCAGAAGGGGGCCCGGTTGAATGCGCCTTCGTTCGATACGGTGACGCCCTATATTGATTGGAAGGAAGAACCGACATGGGGACGTATCGTCATCGTGCAGAAAACGACCGTGCCGGAGGACTACAGGAAATGGGAAATCCTGAACAATCTGGAGGTCATCATCCCGGTGACTTTTCAGGTGCGAGGCTCCGTGTACCTGGAGACGGCGAGTTTTGTGCCTGAGGACACCACCGAAGAGGTTCGTTTTCATGTGAAAGTGGTCGGGAACTACTGGCGCATCATCTCACCGATGATCCCGCCTCATGTGGGAGTGAAACGAATGGTAAATTTCGCCCGAGAAGCGGAAGCCCATGAGCAGGACGACACGCAACGCACCGTCCTGGCTGCCCTTATCGATTCCCTGAGAAAGGTAAACTAATGGCACAGATGCCTGTGGATCTCCTCATTTTCGACCTGGACGGCACGTTGATCGAGTCCAAGTGGGACATCGCGCACTCCGTCAATTTCACCCTGAACGCGTTGGGATTGCCGGAGCGTCCCATTGAAGAAATTTTCGGATTTGTCGGTGACGGGGTCAAGCGTCTGCTGCGCCTGGCGGTGGGAGAAGGCAACCAAGAGCGATTCGAAGAGGCGTTGAAAGTGTTCCGAGGGCATTATGTCGAACATTGCCTGGACCGGACAACCTTCTACCCCGGTATCGAACCGATGCTTGAGCACTTCAGGCACAAGCCCAAAGCGATCGCGACGAACAAATCGATCGAGTACACACGCGTGATCGTGAACGGATTAGGTCCGCAACATTTCACCTACATGGTCGGTGGGGACAATGGGTTTGGACTGAAACCTGAACCCGGAATGCTCCTGCACATCATCACTAAGATGGGAGTGCCGAAAGAGCGGGCGATTCTCGTAGGGGACAGCACGAACGATATCAATGGCGGGCATAACGCCGGTATTCGTGTCTGCGCCGTGGGATATGGGATGGGCAATCGAGAGAAGATGGAAGCCTGCAAGCCCGATTGGTTCATCGAAAAACCGGAACAACTAATGGAGATGTTCATATGAAATATCGGTCAAGGTTAAGGCTCAGGCTGAGAAGACATTTTATGTGTAGGCGAGACAGGCTCCTAGTGTTTTGTCTGAGTCTCATGCTGGTCCTACACCTCAACCTTGGGTTGCTTGATGCCGCTACGCCGAGTCTTGCGGATCGAGTGGTAGAGCATCATCTGGCCAATGGGTTAACGGTGCTGATGGTCGAGCGGCATCAGACGCCGGTCGTCTCGATCAACATTACCTTTGCCGTAGGCGGCATCAATGAACAGGTCGGCCAGACGGGGCTTGCCCATCTCTACGAGCACATGGCCTTCAAGGGCACACGAGTCGTTGGGACGACCAACTATGAAAAAGAAAAGCCGATCTTGGACGAGTTGGCCATCGTCGGGACGGAGCTCGACCAGCGGGAGCGGGAGGTGGTTGCCAAGGGAACGTCCGCAGCTGCTGAGGAGCGAGCAGCGGTCGAATCGTTACAGAAGCGTTTCTTGGACCTCCAGGCTCAGGCTGCTCAGTACGTGGTGGGGAATGAAATGGCACTGCTCTACCAGCGCCACGGAGGTGTCGGACTCAATGCTTCAACGGGAAAGGACCTGACGCGCTACATGATCAGTTTGCCGTCCAATCGGCTGCCGCTGTGGGCGGCGATCGAATCGGACCGGATGGCCAATCCCGTCTTGCGTGAGTTTTACAAGGAGCGCGGCGTCGTGATGGAAGAACGGCGCTTGCGCAACGACGACAGTCCCAATGGGCTCCTGTTTGAGACCTTCACCTCTGCGGCCTTTCGGGCCCATGGCTATGGGATTCCGACCATCGGATGGGGATCCGATATCCTGTCGCTGACCCCGGCTGCGACAGAAGCCTTCTTTAAGACCCATTATGGACCGAATCGTGCCACGATTGCTCTGGTGGGGGACATCAACCCCAAAGAGGTCATTGCACTCATCGAACAGACCTTCGGGAAGATTCCTGCTGCACCGCCACCGCCATCCCTGGTCACGATCGAGCCGGAACAGCGAGGCGAGCGACGAGTCGAAGTGGAATTTGATGCGGAGCCGGCCATTGTGATCGGGTATCACAAGCCGACAGTGGGTCATCCGGATGACGATGTGTTCGACGTGATTGACGCAGTGTTGAGCGACGGGCTCACCTCTCGATTGCATCAGACGTTGGTACGGGAAAAGCGTCTGGCTGCCTCGGCCGGCTCTGATGCGAACCATCCTGGAACTCGTGCGCCGAACCTCTTCATCGTGACGGCGACGCCATTGGCTCCTCATACGACGGCGGAAGTCGAAGCGGCGGTTTATGAGGAAATTGAACGGCTGAAGCGGGAACCGGTCGCTTCTCAGGAGCTCGCCAAGGTGCTCAATAATTTGGACGCGGACTTGGTGCGCGGTCTACGATCAAACAGCGGGTTGGCCTCTCAGCTCGCCATGTATCAAGCGGTGGCAGGTGATTGGCGCTACATCCTGACGTCACGCGACAAGGTTGCCGCGGTCACGGCAGGCGATATCCAACGTGTGGCAAACCAATACTTTACCAAATCAAATCGTACGGTTGCCGTCCTCGTGAAGAAGAGTTCCGAGAAAGCCATTGCAGCATTTCCGGCCGGCGAGGTGAAGCCATGAAGAACGTAAAGAGTGACGGGTTAGGGGGAAGGAGATCGGTCGTAGCTGGCTTATTGGGCCTGGCCATGCTGCTCGTGTCAGGCTTCACGGCTTGTGCTGGGGAAGCAATTCTTAGCGATCCCAGAGCGATGAAGTTTCAGCCGGTCGAATTCTCGCCACCCGAGCCGGAGCGGGTGGTGCTCGAGAACGGCATGATCATTTATCTCCTAGAGGACCATGAGTTACCCCTCGTGACGGTGACGGCTACGATGCGAACCGGGAGCTGGCTTGATCCGAGCGACAAGATCGGATTGGCGTCCATGACCGGCGCGGTCATGAGGACGGGCGGTGGCNNAGGTCGGGCTCGCATCCATGACGGGGGCGGTGATGCGCACGGGGGGTGGCGGGGGCCTATCGGCGGAGCAGGTGGATGCGGAGTTGGAGCAATTCGCGGGAGAGGTGAGTATTGGGATCGGCCGACAATCAGGGTCGGCGTCATTGGATGTACTGAGCAAGGATTTGCATCGTGGATTGGAGATCTTTGCCGGCCTCCTGCGGGCACCGGCATTCGAACCGGCGCGTGTTGAGCTGGCAAAACTACAGGCCATCGAGGGAATTCGTCGTCGGCAGGATAACCCGGGGTCCATCGTCGGCCGGGAATTTGCCAAGATGCTTTACGGGACCGATCATCCGAGTGCCCGAGAGAGTTCCCTCGATTCGGTCAGACGCATCACGAGGGACGATCTCGTGAGGTTTCATCGTGAGACCGTGCATCCGAACGGCATCTTGCTCGGTGTGACGGGTGATTTTAAGAAGGACGACATACTGGCGTCACTTCGTAAAGTGTTTGGAAATTGGGAGAAGGGAATCGTTCCGGAACTGAAGATTCCCGACGTGTCGGAGGCTGATGGGGCTCTCCCAATGGTCAGGTTCGTGAACAAGGATACGTCACAGACTCATCTTCGAGTCGGCCATCTCTCGATCAAGGAAAGTGATCCGGATTATGTCGCGTTGGCCATCGCCAACGATATCTTGGGAGGCAGTTCGTTTCGCAGTCGTCTCTTCAACGACGTGCGGACGAAGCGGGGGCTGGCCTATTCGGTCGGGAGCCGGCTCAGTACAGGGATGCATGATCAAGGCGTCTGGCTGATGCGGGCGGAAACCAAACTGAGCTCGACGCAAGAAGTGATTGAACGGTTCGTGGCGAATATCGAACGGATGCGGGCTCAGCCGATCACCGACGGGGAGCTGGCGGAGGCCAAGGAAGCCTATGTGAATTCATTCGTGTTCTCGTTTTCCAGCCCCTCGGCGATTGTGAGCCGGCTGGTTGAGTTGGAGTATGATGGATTGCCGAAGGACTTTCTGCAACAACTTCGTACCAAGGTCGTTCAACTGAGTAAGGAAGACGTCCTGGCAGCCGCCAAGAAACATTTGCGTCCTGATCGATTGAAGATCGTGGCGGTCGGGTCCGGGGAGGCGTTACCGAAAGCACTTGCGACCTTCGGAGAGGTGAAAGAGATCAAGCTCAGTCCGGAAGGGTGAAGGAGGGGCGTGGCAGGCGAAGTCGTACATTTCGGCGTGCCATCATGCATTTGTTTAAGAATGGCTTTCGGTATCACTGCTGACATGGCCGCACGTTTCTTTAAGGCTGCGGCCTTGGGCCGCAATGTCGTCACGTGCTGAGATGTCTTGCGAATGAGAGTCGCCAATCGCGATGTCAGCGCCATAATGCGCGGCTTCGCCGCCACGCGTAGGATGAAGGGAAGAGAACGTATCGGTCATGGTTGATATATGCCGCTTGAAGACGAGTTCTGCGATATTTTGAAGAAATCACGGACCGGACAGGGTTTATCGGTCGGTGACGTTGCTCGAATGACGGGCTTACCCGGTGGCGATATTACGGCGCTCGAACGAGGGGATCGGCCAAAGGATCGCGCGGAGGTGCGCGCGTTGGCGAAGGCCTTGGGCCTCCGAGTCGAGTCGCTGGAACAGATCGCGATCGACAAGTGGGAGCCGGTGGCCCAACACATGCCGCCGTGGGTGGAGATGGTGCAGGGCTCTATCAATGGGTACGGGGTCCAGGGATACATTCTGCATGATGGAGACGAAGCGGTGCTGGTGGATACGGCCTATAACGCGCCGGCCATGCTGGATCAGCTTCGGCGACGTGGGTTGCGGCTTCTCGGTATTTGTTTGACCCATGGCCATGCGGATCATGCGGATGGGATCGAACAGATTCTGGGCCATCACGACGTCCCGGTGTACCTCGGCCCGGACGATGTGGCGCTGTTGAGTTGGCGGCCACGGCCTGATCTATTGGTTGCGCCGGCAGATGGCTTGTCGATCAAGGTTGGACGCCGTACCGTTCGATGTCTAACAACGCCAGGACATACTCCGGGCGGGATCTGCTATTGTGTCGACGATCCGCAACTACCCGTCTGTTTCGTCGGCGATACCCTCTTTGCCGGATCCATCGGACGGTCCAATCCTAGGGAACTGTACTCGACGCATCTCAACTCTGTACGCGACCGCGTGCTGACACTCTCGCCGGACTATCGTCTTCTGCCTGGACATGGCCCCGCCACGACCATTGAGGAAGAGCTGGAGCACAATCCATTCGGGGTGTTTAATAGGCGGGAATGACATGGATGGGTTCGGACGGAGACACTATCGGGATTCCGACAACGGAGTCGTAGTTGAGGCGAAGGATGAGTCGGTCTCTCAGCCGATCGAACTGACTGAGGACGACCACGAGCCGGAGCCCTCGTTTTTTTCGAAATGGACCTTGCCCGTTGTCCTGTTTCTCCTGACGGTCTTTACCACGCTGTGGGCCGGTGCCTACCAAGTCTACAACGGCCCAGTGCGCGGACCGTTAAATTTTCTGCTGGCCTCGCCTGAGGCACTCTGGCAGGGTATTCCGTTCGCCGGTGCCTTGCTGTTTATTCTTACCACGCACGAGTTCGGGCACTATATTCTATCCAAGATTCATCGAGTGCCCGCGTCCTTGCCTCTGTTCATCCCAGGGCCACCCCATTTTATTGGAACGTTCGGCGCCATCATTCGCATGCGGGGCCCGATTCTGAGTCGTCGCGCGCTGTTCGACATCGGCGTTGCTGGTCCCCTGGCGGGGTTTGCAGTGGCCGTTGTCGCGTTGATCGTTGGACTGAATCTATCGACCGTTGTGGATCGAACGACCACGTTGGGATTGCAATTGGGTGAACCGCTGCTGTTGCAGTTCATGTCATGGATCGTGATCGGGCCGTTACCGCCGGAGTCTGATGTCGTGTTACACCCCATCGGCTTCGCCGCCTGGTTTGGGCTGTTCGTGACGTCGCTCAATCTGCTTCCGATCGGCCAGCTCGACGGCGGCCACGTTGCCTACGCCCTCTGGGGCCGACGACAGCGAACCATGGCACTGGCGTTTCTTCCGATCTTGTTAGCCTTGGGCTTTTTCGGCTGGCCGGGCTGGTTTCTCTGGGCCTTCATGGCAGGCCTCTGGGGCCTCGGCCATCCCCCGGTCATGGATCCCTACGTGCCGTTGGGTCGCAACCGAGCGATTGTCGGCTGGATCGCATTTGCGGTCTTTGTTGTCACCTTCGTGCCGGTACCGTTCTCATTCCACTAGTTTCGCAGCCTCCTCTCCCCCTTCCTCGTCCCATTCTTGTGATTTTCTTGTCCAATCACCCACGCGATCCTAGAGTAGAAGAATGCTCACGACCGATACATCCACGGTACATTGCCCGAAGTGTCTGGCTGAACGGCCTGATAAAGCACAGGAATGTGGCCGTTGCGGGATTATCTTTTCGAAATACAAACCGCTTACGGCAAAGTCGCGCTTTTCACCATCCAAGCAAACGTTTACACAATCTGAATGGTTCCTGACAGCCAAGCAGTGGTTGGTCGAGTCGGATACGACGGCTGAATCCATGACCTTCTACGGTCGGGCGCTCGTGTTCGTAGCCATGATCTGGTGGGGCTGGAAATTTATCGTCACGCCGCTCGAAACGAACTGCACCGGCGAGTCATTTCTTCACTTGATCAATCTGCCCTTTCACGAGGCGGGCCATCTTATTTTCATCCCGTTCGGGCGATTCATGACGATATTGGGAGGCACGCTTGGCCAGATTCTCATGCCCATGATCTGTCTCGGGACATTCCTGGTGAAAACTCGTGATCCCTTCGGGGCCACGGTGGCTCTGTGGTGGACGGCAGAGAGCTTGATGGATATCGCCCCCTACATCAACGATGCGCGAGCGCTTGACCTCATGCTCATCGGCGGCGTGACCGGCAAAGAGACGGATGG
This sequence comes from Nitrospira sp. UBA2083, assembly GCA_002331625.1. Taxonomy (GTDB): domain Bacteria; phylum Nitrospirota; class Nitrospiria; order Nitrospirales; family Nitrospiraceae; genus Nitrospira_D. The sequence goes on along the minus strand of DCZN01000077.1, from coordinate 24,969 downwards.
CCACGACTGGAACAATATCCTGACGATGCTGGACTTGTTGGACTGGGATCATCGGTTGGCACATCTCACCTACAACCTCGGAATTTTCTTCATGCTGGGCTCCTTCCTCTGGGGCGGCATCCTCTTGCTGCGGCACTATCGCCGACTCTCGGAATAGCGATCCCTCCTTGCGTGACTGTATCAACTCTCTTACGATGGCCCACTAGGAAAGAGAGTTTGAGGGGGCGCACGTCGTGTCTCGTATCACAACACTAGCATGCCTGTATCTGGTGATGGCGGTTACTTCGTCAGCATTCGGTCAGGATCCGGACATGCCGAGCGATATCGTGTCCGGCAAGCCTGCGGCATCCAGTTCGCAGTGGCACTATGGAGCGTATGTAGATGTCGGCTATGTCGGCAATTTCAACTTTCCTGATAACCATCTCTGGCGTAGCCGATCCACCGCCTCTCATCACAACGAACTGTCTCCCAACATGGGACTTGCCTATGTGCGGAAGGATGCGATCGCGTCCTCGCGCTGGGGGATGGAGCTCGGATTCCAGGGAGGACGAGACTCTGAGGAGTTTGCATTTTTAGTCGGTGAGCGGCGAGTCGATGGGTCGGATGTGCTTCGACATCTTCATCGGGCGAACGTGTCGTATCTTGCTCCAGTCGGCAACGGACTGACGATCACCGGCGGCTTGTTCAACAGTTTGATGGGGTATGAATCATTGTACGCGAAGGACAATGCCAACTATACGCGGTCGTGGATCGCGGACAACACCCCGTACATGATGTTTGGCATCAATGCGCAGTATCCCATCAGCGACCATCTCACCCTTACCGCGTTTGTCGTGAATAGCTATTACCATTTGGCGCACCCCAACGATCACCCCAGTTATGGGGGCCGATGGATCTGGAACGCCACACCACGACTCACCCTCACGCAAACCCTCTATGCCGGGCCTGATCAAGTGGATTCTTCTCTGGAGTTTTGGCGATTGTATGGGAATCACATTCTGGAATGGAAAGGTGACGAGGTATTGGTCGCGGCGTCATTTGACATCGGAACGGAAAACATCGCCGGACAACCCGGGAGCCCCCGCAGCTTTGTCATGGGAGGCAACATGGTCATCAGGTGGCATGTCACCGGGCCTTGGTCTGTGGCAGTGCGCCCAGAGTTCTACTGGGATCGGAACGGTCGGTGGACTGGGGCTGAACAGTTCGTGAAAGCGATGACCTCCACAGTCGAGTACCAGCTCTCCTATAAATGGACGAATACGATTGTGCGCGTCGAGCATCGGTATGACGACTCCACCGGGGTGGGAGGCGGGTTCTTTAAGAACGGCGAGAGTCGTCCCGGTGTCGTCAGTCTTGCCCCAGGGCAGCATCTCTTTTTGCTGGGAGTACTGTTGAGTTTCGACTCACGATGAAACACGCCAGGGTGTGGGGCAGCTCTTATTTGAGGCGTTGCAGCTGATCGGCGATGTGTTTGCCGAGTGCGTGGATAGCCTGCTGTTTCGCGGCTTGGAGTGCCGCCGCGTCTTCGACAAAGACTGCGGACCCTGTTACCTTCGATTGTCCTTCGACTGTCTGAATGGGGGTGTGCCAGTCGGAGCGCACAGCCCACAAGTTCCCCGTGGCCATCACGAGCGCGTCGCTTTCGGTTCCGGGTGCAAGATAGGCTCCGATGAGGGTCGGATAGAGCCAGGCAAAGAAGTTGTTGTACCGATCGACGGCAGCAACTCCATCGATAATCAACACTACATCGGCTCCATGCCGAGCTCCAGCTTGGCGAATTCCAAGAGTATTCTCGCCTCGCAGCGTGACATCCGTCAGCACGAACGTCTCCACGATGAGCTGTTCATCGCGTAGCGGCGTGAGCTCTCGGAGAAGTTGATCTCGATCGGCGCTCAACCATTCAACCGTCCTGATCGATGGTCGAGTGGGGAAATCATGATGGGTAAAAACGATACCGAGACGGAATGGCGGAGATAGTCGAGAGTTTTGGTTTATCACAAGCCGACTGTCTGGGGTGGGGGGAGGATCAACACGAAGGACTTCGCGCATCGCGGCTTGGTCGAATCCTTGACTGCTCGCACAGCCGGTTGACCATGCCACGATGAGTATGAGGACAATTCTAAAGGAATACGGGGTCACCGCCCTACGGAGCCGCCGCGTCGCATGCTGCATTCAGAATCCGCTTCCCCCTCCTCCGCCGAACCCTCCTCCTGATCTCCCACCCGATGATCCCCCGCTGCTAAACCCGGATCCACCGGAACTCCTGGGGGCGGAGGTCATCACCGCTCCGGTCGTGGCCGACATCTGCGAGAGGCTTCCGACGAAGCGACCAGGGCGAAAGTCTGTGAGGTTCTTTCCTTGATACCAGGTGGGCGGCGTCGTGTAAATGCCTTCGAAGGCACGGACCCAATTCTGCTCGACGCCCAACGCCATCGCGAACGGGAGGAACTTCTCGAACATCTGGGGAGTCTTGATGACTCGCTGAAAGCGATCCGATTCCACACGGGTCAGAAATTCTTCGAAGCCGAGGATTTGCTCGAGTGTTCGTGCGCCCCGGATAGTCCGAGCCGGCATGAACCAGCCGAATCCCATGACGATGACACTCGCGGCCAGACCTGAAAGAAAACTGGTCTGGAGCGCGATCCCATAGGAGTTTTGCAGAATGATGGATCCGAAGAACGAAGCGATGGCGACGAGAACAGCAATCGCCATATAGACTTGCTTGACGCGATCCGGTCGGCTCGCATAGTACCCACGGCTCAGCAGTTGTTTGAACAGCGAAGCCCTGATCCCATTGAGATAGATGTAGAAGCGGTTCTTCAATTCGGACAGGGCGACGACATTGCCCATACTGCTTGAGAAGATGCCACTCATGATCTCCTGCTCATGTGGCCGTAAATCCGTCCATTCGGAAGGAGCTTTGAGGCGATGGAGGTAGAACATGGTATCGGACCAGAGCCCAAGTAGGCGGGGCTCCTGACGTTCTTCAATCCGGAGAAATCCGCGGACGGCCAGATCCACGAGGGTGGCGGTGATATCGCGAAGATCCGGTGAATTGTCGATCAGCGTGCCGAGCTCCGCCGGTGTCAGCTGGTCCGGCGGTTCATAGGCAACGGCGATCGGACGCCGGCGCGGGTCTCGCCCGCGTGTGTACCAAAGGTAGAGCATGAGGCCGAACATGCCGACGGGAAAGGCTACTGGCCAATTGGACTGGATGACCGTACGAGTCTGCTGGAAGGAATTCGGTTCGGCGATCAGGCCTTTGTCCCACCCCACGACGGCGGTGAGCCCTTCACGAAAGCCGAGCGGACGTGTCATGCGATAGAGGATCTCCGGTCCTGTAATGCGTATGTCGGCATGTTGCTCGCGCGCCCCATAGATGCCGCTGAATGCGAGCGCTTTTACTCCGGTTGCGGCTGCCGGCAGGAGAACCCTCGCACCTGCTGACTCAATCGGCACGTCCCATTCATCGCCCGTGACGTTCCAGTACAATTCGTCGTGTTCTTCAAAGTACTTGATTCCGTTCGACACCTTATAGGTCAAGATCAGTGTCTTTGTCGTGTCCTGGGCGCCTGGTAACCAGATCTTAAAGGTCCGATAATGTCGCTCTCGCGCGCTTTCGTATTTCAGCGGGGCCTGGTGTTCGTCGGTCACGCTGACGAGATCCAGGAGCAGGGTGTAGTTGAATCCCTGTGGGGTCTGATATTCGACGGGGATATCACGTTTCAATCCGTTCCACGATCCTGTAAAGCGGGGACGGATGGTTTCCGTTACCAGGACCTCACCATTTGTGAGGACCTGAATGTCCGCCTGAAACTGCTCGACCACCATAGATCGAGCCTGAGCGCAGAGCGGAGTGAGTACCAGAAGCCAGGCAGCGAACCACAGCGTGATGCGAGTGGGGCGTAGGAGGAGCATCAGTTTAAGACTGGTGCGCAAGGTCACGACTGGAATCAACGGGTCTGCTCAAAGCTGACTTTGGGCACGGCTCGCTCTCCGCTATCAGCGAGCTCAAAGAATTCACGTGTTTTGAAGCTGAAGAAGTTGGCGATCAGGTTGGAGGGGAATTCATGGATCTTGGTGTTCAGGTCTCGGACCACCGCGTTGTAGTAGCGGCGGGCATTCTGCACCGCTTCTTCAATCTGGTTCAGTGAGGCCTGTAGTTGTGTGAAGCTTTCCACGGCGCGAAGTTGCGGATAGGCCTCCGCCACAGCAAATAGGGATTTCAGCGATTGAGCCAGGATGCCTTCGGCTTCCGCCTTCGTCGAGGGAGTTGTCGCCGACATGGCACGATTGCGAGCAGAGATCACGGCGTCCAGCGTCTGTTTCTCATGGCTTGCATAGCCTTTGACCGTTTCGATGAGGTTCGGTATGAGATCGTGGCGTCGCTTGAGCTGCACATCGATGTCGGCCCACGCACTTTCTGACTGAACCTTCAATCGTACCAGGCTGTTATAGATGCCGATGACGAGCAGCACACACACTGCCAGGACGATCACGAAGAACCATGCCATCGCTACTCCGTTGTACTTCTTGTAGTGAGTCAGGGGTTCGGGACTTGTGGGGACTATATCGCTGGGTCGGAAAACTGTAAAGAAAAGCGGGGATAATCGACAGTAGGCCTGGGCTATTCCACGACGGGAAGAATACGATCGGCCACCGCTTGAACGACGGTCTCTTGCTCCGTCGCGAGCTTCAATCCTTTGAAGCTCAGATAGTACCCACCATGACTCGGAGCCTGAATGGTGGCGCTGACATCGACATGATCTCCATCTTCCACTTCCGGGTCACGGACGAGCGGCCTTCCGCAGATACCCAAGACGGCAACCGGAATCGTTGCCTCCTCTTCTTCCAGACGAAACAGGTATGCGCCATAGCAGCTTTCCCCATTGGGCAATGTGTACGGGGCAAGGGCTTGCACCTCTCGTACGATGCCTCGCAAGGTGACATGCCGGAGGTGGTAGATTTTTGGTTCCTCGAGTAGTTGCTGAATGCTGGTTGGGTCCTCGGCCCACCCGGGTGCCGACGGGATGATCGAGGCAAATATCGCAAGACAGGATAAGAGATGATAGGTAGTAAGACGAATCATAAATGGGAGCTATTCTCGTCGGGGCGTTATTCTATCACTTTCTGCAGGTAAAGCCCGCGCCTGCTTTCTCTGGCACATCGTCATCGTTATAATCCAGCCTCTTTCAGTCAAGGAGGATCATACCCATGGTGAACGAGCGACGACTCCGGGCCTTCATTGCAGAAACACGGCCACAATTTGAGAATCTTCTGGGCCAGATGGTGGAGGTGCCGTCGATTAGTATGGATACATCCCGTGCCGGCGACATGCGCAGGATGGCCGAACTGGCGTCCCAGTATCTGAGCAATTTGGGGGCCAATCCACACATCGTAGAGACGGGGGGATACCCGATCGTGTCCGGAGGGTGGACCGTAGGAGCTACGTACCCAACCGTGACGATCTACAATCATCTGGACGTGCAGCCTGCTCAGGAGCCGGAATGGAAGCACGCGCCGTTCGCGTTTAAGAAGGCAAACGGGATGTATCGAGGGCGTGGAGCGACTGATGACAAAGGCCCGGCTCTCACGGCGATGCTCGGTGCTCGATATGCGATCGAGCAAGGTTGGCCGATCAATATCCGATTCTTGTGGGAACTCGAGGAAGAGATCGGCAGCCCCCACTTTGCCGCCGGCCTGAAAAACAGTCGTGCGATCCCACGACCGGATTCCGTGGTGGTGTCGGATACGATCTGGATTGCCAAGGGACAGCCTGCGATGCCCTATGGCTTGCGAGGCCTACTGGGCGCTCGCCTGACCCTGCGCACCGGGGAGCAAGACGCCCATTCCGGTGTGACCGGTGGTGCGGCACGTAATCCACTGGCTGAGCTCATGGAAGTTGCCCATACCTGCCTCGATGCCAAGACCGGTAGGGTCAAAATCGATGGGTTCTACGATGATGTGGTTAAACCCACGCAGGATGAGATCAAAAGTTTCCTCAGGTCTGGTTTTCAAGTCAAACGTTTCAAAGAAGCCTATGGTTTCCGATCGCTTCGGGTTCAGGATCCTGCAGATATTCTGAGGCGGATCTGGGCGGCCCCGACTTTTGAGATTCATGGTTTGAGCGGCGGATACCAAGGCCCGGGTGTCAAGACTGTTGTACCCGGTCATGCCGAACTTAAGGTCAGCATGCGCCTCGTTCCTAACCAAACACCCGAGAAAGTGTTTGCCCTCTTGAAGAAGCATGTGGCCAAGATCAATCCGACGGTGAGGGTGGAACGAGAAGGGATGCTCAATCCCTTCAAAGGCGGCTTTTCAGGGCCATACGTCGATTGTGTGAAGCGAGCGGTGAAAGCGGGGTTCGGCAAAGAGCCGGCGTTTGTGCGTGAAGGGGGATCAATCGGTGCGGTCGTCACGATGCGAAACGTGTGGAAAGTCCCGATCCTCTTCATGGGGTTGAGTTTGCCGGAGCATGGGTATCACGCTCCCAATGAATATTATGATTGGGGGCAAGCTTCGGGTGGCATGAAGGCATTCGCACATTATTTCAAAGAGTTATCGATGATGGAAAAGGGCTAAGGCCAGGCCATGACTGGAAGGGAATTGGCCTATTGAGTGACAGATAAAGGTCAGTTTTGAACAGGACATCCCAAAATTTGGTTGACTGTGTCGTTTCCTCCGCAGTTAGGGATTCTTCAGTCATCGATCCAGGCTGACTCAATGTCCTAAGCCATTGAAAATAAATAGAAGACTGATTAATCGACTTCCTCAATTAGGCATAGATGTTGCTCGATAGGTTTATCGGTTAGGTTCATGAGCATTGATAAGGTTGATTGTAGAAGTCCCGGTTCGGTATCCTGGCTAGCCTATGGATACCAAACAAACGAATGTGGTGCTTGTCATGGTGAGCACGGCAAACCAGGAAGAAGCGGCAAAAATTGCCGACCAGGCAGTCAGGTCTCGCCTAGCAGCTTGTGCCTCAATCATTCCTACCATGTTCTCAACCTATTGGTGGGACGGGAAAATTGCCAATGAGCAAGAAGCCCTTATTCTCATGAAGACAACGTCCGATAAGGTATCATCGCTTCAAGAGGCAATTCTGACGATTCATTCGTACAAGGTGCCGGAAATATTAGCGATTCAAGTTGAAAGCGGATTCCAGCCGTATCTTGAGTGGGTGCACCGAGAGGTTTCGTAGATCAGACGGGTTGAGAGGGTTTCGCCGGACCAACTAATTTGGGGTTGACCGGGACGGGCTAAAGTCGGTACCGTTGCCAGGCGCGGCCGGGGAAGCCTAGAAACAGTCGGCATAGGGGGCGAGTTATGGCGCAGACAAACAATCAAGATGGCGGGTCCTATACCGTCGTCGTCTTTAGAGGGTCCACGGCGAAGCCTCTTCGGTTCAGCTTTTCGAAAAAACTCCTCAGGACACTGCTTATCTGTGCGGGAATAGTTGTGGCTGCCGATCTGCTTGTCGTGTCTCACTATGTCGTGAGGACAGGAGAAGTATGGGAACTAGCTTCCTTCCGCTCTGAAGCCATGAGTGCCCGAGAACAGACCGCTGCATTTACGGCGGCTATTGATGATCTCAAGAAGCGAATCGGGGCTATGAACGAGGTCAACCAGCGACTTCGTGTCATGCTGGGCATTGAAGTTCCCAAGTCCGGCGATATGGTGAATGGTCGAGGTGGTGAGGAAGTCCCCCTCTCTGGGGACGGAGCCATGCCTCCTCTGAATGGAAGCAACGGTTTGGTTTCCAGTACGGGAAGTCCGAAGGAAGGGACGGACGGAACGAGCCAGCACTCGGCTGTCGGTATCGATCCGTCGAAGAACCATCTTGAGGCCGTGACGGCGGTGAAGGAAGGTTTGGAATGGCTTTCGAAGGCAACCACAGCCCAAGAGCGTATCTTGAATGAGTTGTCAGAAGCCGCTGAACAACGCTCATCTCGCTGGGCTTCGACACCGTCAATTTGGCCGGTAAAAGGGTGGGTGACGTCTGGGTTTGGCCCACGAGTTTCTCCCTTTACGGAGAAGCCTGCGTGGCATGATGGGCTGGATATCGGTGCGGCACCGAATACTCCGGTCCGTGCTCCTGCCCAAGGACGAATTACGTCGATAGGATATGATCCTAAGCTCGGGAACATGGTCCGCGTCGATCATGGTTTCGGAGTTGAAACGCTCTACGGGCATCTCGCGAAGGCCTTGGTGAAGGAAGGTCAGAGGGTCGAGCGCGGGGATGTCATTGCGCTGGTGGGAAGCTCAGGCTTGTCTACCGGCCCGCACCTGCACTACATGGTGAAGTTGAACGGCCAGGCACTTGACCCAACCAAGTATATTTTGGAATAGGAGCGCGGCTGGTTCAGATCTGATCTAAGGCGCTACCGATCGTTTTCCTTCCCCGTTCTGAAGTCCCCATCACCTCCAGACGAGTCTCTCGAGCCTGACCAGAATCCTTTGGGCGATTGCCTGTGCTATACTCCGCCCCTGTGTGATCGAGTCCAAGCTGAGTGAGAGTCTCTTGACTGACCTCGAAATCGCCCAATCCGTTACCGCTCGTCCTATCCTAGGCATTGGAATCCAGTTGGGGATCCATCCCGAAGAGTTGACCTGTTATGGGCGTGATAAGGCAAAAGTTTCTCCACGGATATTGGACCGCCTTAAGAATTCGTCAAAAGGACGATATATCCTTGTTACGGCGATCAATCCCACGCCTCTTGGAGAGGGAAAGACGACGACATCGATTGGCCTGGCCATGGGGCTTGCGCGACTTGGGCATCGCGCCGCGCTGACGCTACGGCAACCCTCGCTCGGTCCGGTATTTGGGGTGAAGGGGGGCGGTACAGGTGGGGGGCATGCTCAAGTCATTCCGATGGAGGATATCAACCTTCATCTGACCGGGGATGCTCATGCGGTAGCGGCCAGTCACAATCTGCTGTCCGCCTTTCTTGACAATCACCTGTTCCATGGCAACGCGCTCTCAGTTGACCCTCAAAGAATCACCTGGCCTCGGACGCTGAGCATTAGTGATCGCGCGCTCAGGGAAGTCTTGCTAGGGGAAGAAACGGGCAGACGTCGCGGACAATTTGTCATCAACGAGGCATCTGAGGTCATGGCGGTGTTGGCACTGGCCAAGGATCAATGCGACCTTCGGGAGCGGCTCGGCCGAATTCTGGTTGGACTGACGACGTCTGGGAAACCGGTCACGGCCGAAGAGCTTGGGTGCGTGGGGTCCATGGAAGTTCTTCTGAAGGATGCCCTGAAGCCGAATCTCGTCCAGACCCTTGAAGGCACCCCCGCATTTGTTCATACGGGCCCCTTTGGGAACATTGCGCATGGCAACTGCTCGATTATTTCTGATGCAATTGCCTTGAGATGTGCCGACTTTATTGTGACCGAGGCCGGGTTCGGGAGCGATCTTGGGGCGGAGAAGTTTTTTAACATCAAGTGCCGTGTCTCCGGGTTTTCACCCAGCGTGGCGGTTGTGGTCGCAACGTTGCGGGCGCTGAAACTTCATGGTGGAGGAGGCACGGCCAAGGCAGGGGTGCCGCTGCCAGTGAGTCTGACCGGGCCGAATCAGGAAGCATTATCCAAGGGAATCGCAAATTTGGAACAACATGTCGCCAACGTACGAGCCCATGGCGTACCGGTGGTTGTGGCGGTCAATGCCTTCAAGGATGACTCACAAGATGAGCTCGACTGGGTTTGCGAACAGTCGATCAGCATGGGAGCGGTGGACGCGGCGGTCTCAACCCACTGGGCTGATGGCGGAAAGGGGGCTGAACAACTCGCTGCGGCCGTTGCAAAGGCGTCTGAACGACCGGGGCATTTCACCCACCTCTATGACCTGTCATGGCCGATCAGGAAAAAGATTGAAACCATCGCCATGAAGATGTACGGGGCTGCGGGAGTGCATTTTGAACCGGAGACCGAGCGCCAAATAGATACTGCCGAGGCATTGGGGTATGGCAACGTACCCGTGTGCATGGCCAAGACCCCCCTTTCCCTCTCGCATGACCCAGCCCTCAAAGGGAGACCTACCGGGTTTATCGTCCCGATCAAAGAATTGCGGATCCTGGCCGGCGCCGGATTCGTGACGGCGGTCTGTTCAGGGATTCAGTTGATGCCGGGGTTGCCTAAGAAACCAGCTGGTGAGCGGATCAGCGTGGATGCGACCAGCGGGAAGATCGTGGGGCTTTCCTAAAACTCAGCGCTGCTTGAGATATCGGAAAAATTCAGAGTCCGGACTCATGACCAATGTGGAGCCGTCCTTGAACGCGCTCTTATAGGCCTCCATCGAGCGAGTAAACTCGAAAAACTTCTGGTCCTGTCGGTAGGCATCGGCGTAGATTCGAAAGGCCTTGGCATCGCCGCTTCCACGCAGCTCTTCCGACTCTTTATAGGCTTGGGCGAGGATAATCTCGCGATCTTTTTCAGCTTCCGATCGAATCTTTTGCGCTTCTTCCGCACCCTCGGCTCGATATTGCTTCGCCTGCCGTTCCCGTTCCGCTTGCATGCGCGCGAAGACGGCTTTTTCGTTTTGTTCAGGCAAATCGGCGCGCTTGATCCGGACATCCTGAATTTCGATGCCGTATGCCGAAGCCTTCTCGTTCGCCCGCTCGGTGACCACCTTCATGATGTCGGCCCTGGTGCTCGATACGATCTCTAGCAGCTCGTGGCGACCCAATTCGACCCGAAGCTCGGAATAGATGATATCGTGCAGCCGTTGCAGCGCGCCTCGTTGACTCTGGAAGTTCTGATAAACTTTCAATGGGTCGACAATGCGCCACTTTGCAAAGTTATCCAACAGCAGGGTCTTCTTGTCTGAAGTAATAACATCCTGCGCGTTTGAATCGTAATCCAAGAGCCGTTTTTCGAAGTAGGTGACCTCCTGGACGAAGGGCACTTTCATGTAGAGCCCTGGCTCGGTGATATTTCGGACAGGTTTCCCGAGTTGAACGACGATGGCTGTCTGGATGACGTCGACAACGAAGAGCGGAGAGGCTCCGAGAACGAACAGTCCCACGATCACGGCGAGAAGGATACCCAGCAACCCCTGTTTGGTCATGATCGGGAGCCTCTCGGTTTCAGCGTGGGAGAGGGGTCTGGGCGAGACTCCTCTGCCTCCGATTGTGGGACGGTCTTGGCTCCAGTCATGGACGTCGGCTTGGAGTGGCGATCCAACGGAAGATACGGCAGTAACCGTTCACCGCCCTTCCCGTCGATGATGATCTTTTCCATATTCGGGAGGATTTCTTCCAGTGTTTCAATATAGATTCGTTTGCTGATCACGTCCTTCGCTTGGTTGTACTCTTTCAAGGTGGCCAAGAATCGATTGGTTTCACCCTGTGCGCGATTGACTCGCGCCTGTGCAAATCCTCTTGCCCGATTGACCAGCTCGGCGGCTTCACCCTTGGCCCTCGGAATGATGTCGTTGCGGTAGCCTTGCGCTTGGTTAATGAGCTTTTCTCGATCTTCCTTGGCGTTCGTCACATCTTTAAAGGCTGCAGCAACCGCTTCCGGAGGATCGACGTCCTGGAGTTGCACAGCGGCAATCTGTACGCCGGACTGATACTGATCGAGGATCGTTTGCAGTAAGGTCATCGTTCCCTGCTGAATCTCGGCCTTACCGGTGGTGAGAGCTTCGTCGATCCTGCTCTTGCCGACGACTTCCCGCATAGAAGCTTCCGCTGCCTTGCCGATGGTTTCATGGATATCGGCAACGTTAAAGAGGAACTCACGAGCTTCTTTGATTTTATATTGCACGATGAATTCGATCGCCAGAATATTCATGTCGCCGGTCAGCATCAAGGCTTCCTGAGGCACCATCTGCTGGCGGCCTTGCTGGTTGGTGCGGAAACCGACTTCCACACGATACAGTTTTGCCACCTTCGGCTGGAGCACGGTTTCAACGATGGGAATCTTGAAGTGAGGCCCTGGCTCCACCGCGCGAACGGGAACCCCAAATCGCTTCACGACACCCTCTTCATCAGGTGCAACGATGAACACGGCCTGCCAAGCGAGAAAGAGCAGGACCGCCGCGATCGCGAGATTCAGGACTCCGCCCGAGGGCAGAAGATTTTTCAATCCGCCGGGAGGGAAGAGGTCTTTCAATTGCGACTGTGCCTGCTTGAGTGCGTCCTCAAGCGGGTCGGGCTTCTTGCCCCACGGATCTTTTGGGTCCCAGACCATTCGGTGATTCCTTGCTGTCCAATGAGCAACAGAAAGCGGAGGCACACATTAGCAGAGTGCGACTATGGTGACAAGGTCTAGATTGCTCTCGAGAGGAGAAGGTAAGTGAGACACGCGAGGCATGCGGCCGCAGGAATTGTCACGAGCCAGGCCAACACCATGTCACGGACCGTGAGCCAGCGGACAGTCTGTGTGCCTTTGAGGAGGCCGATACCGATGATAGCAGAACTACTCACATGTGTTGTCGAGACGGGTAAGCCCAACGTCCCTGAGAGCAATACCAACGATGAGGTAGTGAGATTGGCCGACAACCCTTCCGTATGATTCATTTGCGTCACCTTTTCAGCGAGCACTTCCGTGACGCGCCGCCCACCCCAATAGCTACCGATTCCCATGGCCATCGCCACGCCGGCGAATGCCACGATCTGTAAGGTTTGACTGGACCACGAAGCCGCCGCAGTTCCGAGTAAGAGCATGGCGGCGATCTTCGGCGCGTCGTTCATGCCCCGTGCCAACGAGGTGACCCCGCTGGATAACCAATGGATGGAATCCAGGCCGACGGTGAGGCCGGACAATCCTGTACGGTCACACTGCGATGGAACAGCCGTCACCGGGATGCCGGTGCCTCCCGCTTGAAACCACGTCCGGGTATAACCGTGTGCATCTACTGTCACCAGGGCTCGATGGTTCGGTACGACGCAGACACAGACACCTTCCCAGCATTTGGCCATCGATTTGATACGAGGGTGAACGAAGAAAGAAAGACCAAGAGCAAGAAAAGGACTCAGTAAGAGAGGAAGCGCGATTTTTTTCAATACGGTTGCCCAGATCAGACCGTCACTGCCAAATGCCAGCAAACCGGCTCCGACGAGGGAACCGGTCAAGGCGTGGGTCGTGGAAACCGGAAGTCCTGTTGTTGATGCAAAGAGGACCCACAGGAAAGCCCCGCTCAGAATCGAGGGGGGAAAGGCGGCGGGGATGACAAGATTCGGTTCAATGAATCCACTGCTGAAGGTTTTCACCATCGCTGTGGCGACAAAGGCCGCGATACCTGCACCGACCATCGTCCAGACCATACCCCAGCCGATAGCGGTTCGATAGGAGGTCACCCCACTACCGACCAACGTGGCAATGGCCTTCGACACGTCGTTCGTGCCGTTGGCAAAGGCGAGTGCGACGATCAGTCCCAACGTGAGGAGGGAGAAATCCATGACCAGTCCTCTCAGGTAACGGCTCCGCCACAGGACGAGCCAGAGCCGGCCGTACAGCCGTAACAGTGGTTGCGTGTGACGATCCGGCGATGGTCGAGCTGAGTCGGGTCGAAGTCACGGATGTGCGACGGGACCCCATGGTTGACCGGAAGTTCCAACATCTGATTGAAATCGCAGTCGTATAATGTGCCGTCCCAGCCGACCGACAGGGTATGCCGACACATGACGCCGGCGACGGCCGCGGGATTGAACGCGTTCGCGAGGCGGGTCATATATTGATCATAGTTGCCGCTTTCGATGAGGAATTCCAGGAACCGGCTGATAGGCATGTTGGTGATGGTGTAGAGCCGGTTGAACTCAATGTCGTACTTGGTCCGTAGTGCTTTCTTGAATTGGGTTTCAATGGCTTCTTGCTTCGGAGGCAGGAACGCTCCGACAGGATTGTAGACCAGGTTCAAGATCAGCCCGCTATCCGGCTGCCCATATCCCAATCCGTTCAAGAGTCGGAGTGCCTCCAGCGACTTCTCAAAGATGCCGTCGCCTCGTTGGGCATTGGTCTGGCTGGCCTGGTACGACGGCAGAGAGGCGATGATCTCGACCTGATGCCGGGCGAGAAATGCTCCCAAGTCGGTCTGCGACGGTAGTAGCAACACAGACAGATTGCAGCGATCCATGACATGCCGGCCAAGGCTCCGGGCCTGTTTGACCAGCCAGCGGAAGTGCGCGTTGAGTTCCGGCGCGCCGCCTGTGATATCCACCGTGGGAATGTCGGTCTTGGCCAGAGCCTGCAAGCAGTGTTCTGCAGTTTCCAAGGACATGGTTTCTGGACGGTCAGGGCCGGCATCCACATGGCAGTGGTGGCAGGTCTGATTGCAGAGTTTCCCGACATTGATCTGGAAGACCGTGATTCCTGTGGCATGCAGAGGGTACAAGCCGGCTTGACCCAGTTGAGTGTCAAAAGAGAACGTCGGCCGTTCGAGCAACTTGAGTTGCTCGGCGGCTGCAGCGAGAGGGCTCTGTCGTCCCAGCAAGGTTAGCGGCATCAAGACACTCGCACCAACATCGACAACATCAGCTTGACCTTTCAGGAATGGACCATGTGCAGTGCGCGCGACTTCACCGTGGCCAAGATGGACTCGGGAAACCGCAGCTCACAGCACCCGAAGTTCAGGGCTTTCCCTTCTTGATTGGCCAGCGCTCGTTGGACAATCGGTGAGATTCGATAGCAGACTTGCTTCCCTTCGCGGATGCCTTCCACCACACCGGAGTCTCGAAGAATCCGGAGGTGATGCGACACATGCGGTTGTGGGCAACCCAGTTCGCGCACCAGATCCGAGACACATTTCTCTTCAGCCAGCAGCGACTCGAGGATGCGCAGTCGAGTTTCATCCGCCAGCGCCTTCAGCACCGTCGCACATTGGCGCGGGCTCAGGACATCGTTTGTCGGGGTGCGTTTCATCAGCAGCAGCCTCCATCAGGCGAGCAGGTCACGGCGTTGCCGTGTACCTGTTCACTGGCTCGGTTCAGGATGACAAAATGGGGCTGATACCCAGCCGCTCCTAGCACAGCAACCGTCTTCGAACAGATCTCGAGCGGTTCACCGCGGCGATAGACATGGTGATCGTCATCGGCTGCTTCGATGAACGGACCGGCCAGCAATGCATAGTGTCCTTGCCATGTACAGGGAGCATCGGCTGGGAGGATTGCGCTCCAGCGCGAATCGTGACTGTCCAGTTCCACCGGTTCGGTGGTCAGAAGAAACTGTTCGGTGAAGGGAGGCGTGCTCAGCAGCAGTGCCTCCTCCGGAGTGATCGGCTGGGAGGCGCCACGCTGGTAGGTCCTGCCTCGTTCATCCACCACCCGACTGAAGGGGCCTCGCAGGGTTGCGTACCGGTTTGCTGAGGTGGTAGGTGCCTGAGGCAGTTTGTAGCCGGTCAAGGTCACTGAAAAGAATTGGATGCCGTCAATAACGCGCCATGGTGAAAATTTGACAAGATGGATGCCGAGAAACCCAGCCGCCGTCATGCTGTTCATGTAGTCGGTCAGTGTCAGGGCGCCAGAGAGACAATCTCCCCATTTCTGGGTGTCGTGGACGAGATACTGCGGCACGGTTTGATCCGATACGATGTCGGAGATCGTAAACCGCCCGCCGGGTTTGGCGACCCGATACATTTCGCAAAATACTTTCCGTTTGTCCGGCGCCAGGTTGATCACACAATTCGAAATGATGAGATCGATCGTGCCGTCCTCGACCGGCATCGCATCGGCCAGGCCCTTTCGAAACTCGACGTTCGACGCTGAATAGCCAAGGTTCGCAGCCACGACGGAGGCATTCTTTCGTGCGATTTCCAACATGGTATCCGTCATATCGATGCCGATCACACGGCCGGTTGGGCCGACCAGCCGGGAGGCTTCAAAACAATCGATCCCGCCGCCTGACCCAATGTCGAGGACCGTCTCGCCGGCCCGCACCGTCTTGAGCCCGGCCGGTGTGCCGCAGCCATAGGAGATCTTGAGGACTTCTTCAGGAATGAAGGTCTTGAGGTGCCCCATGTCGTAGCTGGTGGGGCAGCACATCTGCTCGCCGGTATTAGCTGCATGGGCATAGCGTTCGCTGACTGTTTGGGTGATTTCATCCGTAGGCATGGCCGGCCTCACACTGGTTTCGTGAAGATTGAAGATATGGAGCTCGCTCTATGTACCAATCCTGCATGTATCCGGTCAATCGGGTTATTCAGTCAGATCCGTCATTGGAGTCGTTCCGTGGTCGGAACGATGGCCCCTCATGGAAAGAGGTCGGCTATGGTGATGGAATCTTACAGGCCGGGAGACATGAGTAGGCACGATCGAGATGTTTGTTCGGGAGACTTAGGGCGGCAAGTCTACTTGGGCTTACTCACGCGGAAGCGGGTTCCGGCTTTCTCGATGGATCGGTTATATGGGCAATCACAAGGGGAGGCTCAGTTCGGAAACTTTGCGCAGGGCTTCCACCAGGGTGAGATCGAAGTTCAGGCGATACAGGTTGAGTTGCAGGGCTTCAAAAGTCTCCCCTTGAGCCCAGTGGTCAGGAAAGTTCGGCAGATATCCCAGCCACTGTTTTTCCTCATCCACGTAATAGCATTTGATCGTCTGCATCGTGCACCCCGTTTTCGGCTAGGCACATGAACCGAGAGAGGGCTGAGCGGACCATGAATGTGCCTCTCGGTTCATTCCAACATGTGATTCTGTCTTGGTCAACAAGTCTGGCCTAGAGCGCGTCTATGGCTGTTTTCTAGAGTTGTGGTTGCCCTCAGCGGTTGCTGATCATCGCAAACATGAGCTGCTCGACTCGTGCGCGACGCTTGATTTGAGCACGCGACATGGGGCGAGGCAGGGTGGGTGTGTGACTATGGGTGTGGCCGTAAGGTCGGTGGCGTTCTTTCGGCTCGTACTGCTGAGTGTGCGACTGATCCTGGGTCAGTTCTGATTCTCCATCCTGAGCGGTGAGTTGTTGGTGCAGCTGCCAGAGCTTGGCCTGGAGCTCTTCAAACGACTCGCCTTGGGCTTCATACTCGGGGTAGCCCTGCAGGTACCCGCGCCACCCGTTTTCATCTTGCCAGAGGATGTATTTGGAGGAACGCATTGGGAAAGTATAGCCGGACATTTTATATGCGCAAGTGAACTGAGAAAGCGGACTGCTTAGGGTTGCTGTCTGTATAATCAATAACTAATTCAATGACTTAAGGAATAGCAATCTTTGGATGTAAGGCCGTTGTTGCCATATTTTATTGGTGGCAGAACTTTCCTCGCCGCAGATGGGTTTCTGTCTCATATCGTCTTGCAGTGACACGGTTGGCGGGTACACTCGAGGTCTCGGTTGGAGGATGCTGTACCTAGCATGATCCTAGACTAGCCTTCACTGTCTTCTCTGTTTTTTCTGCCGTATATCGATTCCAACTCTGCATCGTCATCGAGGAAACTGCTCAGATCAGTCGTGTGAGATGTTCATCTCAATTGTGTGATGCATCGGCCTGTCAAATTTCCGGAAAAAATCGACAACAACGATGTTCACGGTTACATTTCGGAACAGGTGCTCTGATTTTTCTGAATTGACCACGCTCATGACATCCAGAGAGGAGCCACACCATGATGCCAACCCATGCATCCACCGACGAGGAATTGAAGAATCAGGTGATTAGAAAAGCGCTGGCTGGCGATACGGCCGGGGCAAAACAAACGGCGAGCGAGATCGCGGACAAACGGTATTTGAGAGATGCCTGGCAGATGATGCTGTTCGTGGAATCGGAGCGGGGCAATGTGCCGGCGGTGAAGGACACGATCCTCTCCTGTCCCGACCCGTCGCTCCTGGCCAGTCACTTCTATCTTGAACTCCCGCAACTCTTTATCAAGGCTGGGGACCGGTCAGGAGCCATTGAGATCGCAAAAGCCATGGGTAATGCCGGGATCCTTCCACTGATCGGCATTGCCGCCCATCTGGCACAAGACGGCGAGATGGCCGGGGCGCATGACGCGCTCTCGCACATTGAGGATGAAGACTTGAAGGCCATGATTCTGCGCAAGGTGATTGCGTATCAGCCGAAGATCCAACGGCTCGATGGATTGCATCGGCTTGGAGATCAAGCGGCTGACACAGATTCGCTCGCGGCCTAATCATTCTCGATCACGTCTTTTCGCTCGACTCTCCCAGCTGCCTCGACTTGCCTGCGGCGAGTCATCTATACTCTTTTCTCCTGTGATGTTGATTACGATCCCATTCGTCTGATTCACCTCTCTCGTGGATGATCTGACTCGACAGCTGAATGAACGGTTCGGGTTTACGACGTTTCGGCCCGGCCAAGAAGATGTCATCCGTGCCGTGCTGGATGGGCGTGATGCCATGGCTGTGATGGCGACCGGGCAGGGAAAGTCGCTGTGCTACCAATTGCCGGCGACCATTCTGCCGGGGCTGACGCTGGTGATTTCGCCGCTCATCGCCTTGATGCAGGATCAGGTGACAGCCATGAAGCAGCGGAGAATTGCTGCGGTGGCCTTTCACTCCGGGCTCAGCGGGTTGGAAAAGAGCCTGGTGCTGGAAGATCTCCAACAGCGGCGAGTTCAACTGCTCTACCTCGCACCGGAACGGATGCAACACGAAGGGTTTCTTCGGCTGTTGCGTTCCCTCTGGGTCTCGCTGCTGGTGGTGGATGAAGCGCACTGTATTTCCCAGTGGGGCCATGATTTCAGGCCCGATTATCTCAAGATCGGGCGCCTGCGTCGGGAGCTTACGAATCCACCCTGTTTGGCTCTGACGGCGACGGCCACCGCGCGCGTGCAAACGGATTTGTGTCAACGGCTGGCGCTTCGTGAGCCGTTCCGACTGGTCGCAGGATTTCGGCGGAAGAATCTTGCCCTCTCCGTGCATCGCTGTCAGACCCTTCGGGAGAAGCTCGGATTGGTGGAACGCTTGGTCCATGGAACAGAGCAAGGCACGATCCTTGTCTACTGTGCGACGCGCCGAACGGTGGAGGAGGTGGCGGGTTGGTTGGGACAGTCCCATCCCTCGGTCGGGTACTACCACGCCGGGCTCTCGGATGAAGAGCGGCGACTGGTGCATGACGATTTTCGTCGGGGGGCGTTGAGAATGCTGGTTGCGACGAATGCGTTCGGCATGGGGATCGATAAACCTGATGTCCGGCTCGTCGTCCATTTCGATATTCCGGGAAGTATAGAGGCCTACTACCAAGAGGCCGGGCGGGCGGGCCGCGATGGACAGCCGGCTGCCTGTGCGTTGTTATTCCATGAACGCGATGTGGCCACGCAGGAGTATTTTATTGCGCAGGCTTCCAAGGATACTGATCGAAGTGAGCGTGCCGAACGGATGGCGACATTGCTGCGAGAATTGCTGGCGTACGTATCGGGATCAACCTGTCGGCAACTCGCGATTCTTGATTACTTTAGCGATCAGGCTGAGGCGGCGTTGGGCCCTTGCGGCTTGTGTGATCGCTGTGTGAGGCCGGTGCCGCAGTCGAGCCGAGGAGCCTCGCGTGAGACGACTGGCTCCGCACGAACAATCCTGGACACGGTGGCCTGGTGCGGAGGACGGTTTGGCGTGGGGCGCATCGTCGACATCCTTCGCGGGAGTCGATCAAAAGCGTTGCTCGGCTGCGGCGCAGCAGACTGCCCAACGTACGGCAGCTGCCGCACCGAGACAAAAGCGTCGGTCACGAATCTTGTGAAGGCTCTTGTCGGGTCCGGATATCTGCGGGTTGAAGGAATGGAGTACCCCACGCTTGAGCTGACCTCAAAAGGACGAGAGGTGCTGCAAGGGATTCGGACGGTCGAATCGGAACAGGTGAGGGACGCTTCATCCCATGGATTAGGAGAAAAACCGAACCGTTTGCATGCGGCACCCACCAGTATGTTGCAGGGATCGCTGCCGGATAGACAGCTCGTTGAACGGCTCAGACAGCTCCGTTCTGAACTGGCCGAGGAAGAAGGCGTCGCACCCTTCCTCATTTTTCACGATAAGACGTTGAAGGCGATCGCCGGTTCCAAGCCGGAGACACCGGCGGCACTCTTAGAAATACCAGGCATCGGCGAGATGAAAGCGGAACGATACGGACGGCGGGTTTTGGCCATAGTTAATGGGTCTCACTAGCGTCCGCCATCAGTTACCTCATCTCTCCGCCTCTGTGATCGGAATGAGAAGGCCCGGTGCAGTGGTTCTCGCCTCCGCACCGGGCCCCACACTAGGCAGCTATGTTAGACACCAGGATGATCCCGGTAGCTTGGACAAACTTCTATGGGGTGCAAGGGGTAATGACAGTGCCCGCGAACGGACTCCGCTGTGCGGCAGTTAGTTGTCCGCAGAAGCTATTGGCACCTTCACCGGAGGGCAACTTCTGTACCCAGCCGTTATACACGTTAGGTACAGCCAATATGCCCTGTCCACCCATGCCCTTGTTGCCGTTGATCGTATCATCGCTCGGTGCGTTGTCGTCAGCCAGTACCACCCAGCCAGCTATCTCGGCATCATCGACGTTGCCGTCGTTGTTTTTATCGTAATCTAATACGATCAGCCGGTTGGAGAACTTGCTGGTGATATAGGCGTAGTATCCGCCACCCTTCTTGGCGCCGAAGTTCACGCCGTGACAGCCTGGATCGCACGCGATGCTCTTGACGAGAGCGCCTTTCCCGCCATCTGCAGCGGTATCGATGATCGTGATCGTCGCAGTCAAGGTGTTCCCCGTGATCACGTATTTCCCATCCGGGCTCACCGGCGTTTGAATCGGCAGCCCACCGATCGCCCCGTTTCCTCCAACACTGCCAGAAATTGGGTCATAGTTTTGGAGCAAACTGATGTTGTTGATGTTGTTCCCGGTCGCCATATCGATGACGGAGATACTATGGCCCAGATAGTTGGAGACATAGTACTTCGTCGAGTCTGGGTTGATTCCTGAGGCGATTGGCAGGGTCCCGGTGGCAGGCTTTGCTTTGATCTTGTCGGTGATGAAATCCCAGAACGTGGAGTCATTGGTATTGGAGTTCGGGGTCACCATCGCCTCGCCGTCATGGCCCATCCAGTGGGCATGTGGCTGGGCTTGCTTCTCACCGGGATTCTGGACCAGAATCCGCCGATTAATGGTCAGGTTTCCATTGGTGCCCTTATTTAGCTCGACCACCGCATCTTCCCCGTTCAATCCCACGTGGACCTGCTCACCCCTGGTCGCATTCCCGATCCTGGTCATCACGTGAGCGGGATCATTGCCGAGCTCGATTTCCTGCAAGAGTGCGCCGTCCTCGCGATTATGGACATATAGACTCTTGCCGTGCCACTCGGTGTTGTAGATCTGCTTCTGATCCTCGCTGGCCCAGAAGTTGTGTGCGTTGTTCATCTTCTGCGCTGGTAGAGCAATCTTGCGCTTCACCGTCCATTTGCCCGCTCCTTCCACATCGACCACGGTCGCTGTGCTGGGATAGGCTGCGCCCTTGCCGGTGGTCGTCTCGTAGGCCGTGTCGACCCACACCTCACCGATTCCATCGACGGTTGGTTTTTTTGTAACGGTTGGGATGGTCTCGCCATCAAATCTACCCTGCAGGGCCGCATTCAAATCAGGGACAATCCCATTTGGAAGTGGAAGAGCACCGACGGGATTGACCTTAACTGGAACTGGAGGATAGGACGGCTTATAAGCTTGTCCCACCTTGGTGTAGTCCTTCCAGTTCGTTGGGCTGGTAACCACGAAGAATGCACGTAACAACCTAAGTCCAAGGTTTGAGTTGCTGGAAAACGCCTTGGTTTCGTCTGCGGCCGTTCGAACATCCGCTGTATGGGTCACTCCAAAGAGATGAAGTTTGTCGCCAATGTCGAAGGCTGGTCCCCCACTTGAGGTTTTCGTATCTGGATCATCCACGATCACGCCTGCCAGCATATAGGGGTGCAGCTTGCACACGAACACATAGAGACCAGGCGCGTTCAATGTTACCTCATGATCGTCCTTGTTCGCTTTGTCCTGATCGATACGCTCTGCTGCAGTCGCAGTGGCTGGCCAAATCAGGCTCGTGACGGTATGGAAGCTCTCAACACGCGACGGGCCAGCACCATTTGGGCCATGTATCGACCTGGTTTGAAGGAATGCCACCTTATCGCCTGGCTTCACTATGGCCAGGGACTGGGTTCCTGCAAGCTTATTGGCGCTGCCGAGATCAAACCAATGACCCGCTTCGTCTGTCACATCAAATGTGACGGCAGCGGGAATCGGATTGGGCGCAGGCCCTGCCGCTGGCGGCGCAGTCTCGTCACCCGAACAACCAGCTACTCCCGCCGCCAGGCAGAGAGCCGCTCCAAAACTAAAGTACCTCTTCATCGAAGCCTCCTTTTGAGTAGGACAATAAAACGTAGTGCGTAACGGCACCATTGGATCGGCTAGGTGAAAGGCCCTTAGTGGAGCCCCCCAGCATTACAAAGCCGTCTCGGACGACGTTTATAATGCACGCAATTTAAGGCGGTCAACAGCTAACCATTAGGAACGGTAAATAGAAGCATTTTGACGGCTGCGTTCTGCCGAACCGATCGCCTATCGCTACGTCACGTTAAGCAAACGACATGCCGCATGGTGAGATGCTCGTTCAAAATAAATTAATATTGGAATAACGGGAGGTTATAGGATTGCTAGGGGCTTGATCCTTTTTAGTAGTATCTAATTGGATTCAACACCTGAATCTAATTCGATAACATCAGAGCCAGGCCTACAGGGTTCAATTTCTTGTTTTACTCAAATGGGCTGAAGAAAGAAATAATGCCGGAGTGGTGAGAAAATTGTTCGTCGTGCTCACAAGGGAAGATCTTCAGGACTCATAGGGCCATCATCGACAGAGAATTGGATGCAACGTCGCTGGGAATGACACTCTTCGAAGGCTAGGCATCGGCACACGGCAGTGTCACCATCAATTGCTGGAGGTAGGCACTAGGGGTGCTCTCAAGCCGACGCGGCGCAGACATACCTTGAAGAAGCCCCGTATGGACCAGGGCGCGGACTCCACAGTGGCGGTGGCATAGCACCGCCAGACTCTTATGCTGCCACTGCTGGTCGATTCGCCCGTTTGACCAGGCGCGTCGTGAGCTGCTTGGCTCTTCGGGCACGCTTGGTCGTGCGGTGAAAATGAATCAACGGGTCCACGATATTGCCACAGGCCACACAGCGGAGAGCCTGCATCCACATCGGCAGATAACTTTCTTGCATATCCAGTAAATGATCGACCACCAGCAGGCCATTGCATCTCACGCATGTCATGGGGACCCCTCCTTGATAATTTGGATGAGCACCGATTGTCGTGCTCGTTATGTACTGATCCTTAAACGCAATGATGATGCCAGAATAAATGACATGGAGAAGTTGTGCGCGGATCCCGTCAGTAAAGGGGTTTTCGTACATTCCCTGGGGACAAGTGTCGTCTGACACAAACATTGGGGCGAGGGTTCGTATCTTAATCGATACGCCAGGAGAGACGAAATGATACAGCAGTACGTACATAAGAAGATTGCGAGAGGGTCGTGATACGCCTGGTCTTGATGTTACCCACGATCAGTTGACATCGTCTCAATTCACCGCTGACAATCGCGAGACGCATGTCTATCCAACAGCTTCCGATCATGAATCAGCCTGGTGGGACACGAATAGAAGAGACTGACGAGCCGGTTTTCCCACGCTACACCGGCCCACCCTTCTTGTCCTACGGGTTTAGACCGTTCTTTCTCGGTGCCGCAATGTTCGTTGGCCTGGCGGTTCCGATGTGGGTCGTCTTGTTCGCTGGCCGTGTGCAAGCGGATTTCCTCTATCCTGCCCGCGAGTGGCACGTGCATGAGATGTTGTTTGGGTATTTGCCGGCGTTGATCGCTGGATTTCTGCTGACTGCCCTGCCCAACTGGACGGACCGTATGCCGCTCAGAGGCGGCCCATTGCTGGGGATGTTTCTGCTATGGCTGGCCGGACGACTGCTTGTCACCGTGCCGTTGGCCGGAGGTCCCGCGGCGGCGATTGTTGATGGAGCGTTTTTGGTCATCTTGGCTACCTACATCTGGAGGGAGATCGCCGCGGCAAAAGCGTGGGACCGGGCACCGGTTGGCATCCTAGTAAGTCTCTATGCGGTCACGAACATTCTGTTTCACCTTTCTGCACTACGAGGCGCCTCGACGGATTTCCCCGAACGGCTTGCTTTGTCGGTGATGACCATGATGCTGACCGTCATCGGCGGACGCCTCACGCCCACCTTTACGCGTGAGTTCCTGGCTGATCGGAATCAGACCCAACTACCGGAAGTATTTTCTCGGATGGACGGGGCTGCCATCGGCCTCGTGCTCGTAGGAGTCAGCTCTTGGACCTTTCAACCGGACAGTATCTGGGCCGGAATCATGTTGAGCGTGGCCGGCGTGGCCAGTGTGGGGCGCCTGCTGCGCTGGAAAGGCTGGCGCACATGGCGGGAACCGCTCGTGCTGATCCTCCATGTGGGCTATCTGTGGGTTGGGCTGTACTTGCTGGCCCTCGGCACCGCAATTCTGGGATTAGGCATTCCCACTGGGAACGCGATTCATCTTCTCACTACCGGGGCCATGGGCACGATGACGTTGGCCGTGATGACTCGTGCCAGCCTCGGCCACACGGGGAGGCCGCGCCATGCTGATCGGCTCACGGTGGGCATTTACATACTGATCAATATCGCGGCATTACTACGAATTTTCACACCGAGCCCCGATGCTCCCACGACATTGACGCACGGAATGCTGGGCCTGTCAGCCCTTTGCTGGAGTGGAGCCTATCTCCTCTTTGCCGTTGTGTATGGCCCGTACCTTGCCCGCCCAAGCCTCGATGAATAGGGGGGTCTTATGAGTCGAACTGTGGCAACCCATTGACCTCTGCGGTATGATGGGTATCTATAAGACACGTCGTACAGGAGGGTGAAGCGATTGGCCAACGGTTTCAAATGTCAGGTTTGAGGTTTTTGGCTTTTGCACAAATTGAAACTTTGAACATGAAACCTGGAACGATTGACGCTTCACGATTTTGAAGAAAGGGGGGCGACCGGTTTC
>DCZN01000064.1 GCA_002331625.1 Nitrospira sp. UBA2083 | reverse complement strand
CCCTTCCCCTTTCCCTTCCCGCAAGATCCGCACCCGCTCTCGTACCCAAATGATCTCCCCATTCTTCGTCCTCTTTCTAAACTCTAAAGATTTAACCGAATCGTTCCTATCGGAGAAGGCTTTGTCCAGCTCCTGAAGAACAAAGGCTTCATCGAGTTCATAGACGACGTCACTAACCGACCTACCGATCAATTCATGCGGCTGGTAACCCAACTGTCTGGCTCCAAATCGATTCACAGACAGAATAGAGAAGTCCGGTGCCACCGTGAAATACATGGAGGGATTATCATCGTACAAGGTACGTAGACGTTTCTCGCTGTCCCGCAGGGCATTTTCCATCCGCTTGCGGTCGGTGATATCGACGGTCGCCCCAATAAGATGCGTCACCTGCCCGCCGGTATCGCGTGCAGCATGGCCCCGCACATGGGTCCAGATAACTGTGCCGTCTTTTTTGACCATGCGCAATTCATACTGGTAGTCATCAGCCTCGCCCTTCACGATGCGCTGCCAATGGGCCATGACAATAGATTGATCGTCCGGGTGTACGATGCTCAGCCAGGCATCGAGATCGGCGGACAGCCCGTCGTCCTGATACCCGACCATGGCTTTCAGATTCCTGTCGCCGTAATACGTACCGGCTCGCACATCCAATTCCCAGACTCCGACTTTCCCCACTGCCGTGGCCCTGACGTACCGTTCCTCGTTCAGCCGCAGGACCTGTTCCATGCGTTTCCGTTCAGTAATGTTCCTCGCCGTGCCCACCATGCGAATAGGCCGGCCCAGCTCATCTCGATAGACCACACCGTTCCCCTCGATCCATTGCACCTCGCCAGCCGGCGGCACGATCCGATGTTCCGTGTGGTAGGGCTTCTGACCGCTGAGTGCGCTTTTAATGTCCTCGAGCAGCGTTGGAAGATCCTCCTGGTGCACCAGCCGTTGATAGGTTTCAAACGTCCCGTCAAACGAGCCGCGAGGCAGTCCCTTTACATCTTCACAGTTATCTGACCAGATAACCTCATTGGTGAGGATATTCCAATCCCATGTGGCCAATCCGGCAATGTCCATCGCCAGACGAAGACGATCGCGTTGGTCCTCATTCGCTTGCTCTAGCCTCTTCCGTTCAGTGATGTCACGCGTCACACTAAGCACCGCCGTGATCGTACCTCCTGCCTCGCGCAAAGGAACGGAATGTGTATCCATCCAGCGACGTCGCCCCTTAAGCCCATTCACCCTGAATTCCAGGGTTCCGGCGTCACCATTGAGAGCGGCGCAGTGCACTTCCCAGATCGCCGAACGATCTTCTGGGTGAATCAGCGGCATCACAGAACGGCCGACAACCTCCTCTAGCGAATCAGCCTCTACCATGCTAAGGCCGGCAGGATTCATCGCCAATAGCGTCCCATCCGGAGCAACCGTTTTCACACATTCCGGCTCATGTATGAACATGAGCCGAAACCGTTCCTCACTCTCCCGCACCGTATCCACGCTGAGAGCATGTTCGATGGCAAGCGCTGCAATGCGACCGGCCTGTTCGAGTAACCGGAAATCCCGCTCCTGCGGTTGCCGCGGTTCCCGAAAGTATGCGGCGAAGGTACCGAGCAGGAGACCAGTGGAACTCAAGATCGGCTGAGACCAACAGGCCTGCAGCCCATGGGCCATCGCAAGATCCGCGTAGCCTTTCCAGCGCGGATCGGTTGCAATGTCGCACACGATCGCAGGTTGTCGAGAATAGGCGGCGCTCCCACATGACCCGACGGTCGGCCCTATGGGAATGCCGTCTATCAGCCGACTGTACTCATTCGAAAGGCTGGGCCCCGCCGCCGCTGAAAGATGCGATCCGTCTTCCGTGACCAGCATGATCGAGCTGAGCATCGGAGACGTGTGGTGCTCGATCGCCCGACAGAGACACGTCAGCACCTCCCGGAGCGGATACCCCTTGGCCACCAGTTCCAGCGTCTCCTGCTCCACCGCTTGAAGCGCTGCTTCCCGTTTTCGTTCGGTAATATCCGTATGAGATCCCGCCATACGAATAGGATGCCCTTCGGCATCCCAGATCGCTTGGCCCCGCGCATGAACCCAGCAATAGGCGCCGTCTTTCTTTCGAAGCCGAAATTCCACATCATAGATGTCCTGCCGGTTCTGCAAATAGCCGGTCAGTTCGGACATGACGCGGGCACGATCATCCGGATGCAGACGTGATTCCCACTCGCTATAGACATTGGCGAGTTCATGATCGTCATATCCGATCATGTTTTTCCACCGCTCTGAGAAATAGGCTTCATTCGTGCGAAGGTCCCAGTCCCAAATGCCGTCATTGGCTCCTTGCACTGCCGCCCGGAACCGATTCTCGCTCGTACGAAGCGCCTGCTCCCGCTGCTGCTGCTCGGTGATATCTCGGACGATTCCGAATAAGCCGCACACCCGCCCCTGGGCGTCAACCATCGGCCCCTTCGTCGTTCGGAAGGTCCTTAATCCTCCATCCGGCATCGCCAAGGTTTCCTCGGACGTAACCGTCTTGCCATCGACCATCACCAGCCGATCTTGTTCCCGAATGGACTCGGCAACCGTCACAGGGAACAGCGCCGAGTCGTCCTTCCCGATTATGTCCTCCGCCGACCGGCCGAGAAATCTGGCCGCGGCGGCGTTGCACAGCCGATAGCATCCGGCTCGGTCCTTTATGAACATCGCATCGGAGGTTGCTTCGAAGAGCGTTTTGCAGTACAGACTGTCACTCTCTAAGACATCTGTCTCGAGACTGGGATTCACTCCCCCTGGATAGCGGGGCTCATTCATGTTCGGGCACCCTGGGTATCGGTGACTGGGTGGGCAGAAGCCGGCAGGCATGCCGCTCTGAACGATCCAAGAGAGGCAAAGACCAGGTGGTCAACCGGACTGGAGACAGGAACAGGAGGAGGGGACATCACCGGCTGTGACATGTGACCTTAATCGGGTGAACCTCTTGAGAACGGCTAAGTATTACATCGATGTAACTCCATTCCTAACTAATTACACGTTTCGGCGATGCCGTCCATCGAGCCGTTCGGCCTCAAGCTAAATGGCTCTAGCAGATTGCGATACGTCGGGTTTCAGGATTCGCGTTGCGAGTTTCGGGTTTAGAAGACGTGAGGCGCTCCTCATGAGGCGCCCAAAGACCGTGAAGCGTCCGGATCCGAAGACGAAATACGTCTCACGCTTCACGGTTCACGAACAACGCCTCGCTGCATTTTGTGACGTTTGACCGTTCGGCCATAAATCGCCGAACATCAGGGAAGAAATCGCTTGCCGCCCATGCGTACGATATACCCGGAAATCGTGCCCGAGCATCATCACCAGACCAGATGAATATCGCTCGGCCATCAACACAAGACAGGCATCGGCCAACGACATGGGGCCGGAAGCATATCGGAAAAGCCACTTCGCCACAGTAGGCATCGCTTCGTCCAGATGAGACGGCACCGTAACAATCCCGCGGATCAGCAATTGCGTCACTGTCTGATCCTTCCACCGACCGCCGAACAGAAAACAGGATTCAGCCAACACGGCCTCGTATGTCACGAACGGTGGTTTCACCGATGCCCACTGAGCCACCGCCCACTGATGGTGCCGATCACGGCGATTGAGAAATGCGACGAGGGGACCGGTATCCAACAAAATAGGAGGCGGCATCACCGAATGCCCGTCGGCTTGCGCCTGTTCGGGCGTCCGAACTGCTTTAAATGCGTGGGATTAACTGACAAGTCCGCCGGTCCGGTAATGCTTCCCGCGAGGTCCTTCGCCAACATTAACGCCGATCCCTCCGGCCCCTTCCCGGCGTTTTCGAGAAAGGCCGCGATGGCTTCGCGAACCACCTCAGATTTGGTGCTCTTGCGGGAAAACGCCGCATGAGTCAGCCGATGGTCCGGGGTATCAGACACCTTCAACGACAGTATCTTCATGGATTGTCATGTCATACCAATGTGGCATGATGGTACTAGGCATGATGAACCAGATTCAAGCGTCGGTCGCAATTCGAGTTTCGCGATGCGAGTTTCAGGGGGGGGAAGTTTCAAGTCTCAGGTTTCAAGTTTCAGGTTTTACGCTATCGGAAAACGTGAAATCTTGAGCGTGAAACGTGAAACGACTATCTTGGCCGCTTCACGCTTCACACAATACGCTCACCGCTTCTAGAATTCTTCGAAGTCATCTCCTGAAGCGCTATGGCGACCTTGGCCGTTGCCGGCTGCCACACCGGCCGGCTGCTTATGCTCCGCCGCCTTACCGACGGCCGGCTTCTTCGCTACCACCTTGCCTCCTGTCCCATGAGCCACGGACTTTGCCATTGGCTTTGCGGCCGGTCGAGGGCTTGCATGGCTCACCAAAGCCCGTGCGGCATGATGGCCTTCAGCCTGCTCGATCTTGAAGACCTCCACCTGCCGCATGAGCTCCTGAGCTTGGTCCTTCATCGATTGGGCGGCGGAGGTCGTTTCTTCGACCAAGGCCGCATTCTGTTGGGTGGTCTCGTCCATCGCCATGATGGCCTTGTTGACCTGATCGATGCCGCTTGCCTGCTCCTGTGAGGCGGCGGTGATCTCCGCGATAATATCCGTGACGCGTTTCACGGAGCTGACGATTTCTTCCAGCGTCTTGCCGGACTGGTTCACCAGATCGCTGCCGTCCGTCACGCGTTGGATGGACTCATTGATCAATCCCTTGATCTCTTTCGCAGCGGTCGCCGACCGTTGCGCCAAGTTGCGAACCTCAGCTGCGACGACGGCGAATCCACGTCCATGTTCGCCGGCTCGTGCCGCTTCGACCGCCGCATTCAAGGCCAACAAGTTGGTCTGGAACGCGATCTCGTCGATGACTGTGATGATGTCGGCGATCTTCTTGCTGCTCTTGTTGATCTCGCCCATCGCATCGACAGCTTTCTTCGTGACGGCGCCTCCTTTATCTGCCGTATCGCGAGCCGCGATGGCCAATTGGTTGGCCTGTTTGGCGTTGTCGGCATTCTGTTTCACCGTCGAGGTCATTTCTTCCATGGAGGCAGACGTCTCCTCAAGCGCCGAAGCCTGTTCGCTCGTCCGTTGAGACAGGTCTTCATTGCCCTTCGTAATCTGTTCGGACCCAGCCGTGACCGCTTCCACTGCATCACGCACCGTCGACATCGTATTGGTCAAGTTGGTCAATGCTGAATTGACGCTCACTTTGATCTTGTCGAGCTCACCGTCGTACGTTCCACTCATTGAATGCGTCAAGTCCCCCTGTGCCAAAGCTCCAAGTGATAGTTGCGCTTCCGCCATACAGGCTTCCAACTGAGCCTGCGCATGCTTCTGCGCGGTGATATCAATCGCAAATTTCACCACCTTAAACGGCCTGCCCATCTCATCCTTAATTGGGTTATAGGACGCCTGGATCCACACTTCTTTTCCGCCCTTACCGAAGCGGCGGTAGACCCCGGCATCAAAGTCGCCCCGATTCAGCTTCTGCCAAAACGCGGCGTAATCGGGGGTGTTCGTATAGGCTGGGTCGCAAAACATCCGATGGTGCTGGCCCTTGATCTCATCGAGGCTGTACCCCACCGTTTTCAAGAAATTTTCATTCGCCGTCATGATGGTGCCATCGAGCTTGAACTCGATGGAGGCGTAGGACTTATTGATGGCGTCCATAATGCCTTGCATGTTCTGGCGCTGAATTTCCTGTTCAGTAATGTCGTACCGCACGCCCAGATACTTGCGGGGCTTGCCGGTCTTCTTGTCGACAAACGGCGCGATCACCGCATCCACATAGTAGGGCGTGCCGTCTTTTGCGCGGTTTTTCACGACGCCACGGAAGATCTGGCCCCGGCCGATCGTGGCCCACATCTGCTTGAAGACTTCTTTTGGCATGTCAGGGTGCCGCGTCGTATTGTGTCCAAACCCGACCAATTCGTTCTTCGGATACTTGGACACTTGCATGAACTTCTCATTGACCGACATGATGTCGCCCTTGAGGTTGGCTTCCGACACGATGCTGGTCGTGTTCATGATGTCCTCGCGAACCTTGAGCTCATCCTGCATATGCAGGATTTCCGTTTGCCTTGCCGTTACATCAGAGGCGAACTTCACCACCTTGTAGGGCTTCCCACTGCTGTTCATGAGGGGATAGTACGCGGCCTGAATCCACACCTCCTTGCCACCCTTCCCAACCCGTTGATAGGTGCCGGTATCATATTCACCCCGGTTCAGCTTGGCCCAAAACGCCGGATACTCCGGGCTGTTGACATAGGCGGGATCACAGAACATCCGATGGTGTTGCCCCTTGATTTCGTCGAGGGTATAGCCCAGCGTCTTCAGAAAATTGTTGTTGGCGGTGATCACCGTCCCATCCATATTGAACTCAATGGCAGCCTGCACCTGGTCAATGGCCTTCAGTTTCGCAACCAGCTCTTCGACATTCACATTGTCCATGGATCGTCCTCCCTCCTTCGTGTTGTGCTGGATGCGAAGCCGCATCGCAGAGTCATCGAATGCCTCGACACACGCCTCGTCCTCGTTCCCCGTCATCTCAGGGTTCATACTGCTCTCCCCTCTCTCCTCGAGATTACGCCGCCTTCGCCGCTTTCGTGCCATCCTGCATCTCATCGTCGAGCAACAGGCGATCCATGTCCAGGAGCGCCAC
The DNA here is from genome assembly GCA_002331625.1 of Nitrospira sp. UBA2083. Taxonomy (GTDB): domain Bacteria; phylum Nitrospirota; class Nitrospiria; order Nitrospirales; family Nitrospiraceae; genus Nitrospira_D. The sequence goes on along the minus strand of DCZN01000064.1, from coordinate 4,931 downwards.
CAGCTTATCGTTCGATTTGCCGATCCCATTCAAGAAGCTCACGTCCACCTTGGCCCCGAACTGCGGCGGCGGCTGGATATCCTTCTTATCGATGTTCAACACGTCCGAGACCGCATCGACCACCAGCCCCATGACCTTGTCACGCACGACGACCACGATGATGACGGTAAAGGCCGTGTAGTCGATGGTCGGCATATTGAATTTCGTTCGAAGTTCGATGATCGGCACGATGGTGCCGCGCAGATTCAACACGCCTTTGATATGCGAGGGCGTATTGGGAATTTTCGTGACGGCGGTATAGCCTTTGATTTCCTGGACGCGGAGAATATCCACGCCGTAGAGTTCCTCCCCCAAGTTGAACGTGAGAAACTGGCTCCCATCCGTAGTCAGCCCGATCTGCTGATTCAGCTCCTTGGTCGCGGTTTCGAGCGCTGCTGCCGCCATAGCTCCTCCTTCATTGGGCCTGCCGCCCATCACAGGACATGTCATGCCCACTATTCAGGGCCCAGAACCCCCTCTCGGGCTCGACAGGGCTCTATCGGTTCTCAAGCACAAAACTTGACTCCTCCGCTCCTTTTACCCTCGGACCCCCTGCCACACCATGTCATGTCGGATCTCCTTCTGAGGATGGAGCCGGCGGGCCCGCTCCAATAATACCGTCGTTGATTCAGGGAACAGCGGATCCGGTACGCAACAGTCCCCGATCGGACAGGCGGATGCACATTGGGGCTCGGCAAAATGGCCGACACATTCCGTGCACCGCTCGTGCGAGATGACGTAGGTGGTGCCGTCGAGCCCCTGCTCGTCACTCACGCGATAGCCGCCGGATTCGGCATCGCTCCGCTTTTCAAAAATTGCCTGATTGGGGCAAGCCGCCAGACAGGCGTCACAGGAGATGCAATTGTTATTGATCATGAGCGCCATATCAGCTTTCCTTCCAACTCGATCTTTGGCTGACAGGCTAACAAGCCTGCAAGGTGATGTCCGAACGGGCCAACAGGAGTTTGTTTAGTGTCTCCCCTACACGCTGTCAGCCTGATACGCGCATCTTGTCAGCTTCGTAGCATCACACTGCGAGCAACAGATGGCCCAGCTTCTCTTTCTTGGTTCGCAAGTACTTGAGATTTATCCGTCCTGGATGGATCTCCAGCGGCACCCGTTCCACGACTTTCAAACCATAGCCTTCGATCCCGACGATTTTTCGCGGGTTATTCGTCATCAGCCTGATGGATCGGAGACCCAAATCGGCCAGAATCTGTGCCCCGACGCCATAGTCCCGTAGGTCGGCCTGAAACCCCAACTTCAAATTGGCTTCCACCGTATCCGAACCCCGATCCTGAAGCCCATAGGCCTTGATCTTGTTCAGAAGGCCGATCCCCCGTCCCTCCTGATTGAGGTACAATAATACTCCTCGGCCTTCCCGCTCGATCAATTCCATCGCCCGGTGCAGCTGATCACCGCAATCACAACGCAATGATCCAAGTACATCGGCCGTCAGACAGCCGGAATGCACACGGACCAGCGTGGGTCGGTGTGGCTCGATGGGACCTTTCACCAGCGCCAGATGGGTGCTGCCGTCGATCGTATTGTGATAGGCAATTGCCTCAAACGCTCCGAACTTGGTGGGCAACCGCGTGCCGGCCGCTCGCGTCACGAACGGCTCACGCTTCATGCGGTATTCGATGAGCGACTTGATGGTGATCATCTTGAGCTTGTGCCGGGCGGCAAACCGTAACAAGGCCGGCACCCGGGCCATCGTGCCGTCCTCATTCATGATCTCGCAGATCACGCCGGCCGGATACAGCCCAGCCAATCTTGCAAGATCGACGGATCCCTCGGTCTGCCCGGCGCGCTTCAAGACCCCCCCGTGCTGCGCCCTGAGCGGAAAGATGTGGCCCGGTCTGGCGAGATCGGCCGGTCTACTTTTGGGATTGACGGCCACCTGAATCGTTTTGGCCCTGTCGGCGGATGAAATCCCCGTCGAGATGCCCTGTTTCGCATCGATCGACACGGTAAAGGCCGTCCCGAATGTGGCGGTATTTTCTGCCGCTTGCTGGGGAAGGTGCAGCTCTTCAACCCGTTCCGGCGTCAAAGCCAGGCAGATCAATCCCCGCGCATGTTGAGCCATGAAATTGACCGCGCGGGAAGTCGCAAATTGAGCAGCAATGACGAGATCGCCCTCATTCTCCCGATCTTCGTCATCAACCAAAATAATGAACTTGCCTTGTTTGATGTCGCAGAGCGCGCCTTCGATATCGTCGAATCGCTTGTTAGCCATAGACAGGATCACATCTTCGGAACACCATGTTTCTGGTTCTCCCCCGCAACGTGAAACCTTGAACTTGAAACCTGAGACCTGAAACTTGGAACTCAAAACGGGGTTGCCCTTACGCCGCCACCGGCGTGCCATGCCGTGCAATCTCCAGCAGCCCTCGCACGTCAAGAATAAACCCGACGGTGCCGTCTCCCAAGATCGTGGCTCCGGCGATCCCTTCGACCTTCCTGAAGTTTTGCTCCATGCTCTTGATCACGACCTGCTGCTGCCCGAGAATCTCGTCCACCATCACCGCCACCCGCTCCCCTTCGGTTTCGAGAATCAACAAGATCGCTTTCATGGGGTTGGTATACTCGGGTTCCAGGACAAACACGTCGTACATCCGGATCATCGGCAGATAGGTGCCTCGGACATTGATGAGTTCGCCCCTTCCCACCACGGTCTTGATGGTGCCTTCTTTTGGTTGGATCGACTCCAGAATGGAAAGCAACGGGACAATGTAGGTTTCCTTGCCGACCCGGACCGTCATTCCCTCAATGATGGCCAGTGTGAGCGGTAACTTCAGTGTGAACGTCGTCCCCTTTCCTGTGACGGTCTTGATACTGACTGTCCCCCCAAGAGCTTCAATGTTCCGTTTGACCACATCCATACCGACGCCGCGGCCGGAAACATCCGTCACCTTCTCAGCGGTGGAAAATCCCGGCCTGAAGATGAGCGGCCAGATCTGGTCGTCGGACAACTTGTCGTTCTCTCCGATCAATCCCTGTTTGACGGCCTTCGCAACGATTTTATCGCGGTTCAGGCCCCGTCCATCGTCTTCCACCGTAATGCAGATATTGCCCCCCTCGTGGAACGCATTGAGCCGGATCGTTACCCCTTCCGGCTTATTGTTGTCGAGCCGTTCTTCCGGTGGTTCCAGTCCATGATCGGCCGAATTCCTGACCAGATGCGTCAGCGGATCGCCGATGGACTCGATGACCGTCTTGTCCAACTCAGTCTCTTCCCCTGAGAGCACCAACTGGATCTTCTTCCCCGCCTTGCTCGACAGATCACGGACCAAGCGAGGAAATCGGCTGAATGCGGTCCCAATGGGAAGCATGCGGATGCCCATGACGCGTTCCTGAATTTCTCGGGTATTGCGTTCCAACTGCGCGACCCGTTCGAGCAAAACCGGCAACTGCTTGATCTCGAAACGCGACCCCAAATCGCTCAACATCGATTGGGTGATGACCAACTCGCCCACGAGGTTGATCAGTTTGTCGATCTTCGCGGTATCCACGCGAATAGATGTGGTGTCGGTTTTCTTTGTCTGTGCCGCCGCCTCCTGCTGCCGTTGGGTGTGCAGTGCTTGCTCGAGCTGTTGCGGAGTCACGACTTTCTGCTCGACCAGGATCTCTCCGACCCGTTTTTGCTGCGCTAGGGCCTGATCGAGGGCCGCAGGGGATACCATTCCGCTCTCCACCAGAATCGCGCCGAGGGGCTTGGGACCCTGGTCGCCGGTTTCATGTTCCTGGTTTCGGGTTTCATGTTGAGAAGCCGCACTTGAAACTTGAGACTTGAAACTTGAAACCGTGGCTTCTTCTATCGTCAGTGAGCTGTCTTCGCGGACGAACTCAAATACCGATTCGATGACCTTGCGATCCTTTCCAGTTGCCAGTTGCATCTTCCAGGAGAGATAGCACTTTTCGGGGTCGATCTCGGTCAGGTGTGGAAGGCGAGACGTATCGAGCATCACCTTGTCGAGAGTCCCAAGCCCGCCCAACTCCTTCATGATCTGAAGCGGATCAAGACCCCGTTGGAACATCCATTCGGGTGGAGTCCAAGCAATATGAAAGGTTGAGGTCGAGGGTGAGGTTGCGGAAGAACGTGAATGACTCCCCTCAACCTTAGCCTTCTTCTCAACCTTCAGATCGCTAGCTGTGGCCAGTTCGGCCGTCAGCCGTTGCACCGTCTCGTCGTCGATGCCCTCCCCTGTCTTCGCCGCTTCAATCAGTGCCTTCAAACAATCGGTTGATTTCAGCAGCAGATCTGCGATGGGCGGTGACAAGGCTTTTTGCCCGTTCCGCAGCAAGTCGAGCAACGTCTCCATCTTGTGGGTAAACTGTGCCACGGCATTGAACCCAAACATGCCGGCCGTGCCTTTGATGGAATGGGCCGACCGAAATACTTTGTTCAGCAGGTCGAGATCCTGGGGATGCTGTTCGAGCGCCAGTAGACCTTCTTCAACGACCGCCAGATGTTCCCCGGCTTCCTCAAAAAAGGCCTCCTGAAATTGCGCAAACTCGTTACTCATAGACCTCCGATGCCCGTCTCAGGTTTCGAGTTTCATGTTTTCGGATGGCCGCTTCCCGAATACGTTTCTGGCTTCACGTTTCAGGTTTCTGGTTCCATCGTGAAACTTGGAACATGCAACGTGAAACTCCGGCGTGAACGTTTCTTACAAGAGACGTTCACGCCGGTAGTACCTTCGCAATGGTCTTGAGCAGCGTTTCCGGATTGAACGGCTTCACCAGCCACCCCGTCGCACCGGCTTCTTTTCCAGCCTGTTTCTTTTCTGTCGCGGACTCAGTCGTGAGCATGAGGATGGGCGTAAACTTGAACGCGCTTAATTTCCGCAGTTCCTTGATGAGCGTAATGCCGTCCATCTCCGGCATAT
>DCZN01000096.1 GCA_002331625.1 Nitrospira sp. UBA2083 | reverse complement strand
CCTTTCATCAGATAGCCTGAAGCACCCACCTGCAACGCTTGTTGGAGGTACTCTTCATTGGCGTACATCGAGAGCAAAATCACGCGCGTGGTCGGCGATTCCTTAACAATCCGAGCAGTCGCATCGAGGCCGTTCAATCCGGGCATCGCAATATCCATCAAGACAAGATCCGGAGCGGCCGTCTGCACATACTTGACCGCCTCCAACCCATCTCCGACATCCGCGACGACTTCGATCTCTTCGATTTTTTGCAGGAGCGCCTTCATACCGGCTCTGACTAAGGCATGATCCTCCACAAGAAGAATCCGAAGATGGCTCATGGTGATATGACCTCACTCGTGACATGTTGTTCGGGCTGCTCTTGCTCCACGAGTGGGAAGCGCAGGTCGAGCCGAGTCCCTTCGCCTCGCGCCGAGGCAATGATAAAACTGCCCCCGGCCAGCCGCACACGTTCTTCCAGGCTGAGCAACCCGATGCTTTCCCCGCCCAGTGCACGTTGTTTGGCCAACATCACGTCAAACCCAACCCCGTCGTCTTGGATCACCAGCGTGATATCCTGGTCCCGCCGGCACAATGTCAGATCAACGGTCTTCGCCTTCGCATACTTGGCGATATTGGTCAGCGCTTCCTGCACAACTCGAAAGCAGGTGACCTCGATGGGGACCGGAACTCGCCCGACCATTCCCTCGACCGAAAGCGAAAGAGACCATCCATTTCGCGTCGCCTGTCGATTCGCATACCATCGAAGCGCCGACTCCAAGCCCAGATCGTCAAGGAGCGAGGGCCGCAGATCCAGCGCCAGAGTCCGCACTTGCGTCAGCAGGCGATCCACCAGCTCAAGGCTATCCGTGAGCGAGCCGAACCGGACCTCCCCGACCTCACCATGCTGGATATCCTGCAAGTCGATCTTCAGTGCCGTGAGCAACTGTCCGACTTCGTCGTGCAGATCGCGCGCGAGTCGGCTTCGCTCCTCTTCCTGCACTTGCATCAGTTGGCCGGAAAGTATCCGTAGGGAATGGTTGGCGGCACTTAACTCTGCGGTTCTCTCCTGAACTCGTCTTTCCAATGCCTCATGCGCTTGCCTGAGAAGGACCTCCCCCCGCTTCCGATCGCTGATATCCCGGATGACTTTCGAGACCCCCACAAACTGACCTACCGAGTCCTTCAGCGGCGATAATGTGACAGACACATCGATGGATCGGCCGTCCTTGGTCAACCGTACGGCATCATAAGTTTGAATGTCATGCATCCCCCGCACCGTGGCCAGCTCCCAGGCTCTGTCCCGATGGAGATGGGCCGGGATAATCGTAAGAATCGACCGGCCGATCATTTCGTTGGCGGTATATCCGAAGATACGCTCGGCACCCCTATTCCACGTGGTCACGAATCCGTCAGGGGTCACACTCAGAATGGCATCGCTGCTGCTCTCCACGATCGCACCCAGTCGCCTGGTGGCATCGTCGAGTTTTGCCCCTCTGGCTCGTGCCACGAGCCACGCCGTAATCCACACGAGCGCAATGCCCACGACGCGATTGAAGCCTGCAATGTCCACCGCAATAACTGGAGGAGAGAGGATGTGCCCCACATACGCGAGAACAGTGCCGATGGTTGCCACGAGATATGGGGCCAGCAACCATTCAATCCAGAGGGTCAAGAATGCGGCAAAGACATCCCCGACGACCCAGACCGCATACCCCCAAGGCATGAACACGTCGAGAATGAATGTCCCAGCCAGGATCAGCGGAATCAGCGCTCTGGCATAGTTACTGTTCATGGCAATCCGCGAACCCTAGAAATATGACCGTCCTCATTCGTCGGCAACTGCCCTCGCGAGAAACACATACCTCCGCCGCCAGGCCCCGTATGATACACCAACCACAAATAGGGAGCGAGAATGGAGAGAGGAAAGGAGTGGAGTGTCCTAGATACTTGATTCCGCCGTTCGGCGATTGACGCCCCACACACCGGCTAGAATGAGACAAATGCCAATAACTTCAGTCAAACCAACCGCTTCCCCCAAGATCAGGGCAGAGAGTCCTATGGCTGCAACCGGTGTGAGATTGCCTAAGACCGACGCTCGTGAAGGGCCGATCCCTTTGACACCGAACAGCCATGCCTGTTGCGCCACGGCGGTCGCAAAGACAACAAGATAACCAAGCGCCAACCAATCTGATGTGGTTACGGACTCGACACCAGCCTGCATCATCTTTTGATCCGTCCATAGTAATGGAATCTGCAGCACCGTCGCGACCATCAGCGTGGTCCAATTCACCGTCAATGCAGACATCCGCTCCATGATTGTGCGGCTGCCGATGCTATACAGCGCCCAGCTCACGACCCCGAGAAAGACCAGGATACTGCCCAGGAGCGGCTGTTCGCCGGCCGCTTGGAAGCCCGCCACGGACACCAGTCCAACGCCCGCAAATGACAACAGCGCCCCAACCCATACAGCCCGCAGCGGCACATCGCGAATCAACATCGCCGAGAGTACTGATGTCACCACCGGACTGGATCCGATAATGACACCGCCGACTGCCCCGCTCACATAGTTGAGCCCCATGAGAATCAGCAGATGGTTTCCCAGTACACCAAGTCCCAGAAGGCCGAGTAAGCCCAGATCAGCACGGCTTATTATGTTGAGTGCGCCGCCTTCTTTCGACCACCAGGTGGCAAGTAGGATCGCCAGTCCCCCGATATCGCGAAGCACTGAAGCTTCGACCGCGGAGAACGATCCAAGCGCCATCTTCTGGGCCACGATGGACCCACCCCACAACACCGCCGCGAGCACGACCGATCCGTAGGCCACCGTGGTGGAAGGGTGAGACATGCCCACTGGGATACCGTCGTTCCGGCTTCGCCGTCAAGCAATATTCCACCGACAAGCCATTTACTTGACGGAGTTTACCTTTGTGAGTAGCCTGCGTCTAAGAGACAGGACCGATCAACAGGAGGTGTTCATGATTCGGAAGCAAGGTCTACAAGGAGGGTTCGCATTACTACTCAGTACGTCTCTTCTCCTCGCAGGTTGTACGACGGCACTTGTCCGCGATGACGTGAAATATCCAAAAACCGGCGCCCATTGCTCAGGCTCGCAGGGTGTCGACGATTCGTCGATTGCCGTACTCCCCGTTCCGGTAGTCGCCTTCGTCGTCCCGCACGCGAACCTCCATGACATCAAGGCCGACGACTATCTGAAGCGATGTGGCGATTCAACTAAGGAAGGTCTGATTAATTCACGTTGTTACTCGGAACGCTGTGCCTGGGCTGACCCTCAGGGTGAATGCGGTGGGCATCCGCTCGTCCGAGCCCCTCTGCCTGGGGCACATGCACCGTCCGGTGGCCCACTGTCAGCCCTTAGACACACATGCTCTACGTTTCCGCCAACAGTCGCCGACGCACCAGATAGAGATTCGCCAAGCCGCAGCTGATCTGGAGCCAGTGGGTGTTCTTCGCCAGCCCCCGATACCGAACCTTGGCCCAGCCGAAGATCCG